>JAKSPL010000002.1 GCA_024404815.1 Oscillospiraceae bacterium
TGAATTTGATTGCGGAGCAATCAAAGAGGGGAAACCCCAACGAGGGGTTTCCCCTTATTCTCCCATACTTATTCGACAAACTAAGAGAGCAGCTCCTTTTTACGGGAGCTGCTCTCAGCTTGTTGAGAAAGTTGTATCTGCGATTGCAGCAGGAATCATCTGAAGAATGCGGGCGACCACAGGTCGCCCCTACGAATCGCATATGAAAGGTTCTTATATTAAAAGCTTCACTCGATTTTTCTCGAAAAATCGCAGGGGTTGAGGGGGTGAGTTTGCTTGCAAACTCATCGGCTTGCCGTACTGCTCCCCCCATCGCTGTCCGCAGACAGCGAAATATCCTTCTCCTTACAATAGATCAGGAGGGGGCATGGGGCGAGAAACGTAGTTTCTCGTAGGTATGCGAAGCATACCGTGTACGCTATCAAGGGGTTCCCCCATACTCTTTCTATGTGGAGAAAACTTGAAATTGGTTGTCAGGGAAGCGCGGTCGTTGTAACAGTCGTTGCAGCAACCGTTTCAGCGGCCGTTGTGAATGCCAGACCATCGGTGTCAGGATCGGTGTCCAGAACAGGCCATTCCTTGTACTCACCGTTGCCGCAGTTGAGCTGTAACGCTGTCAGTTCGGTGCTGTTCACCTCGGACATGGACAGCGGCGTATGATCTTCGTCGTGATTGCAGAAGCGGAGATAACCGAAATGCGGCGGCATCGGCGTGCCTGCCGAGTTGGCATCAAACGGGACTTTACTGCCGTCTGCGAAAATCAGATAACCGAGCGGATCGGTACTGCTGCGAACGATGCTGTCGCTCGGGCTGTATACATTTGTCCACCAGTCAGCGATGGGAGAAGTGTCGGGGAACAAAAGACCGAAATCGGAAACAAGGGGAGAGGACATTGTCGCAGCGCGGTCGCCGCCCTCACCGTAGATGTCAACATCGAGAATGTAGAGGGAGCCGACAACAGGGGTATCAGGGCTTGCATTTTCCATCCGTCCGAAGATCTCATATTCGATGTCGCCGTTTGCGTTTACAGAATAAACGCTGGCGAAGACATTGAGATTTGCAGGAAGCACGCTGTATTGTTCCAGCTCGAATTCTTCTTCCGTCAAGCCGTGTACCAGATACTTATATTCCACAAGGCTGTTGCAGTCCATGCGTTCACTCAGAAGCTCAAAATTCTCGGAAACATCTCTGTGGGTGGGGCAGGATGTGTAGATGGCATCCGTGATATTGTAAACAATATGTTCTTCCTCGTCAAAGATGATCGCTTCGATGTCGTCGATCGGCAGGATATAGGGTGCGTTTGCATTGGTATCATTCGTCAGCGGACATAATTGCAGGATCGAATAGGATTTGTCATCCGCGCCCAGTTCGTCCATCGGCTTGTCATATGCAGCGCCGCCGAAACTGATCATAGCCAGCGGAATCTCGCTGCCGTCTTTGAGGCGCATGGCCGCAAAGGCTTGTTCGGGGTTCTCGGCATTTTCTTTGAGCCAATTTTCGGTATTAAAGATAGCTGTCAACATTGTTGCTGTACTTGGGTTCTCGGCATTTTCTTTGAGCCAATTTTTGGTATAGACATCCAGCGGGAAATAGTCGTCATAGTTGCCGCGCATTTGGAGGTAGCGGATGCCGTTCTTGGTCAGGGAAACCTCATCATTCGGCCAGCAGTAGAACATCGGATCGGTGACCGGGAGATTATCAAACGCATAGACAGAACCGTCCAGCGGATTGGTCAGCATGATCTGCTCGACATACATACCGATCTGGCAGTCAACCTGCACCAGGTAATCGCCTGTCGCTTCATCAAAGATATTCTGAACGGCGAGGGAAGTATAATGTTTTGACTCTCCCATATCGTTCTCTATCGCCTTGACAGTTTCCTCCGCAACAGGGGAACCGTCGCTGTTGTGGGCACGGAAATTGAACTGACAGATGCCGATGGCATCGCGTGTGTAGCTTTCGAGTGTGATATCGGTGCGGACAGCTTCGGCAATCGGTTCTGCCTGCTGTGTTTCGGTCGTTGTCACGGCAACATCGGTCGATGCAGGTGTTACGGTGTCATGCGGTGTGCTGCGGACAAGTTCGGTAATACCGATGCCTGCGCCGCCTGCAAGTCCCAGTACCGCAACCGCACAGGCGGCTGTGGCGAGAATTCTCTTTGCGCCGCCGCTGTGTGTGATCTTCTGCGGTTCAGCGGCTTCTGCGCGTTCCGAGAACCGCCGATAATATTTTTCCTGTTCCATGCGGTTCATGCGTTCGCCGTCTTCCGCAGGGGTTTCGAAGCGGTTGGCTTCCTCGTAGATATTTTTCATAAGTCCCATCCTTTCTATCAAGGTATTTGCGGGGATTTTTTCGAATCTTCTACCATTTCAGGGTAAAGCGTCCGCAGTTTGTTCTTTGCCCGTTCGGCACGTTTATATACCCCTGAACGGCTCATTTCCATCTCTTTTGCGAGTTTATCCATCTCCTCGCCGTCTGCGTAAAGGGAGATCAGCAGACGGCGGTCTTTTTCGGAGAGGACAGAGAGAATTTCTTCGGTTTCCGCAGAAAATGCGGAGATCTTTTCCTCGGCGGACGCATCAGATCTCTGTTCGGCAATGTCATCCAGATAGGTTTGCTGCATTTCGCGGAGGTACTTGCGGCGGTAGTCCACCGCCTGATGACGGCAGATGCCTGCGATCCAGTTTTTCATGGTGCTGCGCTGTGCATCGAACTGTCCGATGTTCTGCCAGATCTTCCAGAGAACATCGTCAATACATTCTTCGCGGTACTGTTTGAGTGAGCCGAGATAATGGTATACAACGGATTTGATAGTGCTGCCGTATTCAGACAGTACGTTCTGCATGGCAGAGCGGTCTTTTCGGCGGATTTTTTCGGCGAGTGCCTGCTCGTCCATCAGTCATTCCTCCTTTCTGTTTGGAATGCCGCGGCTTCATAAGGTCCTTACACCTGATACTACGGATGCAGGAAAGCGATTTTGGACAGTCGGGCAAAAAAAATTTGAAAATCGCAATATCTGACCAGAAGTTGCTTTATTTGGAATTGCAAAACGAATTGCGGTATGATATGATTACAGTATACCAGAAATCAAACGAACGTGCAACATAGAAATCCATATGCACGATGAGGAAATTTATGAAGATTCGGAAAATTCTGGCGATGCTGACAGCCTGTGTGTGTATGCTGCCGCTTATGACCGCCTGTCAGCAGAAACGCTCACAGGAGGATCCCGCTGAAACGATCACGGCAGCGCAAGCCGATACGGTACTGCCTGAGGGCTGTGTCATTGCCGCAGCGTTTGCAGCGGACGGTGTAACAACATCCCAGACACGTTTCTTTTCTGCGGATACGGTGCTCGGTATGACTGCGCCAGACGGGGCACACATCTATTATACAACGGATGGCAGTGAACCGAATACCGCGTCCGAATGTTATGCAGAACCGCTCACGCTGACTGCGGCGGAGGGAAATTTCCCGACTGTGCTTGTGCTGAAAGCAAAGGCGGTATTTGCGGACGGGACAGAATCCAAGACCGCAACGCAGACATTTATCTGCGGAAAAGAACTCGAAAAACGCTATCAGACATTGGTCGTATCTCTGTCGGGCGATCCTGCGGACCTGACCGAATCGCCGAATGGCATTCTCTGCGGAGAGAATTACGAGCAGCGCGGTAAGGAAAGCGAACGGGCGGTATATGTTGAAATGTTCGGTCAGAGCGGTGATCTTCTGATGTCGCAGGGTGCAGGTGTACGCATTTTCGGTGCGTATTCCAGACAATATGCGATCAAATCGCTGAAACTGTATGCACGCCGCAGCTATGACGAAGAACACGGAAAATTCCGGTTTGAAAACTTCGGGACGGTCGGTGCGGACGGCGAACCGATCACCAAATATGATAAGCTTGTATTGCGGTCGAGCGGCAACGATTTCCAGTTTGCCTATATCCGCGATGAACTGAACCAGACACTTGCCGCACAGGCAGGCTATACGGACTGCGAGGCGGTTGTGCCAGCGCTCGTGTATCTGAACGGCGAATATTACGCTGTGATGTGGATACACGAAACCTACTGCGACGACCTCCTGAAAGCAAAATATGGCGGCAAGGCTGGAAAATATGTCATTTTAGAGGGAAGCGACCGGGAGAAAAAAGTGAGCGAAACCGATGCGGACGAAGCAATGGTCGCCGAATCGTTCAACGACAAATATCAGATGCTGTCATCGCTTGACCTGACCAATGACGAAAATTACGCGCAGGTCACGGCGTTTATGGACGTGGAGAATTATCTGCAAAACTTTGCGTTCAATTTCTATATCTGCAATGCCGACTGGCCGCAGAACAATTTTAAGTGTTACCGTTATTTTGCGGCAGGGGACGAGGAATGCACGACGCCGCAGACCGATGGCAGATGGCGGTTCCTGATCCATGATACGGATTACTGCATGGGCATTTATGAGGAAGACGCGACAAAGATGACGTTCAATCCGATGGAAGTTGTTCTGGACGAGGAAAACGAACGCTATTCTCCGATGTTCGCAAAGCTGATGGAGCGCGAAGACTGCCGCCAATATTTCGTGGATGAAATGGAGCGGCTGATGGACGGTGCGCTGTCCGAGCAGAACATGGTGAACACGCTGGATGCAATGGATCGCAGCCGCATGAAAGAAATGAGAGTCTACTACGAGGTGCTGGATGAACTTCGCAAGCAGGATCATTCTCTCTGGTCAACCTATGGTGACTACACGGCGCGTGTTGCTCAGGTCAGAATGTTCGCAAGACGCAGATGTGCCAAAATGGAGAGATTCCTGATCGAAACATTCGGGCTGCCTGAGGACTATTTCGCAGAGCCTGCGGCGGAAACGACCGCGGCACAATAATATTTGCCAACCCTTTTCATATCCTTCTTTATAACAAAAGCCGATACCAGCACATGGGTATCGGCTTTTGTTTTTTTGATTAGTCGAGAGATTTGCCTGTGAGGATCGAAACAAGTTCCGGCTCAGGGAATGTCAGCGTTCTGCGGTCGAAAATGCCCATACCGTCGATGCCGATATGCCCTTCATCCCACCAGAAGCACGGCATACTTCTTGCTGCGGCTTCTTTTGCATACACCGCTGCCCAGAGCAGTCTGCTGCGGCTGTCCGCCTTGCCGACGGCTGCCGCCTCGCCGAGAATGACAGGGATGCCTTTTGAGGTGAAGTGCTTTTCGAGCTGTCGGAAAATGCCCAGCAGCGCGTCAATGTCCTCTTTGCTGCCCCATGTGGCTTTCGGCTCTGCCCAGTGGACTTCTCTGGACGGGAAGCAGAAATCGGTCGGCGCATAGGCGTGAATGGAAACCATAATGCGGTCATCGTCGGGGAGTTCGAGAGCTTCGAGTGCTGTCACTTTCGGGCTTGCCGCATAGGTCGGGATCATCAGGTAGCGGATATCGTTGCAGCCGCCTGCGGCACGGATCGTGCGGACAGCAGCGAGATTCAGACGGTTGACAGCTTGGTAGAGTTCAGGTGTGCCGATCCAGTTGTTTTCAACGTGCGGTTCGTTCAGTACCTCAAAGACCAGCGATTCGCCGAGGTCTGCAAACTGTGCGGCGATCTGTGCCCAGATCTTGCAGAGGATCTCTTCGGATTCATCGAGCCGTTCGGGCAGAAGGCTGATCCTGCCGAGCGGACCTGCATCGTGGTGGACATTCAGAATGATGCGGAAACCGAGCGAGAATGCCTCACGTACCAGCTTATCCACGCGGTTCATCCATGCATTGTCAATATGGTAGTCGGGGGCATCGCCGAGGTGCTGTCCCCAGCTGACAGGGATGCGGACAGCGTCAAAGCCTGCGTCACGAACGGCTTCGAGGTGGGCGCGGTTTGCAGGCGGATTGCCCCATGCGGTTTCATAGTCTTCGGGTGTCGGATCGGGCGGCAGGTGTTCGGGCTTGACGATGCAGTCAAAGGTGTTGCCGAGGTTCCAGCCGCTTCGGATTTTCCGTGCGAATTCGAACGCATAGTTGTATTGATACATGGTGTCAACTCCACTTCTTACGGAATTCAATAGTTACGTATAGTATACCACATTTTTGACAGAATGTCCAGCCTTTTTTTGACCAAAGACGTTTCCCTATTTTTGGATATGTTTTATAGTGTCTGCACAGCCGAAACGGCGGGCTGCTCTGCAAATTCTGTGTAAATTCTGAAAAAATGCCGTTTTCAAAAATGGGAATAAGCAAAAAATAAATTTTTTTCGAAATTTTTTTGCAGTCAGAACGGCATTTTTGACAGTCGGGGTGTGCGAAAAATGCTGTAAACACAAACCTGTGAAAAATATAGTATGCGTGAGAAAACGGGAGAAAACCATCTGAAATTTCGAAATTCATGTTCTGCTTGGCTGCCATGCGCTTTGCGTTTTTTTCGGAAATCTGGTATCATACAAACATCGGCGGAAAGCCAAACAAAAACAATCAACATTATGGCAACTCGAAAGGATGTCAATTTATTATGAGTAAAGCAAAAGCAGGAAGATTCGTAGGCGGCGCAGTGCTCGGCGGTTTGACGGCACTCGTTCTGCTCTGTTCTTCGACCACAGTTCCCGCAGGTCATACGGGTGTTGTTGTAACACTCGGTAAGGTGAGTGCCAATACGCTCAGCGAGGGTTTTCACCTGAAAGTGCCGTTTGTGCAGTCTGTGGAAAATGTCAGCAACCAGATTCAGGTCTACGAGGTCGATGCGCCTGCTGTTTCGAAAGACTTGCAGACGGTCAGCAGCCGCATTGCGGTCAACTACCGTATCCAGTCGGCGGAATCCGCAAAAATCTATCAGAACATCGGCAGCGATTACGAGGCGGTCGTCCTGACGCCTGCCGTACAGGAAAGCGTAAAATCCGTCACCGCGCAGTATACCGCAGAACAGCTGATTACAGAACGTGCGCAGGTCGGCGAACAGATCAAAACCATTCTCAGCAATAAGGTTTCCGAATACGGTTTCCTGATTGAGAAATTCAACATTGTCAACTTCGATTTCTCCGCGGAATTCAATGCTGCGATCGAGCAGAAGCAGGTCGCGGAGCAGAATCTCCTCAAAACCGAGACCGAGCAGAAAGAGGCAATCGTCATTGCGAATGCGCAGGCAGAACAAAAGGTCATTGCCGCAAAAGCAGAAGCCAATGCCATCACCGCAAAGGCGCAGGCGCAGGCAGATGCCAACAAGCTTGTGAACGATTCTCTGACAGGTCTTGTCCTGCAGGACAAGATGCTCGAAAAGTGGGACGGTGTACTCCCGAAAGTCAGCGGCAGCGATTCTTCTTCGCTCCTGCTCGACATTGACGGTATGACAAATGACAGTAAGCCTGCCCCTGCGGCTCCTGCAACGACGGATACCGCCAATTAAATTTGCGAAAACCGATCTTTTGATACCACCCCTTTGGTGCTGTCCGTTTTTTGGTAATGGGACGGACAGAAAATTTCCTCCATTTTTTCATTTGAGTTTCCTGCCCCATGCTGTGTTTACAGATATGGGGCATTTTTTTCTGCGGCGGCGCATATGCTGGGACAAGAAATGCAGAGGGGGAATGCGAATGAAGCAGAGATTTCTGCGTCTGACGGCAATGCTTTTGTCGCTGGTGACGGCGGTTTGTCTGATGCCTGCGATCTCGACAGAGGCGGCACCTGAAATCAGCGCAAAAGCGTGCGTATTGATGGATGCACAAACGGGTTATCTTCTGTATGCAAAGAATGCGGATGAGAAGCGGCCGATGGCAAGCACAACCAAGATCATGACGGTACTGCTGACGCTGGAATCAGGTGATCTGGACACACCGTTTGTGGTGGACAGCGATGCGATCCATGTGGAAGGGTCGTCGATGGGCTTGCAGGAGGGGGATATTGTCACAAAGCGCGGACTCTGCATCGGGATGCTGCTGCCTTCGGGAAATGATGCGGCGAATGCGGCGGCGGTGGCAGTCAGCGGTTCTGTGCCTGCCTTTTTGGAGAAAATGAACGCAAGGGCGGCGGAGATCGGCATGACCAGAACCTGCTTTGCATCGCCGTCGGGACTGGATGCGGAGGGACACGGTGCTTCTGCCTATGATATGGCTCTGCTTGCAAGAGAAGCTCTGCAAAACCCGGAATTTGCAGAGATTTGCAGCCAGCCGTCCATGACGCTCAGCTATGGGAATCCGCCTTATGCGCGGACACTCAAAAATACCAACAAGCTGCTGACGATGGACTCCACGATCATTGGTGTCAAAACAGGGTTTACCGATGCGGCAGGACGGTGTCTGGTGAGTGCCTGCGAACGGGAGGGCAGGCGGCTGATCTGCGTGACGCTGTTTGACCGCAATGACTGGGCAGATCACGAGGCACTTTATGATTACGGTTTTGCAAACGCCGCGGATGTACAGGCGGAAGTGCCGCAAGACCTGACGATCCCTGTGGAGGGTGCGGCGGCGGAGTCTGTCGGGGTATATGTCAAAACGCCGCTGACGCTGACGGCATGGAACGGGGCTTGTGCCAAAACGGAGATGCAGGTCCTTCTGCCGCCGTTTTTGACCGCACCGCTGAAAAAAGGCGATGCTGTCGGGGAAATCGTATATACCTGCGGAGAAATCGAAGTTGTACGTCTGCCGCTTTGTCTGCGCGAAGATGCGGAAGCTGTATGAATAACTTCTGTTTCTGCCAATTTTCGGCAGGATTCTTCATAATTTCTTAAGCACTTTTGGTCTTGTTTTTTTCGGAAAAACGCGCTATAATAAGAACCGCAGCCGAAATGGTACGTCCGTGCGGAGTGACGGCTGTGTTTGTTTGAATCAGAATCGAGGCATAATAAAAAATGGTAGAATCTATAATCAAAACGAAAGACATCATCAAAAAGCCGCTGCCGCAGTGGATTGTGCGGCTGAAAGCAGGCTATGACAGCTTACAGGCAAAACGCAGACGCAATCAGGAGCACTATAAAATACTCAATGCGTTCCTGACCATTCTGTTTCCGCTGTTTATCGTCTGTCTGGCGGAACTCAATCAGTTTGTAAAGCTTGGAGAATTTGCAGAATTCTGTGTGGCGCGTCCGTCGGTCATTCTCTTTGACTTTCTGATGTCCTACCTGATGTTTGCGGCATTGCTGCTGTTTACGAATCATACATGGATCGCCGTGTGGATACAGGGCATCGGATATATGGTGATCAGCATTGTGGAACTGTTCAAATACAGTACAAACGGCAACCACTTCAAACTTGCAGATTTTTCGCTGGTACCGAATGTGAAGAACCTGACAAGCTTTGCGTACATCAAGATCACACCGCCGCTGGTGCTGTATGTGTCGATGCTTCTGGTGCTGCTGCTTGTGATCTACTATCAGAACCCTGCATTTTCCGCTTCATGGCGCAAGCGTCTGATGCCTGCCATCGGATGCACCGCAGTCTATGTTTCCGTCATCTGCATCCCTGCGGTATCGGAGCGCGTATACGGCGCATTTGACGTAGATACGACTGAATCCAGCAATGCTTTTTCGACCAACGAGAAATTCGAGCGCAACAGTATGCTGGCATTTATCGCAGAAACGACCTCCGAAAAACTGAGCAATATCCTGTTTGAACCTGAAAACTATTCGTCCGAACTTGTCAATGCGGCGATCACCGAAAAAGCAAGTGCGGAAACCTGTGCGAAACGTCCGAATATCATTGTGATCATGTCGGAGTCCTTTGCGGATTTCAGACGGCTGCCCGAATTATCTCTGGACACCGATGCATACGATGCGTTTGATGCTGCCTGCAAGCGCGGCTATGTTGCAGAACTGGCAGTACCGACCTTTGCGTCCTATACTGTCCGCACCGAGTTTGAACTGATGTACGGACTGCCCGTGCGCTCATTGATGGACACGATCACACCGCAGCGTGAAATTGTACCTGAACTGCCGTCGTCGATGGTGTCGCATCTGTCGGGCATCGGTTATCAGACCGCATATGTGCATCCGTTTACGGGTACATTCTACGGCAGAGATGAGATCTATGCCACCTACGGCTTTGACAAAATGCTGTTTGACGAGGATCTGACGGTTCCTGTCGAGGAATATCCCAACGGCTATATTTCCGACAAGACCGTATTTGACCAGATCTTGCAGCTTGTCAGCGAAACGGACGAACCGCTTTATGTGCACACCACGACCATGCAGAACCACCAGCCCTATGACTGGATCGAAAACGCATCGGAACTGGAAGTGTATCTGGAAGGGGTACGGACAACGGGCGAGGGACTTTGTGAACTGCTGGACAGCCTGGAGGCTCTGGATGAACCGACTGTATTGATGTTCGTTGGTGACCATTTCCCGTCGATGCGTGCAGAAGGCAATATCTACGATGCGATGGGCATTGACAGCGAGAACTGCGAGGTTCTCTACGAACAGCCTGCGCTGATCTGGAGCAATACCGCGCTGGATACATCGCTTTTGCCGACAGAACTGTGTTCGGTATTCTACATGACACCGACCGTTTGCAAGGCAGCAGGACTGCCGCTGAGCGCGTTCTATGAGACCGTACTCGCGCAGAAAGAAAAAAATCCTGTATATACGTCGATATTCATGGACGAAGCGGACAGAAACGAAACGCTTGACCTGCTGACCTACGACCGTGTGGTCGGAGAGAATTACAGCGGCGAACTGCGTGAACAAACGGAATGATGCAAGAGGGAATCCCATACATGGGGTTCCCTATTTGTTTTTAGAAAAAACATTTGACAGCAAGCTCGGATTATGTTATAATACATTTCGTGACTTTCAAGAACTCTGTAAATCAGCGACAGGCAGCGGACAACTACGCGATCCGAATTTCAACCGCCATCGAAGAAAAGGAGCATCTGTATGGCAAAAACGACCCTATCCGAACGCCTGAAAAATATATGGAAATACTTTACGACCTACGAGAAGGTCTGGTTTTTCGGGATTTTAATTCTCGCATTTGTGTTTGCGTTTCTGTTCCCTGAGGAGGACGTCAACGGTGTCAACGGCGCATGGATCATGGTGCTGTACCTGTTGGATACGTTCTTAAACATTCTCTGTGAGCTGTTGATCTCCAAGCAGAGCAAGTGGAATTTCATTGTGTCTGTGCTGGTGGAAATCACCGAAATTGCGATGTGTATTGTGCTGTCGTACCGTTTTGCGACGATGGCGACAACGCTGTTCTTCTGGCTGCCGATCGACATTCTGAGCTTTGTCAACTGGCATCGCCATCCCGACCAGCAGGAGGACGAGCTGACGCGCGTCCGCAAGCTTTCAGGCTGGGCAGAGGTGATGATTATTATCGGCATTGCGGTCTGGACGTTGGGTGTCGGGTATTTCCTCACCACGCTGGACATCGGAACAGACCTGTTCCACGGCAATGAACTGCTGGAAGTCGTTGTCTGCTATCTGGATGCGTGCGCATCGGCAGTCGGTATTGCAAACGGCGTTTTTATTCTGCTGCGGTATCGGGAACAATGGCTGGCGTGGTATCTTTGTGCGATACTGGAAGCGGCAATCAACGTGCTGTCAGGACAATATGTGCTGTTGGTGCTGAAATTCGGCTACCTGACCAACACGACCTACGGCTATATCAAATGGACGAAATACATCAAATCTCATAAGACAGAGGAAAAAAGTCTGCTGTGAGAGAAAGCGGAAAGGCGGAGTTACAACACTCCGCCTTTTGTGATTTTCTTGTGAATTCCAGCAATTTCCTCTTGACATGAGGGCGGATTTGTGCTATACTAGATTCTGTAAAATTTCAAGGAGAAGCCATAAAAAGCAACGGTTTTCCCCCGACCGAAAAGGAGAATGATTATGGATAAGGAAACTTTGCGGAAGCTTGAACTGCTCAATCAGCTCAGCCTGACCGATGCCCAGAAGGCAGATGTGCTCGGATTCTTTGCGAATCGTGAGGAAGAGCTGAATATTCTGAATGCGATGAATACCGAGAATACTGAGCGTATGGTTCATGTCATGCCGATCATGACCGTTGTGCGTGAAGATGTGGCTGCACAGCCGTTCTCCCGTGACGATTTGCAGAAGGGTGCGCCGGAAACCAATCAGGGTTACTGGTGTGTACCGCGTGTCGTGGAATAAGGGAGGAGGAAAACAGAATGAAACTGTATACTGCAAAAAGCGATACTGTCACAGCAAAACGCATTGTGGCAGATGATATGATTCTCACAAAAGATATGCCCACAGCCGCAGGTTCAAAAATGCTCGACGGCTATATGAGTCTGCTGGAAGCGGAAGCAGTCACCAGACTGACCGCCGCAGGCTACGGTATTTGCGGAAAAGCGGATGTCGGCGAGTTTGCGATCGACCTGGTGGGCGAAACTTCGTACTATGGTGCGCCGACAAAAGACGGCAAGCTGACCAATGCATCGGTAGAGATCGTCAAGTCGAGCGAGGCTATGGCAGCGATCGGTCTGGACGTCAACGGTTCGATCCGCCGTGCAGCTGCACAGGGCGGTCTGGTCAGCGTCAAGCCGACTTATGGTACTGTTTCCCGTTATGGCACGATTCCTGTTGCCTGCTCTGGCGAAACCGTCTGTGTGACCGCGAAGAATACCGATGACTGCCGCGAAGTTCTGGATGTCATTGTCGGACACGATGACAAGGACGGCACCAGCCTTTCCGAGACGGAATGTGCAAAGCTCAAAAAAGCAATGCCTGCAAAGAGCATCAAGAAAGTTGCCATGATTTCCGAGATGTGCGAGAATGTCGATGCGGAAACAAAGGCAAAGATCGATGCAGTCAGAGCAAAACTTGCTGCAAAGGGCATTGAAGTGACCGTTGTCAGCGAACCGATGCTCTCCTCTGCAAGAGTCGCTTGGAACATTCTGATGAGCGCAGAGCTCTGCAACAATGTTTCCCGTTATGACGGTGTCAAGTACGGCTACCGTACCGAAAACTACACCTGCATTGACGATCTGTATACCAACACCCGTACTGAGGCATTCGGCGAACTGCTGAAAACGGTGATCCTCTACGGTTCGGATGCACTTTCGACTGACAACTACATGAAGGTCTATGATAAAGGTCTGCGTGTACGCCGCCTGATCTGTGAATGCTTTGCGAAGCTGTTTGGACAGTACGATGCAGTTCTCCTGCCTGCCTGCTCGAAAGCGGCATACACCGAGGACATGGTCGCTGCTGACAAATATATCGCATTTTCGGAGAATGTCTTTACTGCACCTGCGTCAATTACAGGTCTGCCGACCGTGACCGCAGGCGGTGTCCAGCTGATCGGACCTGCATTTTCCGAGAACGCGCTGTTTGAAGCCGCAAAGCTGTATGAATAAGGAGGGCGAATTGTTATGAGATACGAAACCGTCATTGGTCTGGAAGTACACGTTGAGCTTGCAACGCAGTCGAAGATCTTCTGCGCCTGCCATGCAAAATACGGTGCCGGCCCGAATGAACACGTTTGCCCTGCCTGCTGCGGTATGCCGGGTATGCTGCCTGTTACCAACAAGCGCGTGGTAGACTTTGGCATGAAAGCCGGTATGATGCTCAACTGCACCATCAACCGCACGACTACATTCGATAAAAAGAGCTATTATTATCCTGACCTGCCGTGTGCATATCAGACGACACAGTGGTTTGCACCTGTTGCCGTCAACGGTCTGGTCGAGATCGAAACCTCTAAGGGCAAGAAAAATGTCCGCATCAAGCAGATTCATATGGAAGAAGACGCAGGTAAGCTTGTCCACGACATCAGCGAAAACACAAGCTGTGTGGACTTCAACCGTACCAGCGTACCGCTGATTGAGATCGTCAGCCAGCCTGACCTTTCCAGTGCGGAAGAAGTTGAGGCATATCTGGAACGCTTAAAGAGCCTGCTTCGCTATGCAAAGGTCGCGGAGTGCGCAATGGAACACGGCACGATGCGCTGCGACGTCAACCTGTCTGTCCGTCCTGAGGGCAGCGACAAGCTGGGCGTCCGCACCGAAATGAAGAACATGAACTCGATCGACGCGATCAAGCGTGCGATCAGCTACGAGGTCGCAAGACACATTGACGCGATCGAAAACGGTACCGAGGTACTGGTACAGGAAACACGCCGCTGGGATGACCTCAAAGGCAAGAGCTATGCGATGCGCAACAAGGAAACCGCAGGCGATTACCGCTATTTCCCCGATCCGAACGTCATGCCTGTTGTCATTGATGACGCATGGTACGATTCCATCAAGGCTTCTCTGCCCGAATTCCCTGAGGTCAAGCGTGCAAGATACATTGAAACGCTGGGACTCAGCGAGTACGATGCAACACAGCTCACAAAGAGCATTGCGGTCTGCGAGTGCTTTGAGGATGCCTATGCAGTCTGCGGCAATGCCAAGGATGCGGCAAACTGGCTGCTCTCTGAGGTCATGAGTGTTCTGGGCACGAAGAAAATGACGCCAGACAGCCTGAACATCAATGGTAAATCGCTGGGCGAACTGATCAAGCTGGTCGCTGAGGGCAAGGTCAGCAGAGCAAACGGCAAGAAGATCCTGACTGCAATGTTTGACGATACAGACCTGAACCCTGCGGAGTATGCAAAGGCAAATGATCTGGTCGTTTCGAACGATACGGGACTGATGGAAAAGGTTGCAAAGGAAGTGCTGGCAGGCGAGGAAAAGGCAGTCGCCGATTTCAAGGCAGGCAAAGAAAAGGCACTTGCTGCAATTCTCGGTAAGTGCATGAAGCAGCTCAAAGGCAACTGCAATCCGCAGGTTCTCCGCGAATTCCTGATTTCTGAAATCGGGAAGATGTGAGCGGATATCTCCGATGGATTGAAATTTGGGCTCCCATTTTAGCACGAATGATAGCATAGTAAGGGCGGAGACACAGTTCTTCGCCCTTTTTGTATGCTGACATGGGAGCTATCACGAAAGTTTTACTCGATTTTTTTCAAAAAATCGCGGGGTTCAAAGGGGCAGAGCCCCTTGCCGCCGACCGCAGTCGGCGGAATCCCCTCTCCTTCCAAGACGCAGGAAAGGGTGAATTTGATTGCGGAGCAATCAAAGAGGGGAAACCCCAACGAGGGGTTTCCCCTGAAAACCGAACGGCACGATGGCTTTTCTTGGGGACGCTGTCCCCAAACCCCTGCCAAATGGACATTGTCCCTTTGAAATTCCATTTTAGCAATAATGCTAGCATGACAAGGGCGGAGACACAGTTCTCCGCTCTTTTTGTATGCTGACATGGGAACTATCATAAATGTTTTGGTACATGAATAGGAAAAGCCATTGGGGTTCTTCTAAAAAAGCAAGCGTACAGAAAATACTGTACGCTTCAAAAAAGGATAGAAATTCATCTCTTGAACTTGAAAGCAAAAATCAGACCGAATGCAAGGAAAAGAACGGAAACACCAAGCAAGATCCATGTCACCATATTCACGGAACTGCTGCGTTCCATGTCCATATTCGGGGCGTGTTCCATAGACGGACGGGCGGCATCGCCGTTTTCTGTGTCGGAATCAGAGCTCGGCTGTTGGTTGTCCTGCTTTTGTTCGCCGAATCCATCTGGCATTTCTCCATACCAACCGTCGGGCGGCATCTGTCCGTTGAACCCATCAGGCATACCGCCGCCGAATCCGTCAGGAGGCATTTGTCTGCCAAATCCTTCGGGCATTTCACCGTTGAAATAGGGCACCTCGTTATTTTCGACAGGACGCAGATTGCTCATCGTTTTTGCTGTGACTTTCGTATTCGAATCCTCCGATGTTCGTCCGCCAAAGTTTCTGCCGCCAAAGCCTTTTCCGCCGCCCTTGTCCATCGTTCCCATATCCGAAGTGTTCAGAGAAGATGCGTCGATCAGCGTGTCAGACTGCTCTTTCTGCCCGTCAGAAGTAGCAGGAATTGTTCCGTTTAACTGTCCCTGCACGCTCTCTGTACGCAGTTCGCAGAATTTGGAAATTGCTGTTACGCCCTTTTGAAAATCCTCGTAGGTGCAGAATTTTGTCGGGTCTTTCTGTACATATTCGCCGATCAGTTCAGCGGTGCTGCTGATGAGCGTCTGCATATCTGCCTGATTCAGAAACTCTGCAAACAGTCTGTGGTATTCGTCCGTGTACTGCGCATCCGAGAAGATCCACGCGACCATCGGACGGTCGTCCATACCGTTTGAAACGGGTGTGTCGATCGCGGCGTTCACGCTAGACTGCGCATTTCCGCCCTGAAATGTACCAAACGCAAGATTATAGTCCCACGGGATCATGGACATCTGACCATCTTTTTCGTAGAGGTAATAGTTGTGGATCATCTGTCCCGTATAGCTGTCACCGTTGCAGAGATAATTGTGTACGACAAAATACCGCAGTACCTCGTCCGTATTGACGATCTCTTCGAGGTTTTCATAATTGCCAAGCTGTTTTAAGGATTGGATCAGCCGCGTTTTGTCAGCATCCGTGACGGTTGTTTTGGCATTATTGAAAATATTGGAATAGCTGTCAAAACTGTCATCGGTGTAGTTCAGCTTCACGTCATCGCTGCCCCTGCCGAAACCGCCGCCATCTCTGCCGTCTTTTCCGCCGAACATTTCGGAGGGGTCAAAATCGGAGGGCATCCCGCCGTCCATCTGCGGCGGCTGTCCGTTTGGAACATCGGGCATTCTGTTGCTTGACTGGTCGGATTCTTCATTCGTATCCCCGTTCATAAATTCCGACATATCAAAGTCCCTGCCGTTGCCCGGACCGCCGCCGCCGAAACTCATGGAGTCAGGCTTATACAGATCACCGTAGTTTCTGCCGTAGTTTCGCTGTAAAAAGGATTCCTCGATTGCTTCGACTGCCAGAAACAGTCCCCAGTCCTCACCATTGACCGTGATATAGGCATAGCTGCAAAGCGGCGCATCCACGCCAAAATCGTACATCATGGTATAGGCGAGAAAATCCTTCATATAGGTGTTGTCCTGAATAATATTGTTGAGGCACAGCTTGTCAAGCCCGTGATAGCTTTTCGTGCTGTCGTACTGGTCGAATTCGATTTTCAGGCTGTACCGCTGACTGTCCATGTTTCTGACAGAACTCAGCGAAGTGTTGCCTTTTGCACGAATGCCGACATTTTTGAAAAGTTCTCCGTCGATCGTGATATTGCAGTTGGCATATTCCTCAGATTCGCAGTTTTCAAGAAAGCTGTCCCAGTCGTCCATGACAATATTCAGCTTGTGAACTTTTGTGCTGTCGAACAGGCGGTTTTCGTAGCCCATTGCACTTGCCGAGATCTGAAT
Organism: Oscillospiraceae bacterium; assembly: GCA_024404815.1. Lineage (GTDB taxonomy): Bacteria > Bacillota > Clostridia > Oscillospirales > Ruminococcaceae > Firm-04. Next base: position 17,194 of record JAKSPL010000002.1, read on the forward strand.
GCCGAACGCCTGACCGTTGCAGAACACAAATGCAAGCAGAATCGTCAGAACCGTTATGACAACACAGATTTTTTCGATGTTTTTACTTGCAGACATGAATTCTCAACCTCATCCCATATAATCGCCGTTGTAGCTGACCAGCACCGCGCTTTGTACGCCCTGCATATTCGCAAGTGCATTGACAAAATCGGTGTTTTCGTCTTTCAGGCGTACTTCCAGATTGAGTTCCACCTGTTCTTTGCGAGCGGTTTTGCTCTTGACCACACAGCGTTCGGTATGATTGGTTAGTTCAGCAAGTGCTTTCTTTTCCGTTTCGTAGTTTTCGCATTGCAGTACAACAATGTACGGATTCTTGCTTGCCTTGCGGTTCACAAATACAAGCAAAATCACACCGATGACCACGCTGCCGATAACTGCCAGTGGAATCATGCCTGCCGCAAGGACAATGCCGACCGCGATCGACCAGAACAGAAATGCAATATCCAGCGGTTCTTTGATGGCAGTACGGAAACGGACAATGGACAATGCACCGACCATACCGAGGGAAAGCACGACATTGCTGGTCACCGCGAGAATGACGACGGTCGTGATCATGGTGAGTGCGACGAGCGTTGTGCCGAAACTGGAAGAATACATCACGCCCGAATAGGTCTTTTTATAGACGAGGAAAATAAACATTCCCAGTCCGAATGCCAGCACAATGGCAATCGCCATGTCAAGAATGCTGACGCTTGTTACATTTTCCAGAAAATTGGATTTGAAAATATCGTTGAAGCTCATTTTTTACGAATCTCCTTAAAAATATTCAGCCGTATATGCGGCAGTTTGCATACTTTGAAAATGCGCCCTCCCGTCTGCTTTCGAGGGATACTGCATCGCGGATAATGTCAGGGAGAAAGGAATCCCACTTGACTTCCAGTATAATGGTGTCCGTGACAGGAACAGTCACGCAGTCCGCATCCAGAAAATCAGTACAGCGCATTCCGCTGCGAATATCGTAGTCGAGTGTCACACGCACATTTCCCGCTGGAAAGACAAACGGTTCTCTTGTGTAGTCAACAATGGTTTTCGGCTGCAAGCCCTGTGTTGTCATTTTGGAATACAGTTCCCTGACAAGCGGCGCATCGGAATGCAGCATCCATGTGAGGTCGCCGTCTGCGATTTGCTGTGCCTGTTTTATGGTCAGCGATGCACTTTCTTTCCTGCCAAGGCCGCCGACCTTGCTTTTCTTTTCCAGATGAATGACAGAAGTATCACCATTATAATAGCGGATACGGAATTTTTCGCGTCTGCTGAGTCCATTGAGATTCTCGCGCAGAGCTTTGTCATTCAGATTGTCAAAATACAGACTGCGGATACGGTATACGCCGTTCACCGCATGGGCATCGGGGTAAGCAACAGCGCGTAATCGCTGGCGAATTGTGATCATGTCAGAGCGGTTAATCTCATGTTTTACCTCGTGTCTGAAATCCATAGAATCACCTCTTTTCATTGCTTTTATTATATCTGTCCGCGCTGAATTGACGCTGAAAGAGCCGACGGCAATGTGACAGGCAGGTGATGAAATAGAAGAAGAATCAATGAAATCTTCGTTTTCAGCTTGAATTCAGCGAAATTGTGTATTATAGTATTATAAGGGGTGAGAATTGGAATGAAGATCCTGATCGTGGAAGATGAAAAGATCCTTGCGGATTCGCTGAAACTGATGCTGTCCTCCAAAGGCTACGAGGTGGATGCCGTTTACAACGGTACTGACGGAGAAGCGTATATTCTGACGAATGTATATGACCTTGTGATACTGGATGTGATGATGCCTGAAAAGGACGGGTATGCAGTTGCAAAAAGTGTCCGACAAAAGCATTGCGGCGTACCGATTTTAATGCTGACGGCAAAATCGGATGTGGAAGATAAAGTCAGCGGACTGAATGCTGGCGCGGACTACTATCTCACCAAACCGTTCGATTCCAGAGAACTGCTTGCCTGTGTCCACGCACTCCTGCGCCGTCAGGGTACACAGACAAATGAGATCGTGTTCGGAAACACGACACTTGATCTGGAATCGGCATCGCTTGTGTGCGGCGAAAAAAGCATCCGCCTTTCGTCCAGGGAATTTGAACTCATGCGGATGCTGATGGTCACGGGAAAGAACCATATTTCGAAGGAAAGTCTGCTGGTCAAGGTCTGGGGGTATGACTCCAATGCCGTGGAAAACCATGTGGAGGTCTATATCGGATTTCTGCGCAAAAAACTCCTGAGCATCGATTCTGACATCCAGATCGTTGCCGTCCGCAGACTGGGGTATCATTTGGAGAACGGATCATCATGCTGAAAAAACTGAAAATCAAATTTATCATTGTGATGATGACGATTGTCACGATTTTGCTGGGCGCAGGGTTTGTCTGCATCATGCGGCTGACACAGCAGAATATGGAACGCGAAAGCATTCAGATGATGCAAAGCCTGACCAAAGAGGGCGGAAAACGTCCGCCGAACGTACCGCCCAAGAAAAAAGACAATAAAATGGTACTGCCGATCTTCACGATCGCCGTTGGCAGGGAACATGAACTCTCTGCATTCGGCGATGACTTTTACGATCTGTCCGACGAAGCATTTCTGCAAAGCCTGATGGAGTATGCAGAGTCGGATGAAGATCAGGTGGGCATCATTAAACAATATGACCTCAGGTTTTATAAATCCCAATCGCCGAAATCCTATCATGTCGTGTTCGCGGATATATCAGCTGAAAAGGCAATGCTCAAATCACTGGCAAAAAATGCATTGCTCATTGGCATCATAGCGTATGCAATGCTTTTTTTGATCAGCATTCTGCTTGCCGAATGGATGACAAAACCTGTCGAAACCGCATGGAACGAGCAGAAGCAGTTTATCGCGGATGCCTCACATGAATTGAAAACGCCGCTGACTGTCATCATGACCAATGCGGAAATGCTCTGCGATGATGTGTACTCAGAAACGCAGAGGCAAGGCTGTAATCAGAACATCCTCTCGATGTCCAAACGGATGCGCGGACTGGTGGAGAATCTGCTGAACCTTGCGAGAATGGACGGCGGTATCGCTCAAAATGAATTTACATCCGTTGATTTCAGTAAACTGGTATTGGATTGCATTCTCCCGTTTGAACCGCTGTTTTTTGAGCAGAATTTGGAACTGCAAACGGCTGTCAGTGACGATATTTCGGTACATGGCGATGCGGTGCAGCTCAAACAAATGGTGGATATTCTGCTTGACAATGCGCTGAAATATGCGGACGAAAACAGTACAGTCAACGTCACGCTGACAAAAGCCGCAGACTGTTGTGAACTGTCTGTTGCAAGCAAGGGCGCAGAACTTTCAAAGGCGGACTGCAAAAATATTTTCAAGCGGTTCTATCGTGTCGATAAAGCACGGAATGACGGCGGAAGCTACGGGCTTGGACTGTCGATTGCAGATTCTGTTGTCCGAAAGCATAACGGGAAGATTCGTGCGGAAAGCAAAGACCATATCAATACGTTTTTGGTATCATTTCCGCCGAAACGATGATGGGAGGATTCTCTCATCGTTCCATACATATGGTGCAGAATGGCGCAGTATTCGCTGTGCGTTCTAATATTAAAAGAGGGGAAAGAGTACATATGAAGAACAAACACAAAGGTGTCGCTGTCATCCTTACGGCAGCCATGTCCCTTGCATTTTCGGCGCAGGTGTTTGCTGCCGCAGTCGGGGATGTCAATGCAGACGGTAAGGTATCAGTCGCGGATGCCGTTTCGCTCTGCAAGTATCTCACAGGCGAAACCAAAACTGTTGGTGATGCCGCAGCCGCCGATCTGAATTCAGACGGAAAGCTGAATGTTGTCGATCTGACGCTGCTGAAACGTCAGATTCTGCGCGGAAATACACCATCCGCATCGGGCGGCAATGTGGTGACGGCGATTCAATACGGTGCATCCGCAGTCACGCTTTTGAATGCAAACGGCGAGATCGTCACAGCAGAGAACGCCGACAATGTCACCGTCAAAAAAGGCACCTATGTTACGATCACCAAGCCCTGCGAGGTCGATGTGGACGGCGAATGCAATAACGGTCAGCTGAATATCGACGTCAGCAAGGAAACCTATGCAGACGGACAAGTGACCTGCAATCTGCGCGGTCTGACACTTGCAAACGCCGCAGATTCGCCTGTTTACGTTGCATCCATCGGTGATGAATTCGTGCTGACCGTTAAAAAGGACACCGTCAACACGATCACGGACGGCACAGAATATACCAACGCAGACGGCGATACGGGTGCGATCTATTCCTGTGACGACATGAAAATCAAGGGCAAGGGCAAGCTGGTCGTCAACGGCAAAGCGGCAGACGGTATTGTCTGCAAAAACGATTTGAAGATCTGGAACGGCGATGTGTCGGTCAATGCAGTCGATGACGGCATCCGCGGCAAGGACAGCGTGCGCATCGGCGATCCCGATTCCGAGGACGATTCCGCGCTTCTGGTGACAGTCAAAGCCGAAAACGGCGACGGTATCCGTTCTACGGGTAACGGCGAGGACGAGGGACTCATCCGCCTGACAAACGGCACGGTCGATGTCACTTCGCATGGTGACGGCATTGCCGCACAGCAGACACTCGAAGTGAACGGCGGCAATATCAAGATTTACACTTATCTTGGCTCTGCATTCACAGGCACGGCAACAGGCGGCAATCAAGGCGGCGGCTGGGGCGGCTTTGGCATGGACGGCAATTCCAACAAAACCGAACAGAGCGCAAAAGGTCTGAAAGCGTCAGGCATCACTGATGACGCAGGCAATTATGTCAGCGGCGGCGAGATCGTTATCAGCGGCGGACAGCTCGATATTGATTCCTCGGATGACTGTGTGCATTGTGCAGGCGGATTGACGATCACAGGCGGCAAACTGACACTCGCATCCGCAGACGATGCACTCCACAGCGACAAAGATCTCACGCTTGGCAAACAGGGCGGTACTGTCAGCGATTTTGCTGTTGCCGTTTCCACCTGCTACGAGGGCGTTGAGGGACAGAATATCTACCAGTACGCAGGCACGGTCATTGTCAACGCAAAGGACGATGGCTACAATGCCGCAGGCGGCGCAGATGGTTCGGGCAATCAGAATCCCGGCGGCTGGAATCAAGGCGGCTGGGGCGGCTTCGGCGGAAGCGGCGGAAACAATGTCATGAATCTTGCAGGCGGTCTGGGCATTGTCAACTGTGCGGACGGCGACCATGACGGTTTCGATTCCAACGGCGGCATTTCCATCACGGGCGGATATTTTATCTCCAACGGCAACGAACCGTTCGACTGTGACGGCACAAAGACCTATTCGGGCGGCGTGTATATTATAGACAAGGGCTCAGGCGGCGGCATGGGCGGTATGGGCGGTGCAGAGCTTGCATCGAACGTCAAAGCATCCTGTTCGGCATCGGCAAACACGCGCATCACCCTTGCAGAAACAAACGGCAATGTGATCGTGTCGTTCATCGCGGATAAGGCTGTGACCTCGCTGACGGCAGGCTGTTCGGACACACCGAATGCGGTATTCTACACAGGCGGCACAATCAGCGGCACACCGATCGAGACCCTTGACGATACCCAGCCCATTTATCTGAGCGGCACGATCAGCGGCGGCACACAGGCAAGCGCATCATCCTCTACGGGCGGCAATCAGAATCCGTGGGGTGGTTTCTGAAACGAAAAAATTCGGATACTTCGATCGTGAAGCATCCGAATTTTTTATGTGTATCAGTTCATGCGGGAGAATGAAAAAACGGCAGTCCGATCGGGAAACTCGGAATGCCGCTTTTTCACATATTGAGAGGGATAGGAATGGTAGGGAATGATAGGTCCGTATGCAGACATTCTCGAAAGACATTTTCGATTTAGCACGGATCGGAAACATCAAAAAATGTACAGCACGTATGAATCGGACTTAAAATTACATTCTGTAATCCTATTATACAGCATAAATATAAAAATGTCAAGCCTTTTTCTAAAAATATTTTTAGGCGTGAAATATACAAATTGTAATTTGATTTGTCAAAGTTGTACCGTTTCTGAAAGAATATTCACGGATTTTATCGGAATGTACGAAAAACAAGTTGAAACACCGCTGTTTGGGGGCGCAGTTCTGTCGAAGTTGCCGAAGATGATGATACAAATTTCATGCGTACTGAAAATATGAGATTGTAAATTGATACGATGAATTCCTGTTTTTGGCAGAAAGAAATCCCCCTGTAAGCCACAGGGGGATTTTTGAAATTATCTGAGATTTTGGTTGATGACCTCAATTCTGCGGAGCATGAAGTCTACGATCGAAACGGAGTCGCCGCCGTAGGAGAACAGTCCGCCGCCTCCGCCGAAGCCTCCGAATCCGCCAAAACCACCGAAGCCGCCGAAGCCGCCCCACATACCGCCCCACATACCGCCGTTGTTGCCGCCGTTGGTCTGCAAGCCGTTGGCACTCTTGGAGATGTTGGATTCAAACTGGTCTGCGGTGAAGAAGAAGCGCGGATCTGCCTTGACATGGCTGCGGATGAGCTGTGCAAAGCCGTTGACAGTCTGCTCGAAATTGCTGTAATATTTGAGAATATCCTTGACATAGCCGTTGTACATGGTCTTATACTCAGAAACCGCCAGCAGTTTGGTCAGCATCGGGCGGCGGTTGGTATCCGCCTGATACATACCCGTGTTGATGTCGGAATCGGCTGCTGCACCATAGTCCATGAAGTTGCCGAGGGAGAGGTTGTAGTCCCAGCCGACATAGTACAGTTTGCCGTTGGTGTATTCACAGTAGTAGTTGTGTGCCATTTGTCCGTTGTAGCTGTCGTAGTTGCACATGACAGCGTTGACGGCAAAGCCTTTCAGGAAGCTTGGCACATCAATGACATCCTCAATGAATTTATAGTTCTGCGGTGTGACCTGATTGATCGCCGTGACGACCTCGGAGATGTGGGTGAGGTTGTCGTCTGTGCCGAACTTGACCTCAAAGTTTTTGAGATCCATGTTGGAAGCAAATGTGCAGTCGTAGTTGCTGCCGACATCTGCCGCCTTGTAGAGTACCGATTCATCATCGGTCGCAAGACGTTCACCGAGCGTTGTACCCGGCTGTTCCGCGAGGAAATAGAAACTGTAAAGCTGACCGTTCAGGTACATATCCGTATAGCCGCAGATCGGTGCGTAGGCATCTAACTCGTCCATCGCATTGTAGCAGAGAATATCACGCATACAGGACGGATCGGAGTACATATTGTTCATGCAGAATTCGGTCAGACCGTGATAGTTCTGCAATTTTTCGTATTTGTCGAGCTTGATGCGGAAGCTGTACTTGTCCTTGCCTGCCTGATAGACAAACATATTAGAGCTGTGTCCCTTGGTACGGATGCCGACATTCGGAAATTTCTCGCCGTCAATGGTGACATCGCAGGCGTAGTATTGTTCGTCCTGCGAGTGTGCGAGGAAATCTTTCCATGTGGCATCGGGCATTTCGACCTCAACCTTGTGGACGCTGGACTGGTCGAAGAAATTGCTGTACAGGAGTTTCGACTGGTCGGAGTTGTTGACATTCTCGTAGGTCTTGCCAAACGAGAATTCCGCACCGCCGCCGTGTTTGACTTCAATGCCGCCTGCGTAGACGCCGACACTGCCCGAAAGTGCATCGTCAGCAACAACAGCGTAGCGGTATTTCTTACGGGTGTTTTCCTCGAATTGAATCGTGCCGTCAGCGGACGTCAGGGCGATGGGATTATTCTTGCTCCATTCCTTGACGAACGAAAGCTGCATTGCATTGGAAGAATTCGTGAGAGTTTCACAGGCATTGTCGGTCGCAGTCGCCAGCACCGTACCGCCTGTAATATCCACAGACTGTGCGGCGGTCAGACCGCGGTCACCGAATACGATGGTCCTGCCGCCCGAAATGGCGATATCGGTTTCTGCCTGTACCGCATCTTTTGCCGCTTTCATGGAAATGCTGCCGCCTGAAATCTCGACATTGCCCTGCGTGGATTTGATACCGTCGCCCTCGGAGTCAATGTTCAGAATGCCGTCTTTGACTGTGACGGAGGTCTTGCCGCGGACAGCATCATCGTTCTGTGTGGTAATGTTGACCGTACCGCCGTTGAATTTCAGGTCGTTGCTGCAATGGATGCCGTACTGGGTGCCTGCGTTGATGTTGAGTACACCATCGCCTTTGATGGTCATATCGTCCTTTGCGTGCAAGACGGCGTGGTCAGCCGCATCTGCGGTGGGGGAATCCGTACCATCGGAAAGGGTGTTTTCCTTTCCTTCGACCAGATTGATGGACGTATTTTCCGCATTTTCGACCATAATGACAGGTGCGCTGCTGTTGGTCATGCTGACACCGTTTAAGAACAGCTTGACCGTAGCAGAATCGACCTTTTCGTCAGGGACATTGACGATGATCTGACCACCGTTGAGATTACCGTCGAGATAATAAGTACCCGATGCGGTAATGGTGGCGGTGTTGCCTGCGACCTCAATATACTCGCCTTCATAGGAAATGCTGTTTCCGTTGAGGTGGAGATATGCAGGGTCACGCTCCGGCACGACAGGCGGTTCTGTCGTCTGATAGATCGGAGTGTCAGGCATGGTTTCGAGTTTTGCGATCACGCGAAGAATGGTCACAACATCGCTGCCGTCGCATTTTCCGTTGAGGTTGACATCTCCGTTTGCACGCGCAACATCGGATGCGGCGGCGGTGGTGTCCTCTGCGACAATGCGGCTCAGCAGGATGACATCGGAAATGGTGATCTCATTGTCGAGGTCAACATCTCCAAGCATGGTGGGGTTTGCAGCGACAGCAGGCAATGCTGCGCAATGCACAAGGATCGCTGCGGACAGGATGGCTGCAGGTTTGGAAAATTTTTTCATAGCATAACGCTCTCTTTCTTTCCCCCGTATGCTCAAACTTTTCCTGAATGCTTGTGTATATTTTTCTCTTCCCGTTTTGGCAGTATGCGGATTTGGAAAGCGTTCAAAAACGGGCATAACACCGTCCAGAATTTGTTCGCATGGTTATCCAAATCTGTTCATATTGCCGTAACATTTGTATCATAGCACAAGAAGTTTATGCTTGTCAAGCCTTTCTATGAAATTTAGTTGTTTTTTCAGAGATTTGCCCTGCCAAAGCGAAAAAACCGCTGCCGATTCCGAAGAACCGACAGCGGTTTGTATGCTGTTATCACACAGGGAAAGAAGAAATCAGTTGAGCGATATAGCGGAGGATCATGACAACATCCTGACCGTTCAGACCGCTGTTGCCGTCGCATTCGGCGTTTGCCTTGCCCTGAAGGGTAACATTGGCGGTCGTGTCCTCTGTGACCATACGGCTCAGCAGAATGACATCGCTGATGTCCACAGCACCGCTGCAATCGACATCGCCGCGGAGGGTTGCAGAGATCTCTGCCGGCTGATCGGAAATCAGCGTGAAGTAGTCAATGTTGAAATCGTTCGAAGATGCAACGAATTACAGTACGTGATTGCCTGTGCTGATGGAGAACTTCGCAGCGGTACAGGTGCTCCACTCCTGCCAGCCGCCTGTGACGGGCGTGCTGAAGCTGCCGACCAGATCGCCGTCGAGGAAGATGTTCATGTTGCCGATCAGCGACTCAGAGGCGTGGGTGACATCCAGCGTATACTCTGTTGTCTTCGGTACATTGATATGGTAGGAGAGCCAGTCGCCTGCTTCAATGTAGCCGACATTCTTCGTGCCGTTGACGCAGTCTTCCAGTTCAACGCCGCTCTGTGCGTAGTAGTCCTCGGCCTGAATGATATTTTTCTGGATCGGCTGGAGCTGTATAGTCTTGCCTGTTGTTTCAGTTGCAGGGTTGTCGTCCGTCTGTACAGGCGGCTGTACCCATTCGGAGATCGTTGTGGAAGGAGTGGTTTGCGACTGCTGATTCCAGTCAGTCCATGTAGTTGTTGTGGTGGTTGTCGTCCAGCTTGTGGTAGTTGTAGTCGTGGTTGTTGTGGTAGTTGTGGTTGTTGTAGTTGTTTGCGGTGCATGACGCCATTCGGCATTGTCAGCGTGCGCATTCAGGAGCTTTTTCAGGTAGTTGCCTGCTTCGGTGAGGGAAGAACCGTCACCGCCGAAAATACTGGAACCCTCGTCCTTGCTGCTGATCGCCCAGTTGCACCACGAGAGATTGTGGGAATCTGCCCAGGCGAGCCATTCCTCGGTGGAGCCGTAGTCGACGCCGCCATCGCCGTCTGCATTGACCGTGCCCCATTCGGAGATGAACAGCGGTGCGCCCTGATTCAGCGCGGTATCGCCCTTGCCGCGGAGGTCGCCGCGGTGTGTGCCTGCATAGAAGTGGAGAACATAGGCGACATTGGGATCGTTGATCTGATTGTAAGATGCGGCATCGACATCCTGTGACCATGTCGGAGTGCCGACAAGTACGAGGTTATCGGAATACTGACGAATGGTGGAAATGACACCCTCCGCGTAGGATTTTACCGTGCCCCAATCGAGCTGTGTCGGTTCGTTGTATACTTCGAAGATGACATTATCATATTGACCGTAGTCGCGTGCGATTTCGCTGAAGAAACTTTTTGCGGCATTGGGATTGTTATGTGCGCCGTGCGAATGCCAGTCCACGATGACATAGACATCCTGTGCGATGCAGGCATCGACGACGGAACGCAGCAGACTGACGTCACCGCCGCTGTACAAGTTGCCGTCCTCGTCTACGCCGATGGAGCAGCGCAGGATCTCACACTTGAACTCATCGACCATACGGTTGACGGTACCGTTGTTCCAATGCTGACCGCCCCAGTTGCTCCAGAAGAAGCTCATACCCTTGACCTGAGCAGGTTTCTGGGTGTTTGCGCCGATGATCTGATTACCGCTTGTCTGCAGCTGGCCGTAGTAGCTGACAGGACCGTTTGCAGCGGAAACGGTGGGGAGGGCGGTTTTGGCGAAGGAGCTGACCGCGCTGGTGAACACCATTGCCGCGGCGCAGAGTGCGCCAAAGATTTTACCTTGTTTCATACCTTCTTACCTTTCTTTCTGTAAAGCGATTTGTCCGAATGAACGAACATTTCTTCCGCAGACAGCGTCTGCATTTTCCATTATAGCAATTTGCTGACAGGAATGCTACCAAATTCTTGCGAAAAATATCAAATTCTTGTTGCGTTTTCCGCGCGGGTGTGGTATACTGTAAGCAGGGAGGGGATTTTCCATGAATGAAACGATGCAGCGTGAATTGACCAGCCGCCTTTTTCAGCAGCGGGAAACAGGGGCATCTTTGACACAGCAGGGGGTTCCTGCATATTTTGAATCCGTTAAAAACGGCGATGTGAGGCGGTTGGAGAAGATGTCTGCCGATTTGCCGCAGGAGGAGCTGTCTCCCGATGCGCTGCGCAGTGTACAATATCAGTTTGTTATTTCGATTGCTGAGGTGGTGCGCTGCTGCATTGCAGAGGGGATGGAGGAGGAAACGGCATACAGCCTGCGGAGTATCTACATTCGCAGCGCAGATGCGTGTGTTACGGCAGAAGCGGTCAATACGCTTCACCATGCCGCCTTGCTGGATTTTGCCGCACGGATGCAGCAGTACAGCGAACGCAATCTCTATTCGCAGCTTGTGTCGCAGTGCATGGATTATATCTACCACAACCTGCATTCCAAGCTGACGCTTGCGGTGCTGTCTGCGGAGCTGGGTGTCAGCGAAAGTCACCTCTCGCGGACTTTTCACAAGGAAACAGGCGTGACGCTCAGCGCATACACTGCGAAGCGGCGCGTGCAGGAAGCGATGAATCTGCTGAGATATTCTGACTATTCCTCGCTGGATATCGCAAACTACCTGTGCTTTTCGTCCCACAGCCATTTTATCAGCGTATTCAAAGCACAGACAGGAATGACACCGAAAGAATACCGCAGCCGCTATACAAAAGGTGTAACACTATCTCCCATGTGAGATTTTGTCTGATGTGGAAAAACGGCAGAAGAAATCCTGCTGCTGCTTGTGGAATCCTACAAAATTCTCCAAACGATGCACATTTTGGATGCAGTTATTCGTATACCCAATAAAGCAGACTATGAAAAGGAGCGTACTCATGCAGGAACAAGATAAAGACAAGTTGCAGGACGAAGAAATACTGGATGCCGAAGTGCTTTTCGGACAAGCTGCAACAACGGAACAGAAGCGGCATCTGGAAAACATACAAAACCACGAACCGACAGAGAAAAAACCGAATAAGCTGATGCTTGCCATATGTGCGGCGGTGGTGGTACTGGCGGTCGGCGGTGCGGTGTTCGGATTCCTTCGCGGCAAAAATAAAACGGACGGGGATACGTCCGCAGCGCAGACACAGGCCACTGACCATGTATTTGACGGTGTGCCGATCACTACTGAGAAAAACGATGCAGATGCGAAAAAAACAGACGATCAGTCTGCGAAGCCCGACAAGCAGGCCGATGCGGACATTTCTGCCGAAAATGTCGCGGCTTTGTCCGAGGACGGAGAAGAACAAATTCATCCGCTGGAACGGACAGAGGGCGCGTTTGTGTATCTGAAAAACAATGCGCTCTACTATCGGGATGTGAATCAGGATGCGCCGATCTGTCTGGCGGAGGGCTGGGTCCTTCCTCCGTCATCGGAGCTGAATAACGACTATTATCAGGACTTGTACGAGAATTTCAACTATAATTCAGCTGACATGAGTTCCGAGGCGATGAGTGAGTGGATCACCATTTTGCCTGACGGAAGCGGTATTTTCTATCCGCTCCAGCTCAGATTTGATGTGCTCATAGGAAACTGGGACGTGAATGCGGAAGGGGCAACGATCGCATACCGTTCGCTTGCTGATCCCGATGAACCCCTGCGAATTCTCGGCACAGACATTGCAGCTTATACGATCCTCCCTGACAATTCAGGCGCGGTATATGCAAAGAACCATCCGGGATACTATATTGAGTTCTCGATTTGCTGGACGAATTTCCAGACGACTACGGTTTTGCAGGAAAAAGCATGTAACTTCATGATCTCCAAAAAAGGCGACCGTATCCTTATCAGGGATTCGGATGCAACCCAGTCAATGGTACGGCTGGAACAGCTCAGCAAGGACGGCACACCGCAGAATCCGATTCTGGAGTTTGAGACGATCAATACGCTGGTTACGCTGTATGCAAACGATGATTTTTCAGAGGTGACCTATCTGAATTATGCGGACGGCGGCGACACAGATGTGATGCGCTGGCGAGAGGGGAGCGGTACGCAGGTACTTGTGAGCGGTGCCAATATTTCGCCGCATAGCACCTATTTTTGTGATGACGGTACGTTCTACTGGATGAACCCTGCCAACCTGACGATGAATAAGGAGGACAATACGGGTACCTATGACCTGAATGCTCCTGTGGGCGGCTATGGCGATGTATCGGAGATCCGGCCCGATCCGACAGATGATATTCTTCTTGCCTGCGAAATGGTCGGTTCGATGGCTTGGGTGGATGACGAATGGGCGGAGCATGACAAAGACCGCTTTACGAATGCACCCGACTGGGAAGATGTGAAACGGCGCGATAAGATTCGCAGAACGCTCCGCAACACAGTGGCAGCATCCAATTCGACGGCAGACAACTGCCTTTGGTATTTCAACGGAGAAACAAATGTTCTGATCTCGCAGACGAGTGTTACAAGTGCGTTCGGTCTGGGTTTTGACGAGAAGGGACATTTCTGGTTCGGAGAACAGGCAGAAAGTGTGCAAAAACTCACAATGACAGACCTGCTGGAAGCTGTGGACGGTGTGGAGTATGCCAATATCGACGGAAAGATCAATGAATTTTTCTATTCATATACCGTGGAACAGGTCAACAAGGCATCGCAGATTGTACTTGTGGACAAAGGCAGGCGCATCACGATTCCGGATGCGGATGTTGCCACCTCCGGGACATTCTATTTTGATGAAAAATCCGGCAAGATCGTACTGTTCTCTTCCTCACAGGATGCTTATGCGAAATGGGACAATGCAGATTTCTGGCGGAATTGGTCACTCAGCTACGTGGATCCGACGACCTTTGCTTTGACACCTGTGGAGGGCAATGTGACGCGCAACTCGGCAATGGTCTGGATGGGCGGCGGATATTACTGCATTTTGGCAGGGGAGAACAAGGAAACCCTCTGCAAAGACGGAACACCGCTGTTTGATTTCTATTGCGGTCTGCAGCAGTATATGAACGGTGAATACACATTGTATCAGTACGGCGATGATGAATTTTTCTTCCTGTCCGATGCCGAAGCATCGGATGAAAAGGGCACGGTCGGAACACTTTGTCTTTATGAAAATGGTGCGATCGTGGAACTGGCAGAGCGTGTCTGCTTGTTTAATGTCAGCCATGATACGCTGCCCTACTATATTTCCAATACCGACTCTGTAAAACAAAGCGGTGAACTGCATTGGCGCAGTGTGGAAAAGGATGTCCTGCTGGATACCGATGTCACGAGCGTAATGCAATTTACGCTGGAATCTGTGAGTGAACAGAGCAGCGGTGCTCCGATTCACGGTTCGGGCATTTTCCGGTATTATTGATATTTTCTTTGCTTGCTACCCCTTTTCAGATACCGCCTGCGGAATTCAGCCTATTCCGCGGGCGGCTATTTTTTTGCATTTTTGTCGGGATTTGTGAAGAACGACATTTTCTGTTTGGTGAATTTGTGCAGTATTTTATTGCATATTAACGAAAATTCCATTGACATTTCCGAAAAAATATGATATGATGTAAGAGTAAAATTGCCGAATGCGGGGTGAACCTGCGCATTCGAGTATTGGTTTCGCAAAAAGAGGCATAGTTCATGAACGAAAAATTGACCGTATTGATCGACCACGACACCGTTGTTCACCGCATTGCCGAGCTGGCAAAGCAGATCTCCGCCGACTATCGGACGTGCTGCACCGCGCAGAATCCGCTGCTGGTGCTTTGTACGCTTCGCGGCGCGGTATTCTTTGCATCCGATCTGATTCGGCAGCTTGACATCCCGTGCGAATTGGATTTTGTAAAGATCCATTCGTACCGCGGCACACGCCCTGCGGAGATCCCCGTCTTTGATCTGGGAGAGAATCTCAGCGTGGAGGGACGGCACGTACTGATCGTCGAGGACATTGTTGATACGGGACATACGATTGAAACGATGCTGAAACAGTTTGGCAGACAGCAGGCGGAGAGCGTCCGCGTCTGCACCTTGCTGGACAAGCCTTCCCGACGGGAAGCGGCAGAGGTCATTCCTGACTACGTCTGCTTCGAGATCGAGGATCTGTTTGTTGTCGGCTGGGGACTGGATTACAATGAACAGTATCGTCTGCTGCCCGATGTGATGGTCTATCATCCTGAGGTGTAAGCAGAATTGACAGATTGCGCTGTCGGTTCACGTTCTGAATTTTATCATGAAAGGGGTTTATTGAGTATGCGTACACGTTTTTCACACAGACTGCTGGCAGGATTTACAACTGCTGCGGTGTTCTGCGGCTGCATGGGGTTTGGGAGCAGAAATGCAATTCTTTCGCTCGGCTTGTCCGATTTCCGTGCAAGTGCTGCGGTTTCTTCCAGTCTGATGATGGGCGATGTCAATTTCGACGGCATTGTGAACGCGGATGATTCCTGCGTGATATTGTATCACTATCTGTCGGATATGATGGGAATACCTGATTATCTGCTGGATGAACTGCAGCAGAAACTCGCTGATGTCGATCATGACGCGGAAATCGACTGTGATGACGCCGGTACGGTACTCTATCACTATGTCGAAAGCATTGTCGGCATGGCATCGGAATGGGAAACCTATTCTTCGACATATCCTGTCGGACGCAATCCGCTGGAAAACACAACCACCACAACTACACCTGTGAATTCGCCTGAATTTACACTCGGTACTTTGCAGGTCACGCTGGGCGCGGATGCCAATACGGCGGACAAACTCTATGGTACGCCGTCAGAGGTCTTACAGGAGACCTATGGCAGCTACACGCTCAACTACCGCATTTACCGCGCAGATTCTGCGGATATGACCATTGTGATGACCGATGACAGCAAGATCGTCGGCGCATTTCAGATGGCGGACAAATGGAGCACCAAGCTGACAGGTGAACCGAAGAAAACTGTGGAACCCAAGAAATCTGTATGGATCCGCTATGAATATGACAAGCAGGCGACCGTCACCGAATGCTATGACCGTTTGGGAAGCAATGCGCTGTACGGTGTACTGGTCATGAAAAACGGCTATACGGTGAATTTCTCCGAAAAGAGCAATCTGAACGATTTTTCGACCGCATCGAAGCTCTGCTGGTATGTGACCAATGCGCTGCGTGCAAAGCACAATCAGCGTTCGCTCTACTGGCATGAAGGCGCAGCGGACTGCGCGAAAGAACACAGCATCGACATGGCGACAAACGGATTTATGGACCACCACAGCACAGACGGTCTGCAATTCACAGATCGTCTGGAAAATCACGGTATCAACTGGAAAACGGCAGGCGAAAATGTCGATCAGAATTACCCGAATGTATTTCTGGCAGTCAACGGCTGGTATAATTCTGCGACCGGTCACCGTGACAATATGCTCGATCCTGCATTCCGCGGAATGGGCGCAGGTTTCGCATATTCGTGGGATTCGCAGCGCGGCACCTACGGCACACAGGACTTCTTCGCCCAGTTTGGCGATGCATAATATGCAGAAAACAATGTATAATATACATGAATATTCGTGTTTTATGCAGGAATATGCAAAAAAGCCTTGACAAATCGGAAAAGGCGTGTATAATAGAATATAGTAAACATATCGGAAGCACTTCGGACGCAGGTTCGGAGTGCCTCCCGATTTTAGAAAGGAATTATTGATTATGGCTGACAAGAAAATCCCGAAGAAAATCGTACTTGCGTATTCCGGCGGTCTGGATACTTCTATCATCATTCCGTGGCTGAAGGAAACCTATCCCGGCTGCGAAGTTATCGCTGTTTCCGGTGATGTCGGACAGGGCACAGAACTGGACGGTCTGGAAGAAAAGGCTCTGAAGACCGGCGCATCCAAGCTCTATATCGAAGACCTGACCGATGAATTCATTACCGACTATGTATTCCCGACTGTCAAGGCAGGTGCTGTCTATGAGGGCAAATATCTGCTGGGTACTTCCTTTGCTCGCCCGATCATCGCAAAGCGTATCGCTGAGATCGCGATCAAGGAAGGCGCAGATGCCATCTGCCACGGCTGCACCGGCAAGGGTAATGACCAGGTTCGTTTTGAACTGACCATCAAGGCGATCTGCCCGGATATGCAGATCATCGCACCGTGGAGAATCTGGGATATCAAGTCCCGTGACGAGGAGATCGACTATGCGGAAGCACACAACATTCCGCTGAAAATTTCCCGTGAGACCAACTATTCCAAGGACAAGAACCTCTGGCACATCTCCCACGAAGGTCTTGACCTCGAAGATCCGGCAAATGAACCGCAGTACAACAAGCCCGGCTTCCTCGAACTCGGCGTATCTCCCGAGCAGGCTCCCGACACCCCCACCTATGTCACCATCGACTTTGAAAAGGGCGTGCCTGTTGCAGTTGACGGCGTGAAGATGAAGGGCAGCGATATCGTTCGTAAGCTCAACGAACTCGGCGGCGCAAACGGCATCGGTATCACCGATATCGTCGAGAACCGTCTGGTCGGCATGAAGAGCCGCGGCGTTTATGAAACTCCCGGCGGCACCATTCTGTACTATGCACATGACGCACTCGAAACCATCTGTATTGACAAGGCAACTGCACGTATGAAGCAGCAGATCGCGATCCAGTATGCGGACATCGTATACAACGGTCAGTGGTTTACTCCTCTGCGTGAGGCTTTGGACGCTTTTGTGGACAGCACCCAGAGAACAGTCAACGGTACGGTAAAACTGAAGCTCTATAAGGGCAACATCATTACCGCAGGTCTGACCTCTCCCGACACCCTCTATGATGAGGAAGTCGCAACCTTCGATGAGGATGATGTTTACGACCAGAAGGACAGCGCAGGCTTCATTAACCTGTTCGGTCTGCCCATCAAGGTCAAGGCAAAGCTCGACCAGAAGCGCAAGAACGGCTGATTTTTTGACTCTGTATCAGAATCGGGGCGGCTGAATGCAGTCGCCCCCTGTCTGTTTATTTTGATTTGGAACGGAGGAATTATTATGTACGATGATCTGAAAAATATCAAACAGAACGGTGCTCTTCTTGTGGGCTATTCGCCATCCTCAGATGCGTATATTGCTTATGAGATGATCCCGGGCGGAAACATGGGATGGAACCCCGGTGTCCGTTATTATTCCACCAGCAAGGATGCTTATGACCATTGGAATGATCCCGGCTTTGAGCCGAGAAGTCATGTGTCTCATATTTGTGACGAAAGGCCATAAGGCTGCATCGGAACCCAAAGCGAAGCACGAATGAAGAAAACCAAGCCGAATGGAGAAAGGCAAAATATTATGGCTAAAATGTGGGCAGGAAGATTCTCAAAGGAAGTGGACGAAACAGTCAATGCGTTCAATTCCTCTATCTCATTTGACGGCAGAATGTATGCGCAGGATATTCGTGGCAGCATCGCTCACGCAACGATGCTCGGCGACTGCGGCATCATCCCTGCGGAGGACAAGGAGAAGATCATCAGCGGATTGCAGGGCATTCTTGCAGACCTCGAAGCAGGCACGCTGTTGATGGACCCCACCGCGGAGGACATTCATATGTTCGTCGAGGCGGAACTGACCAAGCGCATCGGCGATGCAGGCAAGCGTCTGCACACGGCACGCTCCCGAAACGATCAGGTCGCGCTCGATGTTCGTCTGTATCTGCGCGATGAGATCACCGAGATCCGAAAACTGCTGCTGTCGCTGCTGAAAACGCTGACGAAGCTTGCCGCAGAGCATACCGAAACAATTATGCCCGGCTATACGCATTTGCAGCGCGCACAGCCCGTGACGCTTGCCCATCATTTGCTGGCATATGTCTGGATGCTCCTGCGCGATGACAGCCGACTGGCTGATACTGCAAAGCGCATGAATTATTGTCCGCTCGGCGCAGGTGCTCTTGCAGGCACGACCTACCCGATCAACCGCAAGCAGACCGCGTCTTTGCTGGGATTTGATGCACCTGTTGCAAATTCCCTCGATGCGGTTTCTGACCGTGACTTCTGCGTGGAGCTTGCGAATGCACTTTCTTTGCTGATGGTGCATTTGTCCCGTTTCTCCGAGGAGATCATCCTCTGGTGCAGCTGGGAATTCAAGTTCATCGAGCTGGACGATGCCTATGCAACAGGTTCTTCCATCATGCCGCAGAAGAAAAACCCTGATGTCACGGAGCTGATCCGCGGCAAGACGGGCAGAGTCATCGGTGACCTGACCACACTGCTTTCGATGCTCAAAGGCATTCCGCTTGCATATAATAAGGATATGCAGGAGGACAAGGAAGCGATCTTTGATGCGATCGACCAGGCGAAACTCTGCATCAAGACCTTTGATCCGATGCTGGCAACCATGCGCGTCAACAAGGAAAAGATGCGTGCGGCGGCGGCACAGGGCTTTATCAATGCAACGGACTGTGCAGATTATCTCGTGAAAAAAGGTTTGCCGTTCCGTGACGCCTACAAGATTACAGGCGGACTGGTCGCACGCTGCATTCAGGACGGCTGTACGCTGGAAACCCTGCCGCTGGAAGTCTACAAGGAAGCAGCACCGCAGTTCGATGAGGATGTCTATCAGGCGATCGCACTCGAAACCTGCTTGAACGGCAGAATTTCGGAGGGCGGCCCGTCTGCACAGGCAGTCAAAGAACAGCTTGCACTTGCAAACGCCGCGATCGAGGAAATCAAGCTATGAGCAAGAAACGATTGATCTACATATTTTTTGTATCATTGGTGGCGTTCGCCGTCTGGATTTTCGGCGAGGCGATCATTGTGTTCAACGGCTTGTCCATGACGATCGCGCGTGTCTGGATCGTATTGATTTTCGGTGCGGCGTGTGCATGGAGCGTTCGGCACTTCTACCGTGAGGACAAAAAAGCGAAAGAGGATGAGGAAAATGACAACTATAAAGGTGTATATTGACGGTCAGGCAGGCACAACGGGCCTGAAATTGTTCGACCGCATCAAAAACCGCGAAGATATTGAATTACTGACGATCGACCCTGCAAAGCACCGCGACAATGCGGAGCGTGCGCGGCTCATCAACGAATCGGATGTGACATTCCTCTGCCTGCCCGATGCGGCATCCGTTGAGGCGGTGTCGTTTGTGGAAAATCCCAAGGTCCGCATCATTGACGCATCGACCGCACACCGTACCAATCCCGACTGGGCATACGGCTTCCCTGAGCTTTCCGCGGCACACAGAGAGAAAATCGTGAACAGCAATCGTGTCGCTGTCCCCGGATGCTATGCGTCAGGTTTTCTGTCGCTGGTCTATCCGATGGTACAGAGCGGACTGCTGCCGAAAGATTATCCTGTGACCTGCCATGCGGTATCGGGATACAGCGGCGCAGGCAAAGGCGCGATCGCGGTGTATGAATCCGCAGACCGCCCCGAAGAATACGGCAGTCCCAGACAGTACGCACTCGGTCAGACGCACAAGCATCTGCCTGAAATGCAGAAGATCTCGGGACTGGAATTCGCTCCGATGTTCAATCCGCTGGTCTGCGATTATTTCGCAGGCATGGTTGTTTCCGTGCCGCTGCACCGCCGTCTGCTGAACGGCAAGCCGTCGGTCGAGCAGGTACATGAAATGTTCGCAAAGCACTACGAGGGACAGCAGTTTGTCAAGGTACGAGCGATACAGGGCGAAGATGTGCTGGAAAACGGCTTCCTGCCTGCCAACACACTGGCTGGAACGAATATGCTGGAAATTTTCGTCTGCGGCAACGATGACCGCATTTTGCTTGCATCCCGTCTGGACAATCTCGGAAAAGGTGCGTCCGGTGCGGCACTCCAATGCTTCAACATCATGACCGGTGCGCCTGAGGAATCGGGACTGGTTTAAGAGGTGTCTGCGGCGCATTGTCCCTTTGATCGCCGCTTGCAGGCAATGAAACATCCTATATAGAAAGGAAAAGAACCAATGGAACTGAAAAGTTTTGACGGATACAAATTTGTAGACGGCGGCGTTTGTGCCGCAAAGGGCTTCAAGGCAAACGGTATCTGCTGCGGTCTGCGCCATCAGGCACTCACCGAGGAAACAGCGACCGAACAGAATCATGCTGCCAACGGTGTCACAGACGATGCACCGAAAAAGAACGACCTCGCGCTGATCGTATCCGATACGATGTGCAGCACCGCCGCGATGTACACGACCAACAAGGTCAAAGGCGCACCGATTCAGGTCACAAAGCGCAATATTGCGGACGGTAAGGCACAGGCTGTCATCGTCAACTCGGTCAACGCCAATACCTGCAATGCAGACGGCGAGGAAAAGGCTGCTGCAATGTGCAAATTGGCAGCAGAGGCTCTGAATCTCAAAGATACCGACATCATCGTTGCATCGACAGGTGTCATCGGACAGACCTTGCCGATCGAACCGATCGCAGCAGGACTCCCGAAGCTCGCAGAGGGACTCTCCTACGAGGGCAACTCCGAGGCGATGCACGCAATTATGACGACTGATACACGCGAAAAGGAAGTCGCTGTGGAATTTACAGTCGGCGGAAAGACCTGCCGTCTGGGCGGTATGCTCAAGGGCAGCGGCATGATCCATCCGAACATGGCGACCACGCTGACATTCCTGACGACCGACTGCGCGGTTTCTTCGGAGATGATCCGGAAAGCACTTCAGGCGGTTGTCCGTGTGACACTCAACCGCGTGTCCGTAGACGGCGATACCTCGACCAATGATATGGTCTGTGTGCTGGCAAACGGTCTGGCAGGCAATGCGGAGATCAACGCAGAAAATGCGGATTATCAGGCATTCTGCGGCGCACTCCACGCAATTCTGCTGAACCTTGCAAGAATGTGTGCAGCAGACGGCGAGGGCGCGACCAAGCTGGTCGAATGCACTGTCAGCAATGCTGATAACGAGGAACAGGCGGAGATCATTGCAAAGAGCGTCATTACATCCAGTCTGTTCAAGGCTGCAATGTTCGGCGCAGATGCCAACTGGGGCAGAATCGCCTGCGCAATGGGATATTCGGGTGCAGAATACGATGTCAGCAAGGTCGATGTGGAACTTGCATCCAAAAAGGGCAAAATTGCAGTTGCAAAGCAGGGTTACGGCATCCCGTTCTCGGAGGATGACGCAAAGAAGATCCTCTTGGAGGACGAGATTCAGGTGCTGATCTCTCTGGGCAGCGGCGATAAGACCGTGACTGCTTGGGGATGCGACCTGACCTACGAATATGTAAAGATCAACGGAGATTACAGAAGCTGAAACGCTCGTATTTCCGAATGATTTGAAATTTGTCAGACTGTATAAAAAGGAGCTTGTATGCAGAATATGGAAATCCCCGAAAATATTTCAACGCAAATCCGCTCGCAGGTGCTGATTGATGCCCTGCCGTATATTCAGCGTTACAATCAGAAGATCATTGTCGTGAAGTACGGCGGAAACGCCATGACCAACGAAGCACTGAAAGAATGTGTCATGAGTGACATTGTGCTGCTGTCGCTGGTCGGCATCCGCGTGGTGCTGGTACACGGCGGCGGCCCTGAGATCAGCGATATGCTCGGACGTTTGAATATCGAAAGCAAATTCATCGGGGGACTGCGGTACACCGATGCAGAAACCGCGGATGTTGTCCGCATGGTGCTGGCAGGCAAGGTCAACAAGGAACTTGTATCTCACCTGACCAGACATTCGGGCGAGGCACTCGGATTGAGTGGTATTGACGGTGCGCTTTTGCAGGCGAAGAAAAAGGAATCGAAGCCTGATCTTGGTCTGGTCGGCGAGATCACAGGTGTCAACACAAAACCGATCCTGACTGCATTGGACAATGGCTATATCCCCGTCATTGCGACGGTTGCCTGCGGACCCGACGGACAGGTGTACAACGTCAACGCGGACACCGCTGCTGCTGCGATCGCTGCGGCACTCGGTGCGGAAAACCTCATTCTGATGACGGATATTGCAGGTCTGCTCCGTGATAAAAACGACCCGTCTACGCTGATTCCGTCTGTCAATATCAGCGAGGTGCAGAACCTCAAACGACAGGGAATTATTTCGGGCGGCATGATCCCGAAAATCGACTGCTGTGTCGAAGCCATTCGCCGCGGCGTCAAAAAAGCTGTCATCATCGACGGCAGAGTACCGCACTCCATTCTCGTAGAAATTTGCAGCAATGAGGGTGTCGGCACACAGTTTCTTAGTGTATACTAATTGACAAATTCGGTGTATTCTTTTACCATATTCATAAATTATCCCTTGATTTTCAGAACACAGTTTGATATAATAATGAAGGAGGGGAATCCCCTTGAATACCATTGAAATTTCTGAAAAATATTTAATGAAAACCTATGGCCGCCAGCCGATGGCTGCCGCATCCGGTCAGAATTGTGTCTGTACCGATGAGGACGGCAAGCAGTATATCGACTTCGGCAGCGGTATCGGTACCAACAGTCTGGGCTACTGCAACGATGCTTGGGCAGATGCAGTATGCAAGCAGGTACGGAAAATCCAGCACACCAGTAATTACTATTATACCGATGTGCAGGCGGCATTCGTCCAAAAACTCTGCGGCATCACAGGCTATCAGAAAGCGTTTCTCGGCAATTCGGGCGCAGAAGCCAATGAATGTGC
Source organism: Oscillospiraceae bacterium (assembly GCA_024404815.1). Taxonomy (GTDB): domain Bacteria; phylum Bacillota; class Clostridia; order Oscillospirales; family Ruminococcaceae; genus Firm-04. The sequence continues at coordinate 40,955 of JAKSPL010000002.1, forward strand.
CATCAAGCTGGCAAGAAAGTACAGCTTCGATAAATACGGCGAGGGCCGCGGCACGATCATCACCCTGAAAAACAGCTTCCACGGCAGAACCATGATGACGCTGACTGCGACAGGACAGGATGTGTTCCACAATTACTTCTTCCCGTTCCCGACAGGCTTTGCGTATGCAGAAGCGAACAATCTGGATGATCTCAAATCCAAGCTGGACGGTACGGTCTGTGCAGTCATGATGGAGATGATCCAGGGCGAGGGCGGTGTCTGTGCGATGGAAAAGGAATTCGTACAGGCGGCTGCAAAGCTCTGCGAGGAAAATGACATTCTGTTTATCGTGGACGAAGTACAGACGGGTGTCGGCAGAACCGGTACATTTTTGGCATCCGAACAGTTCGGTGTGCATCCGAATGTCACCACGCTCGCAAAGGGCTTGGGCGGCGGACTTCCGATCGGCTGCTGTCTGGCAGACGAGAAGTGCGCGGAGGTCATGGGACCGAGCAGCCACGGCTCAACGTTCGGCGGAAACCCTGTGGTCTGTGCAGGTGCGCTGGCGGTGCTTGAACAGGTTTCGGCAGAAGGATTCCTTGAAAAAGTACAGCAAAAAGCAGCGTATATCCGCGAGGCAGTCGCAAAATGCAGCGATGTTGCCGCAGTGACAGGCTTGGGATTGATGATCGGCATTGCGCTCAAAACCAAGGATGCCCATGATGTCATGGACAAGGCACGCGAAAACGGTCTGCTGATCCTGACCGCAAAGGAAAAGGTCAGACTGCTGCCGCCGCTGACGATTTCACAGGAAGAGATCGAAAAAGGCTTGAAAATTCTGCTCCCGCTGCTGGAAAATTGATTTTCAAAATTATCAAAGCAAAAGAGGTGCGTCACTATGTTAGAACTTACAATTATGATGAATCATGGCAAATATCTTGTTACGGATAGCAAAAAGCGCACCTTGTATTCAATCAAAAAGAAACTCCGCGGTGAGTATGTAATACGAGATGCAAGCAAATACGAGCTGTATGAACTTTCCGAAGGACAGACGATGGACAGACATATGTTCTACTACATCCTCTTGAACGGAAAGCGAAAAGCCACACTCCGATGTGTTTCGAAATTCTTAGAGCCGCGTATGGAACTGGAAGAGGAAGACGGCAGTATTTTGACGATTCGAGCAGAAACGCCCGACAAGCTTTCCTATACTTTTGTGAAAGACAAAAAGGAATACGGAACCCTGAAAATCCATATGCTGTCGCGTACAGAATATAAATTTGTCATCAACATTGACGTTGAGATCTTTGACGATTATCTCCCGCTGATCCCCTTTGCCGTCATCGAAAGTATCCCGCCGACCGTCGGCTAAGGCAATCATCGGACACGATTTAGGTTAGAAAGGAAGCGATTCCCAATGAATCATTTGCTGAAAATGCTCGACCTTTCGAGCGAAGAAATTATTGATTTACTGAATGTTGCAGACCAGCTGAAGTACGAACGCAAGCACAATATCCCGCATCCGCATTTGCAGGGCAAAACGCTTGGCATGATTTTCCAGAAAGCATCTACCCGTACCCGCGTTTCTTTCGAAACAGGTATGATGCAGCTTGGCGGTTATCCGCTGTTCTTGTCCTCGCATGATCTGCAGATCGGACGCGGCGAACCTGTACAGGACACCGCACGCGTGCTGTCGCGGTATCTGGACGGCATTATGATCCGTACCTTCGCACAGCAGGAGGTCGAGGATCTGGCAAAATACGGATCGATCCCGATCATCAACGGTCTGACCGATTTCTGTCATCCGTGTCAGGTACTTGCCGATCTGATGACGATTCGTGAGTACAAGGGCGGATTCAACGGTTTGAAGATGTGCTACATCGGCGACGGCAACAACATGGCAAACTCGCTGATCGTCGGCGGTCTGAAAGTCGGTATGGAAGTCAGCATCGCCTGCCCGAATGATTATCAGCCTGACAAGCAGGTGCTGGATTTTGCAAATGCAAACGGCGGCTTCACAATGACCGAATCGCCTGTTCTTGCCGCAGAGAATGCGGACGTTATCTTTACGGATGTCTGGGCATCCATGGGACAGGAAGGCGAAGCGGAAAAGCGGAGAATCGCATTCAAGGGCTATCAGGTCAATGACGAGGTACTGGGTGCGGCACATTCCGAGTGCATGGTACAGCATTGTCTACCTGCACACCGCGGCGAAGAAATCACAGAAAAGGTCTTTGAGGCACACGCCAACGAGATTTTCGACGAGGCAGAAAACCGTCTGCACGCACAGAAAGCCGTTATGGTCAAAGTAATGGGCAATCAGTAATCGAACAGGAATCCCCCGATGAAAGTCGGGGGATTTTTTGTCAGTTGAAAAAGTGTGGGGTGTTTCGCGCTCTGCGGAGCGCGATGAGGGACACTGTCCCCTCAACCCCTGCGATTTTTCGAGAAAAATCGAGTAAAAATTTTGATATGAGAAACTTTCATGTGCGATTCGTAAGAGCGGTTTGTGTTCGTCCGCTTGCAGATAGAGTTGCTAAAATTTCCACTTGCGCTGCAAGGTAAGCAGTTCAGCTGTCAGGAGTGTCGGGAGCGTCCGCAGGGCAGTAAACGGCAGGAGTAGAAAAGGCAGACAGACGATACGCCGCAAAAGCAGGGGAAGCGTCTGCCCTCTTGTGACCGCGAACGCTTGCAGGAGAATGCGGAAAATACGGACATGCGGCGATTTCAGATAGCAAAAGGTGAGGGCTGCATCCGCGGTCAGCACGCGCAGCGGCAGCCACAGCAGAAGAATACTCAGCAAAAACAAGTGCGCGGTGAACAGCAGTACCCAAGTCCCGTCCGTCAGCAATGCGGCAGTCAGAAACAGTTTTTTCGCCATGCCGAATACTGCCGCCGCAGGAATCACAGAAATCGGCAGCAGTATGGATGCGGTCAGTCTGAGCAGGAAAAAGCGTCCCCACAGCCAGAGTTTTCCGCTGCACGCTAAAAAACCGCAGTCGTTGTCGTCTAGTACCCCGACCGTTTCGCCGAGCCACCACATCGACATGGTTTGCAGCGGAACGGTCAGAAAAATCCCGCAGATGCTGCACAAAACCGCACATAAGCTTCCGATTGCACCGTGAAACAGAATGCGTTGTGCAAGACAGCCGCCCAGCAGGAGCAGAACTGTACAAATCATCCATACTGCCGCAAGCATCGCCATTGCCTGCGGCTTTTTGTCTGTCAGGCGTTTTGCCCTGCGCCAGATGGGAAACTGCCGCCTCATGAGAGATAATCCTCAATCAGACGGCGAAGTTCTGCGGCAGTATGCGCTTCGATCCCGTGTTCCAGCAGCAGACGGTCATAGTCGGGCAGCCACGCAGGAGAAACCGCATACTGCTCAAACGGAATGTCCTCGTCCTGCTGATAGACCGAAAGGGTACTGCCCTCTAACCGCAGCAGATACGGTCCTTCCGGTGTTGATGCCGCACGGAGCGGCTGTTCGTCCGCAGGGGAATGTGTGCTGACTGCGGCATTTTGCAGCGTGGTTTCCTCGGGCTGGCTGTCCGCCGTGACGATCTGTTGGGTGCAGCTTCCGATGACCATGCCGCCGCCGATCAGCAGACCGCCTGCCGCAAAAATACAGACAGCGGTGTCGATCCATGCACGTTTTGTCATAAATGTACCATGTCCTTTCTCTGTTTTACCAGAAGTATGGCACATTTTCCTGCGAAATATTCCAAAAGACACAAAACGATTACAATTTCAAAAAAGTGCTTAACATTTTCCCGTTTTTATGGTATAATAAATTCTGTACATCCGGCAGCCGAATCAAATGGATGACTGCCGCTCAAAACGCTTTTGTACCCGAAAGGAGTCCTTATAGCATGAAGCTTCCAAATCTCGATGATGTAAAGAATTTCAAACTTCCTGAGGTGAAAAAACCGAATTTCAGCTTTGGAGAAAAAACGGAAAAGAATTCTTCGGAGAAAAAGAAGAAAAAGAACCGCCGTACCCCGTGGATCGTTCGCGCTCTGCGTTCTCTCGGAACGGTGATCCTGACGACATTTCTGTCGTTCTTCCTGTTTTTCTGCGTGACCGGTATCATCTGCGGCATTGCCGCGACCACCTATGTCCTGAATTACATGGAGTCTACCAACACCGTCAGTATTCAGGAAATGACGATGAGTTTCTCCACACATATTTATGCGCATCTGCCCGAAAATGAAGAAGGCGAATATACAGCCATCTATACGGTGGACAATGAGGTACAGCGTATTCCTGTGGAGATCGAGGATATTCCACAGCACGTCCGCAATGCATTTGTGTACGCGGAGGACGAGCGTTTCTATTCGCACGAAGGTGTGGATTATAAACGTACCGCCGCTTCCTTTGCAAACATGATCCTCCATTTCTGGAGCAGTGAGCAGGGCGGTTCGACCATCACCCAGCAGCTCATCAAGAACCTGACGGGCGATAACGAATACTCCCCGCAGCGTAAGATCCGTGAAATTTTCCGTTCGATGCAGCTGGAAAAATCCTATACCAAGGATGAAATCCTCTGCACGTATATGAACTACATCGGCTTCGGCGGTTCGGCAAACGGTGTCGAAATGGCAGCAAACAAGTATTTCGGCAAGAGTGTCGGAGATCTTTCTATCGCAGAAGCTGCCTGCCTTGCAGCGATTCCGCAGAACCCTGAGGTCATCAACCCGTTTGCAGGCCACTACGAGAAGGCTTACAACGAAGTGACCAATACCTACTACTATACCGATAATTTCATCAATACAGGCATGGAGCTGAACCGCGTCCGTCAGGAATATATCCTGTTCCAGATGTACGACAACGGCGCGATCACCTATGACGAATATCAGCAGGCACTCGCTGAAAAGCTGATTTTCAAGGATACCGATGAGTATAAGGCACTTCACCCCGAGGAGTATCCCGACGAACAGCCGACAGACGGCACAGAGGGCGACGGAGATGCCGCTGCACAGATGAAGCCTGTCGAAGATGATGACTCCACCGATACCAACTGGGTCATCGACGAGGCACTCCGTGAATTTGAAGAATATCTGATGGAAGAAAAAGGTGTTAGCCGCAGCCGTGCGCTCCAGCTCATCAACACGGGCGGCTATCAGATCTACACCACCGTTGACTGGGAAATGCAGCAGTATGTCGAGGATAAATTCTCGGATATCAACAATCTGCTGAAAGGCATGACCACAGGTAAGGCAACGACCTATTACCGCGATCTGGACGGTGACGGCGTTGCAACCGACGAGGAAAACCTCGCGCTGCAATGCGGCTTTACCGCAATCGACTATTCGGGCAACATTATCTGCACAGTCGGCCGTGTCGGCGGACATCCTTCTCCGCTTTGCAACAGCTTTGCATCGACCGAAAAGCAGCAGCCCGGTTCTGCGATCAAGCCTGTTACCTCTTACGGCTATGCACTCGAACACGACAAGATCACCTACGCGACACACGTTCTCGACTATCCGCCTCTGACCAATGCGGCAACCGGTAAGCCGTGGCCGACCAACTACTCCAATGATAACGACAGCGTTGTCTATACCAACCGCAAGGTCACGATTGAAAACGCACTGGAAGTTTCCAGAAACACCATTCCTGCATTGCTCTGCAAAACCTACGGCACAGAAAATGTCTTTATGTATGCACGCGATGTGCTCGGTCTGGATCTTGATGAAGAACACGACATCGGCTATGCACCGCTGGCTGTCGGCGCATTGGAATACGGTATTACCGTCACCGACCTTGTCAATGCATACATGGTCTACGGCAACGGCGGTTTCTTCAGTGATGCACATATCATCAGCAGCGTGAAATCCGCAGACGGCAACCTGATCTATGCAGGCGGCGATGATTATGCACAGGTCATCAGCCCGGAAACCTCTTATGTTATGAACAAACTGCTCCAGAATGTTGTAGAAGGCGCAAACGGTACCGGTAAACGCGGTAAGATCACATCGAACGGCAAGCGTGTGCCGATCGGCGGCAAGACAGGTACCTCCTCTGACTGGTTCGATAAACTGTTTGTCGGTCTGAACCCTGATTTCGTCAGCGGCATCTGGGTCGGCTATAAGGAAAACAAGAAGATCAAGAACTACGGTGCGATCGACACCTCTGCGATTTGGAAGAATATCATCGGCGGCTGGATCTCCGAGCATTATTCCGGTGCAGATTTCCCAGAGTGTGAATCGGTCATTGTCGGTCAGTATTGTGCATCGACCGGTAAGATCGCAGGTGCGGGCTGCGCAAAGGGCGGTACAGGTTACTGGAAATCCTCCTATGCACCGTACTGCGACAACCGTGAACTGGGACTTGCAGCACCTGACGGCGAGGATGACGAATGATGGCACAGACCACGGAAGCGATGCCTTCCACTTATATGAGAATGTGCTGCCCCTGTCATTTCGGACTGGAAAGCGTTTTGAAATTCGAACTGGTTCGGCTTGGGGCAGCGGATATCGCGGCAGCAGACGGCAGAGTCTGTTTTTCGGGCGACTGGACGATGCTTGCAAGCGCGAATATCGAACTGACAGTAGCAGAGCGTGTCCTGATCGAACTGGGCAGCTTCTCTGTCAAGGCACAGCGCGGAAAAACCGCATTTGACCCGTTGTTTGACGGTGTTGCAAAGCTGCCGCTGGAACAGTATATCGGCGTGAACGATGCGTTCCCTGTCAAGGGTTCTTCGCTCAATTCCGCCCTGCACAGCGTTCCTGCGTGTCAGGCGATCGTCAAAAAGGCGGCGGTCAGCCGTCTGCAAAAGGCATACCGCACAAAAGAACTCCCCGAAACAGGTGCAGTCCACCAGCTGCAATTCCAGATCCGCAACGATAACTGCACGGTCTATCTCGATACCTCGGGAATGCCGCTGCACAAGCGCGGCTGGCGGCAGATCGCAGGTGCGGCACCGATTCGGGAAACCCTCGCGGCAGGCATTCTGGACTTGTCGCGTGTTCGTCCGCAGACGCAGCTTTGTGACCCGTTCTGCGGCAGCGGCACGTTTTTGATCGAAGCAGCGACCAGAGCGATGCATATTGCACCGGGACTCCACCGCAGATTTGCGTCGGAACGCTGGGATGCGATGCCGAAAAGTGCGTGGTTCGATGCAAGAGAAGCCGCAAGAGCAAAAATTCAGCGCGATGTGGAATTTCGCGCAGTTGGATATGATATTGACGCAGAGGCTGTGGAGATTGCCAGAGAGAACGCCAGAAAAGCAGGCGTTTCCGAGAAAATCACAGTGATGCAGGGCGATGTCAGGGATTTCAAGGCGGAAGCAGGACAGCTCATTGTCTGCAATCCGCCCTATGGTGAACGCTTGCTGGATATTGAAGCCGCAAGAGAACTGTACCGCACTATGGGAAAGGTTTTTCCGACAGAGAATGCGGTGAGTGTGATCTCTCCTGACCAGACGTTTGAGCAGTGCTTCGGCAGAAAAGCCGTCAAGCGCAGAAAACTCTACAACGGAATGCTGCAATGCAATCTCTACCAGTACTGGAAGTAATTGAAAGGAATAGAAATATGTTGACACCGAATTTGTCGGTCAATGCACAGGGTCACCTCTGCATTGGCGGTGCGGACTGTGTGACGCTCGCAGAGCAGCACGGTACGCCGCTTTATGTGATGGATGAAAATATGATTCGGCAAAACTGCCGCAGTTATCAGGATGTGCTGAACAGCGAATGCAGCAGCGGCGGTCTGATTTGTTACGCAAGCAAGGCGTTTTCCTGTAAGGAGATCTACCGTATTGTGGACAGCGAGGGACTCGGCACGGATGTTGTGTCGGGCGGCGAACTCTATACCGCGCTGAAAGCAGGAATGCCTGCGGAGAAAATTGTATTCCACGGCAACAGCAAGTCGAACAACGAGCTGGAATTTGCCGTACAGTCGGGTGTCGGACGCATTGTCTGCGACAACCTGCCTGAGCTTGCACGCTTGAATGCGGTTGCAGCAGCACAGGGCAAAGTCGTATCGGTCATGCTGCGCGTGAAGCCCGGAATCGACGCACATACGCATGATTTCATCCAGACAGGCAAGATCGACAGTAAGTTTGGCTTTGCGCTGGAAACAGGTGAGGCGGAGGAAGCGGTGCTGGCAGCCACAGGCTATGCAAACCTGAAACTGGTCGGTCTGCATTGCCATATCGGCTCGCAGATCCTCGATACCGAACCGTTTGCAGAAGCGGCAAGAGTGATGGTGCGGTTTATGGACAGCCTGCGCGAGAAGCACGCTATTGTCCTGCCCGAACTGAATCTGGGCGGCGGCCCCGGTATCAAGTATATCGAAGCAGATGACCCCAAGCCGTTTGGCGAGGTCATTCGTGCGATTTTGAAAGCAATGCACGAAACCTGCGTGACGCTTTCCTATCCGGAACCGTTTGTACTGTTTGAACCCGGCCGTTCGATCGTTGGCGGTGCAGGACTGACGCTGTATACGGTCATGGCGAAGAAGCAGATCCCGAATGTCCGTACTTATGTGCTGGTAGACGGCGGTATGAATGACAATCCGCGATATGCACTCTATCAGGCGGAATACACGGCGGTTTGCGCGAACCGTGCAGACCAGCCGCAGACAGAGCGTGTTACATTGGGCGGCAAGTGCTGCGAGAGCGGCGACCTGCTGGGCGAGAATATGCCGCTGCAAGCGGTCGAACCCGATGATATTGTGGCAGTCCTGACAACAGGCGCATACAACTACTCAATGGCATCGCACTACAACCGCAATCCGAATGCGGAGGTGGTCATGGTTGCAGACGGAGAACCGCGCACCATTATCCGACGCGAGAGCTATGAGGACATCATTCGCAACGATGTCTGACAGAAAGGACGCTTACGGTGGATGCAATCTGGACAGAAATGTATGAAGCTGCAAAAGCTGTTTTGAATCCGCGCAGAATCTCGGATTATGTGACGGCAGGCGAGGTCGGTGCGGCGATACGTTCCAAATCGGGCAAAATCTACACGGGCGTGTGCATTGATACCTGTTCAACGCTGGGCATTTGTGCGGAGCGAAACGCGGTTTTCCAGATGATCTCAGCAGGCGAGCAGGAAATTGACCGTGTGCTTTGTATCCTGCCTGACGGCTCAAACGGCGCACCATGCGGCGCGTGCCGAGAGCTGATGGTACAGTTGATGCCCGGGAAATACCATGACATTGAGATCATGCTTGACTATGCGTCAGGCAAAACGATCACCCTCGGAGAGATTACGCCTGAGTGGTGGATCAAATAGAAATTTCGAATGAGGATCTCTTGAAAAATGGGATTCTAAAGGGATAGTATCCCTTTGGTGGGGTTTGGGGCAACGCCCCAATATAGATCCATCGGAGATACCATTTTATCCAAAAACAAAGCCGAAAAGAGGGAAACCTCTTTTCGGCTGATTTTTCATAGAAAGGATGAACGATTTGCAGGCATACAGAATCGAACAAGCATCAGATACGCACATAGAAGAAATCCTTGCGCTTTACCGCAGTATGATCGGCGGAAAAGCCGACTGGACGGAAGATTACCCCTGCATGGACACGATCACCTTTGATTTATCCCGTGACGCGCTGTTTGTGATGAAAAACGAGCGGAACGACATCATTGCCGCAATTTCCATCGACGAGGATGCAGATGTTGCTGCATTGCCGTGCTGGTCGCCCGATTTGCAGCCGTCAGGGGAACTTGCAAGAGTATGTGTCCGCGCAGATATGCAAAATCGCGGTATTGCAAGAAAAATGATGCAATATACGTTTGCGGTTCTGCGGCAGAAGGGGTACAAGAGTGTGCATATTCTTGTCCGACCTGCCAACGAAGCCGCACTTCGCTCTTATTTGCCGCTGGGGTATGTACAGGTCGGCACTTGTGAACTGTTCGGCAAGGATTTTCTCTGTTTCGAAAAAAGTCTGCTGTGACCGTCAGGTCCAGAGTTCGGTGATAAACATCGGGCTGGATTCGGTTTCGCGCTTGAAGCCGCAGGACTCATAAAATCCGCACTCATCGTTATAAGCGACCAGCACGATTCGAAGATAATCGGCGTAGGTCGCTTTCATTTTTTCGACCAGTTCCTTGCCGATGCCTTTGCCCTGATACTCGGGGCGGACAAGCAGGTAGTGGATATAGGCGGTCATAATGCCGTCATCCATCGCGCAGATCAGTCCGACCAGTTTGTCGCCGTCCCATGCGGTGTATACGGTTTCAAAATTCCGCATGGCGACCACGAGCTTTTCAGGGAAATGCCCTGACGACCATTCGACCGATAGAAACAAGTCTTCCAGTTCTTCTTTGCGAAATTCATGGGTGTCACGGTAGGTAATTGCCATAGTTCTGTCCTTTCAGAGTGGAATCACGCGTCCCATCGGGCGGCGGTAGAGCGGCTGCGGGATTTTTGTCAGCAGGACAACGCAATGCGCGGCAATGCCCTCCTGATTTCCCGTAAAGCCAAGTTTTTCTTCGGTTGTCGCCTTGACGCTGACCTGCGAGAGGTCACAGCCAAGCTTTGCCGCAAGATTCTTTCGCATCTGCGGAATATGGGGTGCCAGCTTCGGTGCCTGTGCGAGAATTGTTGCGTCGAGGTTGCCGATCTGCCAGCCCTCACGCTGAATCAGACCGTTGACATGAAACAGAAGCTGTAAACTGTCTGCACCTGCATAGCGCGGGTCGGTGTCGGGAAAATGCTGTCCGATGTCACCGAGGGCGAGTGCGCCGAGCATCGCGTCCATGATCGCGTGTGTCAGAACGTCCGCATCGGAATGGCCGAGCAGACCGAGCGTATGCGGAATCTCCACACCGCCGAGAATCAGCTTTCGCTCAGGAACGAGTCGGTGGACGTCATAGCCGTGTCCGATTCGAATTTGGTTCATCATAATATTATTCCTCCGTATTTGCGCGGATTTCTTTTAGCAATGCTTCTGCAACGGCGAAATCCTCGGGGGTGGTCAGCTTGATGTTCGTATACGAACCTGTGGTCATTGTGACCTGTACGCCGAGTGCCTCGACGAGCTGACAATCGTCTGTAAAATCCTGTCCGCATTGCTCCGCACGCTGTACCGCCTGCTCATAGAGGGAACGGCGGAATACCTGCGGTGTCTGCGTCTGGTAGAGCGTGGAGCGGTCGGGTGTATCGGTAATGACACCCTGGCGGACGACTTTGATGGTATCCTTTGCAGGAACGCCGAGTGTAGCAGCCCCTGTTTTTCGTGCGTCAGCAATGACCTGTTCGATGTCCTCCCTGCGGACAAGCGGTCTGGCACCATCGTGGACAGCGACATATTCCGCATTCGTGGTAATTGCCGCAAACCCGTTTTTGACGCTCTGCTGACGGGTACTGCCGCCTTTTGCGAGTGTGACGGGACGGGAAAGCTGCATTTTGTTGACGATTGCAGTAAATTCGTCGAAATCCTGTTCTCTGCAAACAACAATAAGCTCCGTCACGCTTTCGCAAATGCAAAACGTGCGGAGCGAGTGTTCCAGAACAGCTGCATCTCCAAGCGGATGCAGAATTTTATGAATGCCGCCCATTCTGGTGGCGTTACCGGCGCACACCAGAAGGACAGCAGTATCAGCATTAATCAAGACCGGGAGCCTTTGTGCCGCAGTTTGCACAGAATACAGCATCCGGTGCGAGGGTTTCGCCGCAGTTCGGGCAGACGTTTGCAGCGGGAGCCTGCGGAGCAGCAGGAGCAGCGGGTTCCATCTTATTGCCGCAGGATGTGCAGAATGCGCCGCCGAGCGGAACCTGCGCGCCGCACTTCGGGCATACAGATGCCTGCGGCTGTTCTACGGGTGCAGCTACCTGCGGCTGCGGAATGGTCTGGCCACAGCCGGAGCAGAAATTCGTACCCTTTGCGAACTGCTTGCCGCAGCCGGGGCAGGTGACAGTGCCTTCGATGGTTTCGAGTTCCTTCTGCTTTGCAGCGAGATTGTCGCCCAGCGCAACGATACCGTCGAACAGTTCTGCATATTCGGAAGGGATATTTTCCTTGTTTTCCTCATAAAATTTCTGGCCGATATCGCGGTAGCGGTTGCGAAGCTCATTTTCAATCGAAGCGATTTCCTTACGGATGCGGTTTTTGTCAGCCATGACCTTTGCGCCGTCAGAAACTTCGCGTGCGGTTTTGCTTACAGATGCAGCCAGATTATCAAAAAATCCCATAGTAGTAATCCTCCTTAAATTTGCGCAAAATGCGCTTTTTATGATTATATCACAAAATTTTGTTTTTGTCAACGGAATTTCTGTGTTTTGCGAAACGATTTTTCAAAAATGTATCAGGCGGCATTCGACAAGATTCTTTGTGAAGCATTTCCGTGTATTTCAGCAGAAAGTGTGTGTGGATTGACATTCTCGCCAAATCGGGGCAAAAACCCTTGCGCTTTCGGCGGAATGTGGTATAATAAATTCGTTGTATGCAAGAACATTCGGAAAGGAGGCGGCATTACGAGCGGACCTGTTTCAATTTTGCAGTATCTGGGACGATGCGGTGCGCGTGTTTTCATCGGTATCGCCCGATTCTTTTTGCGGTGTCTGAAAGGATTATTACAGTTCGGGAAAGATTTTCTCCACGGCTGTCTGCGGATATTGAAATTCTGCTGGCGGATCCTGACACAGCCGATTCGCCTGCATTCCAAAGAAGCAGAACGGATCTATGCGGACTGGAAAACCGTCCGTGATGCACCAAAAGGCACGAAGATCCTGACCATGTGCAAAAGCGTGCTGGTTGGCATTTTCAGCGAAAACGGCATTTTTATTACGATGCTTCGCTATGCGCTGCCGATCGTCTGCTGTGGATTTCTCTGGTCGCTGGTCAGCTACGGGACGAGCCTGCGCTACGGTGTTGAGGTTTCTGTCAACGGCTGTATGATGGGTTATCTCGAATCCGAAGCGGACTATGACAAGGCGGAAGAAATCGTTCGTACACGCCTGTCCTATGCGGCAGAACCGCCCGATGTGCATTTCACCAAGAATCTGCAAATCGTCAGCTGTGAGGAAGGTGAAGCGTTCCTGACCGCAGGCGGACTGGCGGATAAAATGCTTGAAATTTCGGATATTTCACTCTGCAAGGGCTATGGTGTCTATCGCGGCGAGGAATTTCTCGGTGCGGTGTCCAGCCCGAAGCCGATTCAGGCGGCACTTTCCCGTCAGCTTTCCGATTATATGGAGGCGATGGCAGAGGACGCGGATGATGTATATTATTCCGATCAGATGTCCTATGTCGAGGGCACATATCTTTCCGACAGCCTGACCGATGTCCACGAGATCGTCAAGAAGCTGACAGCGGTAACGGTGAATACAGGTGTATACAATGCCGCGCCGAATGACACACTTCATGTGGTGGCGGAGCGATACAGCACCACACTTGAATACCTGCGGACACTCAACCCCGATATTCCCGACCTGCTGACTACGGGTATGCAGGTCATGGTACCGATCGAGGTGCGGAGTATGCCGATTACCTATACGAAAACGAAGCGCACGGTTTCTTTTATCAACTACGATACCGTAAATGTGGAAACGTCCATGCTGCCTGTTGGAAAGCGTGAGATCTTACAGCAGGGCATCAAGGGCGAAAAGGACAATCTTGTACAGGTGACATATGTCAACGGTGCAGAGGTCAAGAGTACGCTGTTGGAATCGAAGCTGATTTCGGAGCCTGTGACAGAGCAGGTCGGCATTGGTACCTACGCCGCCGCACCTGCGAGTGCGACAACGGTGCTGACGGGTACAGGCGAGTACGGCTGGCCGGTCAACGGCGGAAGGATCAGCGATGTGTTTATCAGCAACCGCAATCACCGTGGTCTGGACATTGCGGCGCCGGGCGGTACAGAGATCTATGCGGCGGCTGACGGCATCGTGACTGCGGCGCAGTGGAACAACAGCTACGGAAACTATATGAAAGTTGACCACGGCAACGGCCGAGAAACGCTCTATGCCCATTGCAGTCTGCTGCTGGCAACGGAGGGAATGGCGGCCAAGCGCGGTCAGGTCATCGGTCAGGTCGGTACAACAGGGCATTCCACAGGCAACCACCTGCATTTTGAGGTGCGAATTGACGGCGTGAATCATGACCCTGCGGCATTTTTGCGAGTCAATGCGGATTGATTTCACAGGCAGACATATGCGGTGTATGTGCCGCTTGTGTCTGCCTGTTTTTGTCTGGCGGCTTGACAGAATAGCGGCGGCGTGTTATACTGAAAATATGTTGTTTCGGCATTTGCGGATGCTGACAAATTGTCCAGTACTGCAAGCCGATGCAAAGAATTGAGCGAAACTTTTCATATGAGGACACAGATGAAACAGTATCTTGTTACGGGAATGACCTGTGCGGCGTGTCAGACACGGGTGGAGAAAGCCGTGTCACAGGTCAAAGGCGTGGAGTCGGTCGCCGTCAGCCTGCTGACAAACAGCATGGCGGTCGAGGGCGATGTGTCGGATGCGGCGGTCATCCGTGCGGTCACGGCGGCAGGCTACGGCGCAGAGGTCAGGGACAGTTCTGCGGTATCCGCAGACGAGGACGCGCTGACAGACCGCGAAACACCGCTGCTGAAGCGCAGACTTTTGTGGAGCATCGGCTTCTTGATGCCGCTTTTGTACGTGTCGATGGGACACTCGATGTTCGGGCTTCCATTGCCGAATGCGCCGATTCTCATGGGAATCATACAGCTTTTGCTTGCGGCGGTGCTGCTCTGTATCAACCGCAAATTTTTCGTGTCGGGCATGAAAAGTGTCCTGCACGGCGCACCGAATATGGATACGCTGGTGGCACTTGGCTCATCAGCGTCATTTTTGTGGAGCGTTTTCGCGTTGATACGAATGTTTTCCACAAAGGACACGGCTTGGTCGCAGGAGTATTATTTCGATTCGGCGGCAATGATTCTGGTGCTGATCACAGTTGGAAAGCTGCTGGAAGCGCGGAGTAAGGGCAAAACCACGGACGCACTCAAATCGCTGATGCGGCTTGCGCCGCAGACTGCGGTCGTATTGCGGGAGGGCGCAGAGGTGGAGGTGCCGATCGAGGCGGTGCAGACGGGCGATGTGTTTGTCGTCAAACCGGGGACGCATATTCCCGTGGACGGTGTGGTGCTGGACGGCGATTCCGCGGTCAACGAATCCGCGCTGACAGGGGAGAGTATCCCTGTGGAAAAAACGGCAGGCAGCAGCGTATCGGCGGCAACGGTCAATCAGTCGGGCTTTCTCCGCTGTCGGGCAACGCGAGTCGGGGAAGACACCACCCTTTCACAGATCATCCGCATGGTCAGCGAGGCGGCAGCGACAAAAGCTCCGATTGCAAAAATCGCAGACCGTGTGTCGGGAATATTTGTGCCTGTGGTCTTGGGCATTGCGCTGGTGACGCTGTGTGTCTGGCTGCTGCTCGGACATCCATTTGAATTTTCGCTGGCACGGGCAATTTCCGTGCTGGTTATCAGTTGTCCGTGTGCGCTTGGACTGGCAACGCCTGTGGCGATCATGGTCGGGAGCGGTGTCGGCGCAAAGCACGGTGTCCTGTTCAAGACGGCGCGTGCCCTCGAAACGGCAGGCAAGGTACAGATAATCGCGCTCGACAAGACGGGTACGGTCACAAAAGGCGAACCTGTCGTGACAGCGCTCCTGCCTGCGGAGGGCGTTACAGAAACGGAACTGCTGGAAATTGCCTATGCGCTGGAAAAAAAGAGCGAGCATCCGTTGGCAGGTGCAGTTGTACGGGCAGCCGAACAGCGTGGTTTGCAGGCAGCAGAAGTGAAAGAATTCCATGCAATTCACGGCAGCGGTCTGACTGCAATGCTGGACGGTACGGAACTATATGGCGGTTCTGCGGCATTTTTGGCATCCCGACAAACCCTATCGGCGGAGATTCTCGCACAGGCGGAGCGGCTAGCAGAACAGGGGAATACGCCCTTGCTGTTCGGGCGCGGCACACAGTATCTCGGAATGTTGGGCGCGGCGGATGTTGAAAAAGAGGACAGCGCGGCGGCAGTTTCTGAATTGCAGGCAATGGGTGTGCAGGTCGTTCTTCTGACGGGTGACCGTATGCAGACCGCGCAGGCAGTCGGCAAACGCGCTGGCATTACACAGATCGTTGCAGGGGTTCTGCCTGACGGAAAAGAAGCGGTCATCCGCCGTTTGCAGTCGCTTGGCACAGTGGCAATGGTCGGGGACGGCATCAATGATGCGCCTGCGCTTGCAGCGGCAGATGTTGGCATTGCGATCGGTGCAGGAACAGATGTGGCGATTGACGCGGCAGATGTGGTGCTGATGCACAGCAGACTGCGCGATGTGCCTGCGGCGGTCAGATTGTCCCGTGCGGTGATCCGCAATATCCGAGAAAATCTGTTCTGGGCATTTTTCTACAATGCGCTGTGCATTCCGCTTGCGGCAGGGTGCTGGTACGGTTTGTTCGGCATTGTGCTGCATCCGATGGTCGGAGCGGCGGCGATGAGTCTTTCGAGTCTGTGCGTGGTGACGAACGCGCTGCGGCTCAATTTCTTTGCAATGGATTCTATGAAGCGTGACAGGCGCATGGCAAAACAGGTCGATCCTGCTGCACTTGCATCGCTTCTGACTGAGATCAATTCGAAAACGGAGGTACAAACCATGACAAAAACCATGAAAATCGAAGGCATGATGTGTATGCACTGCGAGGCGCATACGAAAAAGGCACTTGAAGCCGTTGAAGGCGTTGCGAGCGCGACAGCAAGCCACACCGACGGAACGGCAGTCGTCACGCTGACAAAACCCGTAGACGATGCGGTGCTGAAAGCGGCAGTCGAAGCAGAAGGCTATACCGTGCTGGAAATCGTATCATGACAAAACACCCCGAAACAAGTGAAAAACTTGTTTCGGGGTGTTGCTTTTTTTGAGTATCAGCTGTTATTCACGTTTTCATCCAGATATTTTTTTGCAGTACGGTAGCTCATATATTCCGCAAAGCCTGCGATTCCAAGACAGCCGATGAATGATAAAATGAAAATCAGGCAGAACAGAACAGAAAACCCGATCATGATAATTGTGAAAACCATGGGTCCGAGAAATGCGAGCGCGGCGAAAACGAACCAGAGGGTGTATCCGATTTTTTTCTTTTTGGAGCATTTGTATTTCAGCCCGTCCACAGTATTGATGAACAGATATTCATGGTACCGATGGCTGTATTTGGAGCTGAGATAGATAAAAACGGACACATCTCCGAATTCATTGACTGTGTGGTACGGCGGATGCAATTTTCGTGTGAGTTTGGAACCGAGAATAGCGAAAACTACGATCATTCCGAAGATGAAAACGGATGAAAAAACGGCAACGATAATGTCCGGATTCATATTGCACCTTCTGTTCAGGCTTCGTCTTTCACCCACTGTGCCCATGTTTTCGACGCTTCACCGACAGTTGCCTTCTGACCGTTGCGTACGATCGGTGTGCGGAGCAAAGACGGGTTTTCAAGCAGTTTTTCGAACTGCGCGTCAGGCAGCAGATATTTCACCAGTGCAGCATCAGGATGCTTTTCATTGATGAGGGGTTCGATTCCCCCCACGCTGCGGACAACGCTTTCGAGTTCACGTTTGCTGAGTCCCTTTGTCGGCAGATCGACCGACTGAAATTTGATATGCCGTTCCTGAAAGAATCGTTCGGCTTTTTTTGTATCGAAGCATTTCGATTTCCCGAAGATCTGAATGTTCATGGGGATTTTCCTTTCTCAGCCGCGTTCGAGGGCAACGATGCCCGTGCGGCAAAGCTTGATGATGCCAAACGGACGCATCAGCTCGATAAACGCATTCAGCTTCTGGGTTTCGCCCGTCATTTCGATGCTGATGGAATCGGTTGCGTAGTCGATGATCTTTGCGCGGAACACGCTGACAACGTCAAGAATTTCGTGGCGGTTTTCTGCATTCGAACGGACTTTGACCAGCAGCAGTTCACGGTACATACTGGAAGCAGGTGCCATTTCACGGATCTCCGTCACATCTTCGAGCTTTTCGAGCTGTCGGAGCATCTGTTCTTTTTCGTGCTGACTGCCGTGTGCAACAACGGTGATACGCGAGAGGGCAGGAGATTCGGTTTCGCCCACGGCAAGGCTGTCGATGTTGAAGCCGCGGCGTGCAAACATTGCAGAAACGCGTGTCAGTACACCAAACTGGTTTGCAACGAGGATACTGATGACATACTGCTCAATCTGTTCCGTTTTCTGTTCCATTTTCTGCTCCTTTGTTCAGCACTCTGCCGATGGTGGTGTCAGGGTAATACTTTGCGTAGAGGTCGAGGATCTGTCTGACCATATACTTTGCGTTTTTGCCGCCCTCGACCATTGCACAGAACGCGATTTCCGGATTCTGTGCAGGTGCATAGCCGATGACAAAGCTGTCCGTGCCGCGCGGCGACTGGGGAGTACCTGTCTTGATCGCGACCTGAAAACCCAGCTTGTTGAGGTCATATTGTGCAGGCATGGCGGTCTGTGCGGCACCGATCATGCCCTGTTCGATATAGTTGTACATTCCCTCCGCCTGAATCGGGATGGTTTGTGCAATGACAGGGGCTTTGTCCTCGATTTTTTCCGTCATTGCGTTGTTCCAGACACTCTGAATGAGGTGCGGCTGATAGCGCACGCCCTCGTTGGCGATGGTGCTTGCGACAACGGACATTTGCAGGGGTGTGACCTGAATTTCTGACTGTCCAATCGCCGCCTGTGTAATTTCACCGACATACCAGTCGATGCCGAGATTGTCAAAGGTTTCGGGGCAGGCGAGATAGCCGCCGCTGTCGCCTGATTCGAGTCCCAGCGGACTGCCCAGACCATACATCTGCTCGTAGTTGACCAGACGGTCGATGCCCAGTTTCAAGCCCGTTTCGTAGAAGAAAATGTTGCAGGAAACAGTCAGCGCACGCGACACGTTGATATAGTGGTGCGTGCCTGTGCAGTGGAACATCGTGTCGATATACTTGTAGTTTCGGTTGCAGTAGAACGTTGAATTGCCCGAAATGATCCCCTCGTTCAGACCTGCCGTTGCGGTAATGGTCTTAAACGTCGAGCCGGGACGGTACATACCGTCTGTTGCGCGGTTGACGAGCGGCGTGTTGGGTGCGTTCAGTATGGCAGAATAGTTATTCAGGAAGTCGTTGAGGTCATAGCTTGGCGCAGTTGCCAGTCCCAGTACGGCATTGTCTTTGGTGTCCAGTACCGAGATCGCGCCGCAGTTTGCATTTCGGCATTCTTTTTCGGTGTTCCGCAGATGGGTGCAGTAATCGGACAGCAGAATCTGCAATTCGCGCTGGAAATCGCTGTTGAGGGTGAGCTGAATGGTCTGACCGCCGACAGGTTCTTCCGTGACGGCAACAGAAGTGACATCACCGCCCGTGACGGTGATTTCCTTTGTGCCGTTGATGCCGCGCAGACTGCTTTCGCAGGCGGCTTCCAGACCGCTTTTTCCGACGGTATCGGACAGTTCGTAGTCGTCATGACCGTTTTCGAGGAGTGTTTTATATTCGTCCTCGCTGTAAATCGGGCCGACATAGCCGATCTCGTGGGGGATCACATCACCCTGTTCGATCGTGCGGATGGCTTCCTCGACGATGTTGACGCCTTTGAGGGAGAGCCGCATTTCCTTGATGCGCGTGACTGTGTCGATGTCCACATCGTTTGCGAGGTAGAAAACATTCGACATGGAAAAACTGCGTGCGAGCATTTCGTAGCGGATACCTGCGAGAATACGCTGTTCCTGCTGTGTATAGCTGTCGGAGATCGCATAGTCGGCAATCAAGCCCTGCACACAGTTTTCCGCTGTGGCATAGCTGTTGACCTTGATATCCGATTTGAGCTTTTCCAGCACATCCTCATCGGTGACAGTAAACGTGTAGGGTGCTTCTGTGGAAATCGGGAGCGAATCGTTCCATGTATAGCCTTCCTCCTGCAAAATGCGGACGATGCGGAGGAGAATATCGTTGCCCTCGGCATTGTCATAGGGGAAATAGGCTTTCTCGATGATGAGGTTATAGCCGATCTTGTTGGAGACGATGGGTTTTCCCGTACAGTCTACAATTTCGCCGCGTGTTGCAGGCATGACCTGCGAGTAGACGGTGGTATTGGTCACAACAGGGGTTTCCTCCTCTGTTGCGACGATTTGCAGCATCATCAGGCGATAGACCGCGAGTGTTCCTGCGGCAAGCACCAGCAAAATCAGGAACGTGCTGCGGAGAAATTCCGAGAGCTGACGTAAAATTTCTTTCATGCTTACGAACTCCTGTGTGGGCAGAAAGACGAATGCTTACAGCAGAGAAGAACCGTCCCCGAACATATCGTTTAAGGAAAGCTCGGTATAGTCCTCCAGAAAATGTTCGTCCAGACGAATCGGACGCTGTTCTCCTGTTTTCATGTTTTTGAGCTGTGCCTGTTTTTGTTCCAGCTCGTTCGAGCCGAGCACGATGAGGTAATCCGTACCCAGCTTGTCAGCATATTTCATCTGGGATTTGAATGTACGGTCTGCAAGGTCGAATTCTGCGCGGATGCCTGCTTCGCGGAGTTTTGCGGCGAGCTGCATGGCAACAGGGCGAGCCGCATCATCCATTGGTGCGAGGTAGACATTGCAGTGATTCGGATCCATAAATTCGCAGCCCTGATTTTCCATTGTGAGGATCAGGCGTTCCAGACCAAGACCGAAGCCGAGTGCAGGAACTTTCTGACCGCCGAGCTGTTCGATCAGACCGTCATAGCGGCCGCCTGCACAGACAGTCCCCTGTGCGCCGATGTCGGTGGAGATGAATTCGAATACCGTTTTGGTGTAGTAGTCCAGACCGCGGACAATGTGCGGGTCGATGGTGTATTCGACACCCATGCCCGTGAGGATCTCCTGCAATTTTGCAAAGTGCGCCTGACAATCTTCACAGAGATAGTCGAGGATCAGCGGTGCATCTTTTGCGATCTCGCCGCAGATGGGGCTCTTGCAGTCGAGGATACGCATGGGGTTTCTGTCCAGACGGCTCATGCAGGTTTCGCAGAGCTTGTCGGTATATGCTGCGAAGTATTCTTTGAGTGCCTGTGTATATTTTGCACGGCAGGTCGGACAGCCGATGCTGTTGAGGTGCAGCACGATATTTTTAAGACCTGCGGTGTCCAGAACGGTTTTACCGAGCAGAATGACTTCCGCATCGGCATACGGAGAAGCAGAGCCTGCCATTTCCACACCGAACTGGTGGAATTCGCGGAGTCTGCCTGCCTGCGGACGCTCGTGGCGGAAGCAGGAGAGAATATAGAACACTTTCTGGGGGAGTGCTTCTGCGAGCATACCGTTTTGGAGCATTGCACGAATTGTACCTGCGGTGCCTTCGGGACGCAGGGTGAACACGGTTTCCTTTGCAGTCACCGAGTACATTTCTTTCTGGACAACGTCTGTTGTTTCGCCGACAGAACGCTGGAACAGTTCTGTTGTTTCAAAAGTCGGAACGCGGATCTCCGAGAAACCGAATTTTTCTGCTGCTTCGCGGACGATGGTTTCCACGGTTTTCCACTTGTGGATCGTTTTCGGTGTAACGTCCTCTGTGCCGTTCGGGCGCGTAATATATTTTGCCATAGATATAGTCCTTTCAATCAAACATCGGGCATTCCTAAGACAGAAAAATTGCCCCTTTGGGCAAAGGGGCAATCGTAGCTGTCTGCTGCTTACATAACAGGGTTGCCAATCTCACGCCAATCAAGGTCACCGCGTTCGAGGGCAAGGATCAATGCCTCGGCGGTCGCGATATTGGTAGCAACCGGAACATTGTGTACGTCGCAAAGACGCAGGAGGTTCATGTCGTTCGGCTCAGAGGCTTTCGGGTTGATGGGGTCACGGAAGAAGAGAAGCACGTCGATCTCGTCGCAGGAGATGCGTGCGCAAATTTCCTGACCGCCGCCCTGAGCACCGCTTAAGAATCTCTTAATGGAAAGGCCGGTTGCTTCTGCTACCTGCTTTCCGGTTGTGCCGGTCGCACAGAGGGTATGTCGGGACAAAATACCGCAGTAAGCGGTGCAGAACTGGATCATCAGTTCTTTTTTTGCGTCGTGGGCAATCAAAGCAATCGTCATCTGGATAGTCAGTCCTTTCTATTCAAAATTATCTGTCTGTGACGCGGGAAACGTCCAGAGGAAAGCGTGGTTTCTCAGCCGATCTTGACCGTCAGCGGAGCATTCTCACCGCGCAGACGCTTGGAAATTGCGTCGAAAGCGGCAAGGCTGGGTGCTGTGGACGGGATCGGCTCGCCCTTGCCTGTTGCAATGACAAGGTTGTAGTCATCTGGGATGACGCCGATGAGCTGAACACCGATGGTGTCGATGATCTCATCGAGGTCGCGGACAAGTTCTGCGCCGATCGCCTTTTTGCTGACCTTGTTGATGATCAGACGCTGACGGCGGTTGCCGCGTGCATAGAACTCGTCGGACATCATCTGTGCATCGCGGACACAGATGGGATCAGGTGTTGTGACGACAAGGATGAGGTTTGCCTGCTCGACGATGTCGAAGACATGGCTGTTGATACCTGCACCGGTGTCGATGATGATATAGTCATAATATTTGCGGACCGCGCGGCAGATGTCAATGAGCTGCTCGACGGTAACAGTCTGGAAAGGATTCTTCGGAGCACAGAGAACAAACAGATTGCTTGCCATCGGGACACGGGTAACGGCGTCCAGCGCAGAGACCTTGCCGTCAAGGACATCGCTCAGGTCATACTTGATCTGGCTGGTCATGCCGAAGATGATGTCGATGCAGCGGAGACCGAAATCCAGCTCAATAATGAGTGTACGGCTTCCCTGCTTTGCGAGGGTATATCCGATACCGGCACAGATAGAAGATTTTCCTGTACCGCCTTTGCCTGATGTGACAGCAATCGTTTTTGACATATTCAATACTCCTTCCACAGGGCAGACGGCATCACCCGACAGCCCATGAGAATCTCAATTCGAATAAGATATAGTGTAAAATAGGCACAACATACCATATATTATTATACCACAAATATCCGATTTGTCAAATCCATTTTTCAAAATATTCAAAAGATTGGCAGAGTTGATTGTTTTCGAAGTCCTGTTTTGTGCATTTTCACAACAACGGCAACGGAAACTGAATGCCATACAGGAAATAATTCCCAAAATCTTAAGGAAGGGTGGTTTCTGCCGGAACAGATACCGCGGGGACAGCAGCTGCTGTTTCCACAGAATCTCCGGCGATCTTCACGCTGTTGACGGCATTGCGGAATGCGCTCTGATAGCTGGAATATGTCATATTGCCGCTCTTGCAGGTGATGACATAGGCGTAGTCATTTTTGAGGAAATAAGCCGTCATACAGTGCATGGTGCGGCTGGTGGTTTCGCCGATAATGTCGTAGGTGAATTCCATGATGCGGCATTGTTCATTGTTGACAGTGAGCATTTCATCGTCAATGAGGGTGAAATTGTCGGTTGTCTGCCGATAGATACGCTGCATCTGGTCGGTATAATCAATCAGGGACGTACCGCTGACAGCGACTTCTTCGCCCGTGATGATAATGGAAGCATCCTGACAGACATAGTAGGTGTCGTAATATTCAGAGGAGGTTTCCTGAAAACCACTGGGAATCTTCATTGTGATGTTTTCGGGCATGGATGCAGCGACCACATGGACCTCTGATACAGCGGCAGTTGTTTCTGCGGGCTCCTGTTCGGTGTCAGCGGACGGTTTTTTTGTCAGCAGAAGACCGATGGCGATACCGCAGGCCACAGCAAAGCATATCAGGACAAATTTAATGGAATTACGCATATTGCACGCTCCAATCGCTTGGATTTGTAACGAAAGAAAGCCGATGCGGCACAAAAGAGAAGTGCGCATCGGTTCTTGCGTGACCAGACCTATAAGCCGGGTTCTGTCGGGTGCAGTCATTTATCTAGCCGATTCGTCGCCGAATCGTTCAAGCCGCCTTTGCGAATCATCCGCCGAGCAGACGTTATGATGATGCGCACCAATCAGCGTTGCATCGGGTAGGGTTTACACAGCAGTATTCTCTCGAATACTCTGGTGGGCTCTTACCCCACCTTTCCACCATCGCACGGGACGAGATCCCATGCAGTCTGTTTCTGTTGCACTTGCCCTAAAGTCACCTTCGGCTGCTGTTAGCAGTTACCCTGCTCTGTGATGCCCGGACTTTCCTCGCCAGCAAAAAAGCGCTGCCGCGACTGCACAGCCTGCTCACCTTATTATTTTACCATACCGCAGGGGATTTGTCAAGAAAAATCTGCTTGATTTCTGCGGAAAGATGTGGTATAATGGGAATATATTTTGACATTCAAAGGAGGTTCCGTTTTGGACGATATGCAGGTATTCAGTCTGTTGACGCCGAAAGATGCAGACGATTGTTTTGAACTGAGTGATACAGCGGCAAATGATTTGTCGGTTTCCTATCTGGCAATGAAGCTTTCCACGCATCAGAATGAGCAGGCAAAGCTGGAAAAACTACTGCGGCAGATGCCGACTGACCGCCGCACGATCGCCTATCGGCAGGACATCTATCGGGACTTGAAATCGAATCCCGAGCTGGCTGAGAACCTATATAAAATTCTCGATGCCATGCAGTTTTTTATACAGGACAAACGCCCCGCTGATTATGAGAAATCGACCATCTGGGAACTTGTCAACCGTCTGCGCGGCTTGCAGAACTATATTGAATCCGTCACGAAAATGCAGGAGCTGCTGAAAGGCAGAGAGTTCCAGTCGGAGGGAATGCGGAATTTCGCAGCGCATATCGCCGACATTTATGAGAACAGCGGATTTGATGCGCTGACTGAAGACCTGAAAGTGCTGAGTGAGGGTGTAGACCAGGTGCGGAGCATGACGCTCGGTGTCAACCTCGACCAGAATTTACAGCCGATCCGTGTGGGTATCGTGTCGTTCAACCGTTTTGTGTTTGATGACAAGGGCATCGTAAAGCGGTTTTTGACGTACCACAGCCAAAAGCTGCTGACAAAAGACGATATTCCTCCGTTTGAGATGATGACACATCTGGAAAAATATGAGCGAGTCCCGACAGGGCTGATGAACAACCTGACAGGCATTGTTGAGCAGATGCTGCCGTCTGTCACACGGTCGTTAAAGACCAAACTGCAAAAGTACATCGATTTAAGCGGCGAAGAACTGGCACGCTGCGGTGAGGAACTGCTGTTTTATCTGCGCTGTATCAAGCTGGAACAAAAGCTTACAGAAAAAGGAATGCCATGCTGTGAGCCTGAATTTTCTGACGATGATACGCAGTTTTGCGATTTGTATAATGTCAAGCTCGCCCTGCGGGAAGACAGCGGCGAGGTTGTCTGCAACGATCTGGAATTTACGAAAGATAAGACCATCCTGATTCTGACAGGACCGAACCGCGGCGGAAAAACGATTCTTACACAGGGCATCGGACTTGCCATGCTGCTGTTCCAGCACGGTGTATTTGTGCCGTGCAGAAGCGGAAAGGTTCGTCCCTGCGATGCAATTTTCACGCATTTCCCTGCGGACGAAAACCAGACGGTCATGCTCGGAAGACTGGGTGAGGAGTCCGCACGTTTTCGGAACATCTGGGAACAGGCAACAGAGAACAGTTTGCTGTTGATGAACGAATCTTTCGCAACGACAAGCCATTCGGAGTCGCTGTACATCGCGGAGGATGTGCTGAAATGCCTCTGCTGTGTGGGCATCAGAACCTGCTACAATACGCATATGCACGAACTTGCGGAGCATACGGAGCGGCTGCAAAGTGAACGGTCGGTCTGCGGCGCGGCAAGTGTTCTGATGGGCAGATGCGGCAGCGAGAATGCGTTCCGTATCCGCTACGAAAAGCCGAACGGCAAGAGCTATGCCCACGAGATCGCACAGCAGTACGGCATCACATTGGAACAGCTTTCGGAAAAGCTGAATTAACGGGAGGACTGGCACATGGTTGCATTGGTCACAGGTGCATCGGGCGGCATCGGCGCGGCGGTCGCAAGACGGCTTGCAGCGGATGGATATACAGTCGCGGTGCATTACTGTCACGGCGCAGAGAAGGCGAATGCACTCGCAGAGGAGATCGGCGGCATGGCTGTACAGGCAGATCTGCGCGATTTTGCGGCGATCGACCGCATGGCGGACGAAGTGTCGGAACGGCTAGGTGCGATAGATGTTCTTGTCTGCAACGCAGGTGTATCGGTCACAGGATTATATCAGGAGATTTCCGATGAAACGGCAGAAGAATTGTTCCGTGTGAATGTCGGCGGAACGATGCATACCGCAAAAAAAGTGCTGCCGATGATGATTCGGCGGCATAGCGGCTGTATTCTGACGATTTCTTCCATCTGGGGAGAGGTCGGCGCGGCTTGCGAGGTGCATTATTCGGCATCCAAGGCGGCGGTCATCGGCTTTACAAAGGCACTCGCCAAGGAGGTCGGACCGTCAGGAATTCGTGTCAACTGCATTTCTCCGGGGGTAATTGACACGCCGATGAATGCGATGCACAGCGCAGAAACGATGGCGGAACTGGCAGAAGAAACGCCGCTCGGAGTCATCGGTCAGCCCGAGGACATTGCGGAAGCGGCGGCATTTTTGGTATCAGACAGGGCAAAATTCATCACAGGACAGGTCTTGTCCGTGAATGGAGGGTTCGGGATATGATAACGCCTGAAAATCTGACCGAGGAACAGCGTGAACGGCTGTCGCAACAGCTTGATTTTCTCGTGGAAATGGACAAAATGAAGAATATCTATCGGCAGACGCTGGTGCTTCACGAGGACAGGCAGGAGAACGATGCCGAACACGCATGGCATCTGGCGATGCTTGCGTTGGTTCTGTCGGAGTATGCGAACGAGCCGATCGACCTGAAAACCGTACTGGAAACCGTGCTGATACACGATATTGTGGAAATCGACGCAGGGGACACCTATGCCTACGATACCGCAGGAAATGCGACAAAAGCCGAGCGTGAGCAGAAAGCGGCGGAGCGGCTGTTTGGGATTCTTCCGAAAGAGCAGGGGGCGCATTTCCGCGAGTTGTGGGATGCTTTTGAAGCAGGGAGTACACCTGAAGCGCGGTTTGCGGCGTCGCTTGACCGCATTCAGCCGCTGACACTCAACTACTGCAAGGGCGGTATTTCGTGGAAACGCCGTGACATCAAGCGTTCGCAGGTCGAAGGACGGATACAGACGGTGTACGATGGTTCTGAGGTGCTTGGTGACTATGCAATGGAGCTGATTCGCAGGGCATCCGAGGAGGGACTTCTGCGGAACGAATAAAATCCGTGTAGATCAGTCTTTTTTGACAGCGTCTGCGACACGGCGGATGACATCGCCTTTTTCGTTGACGATCACGGTGCTTTCGAGCGTTCCGACCAGACTTGCACGGAATGCGGCGCGGTACTGCTCGCGGAGGTCAGCGCGTTCTGCTTCTTCTTCGGCAGTTAATCCTTCGGTTTTGGCTTTTCGTGCGAGTTCGTTGATTCTATCGATGAGTGTTTGTTCCATGATACAGGATTCCTTTCGAAATAACATTGTATTTATCATAGCATATTCTTTCGGAAAATGCAAGTGGTATCTCCGATGGATCAATAATGGGGCGCTGCCCCAAACCCCGCCAAAGGGATACTATCCCTTTGGAATCCCATTTTAGCAATAATGATAGCGTACTAAGGGCGGAGTGAAGTACTTCGCTCTGTTTGTTCGCATTCCGCAGAATGCGAAACACCCTAAAACAGAAAAACGGCACGAACGACGTAAATTTTGAGCGTCATTCGTGCCGTTTATATTTTATTCTTCAGCTGTTGTAGTATCTGCGGCGGTTGTTGTTTCTTCCGCGGCAGCTTGTGTTTCTTCGGCGGCAACAGTGGTTTCGGCGGCTGTATCATCGCTTTCGCCAGCACCTGCGCCCTCCTGATAGATCACAGGGATCGAGTTGCCCTCTGCGTCATAGAACGTCAGGTTATCAATGTAGAAATCGACCTGATTCTTTTGTGCCCAGCGCATAATGACGAGGGTGGTGCCTTCTTCGGAGGCATATTTCTTTGCAGGAATTACCTGCGGCTTGGATTCAACATGGAAATAAGCGGTCGGATTTGTCCAGTCCATGCACTCAAAATCGCATTGTGCCCAAGTGGTCTGGATAAGTTTTCCGTCATCATCGCGGCGTTCTTCTGCGGCAACATTTCCGCCGAGTGTGCCGAGGAAATTACCGACGACCAGACTATCTGTGCCGTCATCGTTGTGCCAGACGTCCTTTGCCTCACAGTCAAAATCTACCGCAATATGGTCGATCTTGCCGACATTTTCGACACCGAGCAGTTCGGGCAGATTAAAGACGAGCTTCGGAATCATGTATTCGCCTGTTTTTTCGTCCTTGTCGAGCACCTGTACGCGGAGCTTTTTGTCGCCGTTGTAGTCAACGACTTCGAGGTTGCACGAGGATTCGCCCTCTGTTTCGCCGTTCATGCAGTGGCAGGTGTAAAGCGAGCCGTCATCAAATGTGATCGCATTGAAATCAATCGCGGCGCGGACAACTTCTGTGGTTGTCGTAGTGGTCGCCTCTGTGGTTTCGGGTGCAGTTGTGCCGACGGGTGCGGTGGTTTCTGCCGCATCATTGCCCGTGTCTTTTTTGCCGCAGCCCGTTACGGCTGTTGCCATTGCGGCAGCGGCGAGTAGTGCGAGAATATACTTGGACTTCATGGAAATCTCTCCTTTTTGGATGTAGGGAATGCCCTCCGCGCAAAGCAAAGGGCATTTCAGTTTTCAATCGGAATGTCAAAATCAGGTTTGTCGGAATCTTTGCTCTATTATAGCATTTTCAGAAATGAAATGTCTAGTGTCAAATTGCACAAAGATACGGGAATCATGCGTCAGCCGCGGCAGAATTTTCCTCCAGAATATGAAGGATCTCTTTCATCAGCCCGACAGCGGTCTCGCCCTTTTTGAGCCGCACAGCGATGAAAAACGGGATCTCGCGGTCATTGAAGGCGATTCTGTCATAGTAGTTCTGCATGAGTGCGGCAAGCTGTTTTGCGTTCGGTGCGGTAATATAGAAGAACAGCGCACCGCGTTTCTGCGAGATCTCCTGAATTCCGAGCCGTGCGGCGGTGTTTCGCAGGAGTGCCGCATCGATCAGGCTGAGCAGGGATTTCGGCGGTTCTCCGAAACGGTCGATCAGTTCGTCTACCATGTCCATGCGGTCGGCTTCGGTCTGAATCAGTGCGACACGGCGGTAGATCTCCAGTCGGGAGGTCATGCTGGTAATATATTTTTCTGGAATATGGGCTTCCATCTGGATGTCGATGGTGCATTGCGGCGGCTGAATGATGGGTTCGCCCTTTTCCTCTGCAATGGCTTCGTTGAGCATTTTGAGGTACATTTCGTAGCCGACCTGTTCCATCTGACCATGCTGCTGACCGCCTAAGATGCTGCCTGCGCCGCGGAGTTCCAGATCGCGCATGGCGATGCGGAAGCCGCTGCCGAACTGGGTGAATTCGCGCATGGCGGCAAGTCGCTTTTCTGCGATCTCCGTGAGTTCACGGTTGGGTGCATAGGTGAAATATGCGTAGGCACGGCGGTTACTTCTGCCGACTCTGCCGCGGAGCTGATAGAGCTGGGACAGTCCGAAACGGTCTGCCTGTTCGAGAATCAGCGTGTTGCAGTTTGGCACATCGACACCTGTTTCGATAATGGTCGTGCAGACGAGAATGTCGATCTCATGTTCCACGAGTCTGCGCCATGTTTCGGAGATCTCCTGTTCGGACATTTTTCCGTGTGCGAAACCGATCCGCGCATCGGGGACTAATTTCTGGAGTTTTGTCGCGCAGTGCATGATGGTTTCAACGCGGTTGTGGAGGTAGTATACCTGACCGCCGCGCTTCAGTTCACGCATGATCGCCTGTGCAATCAGCCCTTCGTTGTATTCGAGGACGAAGCTCTGGACAGGATAGCGGTCCTGCGGC
This sequence comes from Oscillospiraceae bacterium, assembly GCA_024404815.1. Classification (GTDB taxonomy): domain Bacteria; phylum Bacillota; class Clostridia; order Oscillospirales; family Ruminococcaceae; genus Firm-04. Next base: position 70,839 of record JAKSPL010000002.1, read on the forward strand.
GGTTCTTCGATGACACTCATGTCACGGATGCCCGAAAGTGCCATGTTGAGGGTACGGGGGATCGGCGTTGCGGAGAGTGTCAGCATATCAATGCCGTGGAACGCCTCTTTGAAGCGTTCCTTGTGTGCGACACCGAACCGCTGTTCCTCGTCGATGATGGCGAGACCGAGTGCGGCAAATTTGACATCTTTTTGGAGCAGGCGGTGCGTGCCGATAATGATATCGACTGTACCGTTTTCGAGCTTTTTGAGGATCTCCGTCTGCTGTTTTTTGGTGCGGAAGCGTGACAGCAGTTCAATGTTGACGGGAATGGACTCAAATCTGCGGATGGCGGTTTCGTAGTGCTGACCTGCAAGGACGGTAGTCGGCGCGAGGATCGCACATTGTTTGCCCGAAAGAATACATTTGAGTGCGGCGCGGAATGCGACTTCTGTTTTTCCGAAGCCGACATCGCCGCAGAGGAGTCTGTCCATCGGGCGGTCACGTTCCATATCGGTCTTAATCTCAGCAGTCGCACGAAGCTGGTCGTTGGTTTCGACATAGGGGAAACGCTGTTCAAAATCGCGCTGCATTTCGTCGTCGGGTTCAAACGGGAATCCCTCTGCTTTTTCGCGCAGGGCATAGAGCCGAATCAGCTCCGCCGCCATATCTTTGACAGCCTTTTTGACGTTGCTGCGTGTTTTCTGCCATTCATTCGAGGAAAGCTTGTTGAGCTTTACGGTGTTGTCATCCTGTCCGCCGATATAGCGCGACACAAGATCTAACTGCGTGACGGGGACATAGAGTTCGTCCTTGCCTGCATACTGAATGGCAATATAGTCTTTGGTCATGCCCTCCATTTCCATTTTCTGGATGCCCATGAATCTTCCGATACCGTGGGCGGCGTGTACGACCAGATCGCCCGGCGAAATTTCAGAAAGTGCGCGGATCTCCTGTCCTTTTTTGAAACGGCGTTTCCGCAGGACGGTGCTTTGTGTTTTGCCCTGTGCGATGCACGCAGTTTTGAGGTACGGATATTCAAATCCGCCCGACAGACCGCTCGGCATCAGCAAAACCGTTCCTGCCTCGCATTTTGCGTCCTTGTCCGCGATCGTACAGCGGATACCGCTTTGCTGCAAGTCGTCCAGCAGAATGGGGAGCGTTTTCTCCGTGCCGCCGCAGACCATGACGCGGTAGCCTTGTTTGCAGAGCTCCTGCAAGTCCTCGGTCAGCACACGGGTACTGCCGCCCCACGGGGCATTCTGTGTCGCTTCCTCGGAGAGCATTTTGCGGTACTGGAATGTGGTTGCGCTGCTGAGAAATGCGTTCATGCAGACAAGGGTCTGCTGTTCGGCGCGTGCGAGGACAGCATTCGGTTCGAGGTAGCAGTCTGCAAGCTGACGGCAGAGTGTGCCGTCCTCCAGCATCAGTTTCACATCCTCGGAGAAGCGCGACTGCACATTGCGGAGATTGTCAAGAATCGCTGCGGTTTCGCAGAATGCCGTCACGCCTGTACAGTAATCGAAAACAGTCGCAGGTGCGTCATATATCAGCGGAAAATATTTGTCGTAGTTAGCAAGCGATGCACCGCTGTCGAGTTTGTCGGCATCGGCAAGGAGTGCGGTTTTCAGTTCCGCGGCACGTTTTCCGCGAATGTTCTTGGAAAGCTGAACAATTTTTTCGGAGAGTGCGGCAATGTCGGGAAGTGCTTCGACAGCAGGTGCAAAGCACGCACTTTCGATGTTATCGGTACGCCGCTGGGTTTCAGGCTCAAAATATGCCATGCTGTCGATCTCGTCGCCCCAGAATTCGATACGGACAGGCAGTTCACTCTGCGCAGGGAAAATATCGAAAATCGAGCCGCGGATGGAAAACTGACACGCGGCATCGACCTGTTCACAGCGGACATAGCCCATCTCCACAAGATTTGCAGCGAGGGCTTGCTGGTCATAGCTGTCGTTCGCATGGATCTGCAATGTGCGGCTTGCGAGAACGTCTTTTGGGATGGTATACTGCATGGCGGCTTCTGCGGACGCGACCAGTACGCGGCAGCTTCCGTTGAGCATGGCGGAGAGTGCTGTGATGCGGAGTTGTTCGTATTCACGCGAAATTCCAGAGATTTCCGCGAAGTTCATTTCTTTGGAGGGGTAGGGGTATGCAACACGCGCCCCTGCCATAAAATTGATATCCTCACAAATCAATCGGGCAGCAGCATCGTCTGCCATGACAGCCAAAATAGGCGCATCCTGCGAAAGAGTCAGCAGGATCTGCGCCTTGTGAATCTGTGCAACGCCCGAAAGAGAGAGCGGGCTGATGTTTTTTTGAATACAGCTGCGAAGCTCCCTGAATGCAGGAAGCTGTTCGCAGGTGTCAATGAAGAACTGCATGGGGTTTCTCCTCTTTGGAATGGCTCAGTTGTCGGCTTGCTTTTCCGCAGGTTTTTCCTGCTTCGGAATCTTTCCGCTGTTGTAGCGGCTCATGGCAAGGTCAGGTTTTCCCTGTAAGATCAGCGGGATCGCATGATTGATGCGGTCGGAGGCATCGTGGAGAGCCTCCATGTCCGCAGGGGTGAATTGTGACAGCACCCAGTCCGCGAGCGGATAATCGGGGTGCGGTTTCTGACCGATGCCGACACGGATACGCGGGAAGGTATCCGCGCCAGAGAGATAGATAATGTTTTTCATGCCGTTGTGACCGCCGTCGCTGCCCTTTTTGCGGATGCGGACACCGCCGACAGGGAGATTAATGTCGTCAAAGATAATGACAACGTGTTCAGGCGGAATGTGGTAAAACTGCATGGCTTCCGTGACCGACTGACCGCTGAGGTTCATAAAGGTATCGGGTTTCATGAGGAGAATCGGGAATCCCTCACAGACACCGTTTGCAATATGCGCCTTGAACTGATGTTTGGTGAACACCGCGCCGATTTCCTTTGCAAAGGCATCGAGGAGGAGAAAGCCTGTATTATGGCGTGTATTTTCGTGTTTTGCGCCGGGGTTTCCGAGTCCGACAACGAGAAACTGCGGCGGACCGAGCGGAGATTGCTGTTCGGTTTCGAGTTGCTTGAAAATATCAAAAATGCCCATCTGTGGGAGTCCTTTCCTATTCGATCTGATTATGCTGTTATTGCATTCTGTCTTTGTAAAAATGTGCGTTGAGGTGTTGAAGATATAAAGGGTGTTTCGCCATCTGCGGATGGCGATGAGGGGACGGAGTCCCCATTATCAATCCTCATTTTTTCTTCGCAAACTTTCGGAGCGTGTAGCCGTCACGGATATGGAGTGTGCCGCGGTCGATGGCGAGTGCATAGTCGGGAACATCTGCGGTGACGGTCGTGCCTGCTGCGGTGTAGGCATATTTGCCGAGGGAAACAGGCGCGATCAGGTTGGTATTGCAGCCGATAAAGGAATTGTCCCCGATCTCACAGCGCGATTTTGTCAGACCGTCAAAGTTGACGGTGACACAGCCGCAGCCGATGTTGACATTCTTACCGACATCGCTGTCGCCCATGTAGGCGAGGTGTGCGATCGCGGTATCTTCGCCGATAGTGGAGTTTTTGATCTCCACAAAGTCGCCGATCTTTGCGCCTGTGCAGATATGGCTGTTCGGGCGGATATGTACAAACGGACCGATGTGAACATCCCCGTCGATTTGCGAGTCATAAGCCTGTACAGCGTTGAGTGTGACGTTGTCGCCGATGGTGCAGTTTTCGATCACGCAGTTCGGACCGATGACGCAGTTTGCGCCGATCTTTGTCTTCCCGCGGAGAATCACATTCGGGAGGATCTCCGTGCCTGCGCCGATCTCAACACTTCGTTCGATGATAATGCCGTCCGTACAGGAGAAGCCTACGCCGTTGTCCATGTGCTTGTCGAGAACTGCCATACGTGCGGCGGTGTTGAGCTTCAACAGACCTTTTCGGTCATTTGCGCCCAGTACGACATTCGGATTCTGCGAGCAGAATGCACCTGCACGCAGTCCGTCCTGCAAGGCAATGGCGATGGTGTCGGTGAGGTAGTATTCTTTCTGCGCGTTGTTGTTCTGGATTTTGCCGAGCAGATCAATGAGGTCTGCGGTGCGGAACCAGTAGCAGCCTGAGTTGATCTCGTTGATCTTGCGCTGTTCCTCGGTCGCATCCTTTTCCTCAACGATACCTGCGATGCCGCTGTCGGTACGGAGAATTCTGCCGTAGCCGAAAGGCTGTTCCACATTTGCGGTAATAACAGTAACCGCGTTCTTTTCTTTGATATGGCGTTCAAGTGACTGCGCAATGGTGTCGCTGTCGATGAACGGTGCATCGCCGCAGAGGACGAGGGTACTGCCGCTTTTTTCCTCGGAAAGGAACGGGATGGTCTGCATGACGGCGTGACCTGTGCCTAAGCGTTCCGCCTGAAATGCGGTGCGGCAGCGGTCGCCGAGATACGTTTCTATCTGCCCTGATTCATAGCCTGTAACAACGCAGATACGGGAAAGTTCTGCCGCTTCGCACGCGCTGAGTACCCATTCGAGCATCGGCTCGCCAAGCACCTTGAACATCGGCTTCGGGATGGGGGCTTTCATACGTTTGCCCTGTCCGCCTGCAAGAATGACTGCCTGATTCATGGAAATCAGCCTCCTCCAATTCAATATGGAATGCGGTACAGTGAAATCGTACCGCACGAGTTTCATTTTTCGATATTCTATTATTATAACAAATCCCACATGGAAAATCAAGTATTTTGGCGGATTTTTTTCAAAAAACAGGCTGACAGGCGATTTTTTCGAAAAAAATTGGAAATGGTAGTTGACAGAACGGGAAAAATCAGGTAAAATAAATAGGATAGTGTATTTGTGATACCGATATGAAAGGAAAAGAACGATGATTTTACTGGAAGATATCCGCAATCAGCTTGTGAACGCAAGACCTGAGGTGAAAGAGCTGGGCGAGGTGCTGCAAATCGAACGTGCCAAGGCTGATCTGGCAGACTTGCAGATTCAGGTCACATATGACGGTTTCTGGGACGATGTGGAAAAATCCCAGCAGGTCATGGCAAAGATCCGCACGCTGGAAAACAAGGTCGAAAAGTACGAAAAACTCCATGCGCTGATGGAAGATACCATCGGCATGATCGATATGTGCATGGAGGAGGGCGATGATTCGTCCAACGAAGATCTGGCGGCAGATGCGGAGCGTTTCCGTGAGATGCTCGATGCGGAGAAGCTGAAAACCCTGCTGACGGGCGAGTACGATAATTCCAACGCGATTCTGACGCTGCACGCAGGTGCAGGCGGCACAGAGGCGCAGGACTGGACACAGATGCTCTACCGTATGTACAACAAATATGCAGAAAGCCACGGCTTTAAGGTTGATCTGCTCGACTGGCTCGACGGCGATGAAGCAGGCGTCAAGTCCGCATCGTTCATGGTGCAGGGCGAAAATGCCTATGGTTTCCTGAAATCCGAGGCAGGTGTTCACAGACTGGTTCGTGTGTCGCCGTTTGATGCATCGGGCAGACGTCACACATCGTTTGCCGCGCTGGAAGTAATGCCTGAGATTTCCGATGATGTTGAGGTCGAGATCCGTCCCGAGGATTTGAAGATGGATGTATTCCGTTCTTCGGGCGCAGGCGGTCAGCATATCAACAAGACGTCATCTGCTGTCCGACTGACACATATCCCGACAGGTATCGTGGTATCCTGTCAGACACAGCGAAGCCAGTTCCAGAACAAGGACTACTGTATGAAAATGCTGCGTGCAAAGCTGGTCGAGATCAAAGAGCGCGAGCATCTCGAAAAAATTTCCGATATCAAGGGTACACAGCTGAAGATCGAGTGGGGCAGTCAGATTCGTTCCTATGTATTCATGCCCTATACGCTGGTCAAAGACCATCGTACCGGCTGCGAAAACGGCAACGTGCAGTCTGTCATGGACGGCGATCTGGATTCGTTTATCAATGCTTATCTGAAAGCACTTTCCCACGGCACACTCCAGTCCGGTGCGGCAGCATCTGACGACTGAATCATATGATAGAATGAACCCCCGACCGAACAGGATAAAGTTCGGTCGGGGGTGTTTCGCTGTCTGCGGACAGCGACCAGAGTGCTCAGTACGGCAAGCCGATGAGTTTGCAAGCAAACTCACCTCTGGACTCCGCAAGCTTTTGAAGAAAGCTAACATGAATACTGCGTATTCATGCAGCAAAACTTTCGATTCGCTTCGCGTGTTCGCATACAAAAAGGGCGGAGAACCAAATCTCCGCCTTTTCCATGCTATCATTCGTGCTAAAATGGGATTCCAAAGGGACAATGTCCCTTTGGCAGGGGTTTGGGGACGGAGTCCCCATTACAAATGCGCCGCAGGCACAATGCTCACTCTGAACGCAGGGCGATAACAGGGTCTTTCTTTGCGGCAAGTCTTGCAGGGATGATACCCGAGATCAAAGTCAGGATAACGCTGATTGCAATCAGAATCAAAGCGTAGGTGATACGCAGGAATGCGACATCGGGAACACCCGAAACGTGTTCGATGATCATGTTAATGGGAATATCGAGCAGCATGGTAATGCCGACACCGAGGATACCTGCGACCAGACCGATCAGAACGGTTTCCGCGTTGAATACATGACCGACATCGCGCTTGGACGCACCGATCGAACGGAGAATACCGATTTCCTTTGTACGTTCGAGAACGGAGATGTAGGTGATAATACCGATCATAATCGACGAAACAACGAGGGAAATCGAAACAAAGCCAATCAGAACATAGGAAACCATGTTGATGATCTTCGTGACAGACGAGAGCAGAATGCCGATATAGTCGGTGTATTCGATCACGCTGTCCTCATTGCCTGCATCTTCCTGCATTTTGTTGTAGTCATCGAGGAATGTTTCGAATTCTTCCTTTGCTTCAAAGCTGGGGGAGTAGATTGCAATGGAGAACGGCTCATCGGGATCGTGCATACCCAGCACATCGAGGTTGCCGTCGTAGGTGTTCTCTGTGGACTGGGAAAGTACACGTTCCTTGAAGATTTTCAGGAGCTGGTCTTCATCCATCGAGCTGAGTGCCTTTTTGACACTTTCCGCATCGCCTGCGGGGTTAAAGGACTGTGCGAGAGCAGCCTGTTCTTCGGGAGACATTTTGCCGATGCTCTCACGAATCTGGTCTGCGGTCATCTGGGACATCAGCAGATTCTTATAGGTTTCGAGCATTTCTTCGTCTGTCAGGGAATCCAGTACCTCTGGAGTCGGTTCAACGCCTTTGCTTTGCGCTGCCGCTGCCATCATAGCAGGCTGTCCCTGTTCGGTTGCGGCGAACAGTTTTGCTTCGTCCACGGTTTTGGAGGCGAGCATCTGGGGTGCAACTGCCGCGACCAGTTCTTCATCGCTCATCGCATTGAGTGCTTCCATGACATCGCTGCCGTCAAAGGAGTCGCCGTAGAACGATGCGAACATACCCTGCATCTGTGCGAGTTCTTCCTGACTCATGTTGTCAATGTAATCGTACACATCATCAATGGTGACATCCTCGAAGTCCTCAAACGCAAAGCCTGTAAAGACGTCGGTATCGGGATCGTCGATCTGTGCCTTGACGATCTCGGTGTCAGCGATCTCGTCAAGCAGGTATGTGACCAGTTCATCAGTGTAGCAGATCGTGCCGGGCATCAAAGCACCCGAGGTCACGCCCGACTTGACGCGGACGATACCTGCGATGTGGAGCGGAATGCCGTTTTCGATTTTTTCTGCCATGAAGTCGTCGTCTTTGGAGCGGTCTGCCCAGCACTTTTCGGCTTCATCATATTCGTAGATATCGGTGTTGAGAATCAGACGGAATTCCATGCCCATCAGCTCGTCGTAGTCAAAGGCATCTGCCTGAGATTCCAGAGATTCGCCTGCCATGATCTTTTCAAATGCCGTGGAGATCTCAGAGGCATCGCGCAGACCAAGACCGTACATTGTGAGGTCAGTAATTTCGTTGTTGTCATCGACAACAAGGACCACTTCCTGCTTGTTTTCCGGCCAATGACCTGCGAGAACATCGTACTGTTCTTCGAGAAGCTGTTGGTCGCCGTAGAGCTTTGACCAGACATCCATCATGGAAGTGCCCATGCTCATGATGGAGGAATAGGACGAAGCAGCATTGCTCATATCGTAGCCGAGCATCGAATAGTAGGCATCGACCATCGGGTTGGGGTTGACGGTAACGATCTTGTCGCTGGTATCAGCCAGATAAACCTGCGGCGTAATGTTGTATTTGTATTCGATGTTGTAGTCTTTCAGTTCTTCTGCGTGATCTTCGAGGTAGTGTTTGAGGGTGGGCATATCGTTGTCCTTGACCTCAGACACCATCGCGTTCATCATTTCGGCCGCGGGGACGCTGATGTAGACTTTGTTGAGTTCATGAACTTCTTTGTCCTCAGCCTGCCCCGAAATATTTTCCACAAGGCTCGACAGATCTGCGGAACGCTGTTCGATGGTCAGCGGATAAGAGGACAGAGTGTTTTCCTGCACCTCATTGATATAGGTCTGGAAACCGTCGGACAGCGAGAGGATCAGCGAAATGCCGATAATACCGATCGAACCTGCGAATGCGGTGAGGATGGTTCTGCCCTTTTTGGTCATCAGGTTGTTGAGGGAGAGGGAGAAGGCGGTCAGCGGACTCATCGAAACACGCTTTTCCTTCTTTGCCTTTTTCTTGCCCTCCTTGGCAGCCTTCTTGGCTTCCTTTTCGGCGAGTTTTGTGGCTTTCTTTCGGTCAGCTTCTTCCTGTTCCTCGGTATAGGGGTTGGAGTCGGAGAGCATTTTGCCGTCTAAGAACCGCAGGATACGGGTTGCGTACTGTTCTGCGAGGTCCGGGTTGTGTGTGACCATAATAACGAGGCGGTCCTTGGCAATCTCTTTCAGCAGATCCATGATCTGGACGCTGGTTTCGGTGTCGAGTGCGCCTGTCGGTTCGTCTGCGAGGAGGATTTCAGGGTTGTTGATGAGCGCACGGGCGATGGCAACACGCTGCATCTGACCGCCGGACATCTGGTTGGGCTTCTTGTGGATCTGGTCACCAAGTCCGACCTTTTCGAGCATTTTCTTTGCGCGTTCTCTGCGCTCGGATTTGGAAACACCCGAAAGTGTCAGAGCCAGTTCGACGTTTGCGAGAACAGTCTGGTGCGGGATGAGGTTATAGGTCTGGAACACGAAACCGATGGTGTGGTTGCGGTAGTGGTCCCAGTCCTTGTCGCTGTACTTCTTGGTGGATTTGTCCTGAATGATGAGGTCACCGTCGGAGTAGCGGTCCAGACCGCCGACGATATTCAGCAGCGTGGTCTTGCCGCAGCCGGACGGGCCGAGTACCGCAACGAATTCGTTCTTGCGGAACGAAACGTCGATTCCTTTGAGCGCCTGTACCTCGGAGTCACCTGCGAGGTAATTCTTCTTGATTCCTTTGAGTTTCAGCAAATGTGGAACACCCTCTCTGTATAATTTGGCAAAATTCTACGAATACCATGATCATGATAGCAGAAAAATGTGTCCGTTATGTGAACAATCCGAATTTTCAGCACTTCGCAAGATGCCCTGATTTACGCATCTTTCTTTTGTGTTGAGAATCACAGATTCGTCGCTGTGGGAAACAGCTTGCAATTTGAAACGGGATGTGCTATAATGGAGCGTATGGAATTTCCGAATTCTGCCGTGTGACTTTGTGATTGTATCATATTGCGGCGGACGGATGCAAACAGACTGACAACGAGTCAGGCGCAGGCATTCCGAAGCAGCAGCCGTATTTTATAGGAATCCTGCCGATTTCTCAGGATTTGGCAGGGATGCGTTTCACGGGGGATTTGGCAGGATGTATTTGTAATAAATTTGTATTTTCGTGCTTTTTCAATGCGTATATCTTGAAAAAGTGTTTATGCTCATTTTTTATCGGAAGGGGTGTGGGAGGAATGTGTGCAGCCGTACCGCGTGTTGCCTGTATCAATGATCTGTCGGGATATGGACGCTGTTCGCTGACGATGGCGCTGCCTGTGCTGTCCGTCATGGGTGTGCAGGCTTGTCCTGTGCCGACGGCAGTGTTGTCGAAGCACACAGGCTTTTCGCATTTCAGCTTTACCGATCTGACAGACGCGCTGCCTGCCTACCTGAAAAGCTGGAACGATTTGCAGTTTGATATGATATACAGCGGATTTCTCGGCTCAGAGCGTCAGATGTCCCTGCTGAGAGAATTTTTTGAATTCCAGAAAGCCAAAAATCCTGCCTGCCGCATTCTTCTGGATACGGTCATGGGAGACGACGGCAAGCTGTATTCGACCTATACGAAAGCACTTTGCGATTCGATGCGCGAACTGGTACAGCACGCCGATATTATCACACCGAATGTGACGGAAGCCTGTCTGCTGACGGGTACGCCCTATCACGGAGAATCGCTGCATACGGCGGAGGCGGTGGCATTGGGCGACCAGCTTTTGTCGCTTGGGTGCGGTGCCGTGGTCATTACAGGAATTGTCCGCGAAGATATGATATGCAATATGACCTATACAGGCGGTGAACCTGAGTTTTCTGTGATCCACCGCACAAAATGTCTGTATTCGGGAACGGGTGATCTGTTTGCATCGGTGCTTTGCGGAGCGCTGGCAGTCGGACAGCCGCTGGCGGAGGCAGTCGAAACCGCAGGCAGTTTTCTCTCCGCCGTGACACAATATACGCTGAAACAGAATACGCCTGCCGAGGAGGGTGTTTTGTTTGAGCCGCTTCTGCGGACATTACCCGAAACCCTGACATCCTCGCGCTGAAAAGAAGGCATTTTCATGAAACAAAGCGAAAAAAATGCGAAACTGCTTCGCATCGTGCGGACAGGACTGATGGCGGCAATGATCTGTCTGCTGACGGCTCTGCTGCATATTCCGACACCGAACGGATATATCCATTGCGGTGATGCAGTCATATATCTGGCGGCGGCGACACTCCCTTTGCCATATGCAGTCGCGGCGGCGGCAGTCGGCGGCGCAATGGCAGATTTTCTGTCGGGGTACGCGGCATATATCCTGCCGACCTTTCTCATCAAGGGCATTCTCGCGGCGGCATTTCAAAAAGTCGGCGGTGAAGAACTGGTTAGCCGCCGAAAGGTAATGGCTTGTGTGGTCTGCTGTCTGATTACAATCGTTGGTTATTGGGCGGCGGCGGTCGTGCTTTATGGCAATCCGACCGCACAGGTTCTCGAAACGGTGCCTGCGAATCTGATGCAGGGCGTAGGTTCTGCGCTACTGTATTTCGGGATTGCAAGAGTGGTGAAGAAGTAGGGGGGGACGCTTTTGGGGACTCCGTCCCCAAACCCCTGCCAAAGGGACATTGTCCCTTTGGAATCCCATTTTAGCACGAATGTTAGCATGATAAGGGCGGAGACACAGTTCTTCGCCTCTGGTCGCTGTCCGCAGACAGCGAAACACCCCCTCCTTCCCAAACGCAGGAAAGGGTGAATTTGATTGCGGAGCAATCAAAGAGGGG
>JAKSPL010000020.1 GCA_024404815.1 Oscillospiraceae bacterium
CAACGCGCAGTGCGAGAGAATAGGTGCCGCTGTCCAGACGGTCAGCCACAAGATTATCGGGGACGGATGCGGAATCAAAGCCGTCAATGACTTCGTTGATCGCAACGTCCTTGTCGATCATCAGCGTGTCGTATTCGGTGGAACCGCTGGTCGCGCTGATACCGTTTGCCTTGTCGTAATCCGACACGACAACCTCAGTATCGCGCTTCGGGATCTTGACCGCGCCTGCGGTCGGGGAGCCTTCGTAATCGTTGTTGAACACAACTCCGTCCTTCAGGACAAGCTCTGCACGGAGCTTTGCCAGAACAAGGTCGGAATAACGTGTCTGTGCTTCATGAGCCATAATGATACCTCACTTTCAGATTTTCAGATTCGGATTGCGTGCGAGGAATGCAGCTTCCACGCCGCTCAATCCCTTCGGATTGCTGCCGCCCGATTCGTGGACGGCGTTCTTGATCGGCTCATCGCTGCCAAAGAGATAGTCGTTTTCCTCCTGACATTTCTTGATGGCTGCTGCGATGTCTGCCTGCTGATTCTTGGACGCTTTCAGAGTTTCCACATCGAGCAGCGCACGGACAGCCTTTGCGTTCTTCGCTTTGCTGCCGCTGATCGCTGCATCGAGCGCGGAAGAAAATTCCATATCCGCGATCTTTGCTTCATGCTCCTTCTGCTTTGCGGCGAGGTCGGCGGTCAGAGCCGTGACCTTTGCCTGAAAGTCCTTGACATCGACACCCTCAAAGCCTTTCAGGGAATCCTGTGCGGTCTTGAGCTGCTCTTTCAGGCTGTCGCGCTCAGTCTCCAGAGCCTTTTTTGCATTGCCGATGTCTGCACTGTGGATGTTCAGCAGGGAGTTGACCTGCTCCTCGGTTGCGCCCTCGAAGATTTTTGTGACATCTTCTCTTTTCATTGTGGTTTCCTCACTTTCAGTTTGTTTTCGCGTTTCCTTTCCGCTCCGTGTCCGTAGTTTTTCGCCGTTGCGGGCAAACAAAAAACGCACCGCTTTCGCAGTACGCTGTTTGACGTATGGAATTGTGGTGAAAAAATCATGGGTTGTCAAGCCGATAAAGCTTTTCCATGACATTTTCAAAATCAGAGCTTGCTTGCAGATACGTTTCTATTTTTGCATCATTGTCAATCAGGACTTGGCATAGTTCTTGCAGAACTGCCGCACGATTCACAAGATATTTGCGGTATTTCTCCCGCGTGACTGTTCCGGTGATGTCCATGATGTTTTCCTTTCAGATTACCGTTCTCCTTTTCTGACTTGGCGCAAATACAATGCCTGTGCCATAAGCTGAGAATATGTGACTTCTTCTCCTCGCTCGATGTATTCAAGCATATATTTTGCATCATCATCATGTTTGCAAAGAACTGCCATACCAATTATGAAATCCCGTTCATTCGAAATATTCTTGACTTTGTCAATGAGTTCAATGCGCAGAGGAGAAAGCTGTAATTTTTGCAAATATGGAAACAGCGCCATTATTCTATCTTCTCTTTCCCGACTATTCTCCATTCTCCGAAACCTCCTTCATTGACAAAAGTATACAGATAATCGCCTATTTCCTTAGAAAAGAATAATTGATTCATCTGTATCTCCGTAATGTTTGTCGCAACCTCGTGCATCACATGGGCATATTCTTCCTTTGGCAAAAAGATAGTCTTGAAATCGGACGGTTCTTTATGCCCGAAAAACTGCATATCAATTCGCAAAGGACTGCTGTTGCCTGCTTCCAGTATACCACTTTCCGCAGAATTGTCAAGCGTTTCAGGCGGTTCTGCGAGAGAATCCTCGAACCCTCTGTCCCAGAAATACACCTTGCCCTGCCAGACCTGATGCGTTGGTCGTGCGCCGTGATGCCATGTGACTTCCACATAGTTCGTGTCGAGTGCAGCCATGTCCTGTTCGGCTTTCTTGGCGACCACCTGATGAAATCCCGTCATCACCGCTCGCCGCGCCGCGACCTCGATGCGGTCGGTGTGCCCCGATGCGTATGCGACCGTCCGCACACCGCTGTTGGTCATCTCGTTCGTGATGCGCTTCAGCACCGTGTTGTAGTCGAACGCGCCCGATGCAATGTCCATGACCGCGCCGTCCAGCGTCTGCTGATAGTATTCGGCAATCGGATGAAACTCGATTTTTCCGCCCGCTCCGCTCGGCAGCGCAAAGCCCATGCTCTGCGTGATGTTGCGGAATTCGTCCTTTGTCTGCGCCTTGACAGCGGAGATGAGCTGTTGCAGTTCCTTGTTTTCCGCATACTCGATGAACGGCTTGCCGACTGCCTTGTACCGCTGTCTGTCCGCGCTGTATACGTTCGCAAGCCTGCTGTCATAGACTTCATCGACCTGCGTTTCCAGTTCCTCTGCGACCTGTTCCAAAAGCTGACGCAGTGCCTGTTTCGATACTCCCAGCTCATAGGCACGCTTCATCTGCCACTCGGTTGCCGCCGTGACCTCTCCGGCATTCTTCCGCAGCCGCCTGACAATATCCTCCATGATGCGCTGCTGCAATTCGCGCATTTTTGCTTCGAACGGCTGTGGGATCGCTTCCAGCTCCTGCGGCTTCATGTTACATCATCACCTGCGCGGTCGGCGGCACATTCGCTTTCGCGGTCTCCTCGTCCTCACCGTACCACTTCATGCGGTATTCCCATGCGTTCATCAGACCTGCGGCGACATCCTGCATATCCTGTCTGCGCTTTTCCTCGTCCGTCTGGAGAATGCTGTCCTCGAAGTTGATCTGAAGCTGTGGGTTCTGCGCGGTCCTCCCGAACCAGAACGCCTGCGCGTAGACGTAATCCTCCAGACACTTTGCAAGCTGTTTCTGGATCGCCGTGACCGTTTCGTACTTGCGGTGCTTGGCGGACTTGACCTCTGTTGCGGTCTTGTCCACGCTCTGCGGATTGCTTAGATCGCCGTATGCAAGTCCTGTCTGCATCTCGATCAGGCGCAGATAGCTGTCAAGCCCGTTGCGGTAGTTCTCATCGCGGATGGCAGGCGAAAACTCCTTGAACAATTCCTCATTGCCGCCGCTGAGATTCAGACCGCGGTACAGCCTGCGGTGCCGCTTCGGAAGTCCGAGCACACCGCTTTTGGTCAGCTTCAGCGCGTTGTCGTCCACATGGACGGCGCGTTCTGCGCTGTCGTATTCGTAGTCGAGCCGTGCGAACTGCCTGTCCGCATCGGAAATGGTGTCGATCGCACGCTCAAAAATCGAAATGCCTGCCTTGCTTCCGCTGTCGATCGTGTTCGCACGCGGATTGACATAGTACCCGAACGCAGGGCGCGTCATGCCGGGATAGAAGCTGTACGGCTCGATGTCTGCCCACTGTGCAACGCTGTCAAGCGGAACCTCGAATCCTAAGTTCTGCTCGGTACTGCTTTTGAATGCGCGGTTGGTGATCTCCAGACCTGCATCCGTCAGCTTGTGATATTCAAGGCGCGTGTAGAAGTTGTCCCCGATTTTCAGGAAGTCTGGGAAAATGACATCGCGGATGCGCTTGTCGGAATCATACGACACGGGCAGAAACTCCGACTGCGGAATGAACTGCACCGTGCCGGAATCGCCAAGCGGCTTGATGATCAGCGCACCCGTTGCAAGTCCTTTTTCAAATTCCTCGCCGAGCCGTGCAATCGTCTTTTCAAGTGCTTTCTGAATGCGCTCGTTCTCACAGGTTGCCGTCATCTCGGACAGTACAGAATCCGCGAAGATGGAACACACGGACTGCTCGATGCGCAGGCTGTGGATATCCTCCTCGCCGTCGATGTGCAGCCAGTCCGCGGTGCCTTTGTAGCATCTGTCCCAGAGCAGGATCGCGTTCAGCATATCATTCGATACACCGAGCTTCACATCGAGTGCTGTCTTGATATCTTTGATCGGGAACAATCTGTTCACCAGCTTTCTCACAAATGATAGAAGGCTCATTACTGCCCCCTCCGTTTCCATTGGCGGTTGGTCGCATACCGAACCGCGTCGATCATATGGTCATTTCCGTCCGGATACCCCGAAATCACATTACCTTCCTTGTCGCGCTCGTACCCATACTCGCGGAATTCCTTTGCTGCTTCCGGACAGCGCACAGGATCAATGACGATCTTCATGAGCGATTGCAGCCACTTGAATGAATAGCGTCTGCTTTCCGGACCTTTCTCCGCAGGACGTGCCGCAAGTCCGTATGCGCGGTAGTCGCCGACGGACTTCTGTTCCGCGCTGTCACAGGTGATCTCATCCGCGGCGGTGATGCCGTGCTGTTCCTGCAAGATCTTCGCGGTTTCCTCATTCGATTTCTTGTTGCAGGTGAATTCATCCCAGATGTACAGCGTGTGCCGCGCCGCATCGTAGTGGCAGCGCACAAAAGCATAGAGGTCAGGGTACCAGCCCCAGTCTACACCGTTCAGGATGAAGTCAAACTCCGAGATCTCTGCATCAGATATCTCGCGCAGTTCCAGATTATCAAATACAGATCCGCCTGTACCATTCGCCTTGCCCTCATACTCGTTCTCATAGGCTTTCTGGTTCGTGCGTTTCAGATGCTCTGCGATCTCCAGGAACACCTTGCCGAGCCAGATCCGCGGTACATCGTGATAGGTAGATCGCATCGTGAGCCTGTTTGCGGCAGGCTGTTCGGCATAGCGGTTTGCCCAGTTCAGCGCGGACTTCGGCGGATTGAATGTCTTGAAGATGTACGCGAGATCGCCGCCTCTGATCGCGGACTGCTCCAGACTTCGGACGGCTTCTTCTCCGCCGAACTGGTCGAGTTCTTCGAGCCAAAGAATGGCGATGTAGCCGACCACAGGCTTGATGCCCTTTGCTTTGGTCGGTTCATCGCAGCCGCGGAAGAAGATCGTCTGTCCTGTCGCCTTTTTCGTGATTTGCAGGGGAGATTTGCTGAACGTGTATGCCTGTTCCAATCCAAGCTGGACGATCGCCCATGTGATCTGCGCGTACACGCTGTCTTTGAGCGTGTTGCCGACCTGCCGCATCACAAGCGCGTTCATATCCGGATGCGTTTCGAGCAGGTCAATGATGCTGAGCGACACAAACGAGGACTTTGTCGAGCCTCTGCCGCCTGGGAACAGATACTCTGAATGTCCTTCGTCATGAATGTCAAACAGGACAGGCAGAAACGGCGGCGCGATCATTGTCGCAGGGATGCCGTGATAGATGTTCGTGTTGACCTGCGGCGCGTGCTCCGCCTTGAACTTCTTCTGTTCGAGTGCGAGCTGTTCGCGTGCCACCGACTTGCCGAGGATGTCCTGAATGCGGTCAAATGCCTTGACATCGCCGTTTGCCGCCGCGAGGAACATCGCCTTTGCAACGACCATCTCGTTGTCCATGTCGTCTGCATCGGATATACCAAGCAGCTCCAGTTCTGTCGCATCCGCGTCATTTGCAGGGAGCGACAAAAGGAGCTGCATCTTTTGTTTTAAGTTTTTTCTGCGCTTTCTCGATTCAGCGGAAGCCTTTCCGCCTTTCGACTGTTCTTCCACAGTCAGCTTGTGCGCCTGCGGGATCAGATTTTTCTCATTCACATTCACCACCTCGTATTCGCGGACAGCAGAAAGGGCGAGCTGATGCGTGGTCAGTTCGCCCCGAAGCACTTGCCTTTTCTGTCCGCTGTGCTTCTATCATACATCATACCACAGTACCGATATGACATTCAATGACATCTTTCGCAGCGAGCAATGCGTTTCCGTGCAGTCTGATGATCTGCCGCCATGAATAGTGCATTGCAACCGCGATTTCCTCAAATGTTTCTCCACAGATGTACCGCCGATACAGCAGATTCCGATACCGTTCATCAGGCACTTTGCGGATGACGGCATCCACTTCGCACATCGTTTTTCTGAGCGCGTCCAGTTCCATAGCCGCCTCGTTCTCCGCATCCACAAGGCGAGCGACTGCTGCACCGAGTTTATCGGATGCAGAATGACTGCCGCCCGTTCCGCCGTAGGACGGTGTGATTTTCGTACAGAGTGTCCGCAGCTCTGCGATGTGTGCGGTCAATGCGTTCGCACGGTTCATGCTTCTTCGGTACTGCATAAGGTATTCTTTTGTCGTCAATCATCATCATCTCCGTTCCAAGTGAAGCAAATAACAAGAATTAGTGAAAGGCAGGTCAAAAAACCGATAGCAAACAACAGCATAGAAGCACCTCCTCTCTGCTATGGACTGACCGAACGAATCAGCTCCTGCAAGGATGCTTTGTTCTTCTCTGCATCCGCATATGCGTCAATCGTTCGATTCTGCTCTGCAATGATATCCTCCAAACGGGAGATCTTGTGTTCAAGCTGTTCAATTCTGTGCTGATCTGTCTTTGACATCGCTCTGTCCCTCCTGTCGTATCCTCTGATTCTGCCGTTTGAGCTTCTGACGAATGGCATCCGCAAGCTCCGCTTTTTCGATGCCGAACATCAGCCGAAGCTGCTCCAGCATAATCGTCACGTCAGCGATCTCGCCGATGAGTTCTGCATGATAATCCATCTTGGCGATCTGATCGGGGCGGCGTGCAAGCAGACAGGTCAGCTCTGACAGCTCCTGTATCGTCTGGATCCGCTGCTTTTGGTAGCCGTAATGCTCTGCGATCGCACGGCACCGCTCCTCGAAGCCATTCTGTGATAACGCATGATGCGCGGTATAGTCATATTCGTACTTGTCACACGGCTGCACATCACAGCAAGTTTTCCGATGCTTGCAGTCCGCACAGTTTCTGATTTGCAGGTTTTCATCGTTCATTTGGTTCACCATCCTTTTCGTTCTCAGGACAATCTTTGCTGTACTGGAAATAGCAATCATCACAGGTGCAGTTTTTATCAAAATATTGGCAGTCCTTGCATTTGATTCTTTCGAGACCGATTTCGCTTGCAGGCAAGTCGTACTTGTCCTCAAACGCATCCACAGCAAAATTCGGACAATCATAACTGCAATGATAATTGCAAAACTTATCGCACTTCATTTTTGACATTTCGGTTCACACCCTTTCGATTTCATCCAGTCTGACGATGCAGACACTTTTTTGATTCTTCAGATCCTGGAGTTCCGCCTGATAAAAGAACTTGGAATCCGTTCGGCGAATAATGCACGCGGTGAGAATATACTCTGCATCAATTCTGCACCGTGGACTGTTCCAACGGACACGGTGATTCAGAGCTGCCTTGACTTCCTCAATCACCATGGCTGCGTCTCCACTTTCACGAAGATGCCAGGGACACGCGACCAGAACTTCTCAATGATCTCGGAGGAAACAAGCGCGTCATCTTTCCAGAATCCGCATTTTGTCATGCAGTCTTTCAGGATCTTGTCTAGGTTGTCTGTATCAGGCTTTGTGATTTTGTACTCACCGTTCTGATGATCGTCGCCCATCGGAAAGCACCACTTGACCGTGAGGCGCACCGCCTCGCCGCAGATTGGGTTCTCAGGCTTGTGCGGTGTGAGATGTGCGGTCAGCTTCGCCTTTGCCGCCTTGACCTCCTCCGAATCATACATGACAGGCTTACCGCCGCGCACGGTCAGTTTCTTTTCCTGTGCCGTTACTGTCGGTGGAATCATCGGCAGGAAGAATTGTTGTTCAATCAATGTCGCACCTCCTTGCGCGAGTGCAGATTATAAATCATTATTTTTTTGTGCGGCACTTACGCACAAAAAATATATATTTATAATATATAGGTTCGTTGACACTTCTGTCAAAACTCGGTGTTTTACCGAATTTTTTGACACTTCTGTCAAAACTCGAAAATCACCGAGTTTTTTGACACTTTAGTCAATTTTACGATATTCGAGAAATTCCCGACTTTATTGACACTTTCGTCAAAAGTCAAAACACCGATTTTTTGCTTATCATGTTTCGGCATCTGATTCTTTTTTTCTTCCAACAATACCGTTTGCAACCCAGAATCCGCCATGTTCTTCAATGTGCTGCTTGACTGTGTTTTTCGTTTTTCCGCTAGCCTTCACCATATCGGAAAGCTTGGCGGTTCCGTTCTCATCAACACAGTTCTCAAAGACGATTTCAATGTTGTTCTGACGTTCTTCCTGTCGCTGTTCATTCGTTTTCTTGTTCTTGAAATTGTTCTGCCATGTTTCATTCGGATCAACATCCTTGAGCGTATTCATTGCGTCTGCGGTATGCACAGGATAGTCGAACCAGACGTTCACAGGCTCGAAGCGCGGGAACTCACGCAGCGTTCCGTCAATGCGCCATGCAGTACGCTTGCCGACACGCTGATTGGATGCTTCAATCTCTTTGAGCATCAACTCTATCGCATTTCGCGGCATACTGTCATTGCACAGCGACATCATGCGCGGCTTGCTGCATTCATCATCCTGCGACACATACTCACGGTACTTGTCGCCGAGAAAACGCTGTAACCATCCGCAGCAGACTTTGCAGGCTTCGCGGTCGGCTTCCGTTTTGCGGAGCTGCTCCGAAACAGGCAGTTCGATCATATCGAGCATTGCATCCGGATCGCGTGCGAACACGCCGCTGCCTGATGCTCTGTCCATAGATTTCTTGTTGCCCTGCACGCCCTTTGAGTGGTGGTGGCAGTAGATCACCGCGCATCCGCACTCAGCAGCGATCGTGTCGAACTGGTTGCAGAAATACGCCATCTGGTCTGCACTGTTTTCATCGCCCGTGATGACTTTGTAGATCGGATCAATGATGATCGCGGCATAATTCTGCTTGACGGCTCTGCGGATCAGCTTCGGTGCGAGCTTGTCCATCGGCACACAGCGTCCGCGCAGATTCCAGATAGCAAGATTGGATGTCGGTTCTTTATCTACACCGAGACGCTTGTAAACTTCTGCGAAACGGTTCATACAGCTTGCATCGTCAAGTTCCAGATTGATATACAGTACCTTTCCCTTGCGGCATTGGAAGCCCATCCAGGCAAGTCCGTGCGCGATACAGATCGCAAGCTCGATCAGCGCGAAAGACTTTCCTGCTTTTGACGGACCGACAAGCAGCATCTTGTGTCCCATACGTAACACACCGTCAATCAGCGGCGGCTTCAGCGCAGGGATGTTCGCAAGGTCAAGCGAAGTGAAGTCAGGCAGGTCATCCGTCAGGGATTCCGCCCAATCATGCCATTCGTCATATGAGCTGTGTCCGATGTTGGTGTCAATCAGATATTGCCACTTGCTGCCACGCTGGAATGCCGGAAGACGTGACAATCTGGATGGATTCTTGCATGATTTGTCTATTTCCAGACCGTTTTTGCGGCAGAATTCAAAAAGATATGCAACACGCTTTCGAAATGTTTCGCGGTCCGGTGCATCAATATGGCAGATTGCATGGACGGACTTTCCTCCGGTGTATGTCAGAGCCGCAACGGGAAGCTCCAGCTCGCGGATCAGCGCATTCTGCCGTTCGAGCGGCAGGCTGTCGGATTCTACCAGAACATACCGATAGTCCGTGACATTGGCATCAGCGACACCTTTTCCGTCAAGCGGATTGACACGCACCCACGCGCCTGCATCAGGGTTTGCATCGCCGAACACCTTTCCGATATCTCCGCTGCACTTTCGCAGCGCATCACAAAGCTGTTTTGCAGTTCTGTCACAGCATCCCTTTGTTGGTGAAAGCTTGTCTCCGTTTTCATAGACCTGTGTGACATATCCGACATGGTCATCATCCTCGAACACGGCGTTCAGGAACGCGGTCAGTTCTTCCACACGGTCGTGATACTTTTTCGGCGGCAGCGGCTCTCCGACCTGTGTATCATCATTGATGACATCCTCCCAGTCGAGCAGTTCGTTTCCGTAATCGGAGGAAGATGCGAACACAAAGCCTCTGTCCTTTGCCATCTGGATGATCGTTCCGCCCGTGACAGGTGTATCGGATCCGTTGAATGTTGCCCATTTTTTCTCACATTCGCCTGCATGATAGCGAGCGTCGGCTCTGCTCCAGATATCCCAGTCTGTGACGGAATAGCCCTCAGATTTGAGAGCCATTCCGACATTCACCCATTCCTGATAGTCACAGGATGCAGCAGGAACATGGCGCAGGATTTCCATTAAGTCCATGAATCAAATCCCTCCTGAATCATATCATTTTGTGGTATATAGGTTGCAGGATTGATCCCACGCGGAACTTGCCAATCGGCAGCGGAAATGCGTGAGATCATAGAAGATGCCGCGGAAAACTGCCAGCTACCGACATGGACGAATCCGCGTGATTCCAGGAAACGAATTTGTTTCGGCGTTGCAAGTCCTGCATTTCTGCGTTTTTCCAGTCTATCAAGCAGCATCTTTGCCTTGCCTGCACTTTCGATCTCATCCGGGAAGATTCCGAGCTTTTCAAGCGTTGCTTTCTGCTTATCCGTCGGCGGTGCGGATTCCCATCCGAATGCAGGCACATATCCTGCAAGATCTTCCGCCTGAATCGACATTTCGTATTGCAGCGGATCCACGAGCTTACGTTTTCTGTTTTTCATGGCTTTCAGCTTCTCTGCCAGAGCCGCCTCGCGCTGTGCGACAACGTCTTCAGCAGCCTGACTGGCAGCAGTCTCAATGTCAACTGGACATCCAGCTTCCTCTGCAAGATTTTCGGTCATTTTCTGTGCAACTTCTGCTGTTTCACAAATCAGATGTGCAGGTCTGCAAAGTTCGTGCCTCTCTGTATGCCACAGGAAGTCAAGCAGCAGCAGATGATCTTTGCCCTCACAAAGCCGCGTACCGCGCCCGACCATCTGACAATACAGCGACCGCACCTTTGTCGGACGAAGCACAACAACACAATCAACAGATGGACAATCCCACCCTTCCGTCAACAGCATCGAATTACAAAGCACATTATACTTTCCTGTATCGAAATCCCGCAATACTTCTTCGCGGTCTTCTGAGCTGCCGTTGACCTCAGCAGCCCGGAATCCTCTTGATTCGAGAATGTCACGGAATTTCTGAGATGTTTTGATCAGCGGCAAAAATACAACTGTTTTTTTGTCAGAGCAGTATTTCTGCATTTCATCGGCGATCTGATAGAGGTACGGATCCAGCGCAGTATCAACATCGGCAGCCTTGAAGTCGCCAGACTGCATCGCAACGCCGGACAAATCAAGCTGCAAAGGAATCGTGACAGCTTTGATCGGTGACAGATACCCTTCCTTGATTGCCTGCGGCAAGGTGTATTCATACGCAAGCGATTCAAACAACTGTCCCAACTCGCGCATATCTCCGCGGTCAGGTGTAGCAGTCACACCAAGCACCTTTGCATTTGGAAAATGATTCAGCACACGCAGATATCCGTCTGAAATTGCATGGTGTGCCTCGTCGATGATGATCGTGTCGAAATAATCAGATGCAAAATTTGCAAGGCGGTTTTGACGCTGCAAGGACTGCACGGAGCCGACTGTGATTCGGTTCCAGCTCCCGATGCAACTCTGCTCTGCCTTTTCAACAGCGCATGAAAGCCCTGTTGCCGTTTTGATTTTATCGGATGCCTGTTCAAGCAGTTCTCCGCGATGTGCCATGATCAGAACACGCGCTCCACGCCGCACACATTCTTCTGACACTTTCGCAAAGACAATCGTTTTTCCCGTTCCTGTCGGGAGCACAAGAAGCGTTTTGCCGTGTCCCTCGTTATCCCATTCGCGGAACACGGCATCTTTTGCTTCCTGCTGGTA
Organism: Oscillospiraceae bacterium; assembly: GCA_024404815.1. Taxonomy (GTDB): domain Bacteria; phylum Bacillota; class Clostridia; order Oscillospirales; family Ruminococcaceae; genus Firm-04. The sequence continues at coordinate 11,623 of JAKSPL010000020.1, forward strand.
TGGACGGAGTTCCAATTAAAACGCTCCTGGTTTCCAACCGCCATGCGCCTGCGTGGGTGCGCTCTGCGGCTGCGGCTGATACGGTGTCTGGATCGGCTGCTGATATGCCTGCTGCATCGGCGGAGCATATTGCTGGACAGGCTGCTGATACATAGGCTGTGCCTGCATCTGATTTGTCTGCGGCGCATTCAGAGCGGTCGTGACTTCTTCATCATATGCATAGAAACACTTGACTTCATTGCTCTGTCCATGTCTGCCGTCTTTTGTTGTATAATCCCGAACTTCAAGCTTACACTTGCCGTTCATGCCCTCAATGTTCCAACGCATACGAAGCGGTTCGTTGTGCTTTTTGATGCCGAGGCACAGGAAAAACTGCGAGAGTTTCCACTCGAATTTCTTCACAAGGAAGAAGCGAACCTTTTGCAGCGTATGCTGACCGTTCGCACCACAGACGGAAAGCTCCACATCGACTTCGTTGCAAGCAGGGATGTTATCGCCGCCGCTGTAACGGGTACGGCTGACTTTGTTGACGGTGAAATCGTAGTCGCCTTCCTGCAAAAGTGTAAATCCGCTGGATTCCTCCGAGATCTCGCCTTCAAAATCGAGTTCTTCAAATTCATCGGGATTGATGTTCTGATTCTGGTTATATGCCATACTTTACTCCTTTCATCATGTAAACGGTACTTGTCGATTGTTTTGAATGATGCCGAACACGGCGTCCCACGCGCCGATCAGACAGCCGTTGATAAAATCAGGCGGATACTGTGCGATCGGCATATCTTCAGGGAAATACCCTTTCATACTGACTGCAAGCTGGATCTCCTGCTCTGTGACATTGTTTGCACGCATCAGATCAGCAAGTGCAGGAGGAATACCGTCAGGAATCTGGATTTCCGACACGCCCTGAACATCCGAGAACGGAATATCCTGCGGATCCAGTGCGGCGATCGCTTCATACTGCTCCTGCACAGAATGCTGCGGCAAATCAGGCGTTCCGAGTGCATCGAGCATCGGTGCGCGATTTTGCGGTGCCGTAACATTCACAGGATTTGTATTGACAACCGCTACCGGTGACTGGAACAGGTGCGCGATCTGACTGTATTCAAAAGGCATTTCATCCGGAAGTCCGAAACGGTTCTTTGCATCCCAGCACGGATTGTGTGATGCATACATAGTACGCTTTCCGCTGCGTGCTTTCAGCTTCTTTGCGTCATTGGAAACGGTCGTAATCTTATAGTTTGCAAACAGAACCATGTCCGCCCATTCTTTGACCATCGCGCAGACATTGCACTTCGGCGCATTGACAAGCTTCAGCTCCCAACGGTCATATGCGCCCATTTCGTCAGGCTGCTCGAATTTCCGAATGGCAGCGTGCGCGGTCATCACAATATTGATGCCTGCATCGCAGATGTCAGACAAGAGATTCAGGATGCGCCCCATTTCCTCGTAGACATACGTGAAGCCTTTGCCGTATCCGAATTCTTCTATGCCGTGTTTCTGGTACTTGTCGCATACGGACTTGATGCAGAGCCGCTCCGCCCAGTCTGCCGTATCAAGCACAAGTGTACGGCAAATGGTTGGATTTGATCTGACTTCCGTAAGAATCGACATCAGATGTGCAAGGCTCGTCGGAGGCTCCGTTCTGGCAACGTCCATACGTGCTGTGCTCCCCTCCGTGTCAATGAACAACGCATCCGGGAACTGTGATGCGAATGTCGATTTACCGATACCCTCCGGACCGTAGATTACGACCTTGATCGGCTTTGCCTGAATACCTTTTGTGATCTGCATTAAAATTCACCTGCTTTCCAAGATTTCACAGACGGTTTGTCTGTGTTCTGCACCATTCCGTCGTCAATAATGACGCTGCACTCCTCCCCGGTACTAACACGGGTTGCGATTGCCTGCAAGCCTTCCGATTCGAGCCATTTCCCGAATTCTGCAAGTGTGTCCATATCCATCTGTTCCAGCTTGTCGAGAAGAACGAATTCGCAATTCGGATTTAGTTTCCGCACAATGGATGCCGCAACGATCATCTGCTCTGCGCCGCTCATACAGTCCCATGCCTGTCCCTTATAGATGAGCGCACCGTCACGAACGGACAGTTCGGCAAGCGGCATCTGTGCGCCGTCCAGAAGCTTCAAGCGGTTCACGCGGATAGTTTCGATCTGTTCGGTCAATTCATCGCGCTGTTTCACATATGTGTCGGCATCTATTTCCGCTTTTTCGCGCTCGCAGTTCGCACGCACCATCGTGTTGACAGCTTCGATATTGCGAATTGACTCCTCAATTTCTGCAGTAGATTCATCCACAAGTTCTGAGATGGATTTCAATGCAGTCATTTCATCATTACAGGCTTTGCTGTATTCCTGCATCATAGTTTCCTTTTTGGATTTCAATTCTTCCAACTGCCTGTCAATCATACGCAAGGATTCAAAAAGATGATTCTTTTCGTTTGTGATCTGACTAAGCTGCATCCGTTTCCGCTGATTTTCACCATTTCTTGCAAGGATCTCCTGCTGCTGTGCAATCAAATCAGAAACAGAAACAGGCTCTGTCGGCGCATCCGTATACTGCGGCATCTCCTGCGCGTATTTCAGCTTCTGGTCAGCAATTCGTCCAATTTCAGTTCTGCGGTTATAAAGCAGTTTTTCATCGTTGTCCATTTGCATGAGCTGCTCCCCGATGCCGAGGATGTTCAGCAGGACTTTTGCCTTTTCACGGTCGTTCATCTCCATGAATGCAGGAAGATTCAGCGCAAACGATTCCACAAAGCTGTCGATCAACTTCTGTCCAGCTTTTCTGCCTTCCGGATCCATTACTTTCAGGCTGCTGTTTTTACCGCTGCGTTCGACAACAAGACCGTTGTCGAGCGTGATTTTGATGTGCGGAGGAAGTGTGCTGCCTTCACGCTGTGGATTTGTCGGACGGAACTTTTCTCCGCCCAATGCCCATGTGATCGCATCGAGGACAGACGTCTTTCCCTGCTTGTTTTTCCCTCCGAGAATCGTCAGACCGTTCGCGGTCGGCTCCAGCGTTACAAGCTTCACACGCTTGACGTTCTCGATTTCCAGACTGTTGATTTTTGCCATTTGATTTTATCCTTTCCGTTCTGATTTCAGAACAATACTTCCTTCATAGCTGCGGTGAAGAACCGCTCTGCCTGTGCTCTGCAAGCCTCATTCGGATGTGCTGCAAGGAATGCGGTCATGCGCTTTGCCGCGTCGATTGCATTGGCAAGGTATGCCTTGAAGATCTCCTTGCTGTCCGGCTCCGGTGCTTCGGTTGGTGATGCCTGCGCCGATGCGAGCCTTTCCTCATACTCAGCACGCAGGGCATCTGTCTCGGCACGGTGCTGCCGGTTGATCTCCTGCACCTGCTTGATGTGGTCATCCTGAATCTTCGCTGACCATTGCTCATGCTCCAGATTCATGCGCCGCATCGCGTCCTGCAAATTCTGTACTTCATGAGAAGGCTCCGGGACAGCGACCTCTACCGGGCGGGATTCGAGCTCGCGGACCTGATCCGTCAAAGACTGCACCTGATCCTCAAGGCGCTGATTGTCTGCCTGTGCGCTCTGGGCGGTGTTCTTCCACCGATGCGCTGCTTCGTTTGCATTATCGCGTTCCTTGCGGTCGAGCTCGGATTCTTCTTTCAGCGCCGCGATCTGCTCACGCAGCTCCCTGACAGTTGTGCTTTCGAGGTCAACGGTCTGGGTGAGCTCTTCGCGCTGGTCGTCGGTCAAGGACGTAAGGAGATAGAGTTTGTGTTCTCCAATTTGTGACCCCGGGGACACAAAATCCGCAGGGAGCTTTTCGATAATTGCAATGTATCTGTACGCATGACGGCGCGAAATACCTGCTTCGTTTTCACAGTATGCCTCAAAGTTCTGATAGCCGAGTTCCTTGTACAGCTTGCCGTCACGCATCTTCTTCAGGGCGCTGCACATATCGTAAAGGTTCTGCTGGATTGCCTGCATACTGGTGTGAATCTTCACATTCAGGTTGTAGGCTACGGTGTACTGTTCCGTCACCGCAAGGCTTACGTCAGCAGGCGGAGTTCTCAGTTCGGTCTGAATCATGTGGTGTGCCTCGCTTTCTACGCTGTTATTCTTCATCAGGAAAATACGGTCATATCCATCAGGAGATTTCTGCATATATTCTCGTTTGATGGTATACGGTACCGGAGTGCCGTCGCCCAGCTTGACGCAATCATAATGTTTTTCCGTGTTTACTTCATACGTCAGCATTTCGCAGACTGTTCCATATGCATCATCGCCGCACAGTGTACCGTCTGCATCGTCTGCGCAGTCCTCCAGATACATCACGATTGTACCGCGCGGCAACTCGCGCAGTTCGTCAAACGTCAGCTCTTTTCCGAGCAGTTCTCTGTGTTTGTCGTCAAGGTCAAACTCATAACCGACGACAATTTCTTCAGGATTCAATTCCAACTTGACAATCCTCCTTTTCTGTGGTATGATAACAATGTGAATATTTGTGTGCGGCTGTATCAGAGTTCTGCTCTGTGCAGCCATTTTCTTTTTCGTCGAGTGCCAGAATGCAGATGTAGTCCTCAGGCACATCGCACATCTCCTCGCCGTCAATGCCGACAATGAGCGCAGTACCATACAGCCCGAAACGGGCGATCATGGACGCAAGCGCGTTGTACTGTCTGCCCTTGAGGATGCCTTCTTCATCCACAACGATAGCGGATCGTGGATTCAGCGGTACGACTTCGATGTTTCCGCCAACCGCTTTTTGCAGATCGTGAAGCTCGTTCGGAATGTCAATCAGCTCGACTGTATTGGTGATCTTAATCGCTTTCATATCGGCTGACCTCCTTCAGCGCGGCTTCTGCAACCGCTTTCAGCAGTCGGATGCGGAATTCAAATTGTTTCTGTGCGTTCGTCTTCGGCTCGTCCTGGATGCGGACGGCTCCCGACCGCTCGTGTGGATGCTCTCCCGCGGCGGTCTGTTTCGGTTTATCCTCTCTCGGCATCTTGCCTGTCAGCTCAAACTGGTACTGCTGGAACTCACCCGATGCAACCATACGCTTGAACAGATTTGCTATGCTCTCAGGCGATTCTCTGTCAAGGCTCTTTGCGATGTTGGTGTAGGAATGCCCTTGCAGTTTCAGCCAGACGACCTTTTTCTTCTCCTCCTCGGAGAATGCTTTTCCTCTGTCCATGATTATTCACCTTTCTTTCTGCCGCCGTACAGCCGCCAGTCACCCCAGAAGCCGCCGAGCAGCACTGTAAACAGCGCAAACGCGCTCACTCGTTCACCATGCGACACCTTGTATACGATCAGCACAAACGCCGCTGAGCATACGATTGTCGCAATTCTCGCAGTAATTCTGCCTGCTTTTTTTGCCGTCATTGTTGTTTCCTCCGTTTTCATTCTTCTTCTTTCTCTGCGAAGGCGACCTCGATCGCCTTCATGATCTCATTGCCGCTGAGTCCCAGGCTCAGGTAGCGCATCAGCCGCTCCAGCGGAATCATGTCCGGATCTGCGCGGTCACGCTTCACCGTTCGCTCGCAAACGTGAGTAAGCGCGGCAAGGTCTGCGTCAGTCATCTGTCTGCGGTGCGCGAGCATCTCAATGAAGCTCCACAGCTTTCTGGACGGCGAGATTTTGGTTCTTGCAGATGTCATAGGGATTCCTCCTTTCAGTCGTTGTCCCAATGCTTCAAGATGCGAATGAGGTCAGGCAGAATCTTGGTTTCATCGGGAGCGGCGATCTTGCCTTCCGAGATGCGCTCGACTGATCCACACAGCGCATTGAACAGCCGCTCCAGTTTCTTTTCGTGCTGTTCGCGGCTTTCATCGCTGACCTCTCGCGGTGCGGTGAACTTGGAATCCATTGCGCTGCGGAGATAGCTCCACTCGACCTGCCCCATCTCGCTCATGGATTCGATGATTTCATCAATCGTGGGTTTTGCATGCGTTTTCATTTGGGTTTCCTCCTCTCTGGTTGTTGGTTCTTTGCCGAGCAGTTCCGAAACGGTCACTCCGAAGTATACGGCGATTTTTTCAAGAATTGCATAATTCGGAAAATTACCGTGTTTACCCCAGTCACCGATGGCATTGACATTCAATCCCATTTTAGAAAGGAAGTCTTTCTGTGAAATGCCTTTCTCTGCAATTAGGAATTTCAGGTTTTCAATGAACTTCCTGTTCGGCTTTTCTTCCTCGAAGAAATACGACGGCTCAACTCCGAGCGCTTCGGCAAGGCGAGGGATTTTTTCAGCATTAGGATGAGTCGTTCCAGATTCCCACATCGAAATACAAGATTTATTGACTTCGCATCTTGCGGCGAGGTATTCCATTGTCCATCCAAGATCAAGCCGCCTGCGCCGAATCTTTTCTCCGATTACCGTATCAAGGACAGAATCATCAACAGCAATTTCGCTTTTGCCGAGCAGATAATCGACAGATACACTAAAGTAGTTTGCAATGCGCTGGAGCGTGTCGCCGCCTGGAATTGTCCCACGTTGTTCCCAATTTAAGAATGAGTTTGTTCCAAGGTTTAAGTCTCTCAGCATTTTATTTTTTGTGATTCCACGAGTTTTTATTAGGCTTAATACTCTTTCTAAAAATGAAGTCATGTTCTCAGCTCCTTTTTCAATGTACGACTGTCCATGCGGTTTCCTCCTTTTCCAGTTTTGAAAGAATAGCGTCAACTGCTTCACGAATGCGCTTGTGCTTCGGCTGGTCTCCGACACCGCTGAGAGCCGCGGAGAGTTCTGTGACGTTGACGGACATCTCTGTAAGCTTTCTGACATCAGGCAGAATTGCAGACTGTGTCAGACCAAGAGCCGCCAATCTCGCTTTGTACATATTCGGCATTTGATTCACCTCCTTGTATTGACTTTTTTACTCTGGTATGCTATACTAGAGAAAAGAAGAATAATATTCTTTACTCTAGTAAGATTTTAGCACGAAATCTTACTAAAGTCAACTATTTTTCTCACTGTGAGAAGATTTCTATTTATTGCACAAAAAAGTTGCACAAACATTGTGCATAATAACAAAGGAGGGATAAATATGTTCTGGAACAGATTTTTTGAATTGTGTGCATCTGTAAAATTAAAGCCAAATAGAGTTGCTTCAATAATCGGCGTATCGTCTGCATCTGTTACAAAATGGAAAAATGGTACTATTCCAAACTCTGATACATTGCTTAAAATCGCAGACTACTTCGCCGTATCGGTTGACTACCTCCTTGGCAAAACGGATGACCGCTTTTATTGCGATGAACATATGCTTGACATTTTGAATGAACAGGACGATGACACTTTACAGAAATCTCCACACAATCTGCTCGAAATGCAACGAATGAAACGTGAAAAAGACGAACAGGCACAAAAAAAGCAGCCCACTGAAAAGCAGGCTGCTGCGATTAACAAGATAAAGAATATGTCACCTGATGAACTGCAACAGGCGGAGGTATTCCTCGATTTCATCATCAGTAAGCGTGAGGATCCTGTCGATGAGTGATTGAATGCGTTCTTCCATTTTGCAATTCCTCCGTTTCACAATATAGAACATTTGTTCCTATAATTCCAGTCTAGCATATTTTTCCGTTATTGTCAATACCAGGTTCATGTGATGTGCAATATACTGCACATCTTTCGCGAATTTCTAGGAGGTGACCGCGCATGAAGCCAAAATGCAAACACCGCCTGCGCCTATCTATCGGACAAGGTGCTGACGGCATCTACCACTACAAATCATTCACAGGCTACGGCGACACGCCTGCACAGGCTCGGAAAGACGCAGAACGGTTGTCCCGTGAATGGCAGGTACTGCATAAGTCGGAGAAACACGGCTCGTCTATGACACTCGCTGATGCGTATGCTGCGTATATTGATTCCAAGCGCAATGTGCTGTCACCGTCAACGATTGCGAATTATATTCGCATGGCAAAGACGAACGTGCCGCAGCTCATGCCTATGCAGCTCGACCACATCACACAGGCAGACATCCAATGCGCAATCAATGCCGAAGCCGCGAACCACAGCCCGAAGACCGTGCGGAACATCCACGGACTACTCTCCGCTGTCCTGCGGATGTATGCACCGGGCATGAGATTAAACACAACACTCCCAAAGAAAATCAAACACGAGATATATGTGCCGTCGAACGAAGACATCGAAAGGCTGATTGCCTGCGCTGACGAGCAAGCGAAGAAAATTATCATCCTTGCTGCGATTGGTTCACTGCGGCGCTCTGAGATCTGTGGACTGACATCAGAAGACATCGACGGAAACATGATAACGATCCGCAAGGTAATGGTGGTTTCGACACAAGGCGGATACTGCATCAAGAACGCGCCGAAGTCGGATGCAGGGTATCGTATAGTGACCATGCCGCAAGAAGTAATGCATCTGCTTGTTCCATCTGGAGATACTGATCGGATAGTCGGAATCAATCCACAAGGAGCATACAAGGCTTTCAAACGTTCGTTGCGTGTTGCACATCTTCCTGACTTTCGGCTGCACGATCTTCGCCATTACCAGGCGTCGATTCTTCACGCGCTCGGCGTCCCGGACAAATACATCATGGAACGCGGCGGCTGGAAAACTGATTCAACCCTGAAAAACGTATACCAGCACACTATGGACGAAAAACGAAAAGAAGTAGAAGATTCCATATGCGATTTCTTCTCGGATAAATTCAAAGATGTGCTGTGAATTATGACACGTTTTATGACATGGAATATAAAATAACGTAAAAACAAGACAATACATCTGTATTTACGGGTTCGAATCCCGTATGCTCCACCAAAAAAGAAAGCAGGTATTGATCAGAATATCTGCTTTCTTTTTTCGTCTGCATCATTAGGAAAAAGGCATATACTGCCGTTGAAAGAAAAAAATGAATAGGGAGAGAGAAGAAAATGGATCTTGTACCGGCAGAATTCAATCAGATCGAGAACATTGTCGGGATGTCAGTTCAGGCATTCGAAACCGATATTGAAGTTGGCGGAAAAGAGGGGGATGTTCCTCCTGAATATGATTCTGTGTCATGGCATAGACAAATGGCGGAAGAAGGGCATTTGTTTCAGGCGATGATCGGTGAGAAAATTGTTGGTGCCGCCATTCTTTTTGAAGATGAGAAAAATCAAAGCTTATACATTGGAAGAATTTTTATTGACAAGCTCTACCATAAAAAGGGTTTTGGAATGCAGCTGATGGAGGCAATAGAAAAACAGTTTTCGTATATTCGGGAAATCAATCTGGACACCCCCTGTTGGAATGTCCGAACCAATGCCTTTTATCAAAAACTCGGATATGAACTGATTGGAACCGAGGACGGTTTTGCTCTTTATCAAAAGATAAGATGAGAACACGCAGGCATAAAATAACAGCACCGTATCGGGGGTTCAGATACGGTGCTGTTATTTTTTCGCATTGCGTTTTTTCTTGGAACGTCTGCCGCTGAACAACAGATAAGCGAGCAGGATCAGGGACATCGGGATGGCAAATACCGCCATAACGATCACACGCGAGATAGAGAATGCCTCGTTGGGGACGTAGAGAATGCGGTCCTCAGGCGTCTGGATGCGCTTGCCGCGAATCAGCAGGCGGTGGGTATTGATGCCGTAGGGGGTACAGGTGAACAATGTGCAGTAGTCTTTCCCATTGGTAATTTGGAGGTCGCCGATTTCATTGGGATAGACGGTGCGGATCTGATCCACCTGATAGGTGAGAACGTCTGAAAGGACGGTGATATAGAAAGTATCGCCGACTTCCAGCTTATCCAGATCGGTGAACAGCTTGGAACTGGGGAGTCCGCGGTGACCGGAAAGTACAGCATGCGTACTGGTTCCGCCGACGGGAAGGCTTGTACCTTCGAGGTGTCCTGCGCCGATTTGGAGCACGTTGTCGTCTACGCCGTGGTAGATGGGAAGTTCCACTTTGATTTTGTCGATGGTGACATAGCCCATAATGCCTGTGCCGGTGGTGTCGAGGGTATCTGTATATCCTTGCACCAGATCGGGCTGATAGAACGCATTCGGGTCTGCTGCCAGCGCGGCATTATATTCGTTTGCTTTCTGGATGGCTGCTTTGTGCTCATCTTCCGACATACTGTTGATGATTTCGTTATAGGAATCAATGAGCTGTGTCTGATTCTTAGAGTTGATAAAGTTGCTGACAGAGGGATACAGCAGCAGTCCAATGCCAATCAGAAACGCAAGCGACAGGAGAATGTTGAGCAGATTTCGTTTCATGAATGACTCCTAGCGGATGAAGATAGATACAGCGGAAGAAATCAATCTTCCGCTGTATCGAGGTTATGAAACTTTGGGAATAGAATCGTTTGCGGAATTATTTCGCAGCTGCCATTCTCTTTTTGGTTACGAAAACGACTGCGGAACCGATTACGAGCAGGCTGCCGAGGATGTAGAACAGCTTTGTGCCGATGCCGCCGGTTGTCGGGAGGGTAGTACCCTGATGGTTCTCAACGTCAAACTCGATGAGAGTTGTATCGTTATCGACAGAAACCGTGGCGGTGGGAGTAACGGAAGCAGACCATTCGCATCCGTCTGTATCCGAGAGCGTTGCTGTGATCGTGAGGGTGATATCGTCCTTCAGTTTGTTGTAGCCGTTCGGAGCAGCGGTTTCGGTGATGGTGTATTCGCCTTCGCCAAGACCGGGGAAGCTGACGATACCGTCGTCATCGGAGGTAGCGGTCAAAACGATCGCTTTTGCTTCTTTGATTTTGTCGGAATCGGTAATGAACTTATATTTCGTGGTCGTGCTTGCGTATTTTGCCTTTGTAGCATCAGTCGGAGCGGTTGTGGTAAATTTGCCGTCTTTCAGCAGATAGTAGGTACCTGCTGCATCGGGGATATACAGACCTTCGGTGGTTTCGTGTGCGAATTTTGCAGTACCTGTGAGCTTGAAGGATGCACCTTTCAGGGGCTTTCCTGCTTCATCGATCTTGTTGATCTGTACGTTGGTGACATAGGTAATGGTTTTTGCGTCAGGGGTTTCGCCGATCACGTCATCATCATCGTCGTCCGGTTCATTGTCGCCCTTCGGGGTGACGTTCGGGTTGTTGGAGTAAGTCAGGCTTGCGGTGTTGGGGTTGCCTGCATCGGTGGTATCTGCACCTTCATTGACTTTTGCAGAGTAGGTGATTTCGATGGCAGCGTCTTTTTGATCCAGATACTGGATGAAGTCGTTGAACACGATCTTGATTTCGCCGTTGCTTTCGCTGACAGTGTAGTCCTCGATCGCCTTGCCGCCGATGGTGATGATAACATCATCGTTGAAGGTCAGACCGCTGCAGAGCGTATCGTTTACGATGAAGAAATACTTTTCGTAGCCGGTCATATCCGGAACTTTGGAAGTCAGGATAAACGGAACATCATCGCCGATGCTGGCGGTATTCTGAGAAACGCCTGTGCCTTCGTTGATTTTCTTGTCGAGTGTCGGAAGGTCAGTCTTTGCTGTAACTTCAACATTCTTTACGATTTCGACCATGAAGCGGGACTTGGAAGAATCGGTGCCTGCAACATTGGTGGTATCGTCGATGAGGTAGTAGCCGGCAGCGAGATTGGAGAGTACATAGGTTCCGTCGGACTCAGCTGCACCAGTGCTTGCAGTAGCGGTATCGGCAAGGAAACCGCCCTCAGCGAGGAACTGGCAGAAAGTATCGAGCAGAGCGTCTTTTTCAGCCGTGGTATAATTGGTGTTGGCGTCTGCGAGAACATCAGCAACGTCTTCTGCGGATTTGACAGATGCAAACGGATTGGTCGTGCCGAATGCGTCGGAAGCTGCCAGAGCAGCAGTCAGACCTTCCTCTTTCACACCGCTGCCCCAAACGATATTCGAGAGAATATTGTCGGAGAGGTCGCCGGCGAAGATCTGATATGCATCGTAGCTGTGATCTTCTTCATCCTGCGGTGTAATGGTGATCTTGTAGGTGGCGGGATCGTCAGCAAAAGCGTTGATGCCTGTGACGACACCCAGGGTGAGAGCCATGATGCAGGTCAGCATAATGGCAAGCATACGTTTCAAGTTTTTCATAATATTTTCCTCCATAAATATTTACTGATTGGATGCGTGAAAAGAGGTGGTGATGGACGGGGGTTGTGTCACATCATCTTAGACCTCCTTTCCCGTTTGTGTATCAGGCATCCGCACAATAGACTGGTGAGAAGCAGGAACGCGCCGAAAATGTAGAATTTGCGTGTTCCCTCGCCGCCTGTCGAAGGCAGCTCATAGGAATTGCATTCATTCTTGATCAGAATGGGGGAGTCTTTTGTGTTCGCGGAAATGTTGTTTCCGGTAATCGTAGTGACATAGCCGAACACAGGAGTGATCTCCTTGGCGTAGTAGGTGTATTTGTGGTTTGCAGATTCACCGAGAGCAGCTGTGTTCCAGACGTACTTCAAACCTTCGCCGCTTGTGAGAGTAACGGGGTCGCCAACGGGCTGGTTTGTAAGGGTTGTGCCCATGATCAGCTCGGCGACGCAGGTGTCGGGGTCGAGTTCGAATTCATGTGTGGTAATTCCGAGCGAATCGGTCGGACTGGTGATGCCGCTGCCGACATCTGCTGTTACCGTTGTACCGGCTTGTGCAATCATGAATTCGTCAATGTGGAGATTTGCGGTTCCGCCGGTTGTTTCGACATAGACACAAACATCCTGATTCCAGTCGATATTGCTTGGGAATGAGTAACTGGTATTGGAAAGTGTTGTCCATGACCAGGAAGAAAGACCGGTTTGGGCAATTGTAGTGTATTGCTCGCTCGAGTTGTTGGAAACATGGTAGCGGAGTGATAATTTCACATCGTTGCTACCTTCTTCACGGATTGCAACGAAGAAGCTGTACGGTTTGGAACGGTCAATGTCAAGATTGTTCAATCGGAATTCTGCACCGTGCCAGCTTGCATTACGACCTGTGATCCTCAAAGATTTGTTATAGAACGGAGTAGAATCTGATAAGGTGGACAGATTACCGTTTCCGCGTACAGTCCAGCCGTCTGAACCATTATCGAACGTGTGGTGAAGGATAATACCAGTCAGCTCATCATACTGAATCGTCACCGTTGCGCCGTTTTGGATGTTCGATGCTTCAAAGACCGAACCGTACTGGTTGACGGTGCAGTTATTCGCTGTGATACTCAGTATGTCACGCGGTTCAGCGGAACTGACCGTGAATTCAGCACTTCCGCCGACATATACATCGTTCGATTCCCAGATGTTTGTTTGATCGCCATCTGAATTTGTGGTTTTGACAGTCAGTTTTGTTTTGCTTGGCAGCGTATACGGCGTATCATCGCGGTAGAGCTGCACCTTGATATCCTGCGGCGGCGTATCCATCACATTGCCGTCAGTGTCGAACCATTGTTTTTCGACATGGATCTCGACCTTAGAGCTGTCCGTATTGGTGACGGTAGTTTTCAGCGAGCCATCGGCTTGTGTGGACGAGGTGTAGCTTGGCGTGTAGCCGTTCGGGACGTTGACTTCGATGATTTCATATTGGTACGTATGATCGCCGTATCGTGTAATGAGATCGTCAAAGTGCATTGTCCAGTTGTTCGCTTCTTTCAGCGTATATGTGCGCTTTCCGTCGATCACGACGTAATCAACATTTCCTTCTTCGTCTTCGCGCTGAATGCGGAACTGCGCTTTCATATTGCTGTGGCTCTTGAGGTTATCGACCCACGCTTTTTCAACGTCTAAGTCGGTCTGTTCCTCGCGTACCTTGTTGGTGAAGTCGAAAACATTGTTGTCGGAGAGCTTTTGAACCTGTGTTTTCCAGACATCGTCTGTGAGATTATCGTCGATCGCACGCGTTGTGCCGTTGAGAGTGACAGACGAGAAGATGTCGGAATCTAAGCTGGATTTCTTTTCAACAACGTAGTAGCGGAGTGCCGAATCCAAGCCTCTGAACATTGCTGTTTCGCCGCTTGTGAGCGAGAATGTGCCGTCAGCTGCGGTATATTTGGCGGTAGTGCTGTCATTGATGAAATACTCGTATTCGGTGAGTGGCAGATATTGACCTGTGCCGACACCCGTTTCACCGTAAAGGATGTAATCGAACGATTCTGCTTTGTAGGAAGGATCGAGTGCCGAGCCGTCGTCAACTTCCTTGGAAACGAAGACGGATTTTGCAACAGGGATGTTGAATTCCATCATCAGGTTCGAGAACGAAGCGCCGCGTTCCAGATAGAAGATCTTGATTTCGTGTTCAGCATAGGGATCCCATGTTTTTCCTTGTGCGGCAAAAACATTCGACAGATTGTCGGTTAAATACTTCGGCGAACCATTCTCGAAGTTATCCTGAACCTTTGTAGCACCTGTGGTGAAGTTGATCTCACCGTAAACGGGTTCATGGATACCGCCGACGTCGAGGGCGAGAATGCCATCGATAAAGACCCACATATCGTCGTCGCCGCTGTACTTGAAGACGATATCTTCCGAAGTGTTTTTCGGGATCTGGAATTCGGCTTCCATGGTCATGCCGAAGTGGTGGTTGTAGCAGTAAGGCGGATTTTTATCCCCTCTTTTGTCCCACGAGTTCTTTGCTTCGACTTCCTTGTGCGATTCATCATACGCATCAAACGGGAAGAAACCGACGTTGATGTCGCTTTGTGAGCCATCGTTCGAACCGCCGGAGTTTCCGACCTGGAATGTACCGTTCAGGACTTCAAAGTCACCGCCGTTGCCCTGGTTTTTGTCGTAGTAGGCGTACCATTCGTCACTGTTGAAATGATATGTATTGTCGGTCTTTTTCAGCAGATGGTTGACATCGCTGAAAATTTCCTTCGTATCCGCTTCAGTACCGTACTCATTGAGGTTAAAGAGATAGGCGAGTGAATGGTTGCTGCCTGAGATAGTCGGATAGCCGTCTGTGCCGAGCTGTTTATTGACGATGCCCTGCATTGCTTTGTTGCCGGGGATATTCGGGTTAACAAAGTAGTCACCGGTATAGGCATTCTTTTTCCAGCTGTTCGGCTCTGATCCATTATTCTTGTGTCCAAACGGTGTACCATAAGACAGGAAAAGAATGTCATCGGCCATGCTTCGGCCTTTATTGATGCCTTCATATGTTGGATTGTTGTACCAGTTTGACGTATATTCAAGGGAATCTCCGCCGTAGTCGAACAGGTTGATCGTGATACCGTCAGAACGGGTATCCCATGTGTCAACGTATCCTGTCGGGGAGGGCGGCGCAGGCAAAACGGGCGGTTTTGCTGCGGCGAGGACTCTTGGAAGCGCACGGGATTCCGGTTCTGTATCAGAAATCTCTGTGGTTTCCGAGGTTTGTGCGGTCGTTTCTGTTTCCGTAGTATCTTCCGCGGCAGCATTCGTTTCGGTTGTTACATCAGCTGCGACAGTTGTTTCGGTCGGTTCTGTCGTTTCTGCAATCGAAGCGGAAGGCATCTCAACAAATCGGACGGGTTCGTTTTCGAGTGTTTTGTAGCCTTCGGGTGTTGCTTCGAGGTAACATTGCGGTACGTGGATATGTTCTTCGATACCGCAGATGAGCTGCTGTTCATAACAGGCTTCGGTGTGCGTATGGGATTCATTTTCTTCCAGTCCGCAGACCAAAACTGTATTGTAGCAGGCATCCGAATGAATATGTTCTTCGATGCTGCAAAGTGGTTCGTTCACCATCGTGATGCCGGTACCGCGGAGGCCCCAAACGACACCTGATGTTACGAACAATGAAAGAACCAACAGCAGCGAGAACATTTTCCGCCGCTTCAGATCGTTTTTATGAATTACTTCATAAAAACCATCCAAGTAGTTTTTCATTCTTTCACCACCATTATCCTTTCTGATTAGTCTTTCTGACCGAGCGGCCAGATCTTGAAAAGTACATGACCGACAATCTGATCTTCTCCGACACAGCCGATGGCAGCGTTTCTGCTATCCACAGAAGTTGCGCGGTTGTCGCCGAGGATGAAGAATTTATTATCGGGAACTTGGTACGGGAATTCCATTTCGCAGATACCAAGACTTTTCTCTATGACATACGGTTCATCGAGCCGCTTGTCGTTGACATATACATTGCCGTCCCCGTCGATATTGACGGTGTCGCCCGAAACTGCAATGATCCGTTTGAGGAGCAACTTGTTCTGCCATGAGATGCAGCACAGGTCGCCGTAGGAACATTTCGAGGAGGATGACAATACGAGAATATCGCCGTCTTTCAGAGTCGGCTCCATGCTGCTGCCCGAAACCTGAATGAACGGGAAGAACAGCGTTGCGAGCAAAACTGCGATGGCAGCAACAACGATGAGGGTTGCGATCGTACTGATCAGCGTTTGACGAAACAGCTTTTTGTGCTTGATTTTCTGGATCTCGCCCTCAACCTGTTCAACGCTTGGAACGGTGATTGGATTTGTTTCCTGATTTGGCATAGTTTTCATTCGACTTTCCTGTATTGGGGGTTGGAGCAGGTGTATCGGAAGAATCTGTTTCGGCCGCCTGCTGTTTTGCTTGTTCGAGGAGCGCATTTGCCTGCTGTTCCTTTTCGGCGCAGACTGTCTTGACGCTTTCGAGATATTGGTAAGCGGTTTGCATTGTCTGGAGCAGCGCCTTGTTGAGTGTTTCGGTTGCCGCGCTCACAGAGCCGACATCCGCAATGCGCTGTTCTTTGTCTGCGACCTCTGCGGAAAGTGCATCGACTTTCTCCTGCAGTGCCGCCTCCCGCTTTTGGTATTCGTGAATGATTTCGATCAGTTCGCTGCGGGTGAGCCGCTTAAACTCTTTATCGGTCATGGAAGGAACTCCTATTGGAATGCGAAATAATTTCTATAAAATCTACAAAATGTATATATAAGCGTTCTTGTTATCCTATCTCTATTATACCATTATAGCGGTGAAATGTCAACGCAAAATGACGATATTTACAGATATTTCATAATTTCATCATGCGCTTGATTGTACACTGTACAGAGATAAAAAATGCGATCGAAATATACAAATAGGAATATCATTCTGACTGAATCTCATCACAGCGGATAGTCAGACGTTGTCTGCCGCCGTAGGTACAGGTGTAAAGGGACAGGTCCCAGCCGCTTTGGATCATCTGCGGCACATCGGTCGCCTCAAGTACCTCAATATCCTGAATCACATATTGATGAAGCTCTCCGCCTAAATCGAGAAACTGGACCGCATCGCCGATGTTCAGCTTGTGAAGTTTGCCGAAGCTGCTTTTGTAGTTGTGCCCTGCGACGACAAAATCATGTGTCTGGGGCGAACCGTAATAGCGGCAGGGGCAGTATTTCAGCCGTTCCATCGACCAGTTGTCCATGATCGGTGTTTCGTAGCCGATGGAGGGGAGCGAGAGAATGCCGAGGTAGTAGTCGCCGTTTAACTCCACACGCGGCGTTTCCACGGATTCGGAGCCGTTGACGAGTTCTTCGATTTCCGCATCGGTGTGTTCCTGTGCAGTAAAATCCTGCGTTTCGAGCCAGTCTGTGACCAGTTCCAGACGCTGTGCGGTCGATTCTGCACAGGCTTTGTCCTCCTCGTTGTTGTGATAGAGGAGCCAGCCGGATGCAGCGAGCGATGCGATACCTGCCAGGATCAGCAGCGAGCCGAAAACACGTTTGACGCTCATCGTTTCTGCTTCTTTCCGCTGATGCAGAGGGCAGTACCCAAAATCACCAGCAGCAGTCCGCCGAATGCGAGAACGGGGATCGGCCAGTCAAGCTGACCTGTCTGGATCAGCTTTTCGGAGTTGGTAACCGTGAACTGCATTCCGTTTTGCCGATAGGTGGCGGTATATCCGTCAGGCACAACAGCTTCGTTCACCGTGTAGGTTTCATCGTATGGGAGATTTTCCCAGGTGTATTTCCATTCGTTCTCTGCGGAGAGTGTTACGGTATCCGTCACAGCGTCTTTTTTGAGAAGCTGGATCTGAATGCTCTGGGGACGGTGCTTGCCGTCATCGTTCCAGATCTTTTCTACCGAAACATCTGTCAGACGAATGATTTCGATTTTCGGGGTAGCATCAATGTCATATACCCAGTCGTTCTTCTCTGAGGTCGGCAGGGATACGAGAAACGGCATCAGCAGGGTATCTGCGGAAGCATCTGTCCGTTGTCCGCCGAGATAGACGCCTGCATCGAGCTGTTCAAAGAGCGCGATACCCTTTGCATTGGTTTTCGCGGTCATCGGCTCCAATTTTTGCTCTGCCGCGTAGTCAAACAGCTTTTGCGGCAATGATTTATCGGTCAGGAGTGAGGAAACATCGCCGTAATCTGCAAAATCCTCTGTGTAGCTGTAGCTGACTTCTGCGCCGTTTACAGCCAGGCTTGCAACATCGTAAAGCACGACTTCGGAATCAGCGATCGGTGCGCCTGAGTCATCGGGCTGTGTGAGTGTGATGCTCAGAGAGCAGGATTGTTTCAAGTTTAGTTCTTCGGCAGATGCGGTGACAGCAGACAGGGAAAGCACGGAAAGTACTGCGGCACAACAGGCTGCACATTTATTCAGTTTCATGTTTGCTCTCCTCCTTTGCATCTATTGTTCGTTCATTGCGTTTGCGGATTCCCTTGCGAATCAGCAATATCAGCAGCGATATCAGCAGGGGAACCGCACCGATGGAAACGGTTAGAATCCGACTGAGCTGCAAGGCTTCGTTTGCGACATAGAAACCTGCTGCTTCGTCCTCTGCCTCGACGCGGATGCCGCGCACGAGCAGGCGGTGTGTATTGACACCATAGGGTGTACAGGTGACGAGTGTGCAATAATCTTTTCCGTGGACGATCTGCATATCCTCCGACTCAGAGGGGAGAACCGTCTTGATTTGGTCCACACGGTAAGTCAGCACACGGTTCAGGACGGTAATCATAAAGATATCGCCCTCTGCCATAGCGTCCAGGTCGGTAAAAAGCTTGGCACTCGGCAGTCCGCGGTGACCGGAAAGAACGGCATGGGAGCTTTCGCCGCCGATGGGCAGGCTGGAATTTTCCATATGTCCGACACCGATCTGGAGAACGCCCTCCTCGGTGCCGTGGTAGATCGGCAGCTCCACGTTGATTTTCGGAATATCGACATACCCCATGATTCCCGTTCCGATCGGATTCAGTACATTGCGGTAGTCGGCGGTTTTCGTGTCGCTGTTCAGGGAAATCTGAGATGCCGCCAGATTTTTATTATATGCTTCCGCTTCAGAAAAGATCCATTCGATTTTTTCTTCGGAAGCACTGGAAATAAAAGCGTCATAGTTTGCGATTGCGTGAGAGGTATTTTGCTTGTTGACGTAATCGGCAACGCTTGGGTACAGCAGCATGGACAAGCCAACCAAAAATATGAGGATCAGAATGATATTTGACAGATGCTTTTTCATTGGCTTCTCCCTGATGCAGTAGCGGAGATGCAGCGGAAACTGCGGAATGCAGTTTCCGCTGCACAGCGTTCATATGAGATTACTTTTCCTTGACGCGCATTCTTTTCTGGGTGATGAATACGACGACAGCGGAGAGAACGAGAATCGAGCCGATGATGTAGAAGAGCTTGGTACCGATGCCGCCCGTTGCAGGGAGGATCGCGCCCTTGCTGTTCTTAACGATGACCTCAAAGAGGCTCTCATCATTTGCGGAGAGTGCGGTATCATCTTCGACCAGCTTTGCAGACCATGCACAGCCTGCATCGCTCAGTTTCGCTGCGATTTCGATCTGGAAGTCCTCGATGGAGTTGTAGCCTTCGGGGGTTGCAGTTTCGGAAATCGTATACGTGCCGGCATTCAGACCGACAAACGAGATAACGCCGTCATCGCCGACCAGGCCAACGCCCGGAGTATAATCTTTGTCGCTGACAGTCGTGATGTCCATGGTCAGCTTGTAGGTGTCTTCGCTGTCATAGAGATTTTTGGTTGCTTCCGTCGGAGCGGTTTCGGTATAGGAACCGTCTGCGAGCTTGTAGTAGGTACCTTCAGCGTCCTTTGCGTAGGAGTAGGTGATCTTTACCGTATCCTTGACACCGTCGCCTGTGATGGTAAATTCAGCACCATCGAGGCGTTCGAGTGTATCGGAATCGACCTTTACAAGCTGAATGCCGCTGGTGTATACCAGAGCTTCCGCAGGGGGAGTTTCGCCGACAGGAACATTGCTGTCAGGATTTTCCGGATCAGGCTCGGGAGGATTGTCAACCGTATTGTCATATTCGAAGTTCGGGTTGTTGGAGAATGTCAGAGTAACGGTGTTGGCATTGTTTGCGTTGTCGCCGATCTCCGCATTTTCGTTGAGGCGGCAGGTATAGGTGACAGCGATTTCTTTGCCGATGTAGTCTTCCGTGTTGTACTGAATGAAGTTTTTCAGTACGATTTTGACGGTTCCGTCTTCCTCGTTTGCGGTGACTGTGAACGCATCGTCATCCAGGTCTTTCAGGGATTTGCCGTCTTCATCGAGGATCGAGATTGCGACATCATCGTTGAACGTCAGACCTTCGCTCATCGTATCGTTGATCACGAAATAATAAGCGTTGTAGCCGTTCATGTTGGGGACCTTGGAGGTGAGGGTGAACGGAATATCATCGCCGATGCTGTAAGTACCGCTCTTTGCGGGTTCAGCGCCTTCTTCGGTGATATTCTTGTCGATGGTGGGGATTTCGGACTTTACAGAGATCTTAACATCCGCTACAACTTTCAGGATGAAGTTCGTGTATGCAGCATTCGCTTTATCGAGTGCAGCATCCTTATCCTTTACGAGGTAGTAGCCGGCAGCCAGACCGGTAATCGAAGTCTCGCCGTCTGTGTGTGTATCGCTGAGGTAGTCGCCGAACACCTTTGCGATATCAATGAGATCATTTGCTGTGAGGGAGGGGTCTGCGAGTTTTTCAGCAACTGCTGCCGCGTCGGTGCAGCCGGTAAATACTGTATTTTCAGCGGCCAGTGCTTCAATGAGCGTGTCTTTTCCGGAAGGTTCCGGAACTACACCCGTACCCCATTGGATATTGGAGAGCGTAGACTCGGAAAGATCACCGGAGAAGATCTGATAGGCTTCATATGTATGCGTAGCCTTATCTGCTGAATTGGGTGTGATCGTAATGGTATATGTATCCGCTGCGAGTGCAGGAATACAAAGTGTTAAGACCATTAAAACGGTCGTAACGAGTGCGAGGAGAATTTTCCGTGTTTTCATAGCACATAATTCCTTTCCATATATATTTCCATCGCACAAAACATTCGGCGATACGTGTTTTTGTGCGAAACGGATACGTGAGAAAATAAAAAATCCCACAATGCGCCTGAGAACATAGATGACAGAAATGCAACATCTACAGCGCGTGTGGGTATGCCAAGGGAAACCACCTTGGCGGTTTGACTCTCTTTTCGATTTTGAATCAATGGAACCCCATGTGAATCGGCTGCGTTGAATGCAGATACTATTTTTATAAGTATCTGCGGAGAAAGGATGATAGAAAAATGTTGGAAAACTGCCTCTTTATTCTCTTTGTTTATATTATACCATGCAGATATTTAATTGTCAAGCGAACTTGTGCGATTTGTGCGAGTGCACAATTATACTGTATTTATTGTTTCCGAAAGCATCATATTTTTGTGGAATGGCACAATAACGAAAGATTAAAGCAGTGTTTTTGTTGAAAAGCACAGACAAAAATTAAAAAATAAGAAAATACATAATAATAGAAATATACAATTTCCGAAGCGAAATTTACATATTGTGAAAATCGTGTAAATAATAAACGAAAGCTATTGACAAAATGAGATAAATGATGTACAATATAAATATGGCATACGCCAAATATATATTAGGAGTTGAGTCTTTATGCACAGCACGCATCAGAATACGAAACCACGAAAGCCTTTCAGCCGTCCGGTAGTGGAATTGATTCAGTTTGAAAACGAAGAAATTGTCACATCCAGTCCTGTGCCGCCGGATGAAGAAACCGACATGGATCCGATTGATCCCTACAATACATAAAGAAAACCCCCGACTGCTTTAGGTCGGTACTCATATAGAAGTTTTCAAAACAACTATTATGTAAAGACCTATACAGTGAGCTATGAAACAGAACAGGTAGATACTTCAAACGATGTATCTGCCTGTTTTTTATAATAACGCTCGAACTTCGAGTAATCTGTTTCTTACAGCTGACGGCTTGCTTTTTCAACCAAATTATGCTACAATATGTATATACTATTCTATATTTTGATTAGAGGTGGCAATGTATGAGTAAGCCTAGTAATACACTGTATAAAGCATTGCAGGATTTTCCTCGTAAACGGATCACATTGGAGGAACTCAGCCGATTATGCTCAGATTCGGAACAACTTAACGAACAGATAAAAGAGCTTACCAATCAAGGTGTATTAGTGCCTATCAAGAGCAGTGGAACAAACGGAAATCAGAAAAATCCTTTGTTTATGCGATACACTATCTGCATTGAAAATACGATACAGGTGTCACCAGATGAGATCAATGCACTCCATCCGAGACTTTCAGCAAATGGATATCTGCTCCGTAATCGAATGCAGGTTGTCAATAACAGGGCGTTTTTGTGCCGTTTGACCGAATGGCTTACCAATCAAAAGGGCAATGATATGATGTCGAGGCGTGAGCGCTCTTTTGCCATCTTCGGTGAAGAGAAG
The DNA here is from genome assembly GCA_024404815.1 of Oscillospiraceae bacterium. Classification (GTDB taxonomy): domain Bacteria; phylum Bacillota; class Clostridia; order Oscillospirales; family Ruminococcaceae; genus Firm-04. The sequence continues at coordinate 34,213 of JAKSPL010000020.1, forward strand.
GAATTGGATAATCATTTAAGATTATTGGAAGCTATCGGAATCACAGGAGATATGCTTCGATATTATGAAACGCCTGAACAGTGCTTTTCGGATTATATCCCCGTCCGAAAGTCAACTATGACCTTACTCATTTGTGAAAACAAGGATATATGGTTCAATATTCGCCGCCTTATGTATGAATCCCAAGCTAACACATTATTTGATACTCAAATTGATGGTGTGATTTTCGGGCAGGGCAATGACATCACGGGTAAGGATAAATTCCGTTCCTATGCTGCTTATCTTGGGGCTGATACAATTCGTTTTCTGTATTGCGGTGATATCGACAGAGCCGGCTTTGATATTTTTCTGCGGCTTTGCAAAGCAGCAGAGGAACTACATATCGAATTGTTCCTTCCGGCATATAAAAAAATGCTGGAACTGAGCCGTAACATTCAGCTCCCCGACAGTGAGGATAAGCGATGCATCATTCCTGAAATGTCTGGGATACTACTCAAATTTATGGTTGATGAACAGGAACAGATCACTCATATACTGCAAAATAATAAGCGTCTGCCACAGGAGATTCTTTCGTATCCCGTACTGGCGGACAACATGAGGTAAGAACATGATTTCAGCAGAATCCAAAGAACTGTTACAGGACTTTGAGAAACGTATGCGATTCGTGAATCTCATCAAATACTGGCTGCAAAGAAGCAAGCCGAGGGAGATCAGCGAATTACTGCATAATGATGATGATAAGACCGATAATCTGATCCTCATGGTAATGGTTTTTATCATGGACAGTACGCTGCGATATGGAGAACGCTGCACTAAGCAGGATGTCACAGCTTTTTTGCGGGAACTCGCCGATGTGTACGATTATGAACCCGAATCCGCAAAAATGCTGACCGATTATATTATAACAGATGTATTACAAAGCAACGGAAAAGTGCGCTCATTTGATACTTTTTACAACAGCGATGAACAATTCAGAGATCAACGCTCACTTATTCTCCTTGAACAGCAAAGCGGCAGTTATGTTCTGACAAATGAAGCGTATGAGTTTTTGTTTAGAACCAAAGAGATCGACAGCGAACTGGATTTTTCTGTTAACCGTTTCAAATTACAGGAGTTTATCAAACGTGGCAACTACGGTAAAGCGCTCCGGGAGAGCCGTGAACTGGTCAGCCGAGTAAGAAATCTGAAAACAAGAATGGATGACTTTATGCTTCGGTGCAGAACCAATATCTCCGAAGTGTCGATTGATGAATATGAAGAGATCGTCACTCAGGTAAAGGATTCCTTTGAGGACGAAAATAAGCAGCTTAGTGATATCCGCACTCTTGTATCAGCAAAGCTGCAAGCGATCGCAGATGCCCAGATCAATACAGACGAGAATATCGGTCAGACCGAACAAGAGATACGGGAAATACTTGAAAACATTGATACAGTAATAAGCGAGCAGAGCCGTGTGTTTAATCAGAAATTCTCGCTTTCCGAGCTATATGCCGATCTGTTAGATGACAGCTTTTCTTATTTGCAGGCAGGTCGCTTTGACCTTGAACAGGAATTATTACTTCCCTTGCAGAAAATGCAGCTGCAAGATTCAAAAAATGTCGGAAAGCTGTTTGCACCGCTTCATCGTCCGATTTTTCCGCATATGTTCGGTATTGATTTCTTTTACAGCAGGCAAAATGCTATCCGGGAGAGTAACAGAGATGACGGCATTGATATCGAAAGCGAGGATAATGCCGAAACTGCTGCTGATATCAGAAACAAAAGATATGTGGAGATCATAAGAGGATTACTGACTTTTGCAGATAAAAACTCTATTTTCTGTTTCAGTGATTACCTTGCGATTGTTCCAAAAGCACAAGTACAGGAGCAGATACGGGAAAAATCCTTGCCCGATGTTATGTTAAAGCTCTACGGACTGGGAGAAATAGATATAGCAGGCTGGCGTGCAGAACAGCATGATATCATTGTGCCTGTTGGTGAATTTGATCTTTCCTACTGTTTGAGCGAACTTCCGGAGGAATTGATACAGATGCAGACGATATTGATACAAAAGCTCGATGAAGTTATCACTTTATTGGATGCTGAGGGCGGCAGTATCAAAATGAATGATTTTAAGATCGAGGTGATAAGATGAAGCCTGAAAGTCTGAAACTATTTGCCAAACTCATGGAAAAGGGATACATTAACCGTGAACAGGAACCAACATATTATGAGTATTACAACGATCCGGAAATTGCTTCCGAGCTTGCAATCATGGAGCAGGAACTTGACTTCAAGCTTTACAGGACAAACGGCAGGCTTTATCTCCTTCCGAATCCGAGCAATGAATTATTTTCACAGGATAACAGCGATTTTCGCCGTAGTGTCGGCAATGAAAAGCTGGAAGAGCTATATTTACTGAATTATATGGCGATCTTTCTTTTGCACGAGCTTTACGGCGGAAAAGGTAATACATTGCAAACGAGGTATTATATCAAAGAATCCGACTTTCTGACCGAGTTTACACAGCATTGCGAACAGGTACGAGCCGAGGGTGAAGTGCTGAAAAGTGCCGCTGCACAGTATAGTATGGATTTCCTTCGCTTGGCAGATAACTGGCTGGCAAAGCGCGGTGATGAATCAAACTCAGCGGATACAAAGCACGGCTGTTTTATGAAGATCATCAGAAAGTTCCGTGATGAGGAATTATTATATGATGCGGACGGTGTATGGAAGCCGACGGTAAAACTGAATGACCTGATGCCGTACTATTTATCGCAAAACCGTATTGCAGAAATACACGCTATTCTGGAGGGAGGTGCGTCAGATGCCGGCGATCCGTAAAATCAGAATTGTCAATTTCAGATTCAATGACGGTGCAAAGCTGATTCCTGACGAGATATTCTGTACAGAAAACGCTGAGGGAAAGCCGATCGACACGCTACTGAATCTTGATAACGGCGGTGGCAAGTCTGTTATTGTGCAATTGCTTTTTCAGCCTGTCTGCCCGAAAGCAAAAGTGCAGAACCGCAATATCAGCGATTATTTCCAGAAAGGCACCGACCACGCTTTCGTTCTGATAGAATGGGCGTTGGACGGCTCATCTAACAGTCTGCTGACCGGTATCGCATTGGCTGCAAGCACGACAGCAGATGACGAGAACGAAAGCAGAACGGTTCGTTATTACACGTTTATGCACGATTATACGAGAACCGGCGACAAACTTGACCTAATAAATCTTCCGCTTACCGAACGGACAGGCAGTCATATCCGTCCTATGTCATTTGATGAGCTTCGTAAGTATTTGCAGAACAGGAAGGTCGAATACTACCCTTCTGATGCTCTGCGCCGTTACCAGAACCGTCTGGAGGAATACGGGATCCTGCATACCGAATGGGAAAATATCCTTGTGCGTATCAATGCGGTGGAGGGCGGTATTACTAAATTCTTTGAGGAATACCGAACTGCTGACAGACTGCTTGACAAGTTCATTATCCCCGGTGTCATGCCGAACGATACAGCATCAGCGGAAGCTCTGGAAGAAATGTTTGTCCATTATGCTGACAGCTATGCAGGGCAGGAAGAAAACCTTCGCTTGCAGTCACAGATCAAAGCTTTTACGGAAAAGCTGCAAGGGATACTTCCGTTTATGAAGAATATGTGGGATGCCGAAGATCAGAGGATACAGGCAATTCGTTTGCTGGCTGACCATTTATTCACACTTGATCATCATATCAAACTGGAAAGTGAGAAGAGGACGCAGATCGAACAAACAATAGTCAGCTTGAAAGAAAAACTGCATCATATCAAAGCGGAAAAGGCATCGGAAGCATTTTATTTTGCGGAGGAGTGCTTTGATAAAGCATTTGAGGAACTTGAAAAATGCAGACTACAAAAAGAGAATACGGAAAACCAGCGTGACAAGTTTGCCCATACGGTCAAAGTATTGAATGCTGCAAAGGAATACGCAGAACTACTTGAAATGCAAAATGATGAGAAAGCACTGACTGCACAAATCAGAGAGTTGGAGCAGGGAACGCAGGATTCTCGTATTCTTTCCTTGAAGTATTCACTTTCCTTACTGGCAGCTGAACTGATTCAACAGACAGAAAGCAATTTGCATCAGGAAGAATTTGCAAAGAAAGATCAATCAGATGCACTCTATGAAGTAAAAGAAAAGATAGGACAGCTTACCACACAACGTAATGAAAATAATACCAGCTTAAATCAGACGATCGGCAGCCAAAAAATAATGCTTGAGCAGATCAATCGGGGACTGTCGGAGCTTGCTTTACACATCACGGTCATGCTTGACGGAAGCTATTCTAAGGAGGATATCGAGAGTATCCGTTCAGGCTATGATAAAATGATCAAAAATGCAAATAACGAAATTGAAAGATGTCAAAATGAAGCAGAACAGCTCGGGCAGGAACTTGATGCTCAGGATGCAGAGCGCACAGAGCTGACTCAGACACAGGCAAATTGTAAAGTCAGCCTGCAACAGCATGAGACTGGAATGAAACAATACAGAGATGCGTATAACGCCGTTCTTCCTGTACTGGAGCATCTGTCAATACCTGAAAGCCGGTTGTTTACTGATGAGCCGATAACAAGCCTTGATAATATACTTGCAAAGCTGAGAGAACAACTGAGACAAACCGAGCATTCAGCTGAATTGCTTGCAGAACAGGTAAGATGTATTGAAGCAGGACAGCTTCACCTTTCTAAAACAGCAGTTGACTTCTTGCAGGGATCAGGCGTTTCTTTCCAGACAGGCGAGCATTATCTGAATTTTCAGTCACTCAGAATACGTGAGGATATTCTTGCAGTCAATCCGCTTGTCGCTTATGCCGTCATAGTTGATTCCGAAAAAGAGCAGATAAAGCTGCTGTCACAAACAACAGATTTATGGCTGTCGGCTGTTGTTCCGGTATATACACGTTCTGAGCTTGCTGATATGGCAGACGGGAATTGGAGTGAGAAGAACCGCTTTCTCTCTGCATTTGATAAGGAATACTTTCGTGATGCCTCTACTTACAGAGATCTCATACAGCAAAGACTGGATGATGCAAAAGCTGAGATTGAACATATTAAGCGTCAGATCAGAGAGTGGGAATCAGAACGCAGCATACTCTCTACGTTTACATATTCTGCCGATTATGAACAACATATTCAGGAGCAGATCAATTCTTGTCAGTCAAACCTCCATACAATTAAGGATACGCTGTTGGCACTTGACAATCGAAAATCAGAAATAAAAAAGCGCTCAAAGGACCTTCGTGAACTTATAAATGCAAAGCAGGAATTATTACGTCAAACCGAAAATCAGCAAAAAGAATTTGAGCGTATTTGCAGTACAATTTCGCAATACGAAGAACTAAGCAGACAAATAACTGATATGGAATCAGCCTGCAAACGACTTGCCGTTCAGATCGAGTCAGAGCAAAGGGAAGAAGGCAGGATCACAGAGATCATACAGGAATGCGACGACAAAATCAAACATTTCAATGAAAAATTGACAGAATATCAGAATTTGACTGCCGAGCTTAAAGAAACACCGGAAGCGGAAGTGCTTTCCGAAGATTATTCTGCAATGCTTGCAGAATATCGTATGTATCAGGAGAGTCATTCTGCAAATCTTCAGGAACTTCATAGACAACTGCAAAAGGTGCAGAAGAGCATAGGAACAAAAGAAAAAGGCATTCAAAGATTTCATATTAAACCAACAGAATATGATAGCACCACATATTCCGACGATGCTTATCATCGTGCAGAGGAACAGTCTGCTCAGGCACAAAAGGAATGCGATCAGGCTTCCGAACAGTATTCGGCTGCTGTGGAATGTCATGCGAAAGCCGAAAGCGCATTTGAACAGGCAAAGGCTAAGCTCTCAGAATTGCATACCGAGCTTCTGCCACGATCAGAAGTGGGGTCAGATTTTGAACACCGTATAGCAGAATGTATGTCTGCTTTAGGCGATTCTGAAAAGATTGAACATGAATGTGCGGATAAACTGACTGATTTGAATGCAGACTGTAAATATACATCTAAATATGCAGAACGATTTAAAGTGGAATATGCAGATTACACGCCAAAACTGTCGGATGATCTGCAAGATACCGACAAACTGCGTAATACCATAGAGAACTGCATTGAAGAATTAAAACAAGCCGAAAGCAAAACGAAGAAATATCACAGCACAGAGCTTGAACCGTTCAGAAACACGCACACCTTGTTTACGGGAACGCTTGACGGTATTTTATCTGTTATCGACAATCATGATATCGCAGGCGATAAATACTTCACGCTTTACGAGCGTACAGAAGGTGATATAAAACGTTATCAGGATCGCATCGCTCAGCTTGCTGTTTTGCTAAAAGATGTTGAGGACAGCAGAAAGCAGCTTGTCACAAATTGTCTTCAGCGTGTCGGACGGCTGTATGAAAATCTTACGATACTATCAAAGAAGTCAACGATACAGATCGGTAATGCGAAAAAACAGATGATACGGATTGATCTGCCTGTCATTGAACCCATGAGCGAGCAGCCTGCTGAAAGGATAAATCAGTATATTACAGAGCAGGTGAAAAAATATCTGTCCGAACAGGATATTTCGTCAAAATCACATCACGAACAGCTGGCAATCAGGCGGCTTCTGAATTGCTATATCGGCAAAGAGACCATTCCCATCACTGTATATAAGATCGACAAGAATATTCAAAACAGCCGCTATCGTTCATGGCAGGATGCTCTGAAAGCTAATTCCGGGGGAGAACAGTTTGTTGTATTGTTCTCACTGATCGTTTCCGTAATGAATTACACACGGAGTCTAACGAGAAGTCTAAGCACTACAAGCGGTGTGTTGATCCTTGATAATCCGTTCGGACCTATCTCATCACCGCATCTTCTTGAACCGATGTTCCGCATCGCACGGCATTTCCATATTCAGCTGATCTGCCTGACACATCTTGGTACAGCTACTGTAACGAGCTTTTTCGATATGGTGTATCAGCTTCGTTTTAAAAGTCTTCCGCTATCAAACATGGAAATACTGGAAGCCGAGGCTAAACAGCATATGGAACACGCTTATTATTTGTCAGAACAGCTTTCACTTTTTTGATAATAGCAACAGGGCATTGCCAATCAACAGCAACGCCCTGTTTTCTAGTATTCGTCCTCATCCGAACACTCCTCCAGCCCGTGCATGTATCATGTGGGTTCGCTGTCGGCGCGCTCACATGATACCGTGCTTGCTACTCAAGTTTCGCCGCTCTTGGGCGATTTCCATTTCCGAGCTTTTCAGCTCGGATTTTTTCTTGCTTGTCAAGAATTGGAGCTGTGCGACTTTTTCTGTTTCTCTCTGATAGCCGCTCCTGCGATTTCCCATATCCACTATACCAAAGATTTCAAAAACAGTCAATGGCTATCCGAAAAGTTTTTTCGGGTGGTCAGAAACGGCTTCGTCAAAATCACCGTGGATATTTTATGGCGTAATAGCGTCATTTCGTATTTTTGAATCGCAAAATTCCCCGGTTTATTGTTAACAAGCTATGAACAAAAGTTTGTGCGCA
>JAKSPL010000021.1 GCA_024404815.1 Oscillospiraceae bacterium
GGGGGCTTGGGGGAACCCTATCAAGGGGTTCCCCCATACTTTTTCGACAGACTGACACGCTGCATCTCTTTTCAGGATGCAGCGTGTTTTTTATCAGCCGTATAATAAGTTCTCATAAAAAATATAAACCCGTGACACTATCGTATCACGGGTTCTGGTGGGAGAGGGTGGATTCGAACCACCGAAGCTGAAAGCAGCAGATTTACAGTCTGTCCCCTTTGGCCACTCGGGAACTCTCCCATATGAAGTTTTGAAGCTGGTGGACGGACTCGAACCCCCGACCTGCTGATTACAAATCAGCTGCTCTACCAACTGAGCTACACCAGCATTTTTTCTTGGTTTCGGTTTCCGTTCTCCGTAACCAGCTTTATTATTATAGCATACAACCAATGAAATGTCAAGCACTTTTTAAGATTTTTTCTGCATATTCTAAAATATGTAGAATTGCACAAAATCATTTCTTGTTTTGTATCTCATTTAGAAAGCGGCACAAGCCTATGCTCATGCCGCTTTTCGGTTCAGTAGAACATACTCCAGTTCGGAGAATTGCCGACCAGCGTTTCCGTATAGTAGCACAGAATCGCCGATGCATCGTCTGCTGTAATATGCTTGTCCTTGTTGGGATCTGCGCCGAGCTTTGCAGAATGAATATACGTTTCATTCAGCAACTGCGCGTCACATGACTCTTCCGACTCTCCCATGACGCTCAGCAGATAGTAGTAGAGCACGAGATTGGCGTCATCCGAATCAATATCGCCGTCCAGATCCACATCGCCCAGAATCGGTGTCGGCTCAACGACAAGATAGGCGCTGTCCTGCACAAATTCCAGTTCCTCGCCGTCCTCGTTGTAGGCAAAGGTCTGATATTCACGCTGTCCTGCCGCGTTAAGACTCCATCCATCCATGACGCATATATCATAGCAGCCTCTCGTGAGTCCCTTCGGCACACGGACATCATACGAAAGGAACGAAGTACCGTCCTTTGCAAGAACTGCATTCTTATACGGGAATGACTTGTTATAGAACATACAGGTATCTGTCACATTTGCTATGGCAACATTCCGATAGTATTCTGATTCATCCTTTGTGTTGGATGCATCAAACCCATCAAACAGCTCGGGAACGGTGAAACCGCCGTTTTCAATCTTCAACCCATAGCTGTGAAGGGAAAGCTTCATGTGCGCAATGCCGGGGTAATTGTCGATATACACATTGCCCTTGAGCACAACATCCTTATTTTTCAGATCGGACTCGAACAAATAGGCGACCTTATCACCGCCGAACGAAGTGCGGAACACCATAGTATCCTTGGCAGCAGCGTTTGTACCGATACTCCCCGTGGAGATCAGCATACTGCCGACAGAAAGCAGTGCTGTCAGCTTGGTGAGATATTTTTTTAGTTTCATAATACTCCTTTCTGCCGCATAGGGTATTGTGAGGTGAGCCACATGAAAGAAAATCAAAATCGTCGTATTATCGTGCATTATGGAGAACAGCCGCTGGAATTGCTGCTAAAGCCGTTTCAATTAGTGGAGTCTGGCACCGGCAGGGATGTCCTTGTCGGCAAACAGCACCTTGCATCCGCCGTCGGGGAGATCAGCCGCACAGATCATACCGTTGCTCTCGACACCGCAGAGTTTCACGGGCTTCAGATTGGCAACGAGCAGGACTTTCTTGCCGACTAGGTCCTCAGGCGCATACCATTTCGCAATGCCGGACACGACCTGACGCTGTGCAATGCCGTCAAAAAGCTGGAGGCAAAGCAGCTTGTTGGATTTCTTGACCTTTTCGCAGGAAACGACCTCTGCAACACGAATATCGGACTGTGCAAAGGTTTCGATACCGATTTCCTCTGCGAACGGTTCGGTTTTTGCAGCTTCCGCCTGCTTTGCCGCTTTTGCAGCAGCTTCCTGCATTGCCGCAACTTCCGCCATAACAGCCTTTGCATCGACACGCTGGAACAGCGGCTTTGCTTCGCCGACTGCTGCACCATACTGCACCATGCCGTCAAATTTCTCGTATCTGCTGATTTCTGCTTCATCCTCAGAAACAGCAGTCTGCGGTGTATGCACAAGGATCTTTGCAGCGGTTTCAGGCATGAACGGTGCAATCAGACCACCGATGATACGGATACCCGACAGCAGATTGTACATGACCTTTGCAAGACGCGGACGGGCATCGGGATTCTTTGCCAGCACCCAAGGCGTTGTTTCGTCGATATATTTGTTGCAGCGGCGTGCCAGTTCCATGACGGAATCGACCGCATCGCTGACACGGAAAGCGTCCAGATATTTTGTCAGGTTTGCAGCGGTTTCTTCTGCCACACGCTGCAAATCCGCATCGCAGTCCTCAGACGGCGCAGATGCGATCAGTTCTTTTTCGGGAACAATGCCGCCGAAATACTGGTTGACCATTGCCACGGTACGATTGACAAGGTTGCCGAGCGTATTTGCCAGATCGGAATTGAAGCGTTCAACCATCGTTTCATAGGTGATCGAACCGTCCGATGCAAACGGCATTTCGGTCAGCAGATAGTAACGTACTGCGTCCACACCAAAGCGATTGACCAGTTCATCCGCATAGATCACATTGCCGCGGGATTTGCTCATCTTGTCGCTGCCAAAGAGCATCCACGGGTGACCAAAAATCTGCTTCGGCAGCGGTGCGCCCAGCATATGCAGCATGATGATCCAGTAAATGCTGTGGAAACGAACAATGTCCTTACCGATGATATGCACATTGGCAGGCCAGTATTTCTTGTAGAGCTCGCCGTGATTGCCGTTTGCATCGTAACCAAGTGCGGTGATATAGTTCGACAGCGCATCGATCCAGATGTAGATGACATGGTTATCGTCAAACGGCACAGGGATGCCCCACTTGACGGTGGTACGGGACACGCACAGATCCTGCAGGCCAGGCTTGATGAAGTTGTTGAGCATTTCCTTTTTGCGCGATTCTGGATAGATGAAATCAGGATGCTCCTCGATGTATTCTTCCAGCCACTTCTGATACTTGGACAGTTTCAGGAAATAGGCTTCTTCTCTTGCGTCGCGGACTTCTCTGCCGCAGTCGGGACATTTGCCGTCCACAAGCTGAGATTCCGTCCAGAAGCTCTCGCAGGGGGTGCAGTATTTGCCGACATACTCGCCCTTGTAGATGTCGCCCTGATCGTAAAGCCGCTGGAAAATGTCCTGAACCGCCTTGACATGGTAGTCATCGGTGGTGCGGATAAATTTATCGTAAGATGCACCCAGCAGGTCACAGATCGCACGGATCTCGCCTGCGATCTTGTCAACGTGTTCCTGCGGAGTGATGCCTGTTTCTTTCGCAATTTCTTCGATTTTCTGACCGTGTTCATCGGTGCCTGTCAGGAAGAATACATCATACCCCTGCATTCGGCGAAAGCGTGCCAGTGCATCGGTCATCACGATCTCATAGGTGTTGCCGATATGGGGCTTGCGCGATGTATACGCGATCGCAGTCGTCAGGTAATAGGGTTGTTTGTTCATAAATTCATTCCTCCGTATTTGTATTTACAGCAAATGAGCTGCATACTCTGTTATTATATCACACTTTTGCTGCTCCGTCAAGCTGTTTGGCTTGTTTCAGCAATTTTCCTGCGGTGTAATCCATCGTCCACGCACCAAACGGAGCCGTCAGCAGAATCGCCACAACTGCCACGCACAGCACCAGATCACCGCACGGCAATCCCATCGCAAGCGGTATCGCGCCGATCGCCGCCTGAACGGTTGCTTTGGGCGTGTATGCGAGCATACAAAACAGCCGCTCTTTCCATGTGAGCTTTGTCCCCAGCACCGCACAGAACACCCCTGCCATCCGAAAGCACATCGCACCGACCACCAGAAGCACCGCTTTTCCGCCATATTTCGGGATGCTTTCCAGATTCACCGCCGCGCCGACCAATCCGAACAGCAAAAGTTCTGCCGCCGTCCAGATTCCGCCGCAATGCGATGCACATTCTTTCGCCCCGTCCGAGTGTTTCGCGGCCAATGCCATGCCAAGCGTCATCACACCGATCATGCCAGAAATACGAATGCTCTGTTCTGTCCGCGTCTGTACACTCATCAGCAGAAATGCAAGTGACATCAGCAAAACCGTGCAGAGTACGCCGCGCATCTGCCGTTTCCGCAGGAAAATACCGAGCAAGAGACCGCAGACCGCGCCCAAGATGCCGCCCAGCAGAATCGAGGTCGGTATCTGTACAAAATCCAGCACAGAAGCCTTTCCGCCAGCAAGAATGCCTGCAAACGCCGAAAACAATACCATGACATACACATCGTCCGCAGACGCACCGGCCAAAAGCATCTGGGGGATTTGTTTGTTTGTGCCGCGTTTTTCCTCCATCAGTTTCAGCATTCGCGGAACGACCACCGCAGGCGACACCGCCGCCAGTACCGCGCCGATGAGCGCCGCCTCCATACGGGAAATCCCGAACAGCGGCGGTGCCAGCAGCCAGACACCCAGCAGTTCTGCCGTTGCAGGAACAAAACACAGCAAAATCGCTGGTCTGCCTGCCTTTTTGAGCGATGCCACATCCAGCGAAAGTCCTGCCCGCAGCAGAATGATCACCAATGCAAACTGCCGCAGCTGTGCAGAAATCGCCATGAGAGAATCATCGAGCAGACCAAACACGCTTCCCAGCAGAAGCCCTGCCGCGATCATGCCCGTCAGTTTCGGGAGCCGCAGTTTTTCTGCCGCAAATCCCAGTATCATGCCGCCGATCCATAAAAGCGCGATGCCTTCCAGAATCATATCCATACCTCCAAACAAAAAAGCCGACAACTCCTGCGTCAAATCGCAGAAGTCATCAGCTTTCATTCATCAAGCGGTTTCAGCCATGAAGGCTGTGGGAGAACCTCATTCCCATGTATTTGCGTGATTATCCGAGGACAACCACAATGTCATTATTCTCTGCCAGCGCATCTGCCGCGAGGAAGTTGTCAGCCATCGCCTTGCCGTTGACGGTCATCGACTTAACACCGCACTCCACATGATTCGGATTCTGTACGGTGATATTCAGCCATTTTCCGCGGAACAGCTTGCGAATCTTGAAGCTTTCCCAGTCAGACGGGATAGACGGATCAATGCGCAGACCGCCAAGTTCGGTACGCATACCGCAGATACCCTCGACACAGCCGACCATGACCGTCGATGCCGTACCCGTCAGCCAATGTACGTGCGAACGGCCTGCGAACGGCGAACGCTTGCTCTCGGTGAACTGTCCGTGTACATACGGCTCCATGACGCGGATCTCCGCCTTATCGTTCATTGCCGCAGGCGAGGTTTCCATGAAGTATTCAAACGCTCTGTTGCCGTGGCCGAGCAAAGATTCTGCGAGAATCAGCCAGCCCTGCGACTGCGAGAAGATGCCGCCGTTTTCCTTCGTATCGGGGTTGAAAATGTGCATGAGCGCACCATCAAAATAGTGGTCAATATAGGGCGGTTCAAGCAGTTTTGCACCGTAGGGCGTATTGAGAATGCTGTGGACGCTTTCCATTGCGGTTTCGGCCTGTTCTTTGCTTGCGAACTGCGAAATGACCGACCAGCTCTGCGGATTCAGCCACATATTCGCCTCGGGATCTTTCTTCGCGCCGACGATCGTGCCGTCCTCGCGGATACCGCGGATAAATCTGTCCTCATCCCAGCACTTGCCGAGAATCTCGGACAAATCCGCCTGAATCTTATCGAGATATGCAAGATACTCCGTGTCTTTCTGGTATTCTGCCATATCTTTCATGACGCAAATCGCGTAGTAAAGCTGGAATGCGACAAAGGTCGATTCACCCTTTGCACCCAGACGCAGACAGTCGTTCCAGTCCGCGTGCAGACCTGCAGGCATATTGTGATTGCCCAGATGCTCCATCGAGAATTTGATCGCGCGTTTCAGGTGGTTGTAGACACTGTCCTCGCCGCCGTTTGCATAGACGATGACCTCATCGAGGAACGCCTGATTGCCGCTCTCACCGATGTACTTGACGATCGTCGGGAACAGCCAGAGCGCATCGTCTGCACGGTAGGAGGGATGCCCTGTTTCCTTGACGTACTCAGGATCATCGGGCGTATTTTCATGACCTGCGTTGTGGTTGAACTTGACCAGCGGCAAACCGCCGCCGTTGTCCACCTGTGCAGAAAGCATAAAGCGAATCTTTTCGAGTGCCATTTCAGGATTCAGGTGAATAATACCCTGAATGTCCTGCACGGTATCGCGGTAGCCGTAGCCGTTGCGCTCGCCGCAGTAAATGAGCGATGCCGCACGGCTCCAGATGGATGTAATGTAGCACTGGTAAGCGTTCCATACGCCGACCATGTTGTTGAATTCCTCGGAGGGTGTTTCAACCTCGAAGTGTGCAAGCTGGTCATGCCAGTAGTCACGCAGATTTGCGATCTCTGCATCTGCCTTGCCTGCTTCCTCGTACTTTTTGAGGATCTCCGCAGCCTCTGCCGCATTGCGCTGACCGAACACGTAGATCAAAGTACGGGTTTCATTCGGCTGGAGTGTGATCTCCGACTGCAATGCGCCGCAGGAATTGGAGTTGTAGTTCATCATGCCGTCGCAGACACCATTCTCCACAGCAATCGGGTTGGAATAGGTGCGGTACGGGCCGATAAAGCTCGATAGATCGCCGTTTGCGGAGTTCACAGGCGCACCGACCATGCCGAAGAAACGCTCCATATGGTTAGAGCCTGTTTCATCTCTGCCGGAGTTCTCGTTGATATGCTGGACGATGCAGTTGCCGCCTTCCAGACTGGTGCGCGAGATGAACAGCGTGTACTGCAAATTCACCTGATCCTGCTGATAGTTGCTCTCATTGGTGAATTCGATGAAGCCGAACACGGAAAGGGTACGCGGCTTTTCGGACTTATTTGTGATCTTGCACTGCCATACCTCATAGGTATCAGGAACATAGTAGGTCGTTTCGGACTTGATGCCAGCGTACTCAGAGGTAATGACGGTATAAGCCGTGCCGTGGCGGCAGACGCTGCGGTATTCTTCCAGCGGCTTGCCGACAGGCTGCCACGATGCAGACCAGTAATCCTTGCTCGCGTTGTCGCGGAGATAGATGTATCTTCCGGGGAGCGACATCATGGAATTGAAACGGAAACGTCCGATTCTGCCGTTTGCACCGCTCTTGACAAAGCTGTATCCTGCGGCATTGTTGGTAATGATCGCACCATACTCAGGATCGCCGAGGTAGTTCGACCATGCGGCAGGGGTATCGGGACGGGTAATGACATACTCTTTGTTTTTTAGGTCAAAGTAACCGAAATTCATAGGGGAATCCTCCTAATATACGAATACATTTCAAGATGCCGCTGCAAGAGAATTCTTCGCGCAGGGCATTGTTTTATTTTACCATACTCTGCGGAGAATTGCAAGGGGGCAAATGTGAATTTTTTTCGGTTCGGTATAGAAATACCTCTCATTTTACACACGCTGTATTATGTGCCCTCAGCTATACAGACAGTAGAAAAGAAAATTTCGAAAATGCTTGACAAATCATTTCCTTTATGCTATACTGTTCACGGATGAAATGAGCAGCCGTTTCAGGAGTACCGCGATTTGCGGATTCCATGCGCTGTTTTCCGTTTCGTCCCCGATCCGATGTCCGTGTCCGCGTATTGTATCTCGTTACGAGAATAATAACATGGAGGAGGCATTTCATTATGCAGAACACGAATAAAAAAACGTATAAGCTGGTCGTCACAGCCCTGCTTTCCGCAATCATCATCGTGATGGCGTTCACACCGCTTGGATTCCTCAAGATCGGTGCGGTCGAGATCTCGTTCTTGATGCTCCCTGTTGCCATTGGCGCAGTCACCTGCGGAGTAGAGGTCGCAGCATTCCTTGCATTGCTGTTTGGTGTCGCCAGCTTTATTCAATGTTTCGGAATGTCCGCGCTCGGCGTCTTTCTGATGACCGTCAGCCCTGTCTTCTGCTTCATTACCTGCATCGTCACACGGTTGATCGCAGGTCTGATCGCAGGCTTCACCGCAAAGCTCACCAAAAAGCTCGGTGTTGCCGGATATGCCCTGACAGGTCTTGCGGCGGCGCTTGCGAACACCGTTTTCTTTGTCGGTGCGATCATCCTGTTCTTCTTCCGGAATGACGCATTCATCGCCAAAATGACGGAATGGGGCATTTCGACAGAGAACGCATGGCTCTTTGCCTGCGCATTCGCAACAACAAACTGCCTGATCGAAGCTGTCGCAACCGCATTTCTCACAGGTGCTGTCGGCGCGGCACTCAAAAAAGCAGGACTCATCAAAGCAGAATAACCCTGCATTCTGCAACAGGAGGATTTTTCCCAATGCAAATACTGACCATCGACATCGGAAACAGCAATATCGTCATCGGCTGTGCAGTTGACCACAAAGTCGAATTCGTAGAGCGGATGCACACCAGCAATACAAAAACAGATCTGGAATATGCCATCGACTGCCATATGGTGCTGGAACTGCACAAAATTGATGCAACCCAGCTCGACGGCGCAATTATTTCCTCTGTTGTCCCGCCCCTCACCGACAAGCTCGCACTTGCCATCAAAAAGCTCACGGGCATCGAGCCGATGATTGTCGGGCCGGGCATCAAAACAGGGCTTAACATTCTCATGGATCAGCCTTCTCAGGTCGGCAGTGATCTGGTCGTTGCATCCGTAGCGGCAATGCATGACTACGGCGCACCGGTCATCGTCATCGACATGGGCACGGCAACCACCATGACTGTGGTCGATAAAAACCGCAATTTCATCGGCGGACTGATTCTCCCCGGTGTCCAGCTTGCTTTGCAGTCGCTGGAAAACGGCACCGCACAGCTTCCGAAGATCCATCTCAAAGCCCCCGAAAAAGTCATCGGCGGCAACACCATCGACTGTATGCAGAGCGGACTGGTATTCGGAAATGCCTCTGCGATCGACGGTTTGCTTGACCGCATGATGAACGAAATGGGCTACACAGCAACCGTTGTGGCAAGCGGCGGACTCGCACCGCTGATCGTGCCGCATTGCAGTCACAAGATCATCCTTGATGATGAACTGCTGCTCAAAGGTCTGGACATTCTGTTCGAAAAGAACCATAAGAACTGAAAAATCCCCACAGCGCGGTATTTACCGTTCTGTGGGGATTTTTATTGCCTGCCATGCCTCCGTCAGCCGTGGGAGCGTCCATGCCGCATTCGCAGGACTGGTCGAAGGAAGTGTCACAGCAGGGATTCCTGTGCGCGGAAGCTGATATTTCGCATAGTATTTTGCCGCTGTGCCGCCGTTTGTGAAAATCGTTTGTATCTGCGTGGTTTTCAGGATTTCCGACAAATCGTTCGGCACAACGTCACGGATACTGCTGTCCGATGAGCCTACGATCTCACAGGACGCGATCACATCCCATACGGCAATGTGATTTGCAAGCAGAAACGCACGTTTTTCAGGAATACTCTGCGGCACTTCTGTCCCGAACACCGCCGCCGTCACACGCCAGAACCGATTCTGCGGATGTCCGTAGAAAAACATCGTTTCTCTGGATTTCACCGACGGAAAACTTCCCAGTATCAGAATCCGCGAATCTGCGTCGAAAACAGGGGCAATCGGATGCGTTTCCCTCACACCGCATTTCTCCTTTCTGAAAAGAATACCGCCTGACACAATGTTCAGACGGTATTTATTTTACAATTATTCGCCTGCCGTGACAGAAATACCGTCCTCGGTTTTGCCGATGTGGAGCGACTTTCCGCCGACATTGCCCTCGATGATGAGTGCGGCGATCTTGTCCTCGACTTCGTCACGCAGGACACGGCGAATGTCGCGTGCGCCGTACTTCTGTCCGTGCGACTTCTCTGCGATCCATTGGAGCGATGCCTCGTCCCAGTCGAGTGTCAGATTTTGTTCTGCCAACGCCTCTGCGGTCTCGCTGAGCATCAAGCCTGCGATCTTCGCATAGTCCTCAACGGAAAGCGGCTTAAATACGATGATTTCATCGACTCTTCCGACAAACTCGGGGCGGAGGAACTCTTTCAGGGCTTTCATCGCCTTTTCCTTAGAAACTTCCTCCTCGGTGCGGTTGAAGCCGACACCTGTGGATTTATCGGTACTGCCTGCGTTCGAGGTCATGACGATGATCGTGTTCTCGAAGTTGACCGTTCTGCCCTGTGCATCATTGATGCTGCCCTCGTCGAGAATTTGCAGCAGCAGGTTCATAACATCGGGATGTGCCTTTTCGATCTCATCGAACAGGACAACGGAATACGGTCTGCGGCGCACCTTTTCGGTGAGCTGACCTGCCTCGTCGTAACCAACATATCCCGGAGGCGAACCGATCATGCGCGAAATGGAATGCTTTTCCATATATTCGGTCATGTCCAGACGAATCAGCGGCTCGGTCGAATCGAACAATTCCGACGAAAGCACCTTGACCAGCTCCGTCTTTCCGACACCTGTCGGGCCGACAAAGATGAACGATGCAGGTCTGCGGCGTTTTGTCAGCTGTACGCGACTGCGCTTGATCGCGCCCGACAATGCCGCAATCGCCTCGTCCTGACCAATGATTTTCTCCGACAGCCGCTTTTCGAGATTTTGCAGCTTGACGAATTCGGTTTCTTCGATTTTATTCGCAGGAATTCCCGTCCAGAGTTCGATGACGTGTGCCAGATCAGAAGCTTCGACATGAACCTCCTCGGCAATCTTCTTGACTTCTTCCTCGCGCTGCTGCAAGCGGATGAGTTCTCCCTTGCGCTCCGCGAGTTTCTCATAGTCCGGGTTGACATCGGATTCGATGCCGTCGATCTCCGCCTGCTTTTCTGCGATTTCCTTAGCGATCACATCGACCTCACCCAATTCGGGGTGGCTGATGCTTGCATAGGCACAGCTTTCGTCCAGCAGGTCGATCGCCTTATCAGGCAGGAATCGGTCGGTGATATACCGCTCCGAAAGCACCGCGCAAAGACGCAGGAGATTCGGCGCAATATGGATTCTGTGGAATTCCTCATAATACTTTGCGATGCCGTTCAAGATGCCGACAGTATCCTCAATGGTCGGTTCATCGACCTTGACGGGCTGGAATCTGCGCTCCAATGCGCCGTCTTTTTCGATATACTTGCGGTATTCGGTGAAGGTCGTTGCACCGATCACCTGAACCTCACCGCGGGAAAGCGCAGGCTTCAGGATATTTGCGGCATTCATCGAGCCTTCCGCATCGCCTGTGCCGACCAGATTGTGTACCTCGTCAATGAACAGGATGATATTCCCCTGCTCCTTGACCTCCTGTACCAAGCCCTTGACGCGGCTTTCAAACTGTCCGCGGAACTGCGTACCTGCGACCAAAGCAGTCAGGTCAAGCAGGTAGATCTTCTTATCGCGGAGATGATACGGAACATTTCCCGATGCAATTTTCAGCGCAATGCCCTCAGCGACTGCGGTCTTACCGACACCGGGCTCACCGATCAGGCAAGGGTTGTTCTTCTGTCGTCTGGACAAAATCTGGATAACACGCGCAATTTCGCGGTCACGTCCGATAATGCTGTCGAGTTTCCCCTCCTCCGCACGCGCACTCAGATTGGTGCAGTACGAGTCAAGGAATTTCAGTTCTTTCTTTTGTTTATCCTTTTTCTTCTGCTTGGATTCCTCTTTTTTGGAGCCATCGCCAGCCACATCTCCATCAGGTGACGGGATCTGCTCCTCAGGATCCACAGTATTGTCGTTGCGGAACAGCTTCTGCATGAATGACGGGAAAGTGCTTGCACCGCCCATTTCAAAGGCATCGCCGTCCATCATGCCGAGCATCTGATCGGTCATCTGTTCGACATCCTCGTCGCTCAGTCCCATATGTTCCATATACTCCGCGACCTGCGGAATATTCATTTTTTTTGCACAAACAAGGCAAAAGCCCTCGTTTTTCTTTTCGTTGCCGTGCATGGATGTCACAAACACAACAGCAGGACGTTTCTTACATTTGCTGCATAAAACCATAGTATAACCTCAAAGCGCACCCGTTCTCGGATGCGATATATCTCCTTTCCCGATTCCGCCTGTCAGAGCAGTAGATCAATTCGTTCGTACAAATATTTGAAAATTCTTGATGCGTAAATTGTATCCTCGTTGAAGCAAAGCAGACGACCGCCAAACAGCAGTACCAGCAGCCGCACGAAAAACGTCAGCAAAATCAGCATGACAGCCGCTTCGATCAAACCGAGCACCGCACCATACAGATGGTCCTTCGCTGCGGAAATATTGATGAACAGGCTGTACTGCACACCTTTTGCAATGACTGCCGCAATCACCATGATTACAGAAAAAATCACCAGATAAATGAAAATCGTAAAGATCTGCACCGTGGATTCCTTGACAAAACGGTCCTCAACAAATTCCGCCTTATCCTTATCAGTCGCAGCAATGCTGTAAAATTCGGTCAGCATTGTGTGGATCAGCGCGGGATCTTTCGACATGGCATCCTTGAAATTCACTTCTGCATAATAGGGCAGCTTTTCGCCGAGCGTTTTACCGTAGTCTTTCATAAAAGCGTCACTCAGAACCTTTTTGAACGCCATCGGTGTTGCGACTTCACCGCCGCATTTTTCGTTGATATACGCAAAGATATTCTGGTCAAAATCATCGGTATTCGGCGGCAGCAGCAATGCCTGAATTCTGCCCTGTTCGATTTCCGTGCCATAATGCTGTTCGTCCAGCGCTTCACAGAAACACTTCGCCGTATCGAATTCCTTATTGACCTCCTGAATCGCCGCCAGATTGCTGTCGCGTGCATAGAGCTCATACATCACAGGCGCAGCGATCGTTGCTCCGAAAGAAGCTGCAACTGTTGCGATCAGATAGCCGATACTGAGCACCAGTACCTTATTTACACCTCGTCTGCCGTTCGAAAAAATCACCCATACGGCAATCAAGACGACCAGCGCATCAAATATCCACCAGAATTGTATCGCATCCATCCCAAATACCTCCAACTATCATTCTGTCACTTTAATGAGTACCGAAAAAAGCTCTGGTGTGCGCTCTCCAAATCCCATTCATTCCTGCTCTCATAATACATACTCCACTTTATATATTTTTCTATCCTGCATATTCCAGACGGTCGATCCTGTCGTAACCCATCAGGAACAGATAATCGCCGATCCGCACGAATTTATCATACATATCGGAGATTCCCGCTTTTGCAGATGCACCGCCCGTCATCCAGTAGGAACGGACAGAATCGCGTGTCTGCAAGGTTACAAAATCGCCGCTGCCGCCGACCGATGCACATTTGATTTCCCCGTCAAATTCCAGCACCTTCGGCGAATTGGCATCGCCGTTCATCAGAACGACAGAATTGGTACGCTTTTCCTCGTTCCGCAGCACAACAACGGCAGAACCGTTTTTGCTGTCGCCGCAGACAAGTGTATCAGGATATGTGTAGGTACTCATGGTCGCACCTGCAAGACTGAGGTAAGCACAGCAGGTATCGCCCAGTACAAACACATCATCCCCCTTTGTATTATATACCGAAATACAGAGTGTGTCAAGAGGCTGACTTGTCCATTTTTCGCCTTTTTCGGCGAAATCGAAATGATGGACAACCGATTTCATCGTACCGCTGTCAGTATGCATACTGACAGCGTAGCAGCCGCCGCTGTCGGAACGGAACGAAACCTCACTCAGCTTTTCCACACAGCTTCTCGAATAGATCTGCTTGCCCTTTTTGTTGAACACGATCAGCTTGCAGGCAGAAGTTTCCGAACCCGTCACCAGTGCGGTAAAGCCCATATCGGACACACGCCCGAATACGATCGGATCGCTGACGGATTTTTCATAAAATGTTTTGCCGCTGCCTTCCAGACGGAAATGCGTACCGCCGCTTTCGTAGATCAGCGCATAGCTGCCTGCCGCCTGTAACATGGCACTGCCGTAGGCGTGCTGTCTGCGCGAAAGCAGAACACCGTCCGTCTGATACATATACAAATAGGAATCACTCAGAATCAGCAGCAGATTATCGATCGTTGCTGTCTGATAGGCGGCACCGCCGTAAATCGACAACGGGAAATTTCCATCGGAAAACGTGCCGTCATTCTGTGTAATGGTCTGCCGCGTGAAGCTCATTTCTTCGAGCCGCGGAAGCCAGATCTCACGACGCTGATACAAAATCAGCAGCAGCACAACCAGACAGGCAAAAATACCTGCGCGGCGAAGATGCCGTTTGCGCTTTTTCTGTTTCCGCAGCGCATGGACATCTTCCGTCTGCGGCACCTGCTGTATTCTGCGCTTCTTGGATGTTTGTCCGAACATTGTTATCCTTTCTTTATCTCTGTTTCATCATAAAACACACGATTCAGGTACAGTCCGTGTGCCATTGCGGTTCTTCCAGCCGCCAGTCTGTCTTTTGCATCGAGAATCCCCTGCATCGCATCGGGCGGGAAATATCCCTCGTTGATGTCCAGCAGCGTTCCGACAAAGATTCTAACCATATTATACAGGAAACCATCTCCGCTGACAAGTATATCCACGCTGCTTCCATGTCTTTCTATGGAAACATCATAGATGGTTCGGATGGTATTCGATTTTTCTGTCGCCTGTGCACAAAAGCTGTGGAAATCGTGCGTGCCGATCACAGGCATCGCCGCTTCCCGAATCAGATCCACGTTGAGCGGTCTGCGGTAGTGGAATGCCAGATCTGTCGCAAAAGGATCTTTGCTTTCGTGATTGTGAATGCGGTAGAGGTATTCTTTTCCCTTGCAGTCAAAACGGGCGTGAAAGTTTTCGGGCATCTCCTCACAGGACAGCACAGAAATGTCGTCAGGGAGGTAGCCATTCGCCGCACGCACGAGATTTTTACAGGGAATGATGCGTTCTGTGTACAAGTGCAGACAGAACATATTCGCATGAACGCCCGTGTCTGTACGGGAACAGCCGTAGACTGTTACAGGCCCGTTCAGAATGCGCGAAAGGGCTTTTTCCAGCTCGCCCTGAATCGTCACCGCATTGGGCTGACGCTGAAAACCGTGGTATCTTGTTCCACGGTACGCAATCGTGAGCTTCAGATTTCTCACGCGCACACTCCTTTCGGTTTTGGTTTTTGCTGCTTCGCAGGGAGCCCATATCAAAAGTTTTACTCGATTTTTTCAAAAAAATCGCGGGGTTCGAAAGGGCAGAACCCCTCGCCGCGCTCCGCAAAGCGCGGAACTCCCCCACTCGTCCAACGAATCAGGATGGGGCATGGGGGGAAACCCTATTAAGGGGTTTCCCCCCATACAAAAAAATCAGAAAACAATTATTTCGTCATCGTGTTCAGAACAATGACCGCAGCAAACAACAGCAGCATCAACGCAAGGGCAACATAATCACGCAGTCCGCTTTGCAGCTTTCTGAGGCGTGTTCTGCCCTCTCCGCCATGATAACAGCGGCATTCCATCGCAAGTGCCAGTTCCTCTGCGCGGCGAAATGCCGACACAAACAAAGGAATCAGAATCGGGACAAGTGCCTGCGCTCTCTGCACCAGACTGCCGCTTTCCAGATCTGCGCCGCGTGCTTTCTGCGCAGCCATGATCTTTGAGGTTTCCTCGATCAGCGTCGGGATAAACCGCAGCGCGATCGTCATCATCATTGCAAGCTCATGGACGGGCATTTTCAGCTTTTTCAGCGGTGACAGAAGCGATTCAATCGCATCCGTCAGCACGATCGGAGAAGTGGTATACGTCAGCAGCGATGTCCCTGCGATCAGCAGACAAATACGGACGATCATAAACACGGAGGTCTGTACGCCCTCCTCGGTAATTTTCAGGAAATGCCAGTGCCAGTAAACTTCACCGCCGTCCAGCATCAGCAGATTCAGCAGTCCCGTGAATATCAGGATCGGGACAATCGGCTTGATACTTTTGAGAATCATTTTCGGCGGAATCTTCGAGCAGAGTGTTGCAACGATCGTAAACAACAGTCCTGCAACCAGACTCCAGATATGCTGTCCCCAGAAAAGCATGACCAGATAGAGCAGGGTGATCACGATTTTGAAGCGTGCATCCATACGGTGAACAACGCTTTTCATCGGGAAATACTGTCCGAGCGTAATGTCATTCAGCATTCGGGATTCCTCCCTTCCAGCCGTGCTTTCAGCAGTTCCGCACCGTATTTCACGGTATACACTTCATCGTCAAAGCGAATGCCTTTTTCAGCAAGTCCGTTGAAAATACGTGTGATCTGCGGCAGCGCAAGTCCCATGCCCTCCAGCGACTGCGACTGTGCAAACACGCCTGACGGGGTATCGTAGCAGACGACCTTTGCCTGCGACAGCACCAGCAGCTTGGACGCATATCTTGCAACATCCTCCATGCTGTGTGACACAAGCAGGATCGTACAGCCTGTGCGCTTATGATACGCCTGTAACTGCGTGAGGATCTTGGTTCTTCCCTTTGGGTCGAGTCCTGCGGTCGGTTCGTCGAGAATCAGCACCTTCGGCTCCATCGCCATAACACCTGCAATGGCGGCACGGCGTTTTTGTCCGCCCGACAGCGCATACGGTGCTTTTTTGAGATGCTCCTCAGTCAGGCCGACTGCCTCCGCCGTTTCGCGGACTCTGCGGTCGATCTCCGCTTCGGACAGCTTCATATTTTTCGGGCCGAATGCGATGTCCTGATAGACCGTTTCCTCAAAGAGCTGATATTCGGGGTACTGGAACACCAGTCCCACCTGAAACCGCACTTTTCTGCGGTCGGTTTTCTTGTCCCAGATGTCAGCACCGTCCAGCAGGATTTGTCCGCTTGTCGGTTCGATCAGTCCGTTCATCATCTGCATCAGCGTGGATTTGCCGGAGCCTGTATGTCCGATAACGCCGACAAACTCACCCTCCTCGATCTGCAAATTGATATGGTCGATCGCAGTTTTCTCAAAGGGTGAACCGATGCTGTACGTATATGTCAGGTCTTTTGCTTCCAAAATTGGCATGGAAAGCCTCCGTTCTATGGGGCAGAATACAAGCAGAAGCGAGATTTACCGCTTCTGCGAAAAGAGTTTTGCAAGTGCGTCCACGCACGCTTCCTCGGTGATGATCTCAGGATCAAGGTCGCAGCCAGATTCGCGCAGCAGGTGTACAAGTTCCGTTGCCTGCGGCACGTCAAGCCCGATCTCCTTCATTTCATCCACACGGGCAAATACCTTTTTCGGCACATCGTCCATTCGCACCGTGCCGTGGTCAATGACCACAATGCGCTGACACTGTGCCGCCTCATCCATCTCGTGCGTGATCAGGATGACGGTAATGCCGTAATCCCGATTGAGCCGCTTGATGGTTTTCATAACTTCTTTGCGTCCCTGCGGGTCAAGCATCGCGGTCGGTTCGTCCAGAACGATGCAGTCGGGGCGCATGGCAATGATGCCTGCGATCGCAACACGCTGTTTTTGTCCGCCAGAAAGCTGGTGCGGTGCGTGTTCGCGGAAATCATACATCTTCACGGCTTTGAGGGCTTCGTCTACGCGCTCGCGCATCTCCACAGGATCAACACCCATGTTTTCCAGCGCAAATGCGACATCCTCCTCGACGATCGTTGCTACGATCTGGTTGTCGGGATTCTGAAACACCATGCCGACACGCTGCCGCACATCCAGCAGTTTCTCCTCGTCAGCGGTATCGATACCGTCCACAAGAACCTTTCCCGATGTAGGCAGCAGAATCGCATTCAAAAGCTTAGCGAGTGTCGATTTGCCCGAACCGTTGTGTCCGAGTACCGCGACCAGTTCGCCCTTGCCGATCTCCAGCGAAATGCCTTTCAAAACCTCTGTCGGCTGTTCGGTTTCATCCTCTGAGGCATACGAAAACCGAACATCCTGTATTGAAATCAAAGATTCCATTTGTCCTCCATACTATTGTGCCTGCGGATTCATTTTGTATCTCCGCACTCCCAAATCGCAGTCGCACCGCAGGGCAATGCGGCACCTGCCAGCGCAACGGGCAATCCGATCTCATCCGCCGACACGCTGCCGCCGAATTTCGGCACCAGAAGCGCATTCAGCAGATAGCCCATAACAGACGGTGAAAGTCCCGTCGTGTAACTGTTCAGCAGGAAAAACAGCGGCTGCTCCGAAAGCACATCCATACACGCTTC
This sequence comes from Oscillospiraceae bacterium, assembly GCA_024404815.1. GTDB lineage: Bacteria > Bacillota > Clostridia > Oscillospirales > Ruminococcaceae > Firm-04. Next base: position 18,092 of record JAKSPL010000021.1, read on the forward strand.
GACCAGCGGATAAATGCAGTTTTCCAGCTTCCAGATCTCGCCCGACGGTCCTCTGCCGTAGCTCGGCGGATCCATAATGATCGCATCGTAGGTCTTGCCGCGGCGTGCTTCTCTGCGGATAAATTTCTCGCAATCGTCCACGATCCAGCGAATCGGCTTGTCGGTCAGTCCCGATGCGGCGGCGTTTTCTCTCGCCCACTGCACCATGCCCTTTGCCGCATCCACATGACAGACCTCTGCGCCTGCCGCCGCGCACGCAAGCGTTGCGCCGCCTGTGTATGCAAACAGATTCAGCACACGGATCGGCCTGCCTGCATTTTTGATTTTCTCGGTCATCCAGTCCCAGTTGACTGCCTGTTCAGGAAACAGTCCCGTATGCTTAAAGCCTGTCGGCCGGACAATAAATTGCAGATCCCGATAGCGGATATTCCAGCTTTCGGGCGGCGTTTTGCGGTATTCCCATGAACCGCCGCCGCTCTTGCTGCGGTGATAGTGTCCGTCCGCTTTGTCCCATTGCGGTGAAATTTTCGGTGTCTGCCAAATGACCTGCGGATCGGGGCGAATCAAAATGATATTTCCCCAACGCTCCAGACGTTCTCCGCAGGAGGTATCGAGAAGGCGGTAATCCGCCCAGTTTTCAGCTGCTCTCACGTTTTCATTCCTTCCCGTTGTTGCTGCGTGTTATGCGGATGCACTTTGACCTGTGCGTGAACGGATCGTTTCCGCCACAGACATCGCATATTGATTGATGCGTGCAAAATCGCGGCCTTCCAGCAAAACCTGTATCACGCAGTCGCGGGACAACTCACGCACCAGAATTCTGCCGTCTGTGCCGAGCATCTCCTCGCAGCGTGCGATCGCGTCCACGATTTGCGTATCGTTTTTCCAGATCTCACGCCATTTTTCTGCAATGCGTATTGTCAGCGAGACCTGCGGTGCGTGTTCCATAACTGCCGCAAGCTGTGACAGCGGTTTGCCTGTGCGGTGCATGAGATTGCAGATCCGCAATGCCGTGCAAAGTCCGTCCGATGCAGGCATATCCGCAAAATACAGATATCCGCCGCGTTCACCGCCCAAAGACAGTCCCTCGTTGCGGATGCGTTCCTGCACAAACCGCGGTGACGGTTCTGTAATATGGACCGTAATGCCGTTCGATTTTGCAAAGCGCAAAAAGCCGAGATTGGTCATTACCGTCGCAGCAACACCGTTTTTCGCTAGTGTTTTCTGTCTGAGCAGATCGCTTGTGAAAATCGCAAGCAGTCTGTCACCGTCCAGCAGTTCGCCGCGTTCGTCCACGGCGATACAGCGTTCTCCGTTGCCGTCAAACGCAAATCCTGCCGCACACTTATGTTTTTTGACATATTCCAGCAGCGTTTCCATCGAGGTCACGCCGCAGTCGTTGTTGATATTGGTTCCGTCGGGTTCATTGCTGAGAATCAAAGCCTCCATGCCGTATGCCGTCAGCAGCGGCTTGGCAAGCGGACTCAGCGCACCGTTCGCACAGTCCACAGCAACACGAATGGTTGCCTTTTTGCGCGGATTCGGGTTATGCTTCTGCAAGAGCTGCAAATAGCGTTTTTGAGCCGTATCGTCCCTTGTAATGACACCGCAGGAACGGTGTGATTTCGGGGGAATCTGAATGCCGCCGGGCATCATCGCTTCGATTTTGGAAAGCTGCTCCTCCGACATCGGCAGTCCGTCCTTTGTCAGCATCCGCAGTCCTGAGATCTCATATGTACCTGCGTCACCCGTCAGAACAAATCCGCCGTCCGCATCCTCCTCCGAAAGCAGGAGTGCCGCCGCCGCAGAAGAAAGCGTTCCCAGACAAACAGCATTGCCGCCGCCCGAACAGATCCCTGCACAGAGCGCAGCTTCCAGTGTATCCGCAGAACGTCTTGGGTCATGTGCAACATAAAAAACAGGCGGACGGCCACAGCTTCTGCTGAGCACCTGTGCCGCCGCCCTGCCGATGTGCAGCAGCAGCTCACAGCTCAGCTCTGTCACGGCAATGCCGTGCAGTCCGTCCGGTTTCAGGATCTTACTCATTCCGAAATTCCTCTTTGTTCAGGGTAGTACCTCATAAGCAGTCAGCAGACGCCGACCGTGAAAATAGGCATCGGGCTTTGTGACGATCGCGTGCCCGAGATTGTTATAAGCATTGTAAACGTAAAGCTGTCCGCCTTTCAGTTCCATACAGACCGTATGGATAGAGGACATCATGCGCCGCTTTGTCCAGTAGACATATATGCAGCGTTTTCCTGATTCGAGCACCCGTTTGATGCTCTCGTGGCTCCGCAGTCTGCGCGGTTTCAAGCCGAAATGCCGCATACAATGTCCGAGCGCATAGGGGTCAGTCCCCCAGAGTCCCAGCAGCATGGAATAGCGTTCCATATATTTTGCGATTTTCTGGAACGGCTGCGGTTTTCCGCACAGCAGCAGTGCATTGTAAATAGCAATGACCTCACAGCCGCAGTGCCCGATACTGCCAAGTCCGAATTTCATGCCTGATACCGCCCCCAGCGACTGACCATTGATCAGTTCCGTGGAGAGCGGTATCGGCATCATTTCTTTTCGATTGTTTGAACGATCCATTCCATATACCTCTATGGCGTGCGGATTTTCACGTATCTTCAAGCATATCTGTCAGAGAAAACTGTTTGGGCTTTACCTGTGCATCCTCGACAGGATACCCCAGATGGGCATATGCCAGTCCTGTCGCGCATCTGCCGCGCGGTGTTCTCGCCAGCATTCCCAGCTGCATCAGATACGGTTCACAGACGTCCTCCAGCGTGACCGCCTCCTCGCCGATGGCAGAGGCAAGCGTTTCCAGTCCGACAGGACCGCCGTGATACCCGCGAATCATCATATCCAGCATTCTGCGGTCCAGCTTATCCAGCCCCAGCTCGTCGATTTCCAGACGGTTGAGTGCCAGCTTCGTAGTCCGCTCGTCAATCACACCGCTGCCCATGACATCCGCAAAGTCGCGGACTCTCCGCAGCAGTCTGTTTGCGATACGCGGTGTGCCTCTGGAACGCTTCGCAAGCTCCATCGCGCCATCCGCTTCGCAAGGAATATCCAGTATCATCGCGCTTCTGCGAATAATATCGCAGAGCTGCTCAGGGGTATAAAGTTCCAGTCGCTGCACGATACCGAAACGGTCGCGCAGCGGCGGTGTCAGCTGACCGGCACGGGTTGTCGCACCGACCAGCGTAAATGGCTGAAGATCCACACGAATACTGCGTGCGGAAGGTCCTTTGCCGATCATAATGTCCAGCACTCTGTCCTCCATCGCAGGGTAGAGAATTTCCTCCACCGCACGCGACAGACGATGAATCTCATCGACAAACAGGACATCGCCGCGTCCGAGGTTGGTCAGCAGTGCTGCCAGATCGCCCGGCTTTTCAATGGCAGGACCGGATGTGACACGGAGATTCACGCCCATTTCGTGCGCAATAATGCCGGAAAGCGTGGTTTTTCCGAGTCCGGGCGGACCGTAAAGCAGGACATGGTCGAGCGGTTCTCCGCGGCGTCTTGCGGCTTCGATATAGACTGCAAGATTCTCCTTGACCTGCTCCTGTCCGATATAATCTTTCAGTTCTTTCGGACGAAGCGACAATTCCAGATCGCCGTCCTGTGCAATGACCTCGGGAGAGGAAAGCCGTTCATATGCGTCCTGCGGCTCGTAATTTGCCGCGTCCCCTGTCTGAATCATGCTGCTTTGTTCTCCTTCCGCCCACGGTCATGGTGCATTTTATTTCTCAAAATAACGTTTTTTCCGAATATAGAACGGTTCGACGCCCTCGATTGCCTTTTTCGCAGCGGCTTCTTCGAGGCTGATGAACACAAGACTGTCGCCTGACTTCGTGTAACTCTGCATATACTTCGAAAGCGGGAAGAACAGCTTGCGCGTATTGCCGATCATATCGAACACGAACAGTATCTGCGGCCGTTCACATCCGCGGATCATTTCCACAACATAGCAGGAATCGACATTCGACTGTCTTGCCAAATATCTGGAAATCGGGCGGATCAGATGTTCAATACTCTTTTGCGGTGCGCGGTATTCGATCGTTTCCTCCTCTTTCATCGAGATCGCAGGAATATTGAGGTTTCGCGCAACCATCAGGATACTCTTGATCTCCTGTGAGGAGAACTCCTTGCCATAGGAATTGGGGTTCAGTACCGCAGAAGCCGACTGAATCAAATCGAACAGACGCAGACAGTTCAGGCGGTAGCAGTTGACATACCGCTTTGCAAACTGCTGGAGCGAACGATAGCTCGTAAAAAACGGAATGAACACATCGCCGTCAGGATTCTGCGTGGTAACAAGTTCCATGGAAACACCGCCATTGATCTCGTCCTGCTTGACAGGTTTCTTGCAGATTACATAGACATCGCTCTTAATGAGCATCTGCAAAAACAAAGAACGCTTTTCAGGTTTCGTAATCGCTTCCTTCAATAATTCGTCCAGATTCATAAGTACACCCTCCTATAAAGAAAATTATCCGATGAATTCCGTAAACATATCGGGACATCTGTCGAAATGGTTGTCAGGATCTCAGCCGAACATCTGCTTGCCGAGCCGCATCAGCGACTGGCGGATCAGTTCAGACGACGGCAATGACGGGTCGAGCGTCTGCAAAACACCTGCGACCTCACCCTGTGTATATCCAAGTACCAGAAGTGCGGACATTGCCTCCTCCATCGCGCCGCCTGCAATGCGGACGGGCGCAGGGGAAAGTCCCTCTGTCTGTACGGTCTTGGCAACTTTGTCTTTCAGCTCCAGCACAATGCGCTGTGCGGTCTTGGAGCCGATGCCTTTGGTTTTGGTGAATTCTTTCGGATCCCCTGCCGCAACTGCGAGTGCAAAGCGGTCAGGCGACAAGTCCGACAGAATCGCCAGCGCGTTTTTCGGGCCGACACCCGAGACGCCGAGAAGCTGATGAAAGCAGGTGCGCTCGCTTCTGGACGCAAATCCGTAAAGAGAGATCTCGTCCTCGCGCACCGCCAGATGGGTATAGAGAAATGCCTCCTCACCGACGGCACCGACTGCCGCCGCGGTCTGCATACTGCTTTTGCAGGCATAGCCCACACCGCCGCATTCAATGACCACCAGATTCGGCTCTTTGTGCAGCACCTTGCCGCGCAGACTGTCTATCATGGGAAGCTTTCACCTCGTCTATCAGTAATCAGGGTTCGCACAATGTCCGTGACAGATCGCAAGGGCAAGCGCGTCCGCCGCATCATCGGGTTTTGGGATCTCGGCAAGCCGCAGGATCCTTCGCGTCATATCCATGACCTGCATTTTCTCCGCCTTGCCGTAGCCGACCACCGCCGATTTCACCTGCAGCGGCGTATACTCAAAAACGGGAATGTTTTTCTGGGCGCAGGCAAGGAGGATCACACCTCTTGCCTCTGCGACCATAATGCCCGTTGTTTTGTTGGTATTGAAATAGAGTTTTTCGACAGACAGCACCTGCGGACGATATTTCTCCAGCAAAAAGCACATATCCTCGTAGATCTGCGCAAGTCTGCCCGAAAAATCCGTATGGGCTTCCGTCAGGATCGCGCCGTACTCCACGGTCTGAAACCGCATTCCCTGATAATCGAGGATGCCGAAGCCGACGGTCGCATAGCCCGGGTCGATGCCCAAAATCCGCATATAGCCTATCACTCCATATTCAAGGTTTAGTATACCATAAATCCATACAAATTTCAAGAGGTTTCCGAGAAGATTCTTTGGGATTTTGGCAAAATCGCAAAACTTTGGCGAAATGCACAGGATACACCCAAAATCTTTGGCAGGTAATTCCCCCGCAAATTTCAAACGGCGTTCGTAATGCGCGTCTTACAGCGTCATCTGTCCTGCAATTTCCATATCTTTTGCCATGCCGCCTGCCACAGGAATATTCTTGACGACATATTTTGCCCATTGTTCCAGCTGTTCTTCCGCAAGCGGTGCCGCATATTCCAGCTTTGCGCCCTTGGCTTTCAGCGTCATGACCTGTACGCCGATGCTGTCGCGCGTGGTTTTCGGCATCAGCATCGCGCTGTTGAACACGATTGCCCTGCCATTGCTTGACCGAAGCAGAATATTGCAGTCCTCTGTCAGATGGATCACCGCCATCAGCGGAGACTTATCAGAGTACGCATTTGCGAGCTTTTTACGGTTTGTCTTTGTTTCATATGCCGAAACAGGAACTTTGGCGATCTTGCCGTTTTCGAAGCAGAACAGCAGATATCCGCTGTAATCGCCTGCCGCAACAAGATGCATGACCGTTTCGCCCTCGTCAAAGCCAAGCTTGACAGGGACATAATCGCCCAGAACGCTTGCCTTTGTCGCAGCAAAACTGTTCGCACGCGCCTTGTAGACCTGTGCTTTATTGGTGAAGAACAGCAGTTCAATGTTGTTGGTCGTGTTGATCTGCTGACGCAGGACATCGCCCTCTTTGAGTTTCTGCTCGCCGCTCATGCGGAGGCTCTGCGGTGTAATTTTCTTGAAATAGCCCTCCGCCGACAGGAACAGATGTACGGGATCGTCGGGAATATCCTCGTCAGGCTCGTCATCTGGAGCATCCGTCATGTCATAGAACATGGTCTTACGCGGCTGTCCGTACTGCTGTGCCACTTCTTTCAGTTCTTCCATCATGATCTTGCGGATCTTCTTGACATCTTTGAGAATGTCATCCATCTCCGCAATATCTTTCCGCAGTTGTTCGATCTCCTTTGTGCGGTTGAGAATGTATTCGCGGTTCAGATGACGCAGTTTGATCTCTGCGACATACTCCGCCTGTATCTTGTCGATGGCAAAACCGATCATCAAATTGGACACGACCTCGGATTCTTCTTCCGTTTCGCGGATGATCTTGATTGCCTTGTCGATGTCCAGCAGGATTTTTTCAAGGCCTTCCAGCAGATGCAGCTTATCCATCTTCTTGTGCAGATCGAAATACACTCTGCGGCGGATGCACTCGGTACGGAATGCCACCCATTCTTCGAGGATCTCGCGCACACCCATGACTCTCGGCATTCCTGCGATCAGGATGTTGAAGTTGCAGGAAACCGTATCCTGCAAAGGTGTCATGCGGTAGAGTTTCTGCATCAGGCGTTCGGGATCGACAGCTCGTTTCAGATCAATCGTCAGCTTCAAGCCGTTGATATCCGTTTCATCACGCATATACGAGATTTCCCGAATTTTTCCTGCCTTGACCAGTTCCACGATTTTCTCCATGATCGCTTCGATGGTGGTAGAATACGGAATCTGGGTAATGTCAATGCAGTTCGCATCCTTGTCGTAACTCCACTTGGAACGCAATTTGATGCTGCCTCTGCCCGTGTCGTAAATGCGCTGCAATTCCTCCTCATCATACATGAGGAAGCCGCCTGTCGGGAAGTCGGGACCTTTCAGCGTGGAAAGCAGGTCGTGGTCTGGATTTTTGATGTAGGCAATGGTCGTTTCGCAGACCTCTGCCAGATTGAACGGGCAGACATTGCTTGCCATTGAAACGGCGATACCGACATTCGCATTGACCAGCACAGAGGGATAGGTCGCAGGGAGCAGTGTCGGTTCGGTCGTGGTATTGTCGTAATTCGGTACAAAATCGACAGTTTCCTTGTCGATGTCGCGGAACAGCTCGGCAGCGATCGCTTCAAGCTTGACTTCCGTATATCGCGGTGCAGCATATGCCATGTCGCGGCTGTATGCCTTGCCGAAGTTACCCTTGCTGTCCACGTAGGGGTGCAGGAGCGACTCATTGCCGCGTGCCATACGCACCATCGTTTCGTAGATCGCCGCATCGCCGTGAGGATTCAGACGCATGGTCTGACCGACAACGTTTGCAGACTTGGTGCGTGCGCCGTTCAGCAAACCCATTTTGTACATCGTATAGAGCAGCTTTCGGTGCGAGGGCTTGAAACCGTCAATTTCAGGCAGCGCACGCGATACGATCGCACTCATTGCATAGGGCATGAAGTTCTTGCGGAGCGTTTCGGTAATGCGCTCCTCGACCATCAGACCTGCGCCCTCGATGTAGGCGTTGCTCGGGTTTGCGGCTTTCGGAGTTTCTCTATTTTTTCTGGTTTTCGCCATGAAAATGTTCCTTTCTGTCAGAATATGGGAACGGTTGTATCAAAAATCATCCTCAAAATGGGATCCCAAAGGGATAGTATCCCTTTGGAAGGGGGCTTGGGGGACAGCGTCCCCCAAAACGTATCCTCTCTCAGCTGATATCCGCCAGATCGAGGTACTCGCCGCCGTGTTCTGCGATATAGTCTTTACGTGCCTGCAAGTTATCGCCAAGGAGCATATCGAACATTTCGGAGGTCGCTTCTGCGTCCTCGGGAGTGACGCGGATGATACGGCGTGTTTCGGGGTTCATCGTGGTGAGTGCCATCATGTCCGCTTCGTTTTCGCCCAGACCTTTCGAACGCTGGAGCGTATATTTCTGCCCCTCCAGCATTTGCAGGATCTTCACGCGCTCTTTTTCATCGTAAGCAAAATATGTGCGCTCTTTCGTGGTGATCTCAAACAGCGGAGATTCTGCGATATAGACATATCCCTCACGAATCAGCGTCGGCGCAAGACGGTAGAGCATTGTCAGGATCAGCGTGCGGATATGGAATCCGTCCTCATCGGCATCCGTACAGATGACGATCTTGTTCCAGCGGAGATTGTCCAGCGAGAACGATGCGAGTTCCTTGTTCGCCTTTGCTGTTACCTCAACGCCGCAGCCAAGCACCTTGACCAAGTCTGTGATGATCTCGCTCTTGAAAATGCGGTTGTAGTCTGCTTTCAGGCAGTTGAGGATCTTGCCGCGGACGGGAATGACAGCCTGAAATTCCGCATCACGCGCCATTTTAACAGAACCGAGTGCGGAATCGCCCTCCACGATATAGACCTCTCTGCGCGAGGTGTCCTTCGAGCGGCAGTCCACAAATTTCGGTACCATATTGGAAAGATCAAGATTGCCCGACAGCTTCTTTTTGAGATTCAGTCTGGTACGTTCCGCATTCTCACGGCTGCGCTTGTTGACCAGTACCTGCTCGGTAATTCTTGCCGCATCGTCCGGATTTTCTGTGAAATACACTTCCAGCTGATGCTTTAAGAATTCCGTCATCGCCTCGTAGATAAAGCGGTTGGTGATCGCCTTTTTCGTCTGGTTTTCATAGGATGCGATCGTTGAGAACGAGGAGGAGATCAGCACCAGACAGTCCTGCACATCCTCGAATGAAATTTTATTCTCATTTTTCTGGTAGCGGTTATTGTTTTTCAGGTATGCGTCGATCTGCGCGGTAAACGCACGTTTTACTGCATCATTCGGCGAACCGCCATGCTCCAGAAAGCTCGAATTGTGGTAGTATTCAATGCGCTGTACAGTATTGGAGAATGCCACCGCGACCGACAGTTTCAGCTTGTATTCCTCGCGGTCTGCGCTGTCTCTGCCCTTGCGGTCGGTCTGCCAGAACTGCACGGGCGTCATGCCCTTGCCGTCGAGAATTTCATTGGCATAGTCCGTAATACCGTTTTCGTAGAAATATTCTGTGGATTCAAAACTGTTTTTTGCGGTTTCCACACGGTACACAAACAGCAGATTCGGATTGACGACCGCCTGCCGTTTCAGCACATCCCGAAACCATTCGTCAGGGATCATCGTGTCCACAAACACGCTTCTGTCGGGCTTCCAGCGGGTTTTTGTACCCGTCTGACGGCGGTTGGTCGGTGCTTTGCGAAGTCCGCCGATGTTCTCACCGACTTCAAAATGCAGGGAGTATTCCTGTCCGTCGCGGACAACCGTGACATCCATATACTCCGATGCAAACTGTGTCGCACAAAGTCCCAGACCGTTCAGACCGAGCGAATACGCATAAGTATCCGCGTTGGAATCATACTTGCCGCCTGCGTACAGTTCGCAGTACACAAGCTCCCAGTTATATCGTTCCTCATTTGGGTTCCAGTCCACAGGACAGCCTCTGCCGAAGTCCTCGACTTCGATCGAGCCGTCCAGATATTTTGTAATGATGATTTTCTTGCCGAAGCCTGCACGCGCCTCGTCCACGGAATTCGTAATGACTTCAAAGACCGAATGCTCACAGCCGTCCAGACCGTCCGAGCCGAAAATGACCGCAGGACGCTTTCTGACCTTGTCGGGGCCTTTGAGCATCGTAATACTTTCGTTGCCGTATTCAGGTGTTTTCTTCGCCATTCTACCGTTCCTTTCTTCGGTTCTGTCCGTCTGACAGAACAATCGTTTTCGGACATACACTAGATATTGTAACACATTCTCCGAGAAAATGCAAGCGCGGCAGACAAAAAAATCCGTCCCGCACAAAGGGGACGGATCTTCCTGTTACCGCTTCCATGTCATTTTCGCGGTTTTTTCCCAGTTTCCATTCTTATATTCCGCAGAGCCGACTGAGATATTCTCCTGATTGACTTTCATATCGCCGTCGAGAAGTGCCGCAGAATTCTTTTTCAGTTCTTCTTTCAGCGCAGCATCCAGATCCTCCTGTCTGCGTGCAGAAACCGTTGTTGTGATTTCTCCGTGCGGCGCATCGGGTTCTTTTTTGAGTGCCCAGCAAAACAGCCAGAAGCCGACCAGCGCGATCACGATCAGAACCAAAAGCTGCTTTTCATCGTCCGACGAAAAACCGAGCGCATCTAATAATCTGTCTAGTTTCATGTCCTGCTCACCGAACCTTTCGCATTCAGCATATATCGGCAAAAAACGGCTCCTTTCCCTGATGTTTCTATTATAATGGGAAATCATCTGCTTGTCAATAGCTTCCCTGTTTCTCTCCGTTTTTTTGTCGATTGCTACAATCAAGCTATCCTCTTTTTATGGAAATCCACGTATTCCTACAATTTTCGGCATATCCTGAGAATTCGGTGAAAACGCTTGCATAATCGCGGCGGATATGGTAGAATAGATATATCATTTCATTTACAAGAAAGGGACAGAACCAATGGACAAGCAGAACCAACAGCAAAAAAAACAATCGCCCTCCGTTTCCGCATTTCATACTGCAAGAGAGCTTGCTGCAAAAGAAGCGCGTGAAAATGAGCTTGCAGAGCGCAAACGGCAGGCAGATGCCGAGGATGCCGCATACCATGCGCGCGAGGAATATGCCAAAAATCTTTCCGAAAACAAAGTCGCGCTGATGCGGATGAAACAGGGCGTGGATTCCGAAGAAACCTCCGCACTCGATTTAACAGAAGAACCGCAAAAAAAATATACGCTGTGGCAGAAAATCAGCAACTGGTTCTACCATTCCAAATGGTGGCTGGGCATTGCGGCATTCTGTGCTTTGCTGGCAGCTTTTCTGATTTACGATGCAGTCACGACCAAGGATCCCGATATGCGTGTGCTCGTCCTGACAAGTGACTCGTATTTTACCGCGCAGGAACCCGCTTTCTGCGAGTTGCTGACACCGTTCTGCGAGGATTACAACAAAGACGGAGAAGTTCTGGTCTCCACGATCTCCATTCCCATCAACAAAGCACTGACCGAAAGTGCCTCTGCCGCTGCACAGTCCTACAACACCCAGCTGACCGTACAGTTCCAGAGCGCAATGAGTATGCTTCTGCTGGTCGATGAGGATGCAGATGAGTGTCTGGACGAGGAACTCCCGTTTGTCGATCTGGAATCGCTGTTCCCACAGTATGATTTTATCGAGGGAAAACGCGCATATATCGAAAATACAAAACTTGCGGAACTCATCGGCATGGAACAGCCGATTCGCAAGGGCACCTATCTCGCCCTGCGTCAGCCCGTTGAAAACATGGACAGTCTGGAAGAAAATCAGGAAGCCTATGATATTGCATATCAGGCACTCAGTCAGCTTCTCGAACTGATCACCGCTGAGGAAGGAGCGTCATAAATCATGCGTGAAGAACAGGATATGCAGAAAGATACTGCGGAAGTCACAGAGCAGGTTTCGGGTATCTTCCCCGAAAAACCGCCTGCACAGCCGCTCAAGGTCAAAACAGGCACCCAGAAAGCCATTGAACTTGTCTGCGGCGCGGCGATTGTCCTGCTTGCCGTCATCATCATTTTCATCGTCCGCAGCAGCTATATGCGTCCCATCAACACCTACTACCGCGGACTCTCCGCCATGAAAGAACAGAAAATGTGCAACGCCTTCCCCTCATGGCTCTGCAATGCCAATGTAGACGATGATACGATCTCAATTGAGGGAATGTGCCGTACCATTCTTTCTTCTGTCGTCACCGCCTGCGGAAATGACTACAAGGTATCGGCGGAAATGGTATCCTATGCCGACAAAGAGGACGCATATCTTCAAACGCTGGAAACAGGCATCGAATCCCAATACGGCAAGAAAGTCAACATCTCAAAAGGCAGATGGGTAAAGCTCAATGTCACCTACGAATACGGCGAAACCAAACAGGAGATGACCGAGTACGCCCGTGTCTATAAAATCAACGGCAGATGGGTATTGCTGGATATTCCGGGCGCAGAAGCCTGAAACATACCGTTTTCTAAACAAAATCGACAAAAATGCAAATACCGCCCACGGAAAAGATTGTCAGATAATCAGGCGGCACAGACTTGCTTTTTTTGTCGAAAAAGGGTATAATAAAGCAGAGTGGATCTGATGGCTGCATCACGTCCATTCTGCTATTTTTTTACCAACTCGAAAGGAACGTGACATAAACATGAAATCTTCCTATGTTCGCCGTCTGACCGCTGCGATTCTTGCAGGTTCTGCGGTCCTCTGCTGCGTGACAGGCTGCGGCGATGAAAGCAGCGATGCTGCGATTGATCTGAGCGCAAAAGAATTCGCGGATATTTTGTATACCAAAGTTCCGCTCTCCGATAATCTTTCCTATCAGGACGGCAACACCATGGGACTCCTGATGAACCTCGGTGAATACACCGATGCGGCAGGCTATACCGCAAACGGTCAGATTCCCGATATGATCGCCGTGTTCTGCGGTGCGGACAATACACAAGCGGAAACACTGGAAACCGCCATGCACGCCTATCTCAATGAAATGACGCGCGAATATGAAAAATATGCACCCGAACAGGTCGAAAAACTCGAAAACGCTGTGGTGAAGTCCGCAGGCAACTATGCAGTTCTCTGCGTCACCCCCGACGCAAAAACCGCTAAGCAGGTCATTTCCGATGTATTCGAAACGGGCACCTGCAAGCTCGCAAATCTCCGTGCGCTGCCAAACGGTGACAATGCGCCCGCAGAAACACAGCCGACAGCAGAGGAAACCCTGCCGCAGAGCGATATGACAGATATGCCGCTGCAATCGGACGATACAGCACCGCTCATGTCAGATGCCACCGCAGAACCGGCAGGCTCGGAAACGACTTCCGCGCAGACCACACTCGGCGGCACCAATCCTGCACCGTCTGGCGAAGTCCCGATCGCTGCACAGAACGATTTTCAGGATTTCGGCGCGGTGTTCCGCGACGGTGATACCGCATATGAGGCATTCTACTACAACGATGCCTATACCACACAGTATGCCAATGCACTCAACAATTTTGTCGGAAAAGTCCCCTCGACTGTCCATATCTACGATATGCTGATCCCGACAAGTGCAGGCATCACGCTCCCTGACGACCTTGTCGGCAAAGCAAACGCCGCAGACCAGAAAGATGCCATCAGCAAGACCTTTGCAAAGCTGAACAGCAGCGTCAAACAGGTCAACCTCTACGATATGATGCGTTCACACCGCGGAGAATACATCTATTTCCGCACCGACCACCATTGGACTGCACTCGGCAGCTACTACGCATTCGCGGACTACTGCAAACTCGCAGGCAGAACCGCTCCTGCACTTTCCAACTATACACCGAAGGATTTCACAGGCTTCCTCGGCTCGTTCTTCCGCGATACCAATGAACACCCGTCACTCGGTGCAAACCCCGATACCATTACCGTCTACTATCCGCCGCACTATGACGATATTACCCTCCAGTACACCGACACCGACGGCAACACAAAAGACTGGCATCTCATTTCGGACGTCACCGACTATATGGCACGTCTGAAATACTCCACCTTCGCCAGCGGCGACAACCCGATGGTCACGACCGTCAACAACGCGGTCACGGACGGCTCTGTCTGCATTCTCGTCAAGGAATCGTTCGGCAATGCACTGATTCCGTACCTCGCAGACGTCTACCAGTATGTCTATGCGTTCGACTATCGTTATGACACACGCGATTTCAAAGCGTTCGTGTCCAAATTCCCCAATGCGGATGTCATTTTTGCAAACAATATGTCCGCACTCCAGAGCAGCTACTCCTGCGGTAAAATCGCAGCGTATCTCGGTTAATTATCAGAAAGGAATCGGCTTAACCTATGGTATTCAGCAGTCTTATCTTCCTCTGCGGCTTCCTGCCCGTCACCATTATCGGCTATCGGCTGCTCCCGCAGCGGTTCCGCAATCTCTTCCTGCTCGTCATGAGCCTGCTGTTTTATGCATGGGGTGAGCCGATTTATATTTTGCTGATGGCGGCGTCCATTCTCGTCAACTATCTCGGCGGACTGTTCGTTGCAAATGCACAGCGCAGACGTCCAAACGGCGGAAAATTCGCCCTCGCAGTCACTTCGATTATTGACATCGGACTGCTCGGATTTTTCAAGTACACCGATTTTATCATCGGTACTGTCAATTCGCTTGCGGATGCAGGACTTTCCCTGCTGAAGATTGCGCTGCCCATCGGTATTTCATTCTACACATTTCAGGCAATGTCCTATGTCATTGACGTCTACCGCAAAGAGGTTCGCGTACAGCGCAGCCTCATCAATTTCGCCATGTACGTAACGCTGTTTCCGCAGCTCATTGCAGGTCCGATCGTCCGCTATGCGGATGTCGAAAACCAGATCGAAAAGCGAAACGACAATGCGGCAATGTTCTGGTCGGGCGTTGTGCGGTTCAGCATCGGTCTTGCCAAAAAAGCACTCCTTGCCAATCAGGCAGGCAAACTCTGGGACACCATCTCCGCACAGGCAGATATTCCTGCGGCAACTGCATGGCTCGGCGCGATCGCTTTTACCTTCCAGATCTATTTTGATTTTTCGGGGTATTCCGATATGGCGATCGGTCTTGGCAGAATGTTCGGTTTCGAATTTGTCGAGAACTTCCGCTACCCTTACCAGTCCGACAGCATCACCGATTTCTGGCGCAGATGGCATATCACCCTCAGCACTTGGTTCCGTGAGTATGTCTACATCCCGCTCGGCGGCAACCGCAAGGGCAAAGGACGTCAGATCTTCAACCTGTTTGTTGTCTGGGCACTGACGGGGCTCTGGCACGGTGCAGGCTGGAATTTCCTCTGCTGGGGCCTGTATTTCTTCGTTCTGCTCGTGCTGGAAAAGAATTTCCTGCTTGATCTGCTGAAAAAGCTCCCTGCGATATTCCGACACCTCTACGCCCTCGTGCTGATCGTTCTGGGCTGGGTGCTGTTTGCGATTGAGGATTTCTCCGCACTCGGTACCTACTGCCGCTCGCTCTTTGGCGGAAGCGGCGGATACAATGAACAGACGCTCTATCTGCTCGGCAGCTATGCGGTGCTTCTTGTGATCATGGCGATCGCCTCCACAGAACTGCCTGCACGCATCGGGAAATTCTTCTGCAAGCACGCAGGTGAGGGTGCGGTCGTACTGGAAACCATCTGGACGATCGCAATGCTTGTCCTGAGCGTTTCCGCTATTGTCGCAGACAGCTACAATCCGTTTTTGTATTTCCGATTCTGAGAAAGGGGAACGATTCTGATGGCAAAATCTCTAAAAGCTGCCCTTTCCGTCTGTTTTTGCGCTGCGATCGCGGCGACAGGTCTGACGCTGTTGATTCGCAAACCGCGTCTTTACTCGGAAAACGAAAACCGTTATTTGCAGCAGCGTCCAAAACTCTCCGCCGCAGACATTGCGGACGGAACATGGCAGAACGATATCACCGACTACATGAGCGACCAGATGCCGTTTCGTGACACATGGACTGCCATGCAGGCGAAAACACAGCTTCTGCTCGGCAAAAAAGACATCGGCGGTGTTTATAT
Source organism: Oscillospiraceae bacterium (assembly GCA_024404815.1). Taxonomy (GTDB): domain Bacteria; phylum Bacillota; class Clostridia; order Oscillospirales; family Ruminococcaceae; genus Firm-04. The sequence goes on from JAKSPL010000021.1 coordinate 34,132, forward strand.
CGGCAAAGAAGGGCATTATTTCGAGAAAATCACCGATGACGATCTGAGCCGTCTGCGGTATCAGTCCAATCTGGACGCCGTTGCCGCAGCCGCAAAATTCGAACCGACTGTTCCGTTTTCGGTCATGTTTGTACCCTCCGCAGGCACGATTCAGACACAGTATCTCCCCGACCACGCAGAACTGTATGACGCAGAAAATCTGTACGCGCTCGCGCAGTACACCTTGCAGGATTCCTGCACGCTTGTCGATTGCAGCGAGGGGCTCAAAGCACACAAAGACGAGGAAATTTACTATCGTACCGACCACCATTGGACTACCTACGGCGCATGGTTCGGCTATCAGGCATTTATGGAGTCGCAGGGAATGACCGCAAAACCGTTCGAACAGATGAACGTCCACCCGATTTCCACGAGTTTCTACGGTACACTCTACTCCAAGGTTCTGGACGCGGATATTATACCCGACACCGTTTCTCTCCGCTATCAGCCGCCGCAGTGCAGTGTCACCATTGACGGGCAGGAAGCTGCTCTGTATGACATGGACGCGCTGAATGCCAAAGACCATTACGAAGTGTTCTTCGGCGGAAACTTCGGCGAAATTCGTATTCAAACGCAGAGTTCCGGCGGCAAATCGCTCCTGATTTTCAAGGATTCCTATGCGAACTGTTTTGTCCCCTACCTGCTGGACGACTATTCGACCATCACAATGATCGACCTGCGGTACTCAGACGGGAGCTGGAAAGACCGTCTGCTGGAACAGCCCGACCAAGTCCTGTTTCTCTATGAGATCAGCAACTTCGCGCAGGATGCCAATATCTCTGCAATGGCAGCCGCGCTCCAAACACAATAAAAAAAGACTGCATTCCCACGAATCGGAATGCAGTCTTTTTTGTACATTATTTATTTCACCCAATCAAGCTGTGCGATGATTGCAAGCACCCAAATGACATCATGTCCGGTGTAACGACTGTCGCCATTCACATCGCCGTTTTTCTTTCCCTGATCGGTAATGACCAGCGTCGGATCTTCTGTGATATAGCGGCTCAGCATGATCGCATCAGAAATATCTACGCTGCCGTCCACATTGACATCGCCGCTCATGTTGATATTATATCGCGGTGCAGCGGATTTCGGAACAGCCACCCAGCCGTTCGTCACGGATGTATATTCTTTCAGGCTCACATGGCTTCCTGTTTCGAAGTAGTCCATTTCCAGCCAAACGGGGAATTCCTGTCCTGCCATTGCCGTACTTGGAAGTTTGAACGCAACTTTCAGCAGTTCGCCGTCCAGAATCTCTTTCTGTGTGCCCGTGAAATTCAGTCCGATGAAGCATTTCTCTTTATTCACATAGGAATCAACGCCCATACCGCCGAGTGCCTCGCCGTTTTCCAGCACCAATTTGCCGTTGGCATCCGTTACAGGTGTCAGAGCCTTGTCATAACAAAGCCGCATTCCGCCGCCCGTAAATCCTACATTCTGAAGAATGTCCAGAGCGTACTCCACTTCGCTGCCTGCCGAACCATATGCGGTATCGCATCGCAGCTGGACCTTGTCCTCCTCCAGTCCCGAAAAGACGGAGCCTGTGACCATTACAGAACCATCCTGCGCGTTCACGCTCGAAAGGTAGCTGTCTTGCGTACAGTCAGAGAACATATCCACATCGACATCGACATCATATTCCGTGCCGATCGCCGCATCGCGTGGGACTGCAAAATACACCTTAAACAACATACAGTCTGTGGTAATGTCCTGACATCCCGATACCGCAAACCCGATCGTATGCTCACTCAAGTTGACCGAGCAGGCAGAAAAATGGTTTGCAGACTGGACTCCGTACTGGCAGGTCGGAATGGTTTTTGTTCCGGACTTACTGTAAAGCGGTGTGAGTTCCGAATCATATGTCAGCACCACGCCGCAGTTGCAGAAGCCGATGTTATCTGCAATGGAAACGGTGAATTCAGCGACCTCTCCGGCATTCGCCCGACTTTCCGCGCCGTAAATCAACGATTTGGAAGCCGCAGCCGCCTCGGTCGGTACAATGCTGCTGAACCCACATGATATTGTTAAAATAACAGCCGATGCTGCTGCGATAAGCCGCTTCATTTGAATCCCTCCCATCACTCCGTCACAGCGGAGTCACTCCTTCAATGTTAATTATACACAAAATAATCATAGAATGCAAGGGCTTTTTTTAGATTCTATGTTTCATACAAATTACGATTTGCCTTTTTGGGGGATTTGTCGCTTAATTTCTGTTTTTTACTTAATGCCGGAACGTCAACGGCAAAGCATACAAAAAATTTAAGTTTAATGATATTCCGCGCACAAGTTTTTAAGAAATTCTGAAATCTCAATGATATTTTGGAAAAGTACTTGAATTTCAACGCAGATTCATGTATAATAGTATTCAGCACTGCAATACAAAACTTTGGTTTTCAAAACCAATCATGACAAAACAGATAAAGGAGTATCCCCATGAAAAAACTTTCTCTTTTCGCGCGGATGACAGCACTTGCCGTTGCCGCGGCGGCACTGCCCCTGCTCTGCATGACAGGATGCGGCGGCACAGAAATCGTAGAAGAAGCAAATTTTATTCCCGTTCAGGCGCTGGAACAACAGGATCTGATGGACTTCATCAGCGTTTCCGGAACCGTTGAAGGCTCCAATACTGTTCACGTTGCAACAGAACTGACGGCGAAAGTCGCATCGCTGAACGTGGAACTCGGCAGTCAGGTCAAGGAAGGCGATATTCTCTGTACATTCGACTCCACAGACCTCCAAAAAGAATATGATGCACTCAAAAAACAGGCTGACCGTTCCAACACGCTCCAGCAGCGTACAAACGATAAGCATAAACGTGCATTGCAGGATGCAAAGACCACGAAGGCGGAAATGCTCCAAAAGGCACAGCGCGAGATCGACACCATCACGAATAACCGTGCAGCCGCACAGGCACAGATGGACAATCTCCAGCGTCAGCTCAACGAAATGGGAAAGCAAATCGAAAGTTTTTCCGCAGACGATCCCGAAATGCAGCAGGAACTGATTGCCACATACAACCAGATGGGCGAACAGATCGCTGAAATCAACAAGTCCATTGTGGAATTTGATGCCGCCCTCGCAGAGGCAAAGGAAGCGTACAAAGATGCAGAACGCAGCGGACAGGATGCCATTGATGCTGCACAGGAAGCCATCGACGATGCACTCTACGAACAGGAAGACGAAACCGCGGAACAACTCGAAGAAATCCAGAAGCAGATCGACAGCTGTGTTGTCAAGGCAGACCGCAGCGGCGTTGTAACTGCGCTGAACATCGCAGAAGGCAGTATTCCCTCCTCCCCCACGCTGATGACCATTGAGGATACCAATACCCTCCGCATCAATGTCACCATCGCAGAAACCGACATTCTCGATGTCCATGAGGGACAGCTTGCGACCATCGCCACCAACGCAACAGGCGACACCGAATTCACAGGAAAAGTCTCCCGTGTTGTCAATATTTCCAGCAGTAATTCCGACAGTCCCTACGGCGAACCCAGCACAGGCTACTCTGCTGAGATCACCATCGACGGTACAGGCAATCAGCTTCTCATCGGCATGAGTGCAAGAGTCAAGATCGTTCTCGATGAGAAAAAAGACGTCTTTGCTGTTCCCTACGATGCCATCGGTGAAAACGAGGACGGCGACAGCGTGGTCTATGTTGCAGACGAAAGCGGCGATGCACATACCGTCCGCTGTGTCAAAGTCGAAACCGGCATGGAAGCAGACTTCTTGACCGAGATCAGCAGCAGCGAACTCAAAGAAGGCGATTTGATTATTACCGACATTTTTGCCGTTGCAGAGGGCGATTCCATTCAGATCATGGAAGGCTACAACGATGCGATGGACGAAGAAAATGCTATGAATGCGATCTCCTGAGAAGAAGGGAGCAGCACAGCATGAGTAATTTTATCATAGATATGCGCGACATCTATAAACGCTACTTCATCGGTCAGCCGAACGAACTGCAAATTCTCAACCGCATTTCGTTTCAGGTGAAGCAGGGCGAATTTGTTGCGATCGTCGGACCGTCCGGTTCGGGAAAGTCCACGCTGATGAACATTATCGGCGCACTCGACAAGCCGACCGAGGGGACCTATCTCCTCAACGGCACGGACATCGGAAAACTCTCCGACAAGGAACTCTCCAACATCCGAAACAAGGAAATCGGCTTCGTATTCCAGACATTCAACCTCATCCCGCGTTCCAATGCGCTGAAAAATGTTGAACTTCCGATGATGTATGCAGGTGTATCGAAACACGAACGCACGGCGCGTGCAAAGGAACTCCTGAAGCTTGTCGGCATGGAGGACAGAATGACACACCAGCCGAATGAACTTTCGGGCGGACAGAAACAGCGTGTGGCGATCGCCCGCGCAATGGCAAACAATCCCTCGATCATCCTTGCCGATGAACCGACGGGCGCACTCGACAGTAAAACAGGCCATCTGGTCATGGATATTTTCCATAAACTCCACAAGGAGGAAGGCAAGACCATCGTCCTCATCACGCACTCTCCGGAACTTGCCGCTGAAACAGAACGTACCATCTCCATTTATGACGGTTCGATCATCTCCGACACGGCAAATCCTTCACTCAATGCAGCCCCGACAGCAGAGGCTGAACAGACTGACGGGGAGGTGAACGCATGAGCTTTCTGGAAAGTATCAAATCCGCACTTTCTTCCATTGCGGCAAACAAAATGCGTTCGCTGCTGACCATGCTCGGTATCATCATCGGTATCAGCGCGGTCATCACCATCACCACCCTCGGCTCATCGCTGACAGCGACCATTCAGAACGCATTCTCCACCCTCGGCGCGAATTACTTTGACGTTTATCTGAATGAGGAATGGATCTACGACGAATCGACCAATTCCTACTATCCAGACCCTAACAGTTCACTGGAAGACCATCTCATCACGATGGATATGCTCGATGAGCTGAACGAACGCTACCCCGACTGTTTCTATAATTGCAGTACAAACGGCATCGGCGGCGGTTCTTTGCTGAATACTGAGAAAGATACGGTCAACGTCCATATCGCAGGTGTTTTTGACGGATTTGTCCCCTATGAGGATTTCGATATTCTCGCAGGCAGAAACATCACGCTGCGCGACAATGCCGAATGCAAATACAGCGCACTCGTTTCCAATATCTTCGTCAAACAGTATTTTACACGCGGCGAAGAACCGATCGGACAAACGATTTCCGTCACACTCGATTCGGGTTCAGCGGCGGAATTCACGATCGTCGGTGTCTATGATTACTCCGAATTGTACAAGCGATATGCTATGGGTGACCAGCGTGAGGAAGATATGACCACTCATCTGCTGATCCCCTATACCGCAGCCAACGAGATCTCACACGTATCGGAACGCGGATTCAGTTATGTGGAATTCACCTGCAACTCGAAAAAGGATGCCAGTGCGCTCAACGAAGACCTTCGTGCATTCTTTGAGGAGCAGTATGAAAAATACCCCTCCATCAATGTTGAAATTTACAGCAGCGTCGAAGATTTCGACATTGCCATTACGGTCATCAACATTGTCACGATCGTTATTTCGATCATCGCAGCCATTTCGCTGCTGGTCGGCGGTGTCGGCGTTATGAACATCATGCTCGTCAGTGTCACAGAGCGTACCCGTGAAATCGGTATCCGCAAGGCACTCGGCGCGAAACGCAGAAACATCCGTCTGCAATTCGTCATTGAGGCGATCGTCATTTGTCTGATTGGCGGCATCATCGGTATCCTCATCGGCATTCTGAACGGTGAACTTGTCGGCTTTATCGCAAAACAGGTCATCGCAAGCAATGAGGATTACAGTATGCTGTTCAGCGCAGTCAAGGTTGTACCTTCCCTGACAGCAATCATCATTTCTGTATTGTTCTCGACGCTGACCGGTATATTCTTCGGTCTGTATCCTGCAAACAAAGCAGCAAAGATGAACCCCATCGACGCTCTGCGCTACGATTGATCCCAAATTTCGGCAAACAAAATACCGAACGGCAGAATCTTCCTGCTGTTCGGTATTTTTATGCCCAAAACAAAACATCCCCAAGCCTTTTTCAGACTTGGGGATGTTTGCATTAGTTGTTTGGCATCGGGAAGAATTATTCTTCATCCTCTGCTTCCTTGCGCTTGCGTGCCACAAATGCCACAGGAACAGCCATCATCATGAGCACCAGAGCACCAATCGGTCTGGTCGAACCGGTCTGCGGAGCCGGAGCGGCGGTCGTACCATTTACAGTCGTCTTTGCCGGAGCGGTAGTCGTAGTAGTTGTAGTTGTCGCTGCGGTAGGCGGAACTGTTGTAGTAGTGGTGGTAGTGGTAGTCGTCGTCGTGGTAGTGGTCACATCCGAAGAAGTGGGTGTCGTTTCGGTTGTGGTCGTTTCCGTCGTCGTAGTGGTTTCAGAAGTTTCTTCGGTTTCCGAGGTAGTAGTTTCAGT
>JAKSPL010000022.1 GCA_024404815.1 Oscillospiraceae bacterium
CGCGCTCCGCAGAGCGCGAAACACCCCTCTCCTTCCCAAAGATCAGGAGGGGGCTTGGGGGAATCCTATCAAGGGGTTCCCCCATACTTTTTCGACAGACTGATGGGAACACATGGTGTGTTCCCATTTTTTATTTCAACAATATACAGAAAGCATGGATCAGCGTACAAAACAAAACACCGATACCTGTCGGCAGCAAAAATGCGGCGAACGTCCATCGTCGGCTGCCTGTTTCCTTTCGTATCGTCAGAAGCGTAGTCGCACAGGGCGAATGAAACAGCGTAAATACAAGATAACAGACCGCTGTACAGACAGTCCAGCCGTTGTCAGTCAGGATCCGTGCAAGTGTTCCCAGAGAACTGTAATCCGTCAGCTGTCCTGCACCCAGATAGGCAGTCACCGCCACAGGCAGCACGATCTCATTCGCAGGCAGTCCGAGGATAAATGCCAGCAGCATCGTGCCGTCCAGTCCAATCAGCGTGCCGAATCCCGAAAACAGTTCTGCAGCAATTTGCAGAACCGTACAACCGTCCGCCCGCCAATTCGCCATGCACCAAATCAAGATGCCAACAGGCGCAGCTGTCAGAACCGACCGTCCCAACACAAAAATTGTTCGGTCAAGCAGAGAACGGACAATGACTTTTCCATACTGCGGTCTGCGGTACGGCGGCAGTTCCAGCACAAACGGCGACGGTTCTCCGCGCAAAATCGTTCGCCCAAGAACCCACGATACCGCAAAAGTCATCCCTACACTCAGACAGATCAGCAGCGTCAGCATTCCTGCCGCTTGCAGCGAGGAAAACGGCCCGTGCGCAAAGAATATCGTAACGATTGCCAGAAGTGACGGAAATCCGCCGCGCTTGGGAACTATCTGCTGCGGAGTGTCAGGCGGAGCGAATCACCGTCCCATTCGGCTTTTTCCACGCAGATTTGCAGCAATGCGCGGCGGTCGGATTCCCCTGCCGCCCGAACCACTGCTGAAAATCCCATCGCATCACAGACAGCCTTCCATGTCGCCGCATCCGCCTTATTTCCGTTCAAATTCGCGCAGATACAGGATTTTTGCCGTGCTTTTCGTTTGCAGATATAGTCGAATTGTCCGTTCCTGCCGTTGCGAAATTTACAAAACATTTCACCGCCGCAGATTCCACAGCGGAGTATCTGTTGAAGCAATCCGCTGAGACCCAGTCCGCTTCGTTTTGAAAATCCAAGCTGATACTGGATTTCTGCATACTCTTTTCCTGAAATCAGCGCAGGATGCAGTCCGCGTGTCACAAGCGGCTCTGCGGCTCCGCTGTTCGGACGTTTTCCAAATGCAAGCATTCCGCATTCTTCCGCTTCACACGGCGAAAAGGCGATTTTCCAGCCTTGTGACTGCAAGAATCTCGCGGCATCTGCATCGGCAGCGGCGTAAACGGGATTGCGAAGAATACAGCGGAGATACCGCGCAGAAAACGGTTTTCCTGTTCTGCTGCGGAAATTTGTAACAGCTTTCTCCGTTTGTTCGACATCTCGGAATGCACGAAACAGCGAAAAAATCATTCTGACCGTTTCCTGTTCCTCCGCATCGGGGAACAGTACGGAATACGGGTGCGGCGGCGGCATTCTCCGAATCCGAAAGCCATACGGCGGCGGACCGCCAAGCCACCTGCCGTCTGCGGCAAGGGTGTACATATTGTCGCGGACACGCTCCGCCAGCGTTTCTCGCTCCAACTGTGAGAACACCGATGCAATATACAGCATTGCCCGTCCCATCGGCTTTGCCGTATCAAATTCCTCGCTCGCACACAGAAAATCTACGTGGAATCTTGAAAATTCCTCCATCAGCGCGGTAAAATCCGCAACACTCCGACTGATCCTGTCCAGTCGATAGCAAACCACACACGAGATCAGCCTTGCCCGTACATCTCCCAGAAGCCGCTGCATGGCAGGCCGCTGCATCGCTGCGCCCGAAAAGCCCTCATCCTGATATATCCACGCATCTGCTGCTATTTCTGCGCTGCGATGCGCTGCAAGATACCCTCGACAAATCGCCAACTGACTCTGCATGGACTCGCCACGCTGCGTGCTGACTGATTTTCGGCAATAGATCGCTGCATACATGAAATGCCCTCCTTTTCGCATAGAATCCTATGGAAAGGAGGGCATGGTTATGCAGAAAACACGTAATATTTCTGTTTGCGTTTCGTGGGATTCGGAGCATCCTGTCTGTCAGAGCGCATTGGATGCTCTGCTCAGCAGTCTTTGCGGCAAACAAGCAATCCAAACGCAAGCTCCGTCGTCAGAGAATCCATTGCCGCCAGCTTTGCCGCATCCGCAGGAGCAGTTTTCCGCACATATGGTGTCATCGCAAACAGATTTTGAAGCGCAGAACCCTTGACTGTTACCGTTGTTTCGATGCGGCGGACCGATTCCAGCGTGAAGCCGTCGGGAGCATCCAGTACGGGACGGTTTTCATACGGCTGTGGATAAACCGCTTCTTTCAGCTGCCAGAGATGCCGTTCCAACGGGATCGCTTTCAGCAAAATGCCGTTTGGTGCGAGAACTCTCGCAAATTCTGCCGCTTCGACAGGCGCAAACAGATTCAGAAGCATCTCACATTCCCCGTCAGCAAGTGGAAGATGATTGATTGATGCCACCGCCCACTCCATATCGGTAACGCCCATTTTTTTCGTGCGGTTCGCCGCAAAACGGAGCGCATCAGCAGAAATATCAAATCCACAGAATGACGCAGACACGCCGTTTTTATGGAGCATATCGACCAGTTGACAGGAATACCATCCCTCACCGCAGCCGATATCGGCAAGTGTCCGCGGACGGTACTCCATCAACACCTCGGAAAGTCCGTCCAGCAGCGGCTGATAAAAACCTGCATCGAGGAAATCACGCCGCGCAGCCACCATTGCAGGGTCATCGCCGCGCAGACGGTGACTCTGCCGCTGAAGCAGATTGACATACCCCGATTTTGCACGGTCAAAGCTGTGTCCGTTGATACAGCAATATCGCTGCGGTTCCGCTTCCAGCGGCTGTCCGCAGACAGGACAACGCAGTTTCATTTTGTTCTTCCCCTCTCAGGCATATGCCTTGTCGATTTTTACAACCGCAAAACAATGCGGAAATCTCGATTCGATGCGTGTCTGTATCTCATTCAGCAGTTCTTCATCCGTCAGGCGAAACGCGAACGGTACAACCGCGTCAAAGATCAGATTGGTATGTGTCGGTCCCTGCACCATGCGGAAATCGTGGATGGTAATGACCTCGTCAATGTCACGCAGTTCCTCTGCCACAGCATGACGCATTGCGGAAATCGCCGCGTCATCCACCGCGATCGGATCCATATGTATCACCGCTTCACACTTGAAATGGTCTGCCAGTTCGCGCTCCACGTTGTCGATGGCATCGTGAAGAACGTAAATATCCTCATCGCCCGAAACCTCTGCGTGCAGCGAGATCATCATGCGTCCGGGTCCGTAGTCATGCACCACAAGGTCATGCATTCCGACAACCTCATCGTGCGCCATGACCAGCGTTTCGATCTCGTCCACCAGTTCTTTGGTCGGAGGCTGTCCGAGCAGCGGAGAAATCGTATCTTTTGCAGCTTCTACGCCCGTTTTGAGAATCAATACCGACACGAAAATACCGCAGATACCGTCTATTTTCAGCCCTGTGTAAACCGTCACGAGCGTACAGAGCAGTACCACCAGCGTTGAAACCGCATCGCTTCGGCTGTCCGCAGCTGTCGCTTCCATAGCAGCAGAGTCGATTTTCTTCGCAGTTGCGTGGTTGTAGATATACATATACAGCTTGACCAGAATGGAGATCACCAGAATGACCATTACCACCCAGCCGCCCGTCACTTCTTCGGGGTGCAGCAGCTTTTTGACGGAAGAAATGCCCAGATCTGCGCCCATCCAGAGAATCAGCATCGACACGGCAAGCCCTGCAAGATATTCGATGCGTCCGTGTCCGAAGGGATGTTCGGGATCGGGTGCTTTGCCTGCAAACCAGAAACCAAGCAGCGTGATCAGCGAAGATGCCGCATCGGACAGGTTGTTGAGGGCATCTGCCGTAATTGCGATCGAGCCGCTGACTGTACCTGCGAAAAATTTCACTCCGCAAAGCAGAATGTTCAGCACGATGCCCACCACCGAGCAGAGAATGCCATACCCTTTCCGCACATTGGCATCGTGGTATTGCGTATGGTTCGGAATCAAGCGTTTTGCGAGTAATTCTATCATAATCTTTATCTTGTCCTCTCTGAAATGTTCCTGTTCCCAAACGCGGCGGAAATCTGCCGTTACAGGGAACAAGTGCGTTAGTCAAAATGGCGATCAGCCGTTCGCGGCGGCTGTCGATAATACGGCTTTCTGTCACGCCCACCGCGTTGCAGCCAAAACCCATCGCCATCGTCAGCGACTGCTTTCCGCAGGCACGGCAGGAAGCAAAACAGCGGTCTGTATTCATCGCAATGCGCGGCAAGATCCCTGCATCCTCCATGAGTGTGAACAGCGGAAAGAAAATTGCCATCGGCGGCAGCATGACCGAGATCACCCATGCCGTACCGCGCAGTCCGCCGTCAATCAGCGCACCCGACAGAATCGGCGGAATGTGCAGTACTTCTGCGGCATACGCAAGGCTGTCACACAGCTTCATCAACAGGTGTGACAGCCATTCTGACGGATAATTTGCCCCGATGATCGTGATCCAGAACACCGCCGTCAGCATCAGAAGCATCAGCGGTATCCCAAATTTTCGGCTTGTCACAATACGGTCGATCGCCCTGTCGCGTGCAGAAGCATCGGGCGGTACGGAAACCGTTTCCCCTGCAAGCTGTTCTGCCTGCATCACGACCGCCGCACGGCAGACAGAATGCAGCTGTTCTTTCGAAATGTTCGCGGCTGAAAGCTGTTCTTTTGCGATTTGCAAAGCGTCTTGTACCTTTTCGGAACTCAGACACATGGCAGCCGCTTCTCCGCAGACGGATATGTCCTCCGACAAAAGCTTTTGCGCCAGCCAACGCGAAGAAAGCATCGCGTGCGGCGGCAGATACTCTCTGATTGCGTCCGTCAGCGGCCTCAGCGCACGCTCCACCGCGATCGGATAGCGTACAAGCGGTGCTGTTTCTTGTTTTTCCGTTGTATCACAGATTGCCATTGCCGCATCGGTCAGCGCGGAGAGCGTTTTCTTTTTTCGTGCCTGTGTCCCGACCACGGGAATCCCAAGCCGTTCGGAAAGCTGTTCCAGATCGACCGAAATGCCGCGTGATTCCGCCTCATCCATCAGGTTGACACACAGCACGGCGCGGCGGTGCATGGCAAGAAGTTCCAGCACAAGAATCAGTCCCCGTTCCAGCGTTGTCGCATCGCAGACACAGATCACACAATCATGCGGTGTCTGACAAACTGCGTCCGCGGCAGCACGCTCCTCTGCGGTCTGCGAATCCAGAGCGTAAGTACCGGGGGTGTCCAGCAGCGTGACCTTTTGTCCGCGCCGAAAAAATGTCCCCTTTGCGCTGACAACAGTTTTGCCGCACCAGTTTCCCGTATGCTGTTTCATCCCTGTCAGAGCGTTAAATACCGTACTTTTCCCGACATTCGGATTTCCGACTAGCAAAATGGTTCGTTCCTGCGTTGAATGTTCAGGCGGCAGAGAAGGACTCTTTTCTACGGTAATCTGCCGCAGATCGCGTTCCCGCAGTGCGATCGTCACACCGCGCACCGAAAATGCCGCCATACCGCCTTTTCTGCCGCGCAGGACACATTCAGCTTCCGTATCGGGAATCAGCCCGAACTGTGCAAGTCTTGCGGACTGCTTGGGAGATGCGGAAATTTCGATCACACGGCCGCGCTCTCCGACAGACAGATCCGCCAGACACAAATGTTGTTCCATTTTCTCACCCTTTCTGATGCTCCAGACAGATTTTCTTCTGTTATGGTCAGCATATGCAGGGGCGGAAAAAATGGTGCATTCGACAAAAATCAGACACGCTTGCGGTACTGTCCGGGCGTCATGCCGACAACCTTCTGGAACTGCCGCAGAAAATAGTTATAGTCCTCATAGCCGCAGGCTTCTGCCACACTCGCAATACTCATTGCGGAGGTCGCAAGCAGAGAAACCGCTTTGGAAATACGGGCATTTATCACATCCTGATGGAAGCTGATACCGAACAGATCCTTGTAGATCTGACGGAAATAGCCTGCGCTGAACGAATATGCCTTACAAATATCATCCGCGTGTACATTGTAATCCTGATAGAGTCTTGCGCGGATTGCAAACAATGTATCCGCATGGGGCATCTGCCGCTGAACGGATAGATTTTCCATTTCTGCGTTGATTTTCTGCTGGATAAGGCTCACCACTTCTGCCGCGGAGATATTTTCAGGAATCTCCGTACAGCCGCAGACGACAGCATCCAAACCGAAATATTCCAACAGTTTCGACTGATGGAACAGCAGGTACAGAAGCTTTTCACGTTTCTTTTCATATTCCGCAGATTCAGATGTACCGACACCCACACAGACAAATGTCTGCGTATCCAGTCGGGCACACATACCGTTCTCAGGCGAGATCATTTGCAGGAGTTCTGCAATTTTCTGATAAAACGAGATATTCTGTTCCTGCATCTCCGCGCTGGTCATGGAACGAAATACACCAATGCGGAGAAATACTGCATAAAGCGGTGCTTTTTTCTCGGCAAGACGACCTGTCAGAACTCGTTCAAAACCGTTTTTGCTGTATAGTCCCGTCAGAGAATCCTTTTGTTCGGACAAATTCTGGCAGGAAAGCAGATACCGAATATCATTTTTCATGCAGAGGAATTCCAGACCGTTGGAAAGCGATTTCATCCAGTTTCGGAAAATGTCGTCATAGGTATCGGGCGTATTGTATTGCAGAACATAATACCCGAACAGCTTCTGCTCAAAAAACACAGGAAGATAATACTGCACTACGGCAAAATCCGCAGAGGAAAGCAGTGCAGAGAAAGAATACTTTCCTGTCGTGATCGGCTGTTTCGTCTGATTCCACGGCATGATGCTGCGGCAGGTCATCAAATCGCCCGTTCCTGTCGAATGGTTGTCATACCAGTTATCATACAGGCAGAGGTACATATCCTGTACCCAGCGCACAAGAAACTGATGCGTCCCCAGCACATTGATAAATTCTTCTAGTGTACTGCATCGGGTAAGCTGCTGTTCGGTGGTGCTGAGCACATTCCATTTATCAAACTGCTGCTTGACACGGATGGATTTGAGTTCTGTATTCATCTGTTTCATGTTGACGCCGCAGGTACAGCTTTCGCCTGCGATCCATTGTCCGTGCGGCGGCGGATAGTCATCGGGTTCTTCACCGTTGCAGAGTGCAAACAGCATCCGCACCGCAGTTTCGCCCAGCGCAATGCGTCCGCGCTGATACGTCGAAAGCAGCGGAGAATGATAGATCCGCTCGTGAATATACTCGTAGCCGATGACCATCATATCATCCGGCACGCGAATACCGCCGTCCAGCAGAGTATCCAGCACGCCGTATGCCATATAATCGTTGGCACAAATCAGTGCTTCTGGCAGCGGCAGTTCGCCGGAGATGTATCGTTTGGCGTGTGCTTCGCCCGAAGTTGTCCAGTAATTGCCGTAAAATTCTCTGGAGCTGTCCGGTTCGATGCCGTTGTCCTTCAAAGCCTTGCGATAGCCTTCCAGCCGTCGCTGCGCGGATTCATTGTCCTTCGGACCGGTCAGAATGTCGATTTTTTTGAGGTGGTGGACCTGTACAAGATGTCTGGTCACCTCCTCAATGTCAGAATCATCCGACGCATTGATAAACCGTACATTCGGAAAGGCAAATTCTTTAATATATATACCTATTACAATCACAGGAATATCTTGTCTTTGCTGTAAAAAACTAATCACCTTTTTTTGTACGTGCTTACCCACAAAAGACTCCGCAATCAGGATGATTCCGCAGAGTTCGGGCGACAAAGCCAATTCGTAAATTTCATTTTCCAAAGCTAATTGTTCGTCAAATTCGTAAGGATTATAAATATTTGACAGTACAACTGTATGGAAATCGTAAGCTTGTGCCCTGGTAATGATGCCCTTCATTATCTGCCGCTGTTCAATGCCGTTCACCTCAGCGGCAACAACGCCGATGATTTTTCGCATTTTCTGAAGCATGGAAACGCCTCCTTTGTTCATTTCTGACAGCGGTAACCCCTATTTTTCTCTATTACTATTATAATCTTTTTCAGCTGAAATGTCAAGAGAAAAAGCTTCATTTTGTCCACTTAATCTGAAAATTGTGCATTGAAATACAACTTCAAAACTGATAGTATATAAGTGAAGTGTAGCATTTCTGCCAAATATCGTCGGAAATGTGCATTGATTTTCAAGCCTGTATCCGCTGAATTATCCGAAGAAAAAACTTGCGGATACGCCAAAAAAACCACTTGGGGGGAACCGAATATGAGGAAAAGACGACTCACGGCGGGGTTGACCGCCATCGCCTGTTCCGCTGCGATGCTGACTGTGGTTCCAATGAACCTGTCCGTACAAGCGGCAGAACTGGTGAACAACACGTTCGAGGAGGAGTACGAAGGCTGGATCGGTAACGCCGACTCAGTTGTACTGTCCGCCGAGGAAAACATGGGCTATAAGGGCTCACGCGGTATGCTCGTTTCCGATCGAAGCACATCCGCAGACGGTGCCTGCTCCTACAAGGGATTCTATCTTGTAGGCGGTCAGACCAACTCTTATAGTGCTATGGTCTATGCGGAAACCGATCAGGTCTTCCGCATGAGCATCGCTGTCACCGACGAGGAGACCGAAGAAACAACCGTTACAGAACTTGTTTCCAAGGCAGTCAAGGGCGGCAAATGGACAGAGCTTTCTGCGGACTATAAAGCTCCCGCAGGCAGCTACGACTTCAAGATCACCATTACAACTGACAGCACTGACGATTTCTATTTCGACAATGTTGTAGTTACAGGTGACAAACCTGTCTGCACAGCATCTGCGGCAGACATGGGTCTGAAGAATATGTTCGGCAAGTATTTCCGTGTCGGCAACATTCTGAACGGCTCGACCATCCGCAACAGCAGCATTACCGCGAACATCCTGAAGGATTGCAGCTCCGTTGAGTGTGAAAACGAAACGAAGCCTGACGCAACGATGGATCAGTACAAGTCCAGCGGCAACAACATCGCAGTCAAGCTCGACAGCTGTGCAGCGATCATGGACTTCTGCTCCAAGAACGGCATCGGCATGAGAGGTCATACACTGGTATGGCACTCCCAGACACCGACATGGGCGTTCAAGCAGAACTTTGATGCCAACGGCAGCTGGGTAAACTCTTCTACGATGGATGCCCGTATGGAAAGCTACATCAAAAATCTGTTTGCAGCTGTCCAGTCACAGTATCCGAACCTTGACCTCTACGCTTATGACGTCTGCAACGAGTGTATCTCCGATGACTCCAACCGTACTTCCAACGGCAAGGACGGTGCAAGAGAAGGCGGCGTCGGCGACGGAAAATCTCCGTGGGTTCAGGTCTACGGAAACAACTCCTTTATTGAGAAGGCATTCACCTATGCAAGACAGTATGCACCGAAGGGCTGCAAACTGTTCTACAACGATTACAACGAATACTGGGATCACAAGCGCGACTGCATTTACAATATGTGCAAGAACCTCTACAACAAGGGTGTCCTTGACGGTGTCGGTATGCAGTCCCACATCAACGCTGACTGGAACGGCTTCTCCGGTATGTCCGCATACGAAACCGCAATGAGAAAGTACGCTTCCATCGGCTGCGAAGTTCAGGCAACTGAGCTTGACATCTCCGTTGAAAGCGGCAAATATTCCGATTACGACCAGGCTAAGAAGTATGAAGCGATCTTCAAGCTTGGCATGGAGATCCCGAACGTCACCGCAATCTGCATCTGGGGACCGAACGATGCAAACTCCTGGCTCAGCTCCGGCTCCAATGCACTGCTTTACAACTCCAACAACCAGCCGAAGACCGCATACAACACCCTGACACAAGTCGTTTCTCAGAGCGATTGGCTCTCCGACGATGCAATGTGGTCTTCCGTCAGAGGTTCTTCTTATGAAGCACCTTCCTATGACGCTGACGAAAACGGCTACTTCTTCCACACCACATTTGAAAACGGTGCGGAATCCTGGACAAACCGCGGCAACTGTTCCACGGCAGTTTCCAGCAGCGCAGCACTCCAGGGCAGCAAGTCCATTTACGTATCCGACCGTACCGAAGCATGGATGGGCACCTGCCTCTCCCTCTCCCCAGCATTCAAGGCAGGCGAAACCTACAGCTTCAGCTCCAACGTCATGTATGACGAGGGCAGCACGACTGATACCTTCTATATGAAGATACAGTACACCGATGCCAGCGGCGAGACCCAGTACGACGGCATCGCAGAAGCTTCCGCGATCAAGGGCGAATGGGTACAGCTTGCAAACACCGCATACACCATTCCGAGCGGTGCTTCCGACATTCAGCTCTACCTCGAAACCGCTGAATCCACCGTCAGCTTCTACGCTGATGAGATCATCGGTGCAGAAAAAGGCACTACCATCAACGGACCGAAGCCGAAGAAAGTGCTTCTCGGCGACGTTGACTGCGACGGCGTGCTGACAGCATCCGACCTCTCGCTGCTGAAACGCGGCATCCTCACCGGCAAGTACGACAACTCTGTTGCCAAAGTCAATGCTGACGTTGACCAGAGCTACGAAATCGACGAAAAAGACGCAGAATATCTGCACCAGTTCCTTATGACGAAGATTACTGAATTCCCTGTTGCGGAACGCAAGGTTGACTTCACCGCAATGGCACAGAAATTCTCCGGACTCTCGCTGGAAGAAAGCTGGAAGAAGGCAGGCGAAAACAACTCGCTCTACACCCAGCGTTTCGGCGCAGACCCCGGCTGGATGGTTTACAAAGACAGACTGTATGTCTACACCACCAACGACGCATACGAATACAAGAACGGTCAGATTCAGGAGAACTCCTATGACGTTCGTACTCTGAACTGCGTTTCGTCCGCTGACCTTGTCAACTGGACCGACCACGGCGCGATCCCTGTCGCAGGCAACGGCGCAGGCTCCGCTCCGAACGGCGCACAGTGGGCATCCAAATGGGCATCCCGTTCCTGGGCTCCTGACGCTTGCTGGAAGACCATCAACGGCAAGGACAAGTTCTTCCTCTACTTCGCAAACAACGGCTCGGGTATCGGCGTTCTGACTGCTGACAGCCCGACAGGTCCTTGGACCGATCCGCTCGGCCACGAGCTGATCTCCAGAAATACCCCGAACTGCTCCAATGTTGAATGGCTCTTTGACCCCGGCGTTTATGTTGACGAAGCTACCGGTACCGGTTACCTGAACTTCGGCGGCGGCGTTCCGAGCGGCAAGGAATCTGACCCCGGCACCGGCCGTATCGTTCAGCTCGGCGATGACATGATCTCTATCGTCGGCACTCCGACCACCACTCATCCGCCTTATCTGTTTGAGGACTCCAGCCTTATTAAGATCGATGGCACTTGGTACTATTCCTTCTGCCATAACTGGAACGTACCGGGCGGTCAGGCATTCCGCAACGCAGATATCGGCTACATGACCTCCAGCAGCCCGCTCGGACCGTACACCTATCAGGGTGTCGTCTTCAAGAACACCGGCGATCAGGGTCTTGATAAGGGCGGCAACAACCACCACTCTGTTGTAGCATTCAAGGGCAAGTATTACGTCCTTTACCACACTCGTGCGATCGAACTCCGTATGGGTACCAACCTGAACTACCGCTCGCCGTCCATCGACGTATGTAACTACTCGAACGGCAAACTTTCGTGCAGCGGCTCGATGAAGGGCGTTTCTCAGATTGAAAGCCTCGATCCGTTCACCAAGGTTCAGGCGGAAACCATGGCAAGCCAGTCCAAGGGCATCTCTGTTACAGGTCTTTACGATACCGTTGTCAACGGTAAGAAGGGCAGCTGGACAAAGGTCGCAGGCGTTGACTGCGGCAGCGGTGTCCGCAATGTGACCATGAGAGCTTCTTCCGCAAAGGGCGCAGTCATCCGCATTACCACAGGTTCTACCACCGGTACTGCTGTCAGCTACATCGAAATTCCGGCTGGCGGACAGATGACTGAGATCACCGTTCCTGTTCTCGGACTCTCCGGCAACAACGACCTCTACTTCAGCTTCAGCGATGAAGCAACCCTCGATTACTGGGTATTCTCTTAACCCCCCTTGTATCCATTCGCTCTGCGAACGTGAAGCAGCATTTCAGTCCCCTAACCCTGAAATGCTGCACGCAGAACGATAAATAGTATCCCGTGCGAAAAGTGAATCGTCATATCGCCACAATATGAGGATTCATGCACATCCCCTAATCCCCTTCAACAGATCACATCGGCGGTCAGCGAGAAAGGCTGACCGCCGATTCTGTTTTCGTCCGCTTGACTTTTGGCGCAAAATTTGGTATACTATATCAGATACAGGAAAGAAAGGAGCCGTTTTGTCATGGGCAGACTTTACGAATCGGGAGAAAATTATCTCGAAACCATCCTCATCCTCGGAACAAACGGACAGCCTGTCCGCTCTATCGACATCGCAAGGGAAATGGAAGTATCCAAGCCAAGCGTCAGCCGTGCGGTCGGCATTCTGCGTGACGGCGGCTTTATTGATGTGGATGCGGACGGATATATCACCCTGACAGACACGGGCAGAGAGGTCGCTGAACGCATCTACGAGCGGCACCGTGTCCTCACCGACTGGCTCATGGACATCGGTGTACCGCAGGAGATCGCCGCAGAGGATGCCTGCAAATTGGAGCATGACATCAGCGCGGTGTCCTTCGAAGCGCTCAAAAACCATCTTCGGAAATCGCATCCTAGCGTTCCGACCACATAAAGGAGAACCGCATGAAAAAGCAATATCTCGAAATCGGAAAAATCGTCAGCCTGCACGGTCTGAACGGCACCTGTAAGGTACAGCCGTGGTGTGACGATCCGCAGTTTCTTTGCGAATTTGATACACTCTACCGCGGAAAACAGCATACCCCGATGACCGTCACGAATGCGCGTGTCCAGAAAAACATGGTGCTGATGAACTTCGAGGGCGTGACCACACCCGAACAGGCAGAGGCACTCCGCGGCACTGTCCTTTTTATGAACCGCGAGGATGTGGAACTGGATGACGACACCTATTTCATTCAGGATCTGCTGGGTGCGGCTGTGGTCGATGCCGATGACGGACACGAGTACGGCAAGCTGACCGATGTTCTCCAGACGGGCGCGAATGATGTGTATACCGTCAAAACAGCAGAAGGCAAGGAACTGCTTGTCCCTGTGATCCCCGATGTTGTACTGAATGTTGATCTGGATGCAGAACGTATTACGATCCGACCGCTGAAAGGGCTGTTTGACGATGCAGATTGAAATTGCAACGCTGTTCCCCGAGATGTGCGAGGCGGTACTTTCCACCAGCATTATCGGGCGTGCGCGAACAAAAGGCGCACTCACGGTCAACTGTCACCAGATCCGTGACTATACGACCGATAAACACAACCGCGTAGACGATTCTCCGTTCGGCGGCGGCATGGGCATGGTCATGCAGGCACAGCCTGTGTACGACTGCTGGAAAGCCGTGCTGGCACAGTCCGAACTCCCGACACATACAATATATCTGTCCCCGAAAGGCAAAACGCTGACACAACAGCGCGTCCGTGAACTGGCAGAAATGCCGCGGCTGTTTCTGCTCTGCGGCCACTACGAGGGCATCGACCAGCGTGTGCTGGACAAAATCGTGGACGAGGAGATCTCCATCGGTGACTATGTCGTGACAGGCGGCGAGCTGCCTGCGCTGATTTTAACGGATGCAGTCGCAAGAATGTGCGAAAACGTTCTGCCGTCGCCCGATGCGTACACCGAGGAAAGCCATTTTTCAGGACTGCTCGAATATCCGCAGTATACCCGTCCCGAAGTCTGGGAGGGCGAAGCGGTACCGCCTGTCCTGCTCTCAGGACATCATAAGAACATTGCCGCGTGGCGTGCAGAGGAAAGTCAGCGCATCACAGCGGAACGCCGCCCCGACCTATGGGCAAAGTGGTCAAACAAGTAAGAAAGTTATCCACTTCTGTTTGTTTGTACAAAAAATTATGTTGAAAACTATAGCCTTTCAACAAGGGTTTTCAACACAAAAAGCCAAAATTCTTTCGTGAATATGTCCAAACAGAACCGAATTCCGTTCGTCTGAATGTAGCATTCCGCAGAAATTTCCCGAAATAGTCTGTTTTTGTAGAGAAAAGTGATTGACGGAACGAAAAATAGCCTGTATAATGATAGTATCAGCTACGCCGAGGAATCTGTCAGATGCGAATACAGGCTGCAATCGTTTCGTTTCTGGCGCATTCTCTTACCAGACTGCACGGGAAATTTTTTGCAGGCGGCGAGCTTCTTCCATCCCCATGCCATTACCCATGGGTGAAATCATAAAGGAGAGAAAATTTTATGTGTATCAAAGATGTCATGGTTCAGAATCAGGTAGGTCTCCACGCACGTCCGGCAACCTTCTTCATTCAGAAGGCAAACGAATTCCGTTCTGCAATTTGGATCGAAAAAGAAGAACGTCGAGTCAACGCTAAGAGCCTGCTCGGCATCCTTTCGCTCGGCATTGTCGGCGGTACCGCTATCCGCATTATCGCAGACGGCACCGATGAAGAACAGGCTGTTGCAGCTCTCGTAGAGCTCGTTGACAGCGGTTTCAGCGATGAAAGCCGCTAATTCCTATTGATACGATGTAAGCTTGAAAAGGGGCGTTTCACACGAAACGTCCCTTTTCGGTTATCCGCATAATTCTGACGCTGTCTGGGCATACATATTCTCTGCGAGAATCCCGTAGCCGCGTGTCGGATCCTTGACAAAAACGTGTGTCACCGCGCCGACAAGCCGCCCGTCCTGTACGATCGGACTGCCGCTCATACCCTGCACAATGCCGCCGCTTTTTTCGAGCAGTGTTTCATCTGTCACATGGACAACAAGATTCCTTGTTCCTGACGCACCGCCGTGGATCTCCTCAATTTCAATCGTATATGCCGCAGGTGCATCTCCCAGGACGGTGGTGTACATTTCTGCCTCGCCAAGCCGAATATCCTGCTGATAGCCAAGCGGTATCGGATCGCGGTCGGGATGCGGCAATGCGGACAGAACCCCGAACACGCCGCTTGCGGAATTGGAAAGCAGTGTACCGATGGCAGAATCCGTATCGAATCTGCCGCGCAGTTCACCGGGGCGTCCTGCACAGCCTGCCAGCACATCCGTCACATCCGCATGAAGCACATCGCCCGACGCCAGCGGAATCTGTTCTCCCGTATCAGGATCGCAGACCGCGTGTCCCAAGCCTGCAAACCGAACCGTACCGTTCTCCGCAGGGAGATAGTAAGTCACGGTGCCGATGCCTGCGGTGCTGTCGCGTACCCACATCCCCGTCTGATAACAGCCGTGAACGCTGGAAAATACAGGCGATACCGAAACCGTCTGCCGCACACCGCCGCGCAGAAACGTCACAGGGACTGCCTGCCCGTCCGATGCGGACACAGCCGTTTGCAAATCTGCGTTGCATGATACCTGTCTGCCGCCGATCTCCTGAATCACATCCCCGACGGCAATGCCTGCGTCCTTTGCAGGACAGCAATCGCCCGACAGCGTTGTCACATCTCCAAGCGATACAACCATCACACCTGCCATCAGCATTCGGATGCCGAACGGTTCGCCTCCGACAAACACCTCTGTCGGCGCAACAGCCGTCAGCGCAACGGTTTTGACGGGTATCATCCCGAACAGCCGCACCTCCGCCTGCTGTGACACAGGAACCGTTGTTTCTCCGCCTGAGATCGTCACAGGCAAAGCGGCGGCGATCGAAAACGGCTTGTCGGCTTCCCAGTAGTAGTGGTCGGGCAATGCATCCGCATAGTACCCTGCCGCACCGCCGACAAAGACCATGATTCCTGCAAGTGCCGCGCCGATGCGCCATGCGATTTTTTTGAAAATTTGCAATGTCTGCATTGTCATCTCTCCTTTGCGGCGCACTCCGCACCGCGCAGACATAGCATTGACCGCCAAACGGCAGAATAATCAGCCAACTGTCAGCAGTTTTTTCGGTCGATTCTGCCAAGCGCACAGCTTCGCAGAAATCCGCCTGCGATTTCCGAAATTTGTCGGAATCAGACAGCATTTTCCGATGGATTCAGGATTCCAAACAATTTTCCTGCGCATTCCGAAAAAGAATTCGTCAGGCAAAGATACCATCTGACGGAAATATTAAATATCCAACATATTCAGTCCGCATATTTTGACATTTCTTGTGCAGATGCGTAATTTTTTGGAATTCGCGGTAATGACTGGTATTTCGACAAAAGAAGTAACAATTCTCCATTCTTCGCTCTTGCTTTTCCAAATCCTCCGTGCTAAAATAGAGATACAATGCAAAAGGAGGTAAAACCATGCAAAAACAAGTCAAAGTATTGATCGGAGATGACACCGCGGAATATGGCGTATCCTGTGCCAGCATTCTGCGCTCTCAGGGAATGTATGCCTACACCAGACCGAAGAACGGAAATACCGTTCTGGAATCCATTCGGAAGGACACGCCCGATGTTGTGGTCGTTGATGCGGTCCTGCCGCATATGGACGCCATCGAACTGATGAAAAAGGCAAAATCAGGCAGCGGCAAACAGCCTGCCTTTATCGTTACATCTGCCTACGACAACAGCTTTGTCGAACAGCAGGTCATGGAAAACGGCGCATCCTATTTTATGCTGAAACCGTTTGATCTGCAGGTGCTCGGCGAACGCATCGCGCTCCTGACCAGCAAGCAGCCGCTCGGCAGCTTTACCACGCGTGCGGGACAAGACCTCGCCGTCACCATTACCGACATTATCCACCAGCTCGGCGTGCCTGCTCATATCAAAGGATACCACTATCTCCGGGCTGCGATCCAAAGTGCATACCACGAGCCTGAACTGCTCGAAAGTGTCACAAAGCAGCTCTATCCGCGTGTCGCACACCAGTTTGATACTACCCCATCGCGCGTTGAGCGTGCCATTCGCCACGCCATTGAGATTGCATGGGACCGCGGCAATCTCGACACCCTCAACGCATTCTTCGGCTATACCGTCAACACCTGCAAGGGCAAGCCGACTAATTCCGAATTCATCGCGCTCATTACCGATAAGCTTCGTCTGCAAAACCGTGAAACAAGCTGAAAAATCACAGCTTAAAAATAAGGAGGTTCTTTACAATGGCACTTCAAAAAATCGACTTGAACAACTGGAACGGCAATCCGTTTACCGCAATCGGCAAGGATTGGTTTCTGCTGACCGCAGGCACAATGGAACAGGGCTTTAACTTTATGACTGCTTCCTGGGGACAGATGGGCATTCTCTGGAATCAGCCGTCCGTCACCTGCTATGTCCGCCACTCGCGCTACACCTTCGGCTTTATGGAGGAACAGGACACCTTTACGCTGACATTCCTGCCTGAATCGCAGAGAGATGCGCTGAAATTCTGCGGAGCAAACTCGGGACGCGCCTGCGACAAGGTCAAGGAAACAGGTCTGCATCCCATCGCAATCGACGGCGGTGTCAGCTTCGAGGAGGCAAAGCTCGTACTCGTCTGCAAAAAACAGTTCGCCGCAGATATGGACCCTGCCGACCTGCCGCAGAACATTGCCGATCAGTTCTATGCAAACGACGCCGTCCACAAGCTCTATATCGGACAAATCGTTGCCGCTTACACACAAGCATAAAAAATGCTCCCACATGATTCTCTCATGTGGGAGTTTTTCTTGACAAAAAATCATCCTGCAATGCAGCGCATCACAGGATGAATGATTTTTTACATATCGCCAAGTGTCACAGCAGGTGCAGCAGCTTCTGCTTCGTCCACAGGTGCATCTGCCGCATTTGCCACGTATTCGCCGGCAGCATCCGCAGCAGCAGCCAGAGATGCCAGATCATTTGCCATTGCAGCAGGCGCAGGTGCAGCAGTCGGAGCAGGTACAGGCGCAGGAGCAGATACCGCTTCAGCCGCTTTTTCAGCAGCAGCCTTTTGGGCTTCTTCCGCTTTCTTGGCTTCCTCAGCCTTTTTCGCTTCTTCTGCTTTCTTCGCAGCCTCTGCTTCCGCGGCTTTCTTCGCTTCTTCTGCTTTCTTTTCCGCAGCCTTCTTCTCTGCTTCCTCGTCAAAATTCTTCTCGTCGTAATCGCCTTCCAGGAAGCCGACCAGCTTCATCTGCTTGACAGGAATACGTTTCAGCGGAGAATATACAAATTTCGGGCAATGATCCCCTGCATCCACAAGTCCTTTTCTCGCACACAGAACCTTATCGCCGTTGCTGGCACGCTTGCCCGATTCGCAATATTCACATCTGGGCTCGATCGACTTGCCGAAATATTTACCGCCTTTGGAAAAAACATCAAAAAGTCCCATAAGTATCACCTCAAAAATGAGTTTTTTTTATTATATCACATATTTTTCGATTTGTCTAGTCTTTTTTTAGAATAAGCGGAAATCCTGTGAAAAAAATCAAAAGTGACGGCAGCGGAGATGCAACGGAAAAAGCTCTGGTTGGCACAGAAAATGTCGAAACTGCGATGGTATTGTCACAAATCAACAGAAGAACGGCGGAAAAACCTGCCGCAAGAATCCCCACAAAAAAACGTGTCAGAAAAAGTTTTCCGACCGAAACAATCTCTCCGCCGACCGCTTTGCACTGCATCAGTACACAGACACCGCCAAACGACAGCAATCCTGCCGCACAGGGAACCGCCGCCCACGCAGACACACCGCTGCGGCAGAAACGAACAAACTGTGTGACATCCAGCAAAGCCGCGCAGAATGCTGTACTTTGATGCGGAGGGATTCCCACACACGCGCAGACATTCCCGAACAAATGCAGAATTCCGCCTGCATCCAGCAGCCACTCCACGATCCCGAACAGCAGCACAATACCGCAAATACCGTACAGACTCCGCATCGTATCGGACACACTTGCCGTCAGAATTTCTGCGTCCAGACGGCAAACAATGTTTTTCGGCGGTACCTCTGTCCGACTATTTTCGTTCGGATACAGTACCAATACCGCGCAGAGGTTGGCAAGCAGACAGCAAAGCCACAGCCCCCACCCGACCGCCGCACTCCCGAAAAGCTGTGCGCCCGTCAGACCGACCGCAAAAGACGGACCGCTCCCGAAACAGACCGCACTCATCCGCTTTGCAGTCTGCAAAGAAAGTTTTCCATCCGCACAGAGTTTCCGCAGGAGTACCGCGCCGACAGGATATCCTGCAAGCTGGGACAGCAGAAACACGCCCGTCAGCGGTGCCGACCACCGAAACAGCCTGCAAAGCCTTCCGCCCAGCACCTCCGCCGCACCGCTTTGCTGAAAGAGATTTGCCGCCGCCATACACGCAAACAACGATGGTATCAGCATTTCCAGACAAAGTTCCACACGGCTTTGCAGTATCGCTGCAATCTCTCTGCCGCTGTTTGCCAGCAGAAACAACAGTCCCAGCAGTACAAGCGGCAGAATCGCCGTCCAAAACCGCATTTTTCGAATAGAAAGCCACATTTTGCATCCCGTCCTTTCGGTTCAGATTATGCAGACGTTGCATAGAAACAGAACATTTGTCATATGTTATCCCAAGAACGAAACATGAGGTGAACGGTATGCAGCACAAGTTTCCGCAGTTGGAAGATACCATCGAACTTTCAGGCAATACGGACATCTATTTTGACAAATGCAGACGACTGCTGGAATGCAGCGATATGCTGGTACAGCTTCAGACCAACGGACACACCGTCACCGTCTGGGGAAAGGATTTATCCGCATCGGATTACAGCCTGCACGGACTGCACATCTGCGGCGAGATCTCCACGATTGAATTCGACGGCGGTCTGCACTAGCGGAGGGCATATCTATGGCAACGATCGCATTTTCGGCGGAGGGTGAACAGCTCACCGCCTTTCGGGATGCGCTCCGCACCCGACACTATCCCTGTACTGCACAGCAGATACGCGGCGGCGTGTTCTATGCACAAACCAAAGCCCATAACTGGTATGGCATCCGTACTGCGGCGGCGGAATTCCAGATCACGCTGACCATTCTTCGCAAACGCGGTCTGCGGTTTCGGCTGTATCCGTATCGGAAGCGTGTCTGCGGCATCGCATTTGGACTGCTCTGCGGATTTGCATTTCTCTACTGGTGTGAAAGCCGCATCCACAGCATCGAAATATATGGGAATACGACTGTTTCAGACACAGAGATCCTCTCTCAGCTCGCATTGCTCGGCATTTCATGCGGCATTCCCTATCGAGACATCGACTTTACCGCGGCAGAACAGCAAATGCGTCTGCGCATCAGCGATCTGGAATGGATCGCCATGCGGCACACGGGCGGCAGACTGGTCGTAGACCTCCGCGAGGAAACCAAGCCCCCTGCCATGCTGCACGACCATATCCCGACCAACTATGTGGCGACCGTTTCTGCCCAGATCACTGAGCTGCACGTTCTTGGCGGTCACGCGCAGGTGAAAGTCGGCGATGCGGTCAGGGAGGGCGATGTCATTATCACAGGCGTACAGGAAGATCTGAACGGTGTGACACGCTTTTACCATGCTGACGGGCTGGTGCGCGGTGTCTACGAGTATGATTTTGAATGCTTTCAACCGTACTGCGAGGAGATCACCGTCAGCGGCAAAACCGACACTGCCCCGTTTCTGGATGCGTTTGGTCTGCGCATTCCGCTGTCTGTCGGGTTTACACCGCCGCCCGAACCGTTCATCTACACGGAAATCACAAAGCCGCTGGAACTGTTCGGCAGGCGTGCCCCGTTTGCTTTTGTGCAGTGTCGCTATACGCGGAAAGAAACCGCAGTCACCGCGTATTCTCCTGCCGAACTCGACGCTCTGCTGGCGGAACAAGCCGCTCGCTTTGAGCAAAATTTTCATAAAAACGACAAGATAGTTTCAAAACAGATTGTAACCTCCGAAACGGATTTGGGCATATTGCTAAAAATCCACTACATTTTTGAGGGCGTTGTCGGGGAAACAAGGGAAATTTTTGTAAAATTATCCTAAAACTATTCCATTTTTCATTTCTGTATGATATAATAGAAACAGAATTATGATGCCCTTATCATGCACGAGGGAAATTCTGAAAGGAGCATTGTTTCCCTGTCGGGAAACGGATTCACAAGCATGGCAGAAAAAATATGTACATTCGCCGATTCCGATGCGATCGCTGCGGTATTCGGCAGCTTCGATACCAATATCCGGAAGATCGAACAGCAGTTCCATGTCGTCATTGTCAACCGCGGCACGGGTATCAAGATCACGGGCGCGGAAGAAGATATTATGAAAGCCGAACAGGCGATGGAGGCACTCCTCCGCACCAACCAGCGCGGCGACCCCCTCACCGACCAGACCGTGCGCTATGTCGTCAATATGGTCAAGGACAACGCCGCAGATCAGCTCAAAGAGATCAGCTCCGATGCGGTCAGCTTTACCGTCACGGGCAAGGCTGTGCGTCCGCGCACCGTCGGACAGAAACAGTACCTTGATGCCGTCAAAAGCAACACCATCGTACTGGGCATCGGTCCTGCAGGAACAGGTAAAACCTATCTCGCCGTTGCGATGGCGGTCAAGGCACTCAAAGCCCACGACATCGAACGCATTATCCTGACGCGCCCTGCCGTTGAAGCAGGCGAAAAACTCGGTTTTCTGCCGGGCGACTTGCAGGATAAGGTTGACCCCTATCTGCGTCCGCTCTACGACGCGCTGTTTGAAATGCTCGGCGCAGAAACTGTCGAACGCGACATCGAAAAAAACATCATCGAGATCGCGCCGCTTGCCTATATGCGCGGCAGAACGCTCGATAACGCCTTTATCATCCTCGACGAAGCACAGAACACCACCTCCGAACAGATCAAGATGTTCTTGACACGACTCGGCGAGGGCAGCAAAATGGTGATCACAGGCGACATCACCCAGATCGACCTCCCCGACCCCAAGCGTTCGGGTCTGATTGAGGCGATGAAAGTCCTCTCGACCGTGGACGACATCCACATCCACCAGTTCTCGGAAAAGGATGTGGTACGTCACCGCCTCGTGCAGGATATTATTACCGCTTATGCTTCTTATGAACATAAAATCAATAATAATCACGAAAGGAAAAAGAATCGAAATGGCTAAATTAAAGGTTTATATCAAGGATGACCAGCATCAGGTGAAGATCCCGGTCGGTGTGCGTCTGCTGATCCGCCGCTGCTGTCAGGCTGTTCTGACCACAGAAGGCTTCGGCTATGACACAGAGGTCAGCGTTTCGTTTGTGGACAACAAGGAGATCCGCAAGCTGAACAACATCTACCGCAATAAGGATTCCGAGACCGATGTTCTGTCTTTCCCGCTTTCTGAGGGGGACAAGCTCGAAACGAATCCCGAAACAGGCTTTGTGGTTCTGGGCGACATCGTTATCTCGATGGAAACCGCTGTCAAGCAGGCAAAGATGTATGGTCATGTTCTGGAGCGCGAGATCGCATTCCTGACTGTCCACTCCATGCTGCACCTGCTCGGCTACGACCACGAAACCTCTCCGCTTGACCAGCGCAAAATGCGCGAGAAAGAGGAATCTGTCCTCGAAAAGCTCGGTTTTGCAAGAGATACAAGCTATGTCACTCCGGAGGAACAGGCTTGATCTATGGCAAGTAATCTGAGATTCAATCAGGCAGAAGATACCAAAATTCTCTTTGCCGCCATCGCAGGGCATACCAACGCAGGCAAGTCCTCTCTGCTCAATGCCGTCATCGGCGAGAAGATCGCTTCGGTCAGTCCCAAGCCGCAGACCACACGCACCCGTATCACGGGCATCCGCAACATCGGCAATACCCAGCTGGTATTCACCGACACACCCGGTCTGCACCGCTCCCAGACAAAGCTCGGTGAGCATATGCTCCAGGCAGCGCAGGAAGCAGTATCCGACATCGACTGCGTTATTTTCATGGCAGACTGCACCAAGCCGATCGGCGATCAGGAATGTGCGATGCTCGACAGACTTGCCGCGCAGAAAACACCTGTCATCTTCATTTTCAACAAGATCGACCTGCTGTCGGATAAGACAAAGCTGGCACCGATGCTCGCAAACGCACAGGAACGCTGGCATCCCCACGCACTCATTCCGATCAGCGTCCTGCAAAACGACGGTGTGTCTGAGGTCATTGACGAACTGCTGAAACTGGCACAGTTCGGTCCGCACTACTTCCCTGACGATATGCTGACCGACCAGCCTGAGCGCGTGCTTGCCGCAGAACTTGTCCGCGAACAGCTTCTGAAACTGCTGAACGACGAGGTGCCGCACGGTATCGCCGTTGTCACGGAACAGTTCTCCGAACGGCAGGACAAGGACTTGCTGAACATCTCCGTCACCATCTACTGTGAACGCGAATCGCATAAGCGCATCATCATCGGCAAAAACGGCGCGATGATCAAGAAAGCCGCGACCGCCGCAAGACATGAACTGGAAGATTTCTTCCGCATTCAGGTCAATTTGCAGACATGGGTAAAGGTCAAGGAGGACTGGCGCAACCGCGAAGGACTCATCCAAAGCTTCGGTCTGTTTGAAAAGCAATAATTTCCATGTAAAAAGAGATAAAAACTCCGCATCCTATCGGTATAGAAAGGATGTGAGAGTATGCAAAGCTGTAATGTAAATGATATAGAATCCATGCGGCTCTGGGCGCAGTTCTGTGCAACGGGGCGCGTGGAGGATTATTTACAATATCGTCAGCATCTACGCTGATCTTACCATACAAAAGGAGAATTTATATGCTCCTTACAACCGTAAAAGGGCTTGTCCTGCGTGAAACACCCATCGGAGAAGCAGACAAGCTCTTTGACTTATTTACAGAAAACGGCGTACTGAGCGTTCGTGCAAGAGGTGTCCGCAAGGCAGGCAGCAAATATGCCGCAGTGACGCAGAGTTTCGCTTACGGCGAATACTGTCTGCGGCAAAACGGCGATTTCTACTACCTCGACAGCGCAGTGCCGATCTCCCTCTTTTACGGCATCCGCAGCGACCTCGAAGCACTCGCCCTTTGTGCCTACTTTTCCGAGCTGATCCGGAAAACTGCAACCAATCAGCCTGAGCCGCAGCGTCTGCGGCTTTTCTTGCATTGTCTGCATTATCTTTCCGAACAGACGAGACCGATCCCGCAGATCAAGGCGATTTTCGAACTGCGGCTGGTCACAGAACTCGGACATATGCCGAATCTGCTCTGCTGTTCCGCCTGCGGAGAATTCCTCCCCGAACAGCTGACCTTACGCATTGCAGACGGCGATTTTCTTTGCAAAGACTGCGCCGTTCGAAGCGATGGTCTCGAATTTCATGTTCGGGCTGCCGTTTTGCTCGCTGCAAGACATATCGTCTTTTCGGAATTCGAAAAGCTGTTTTTATTTAAGCTGGACGCTGACAATCTCCGTCAGCTCTGTGCCTATTCCGAAGCCTATCTGCGGCATTCGCTGGATATTTCCTGCAAGACACTGCAATTCTATCACAGCGTCGCCGCCGATACAAATCTATCTCCATGAATGGTAACAAGTATGAATACAAATCTTTCCCCCGACTATTACACGCTGGAACTACATAAAATTCTGGAAATGCTCGCAAAAGAAGCGGCGAACGAACGGACAAAGCAAATGGCTTTGTCGCTCGTTCCCGAAACGGATGCCGACCGCGTGCGGCATTTATTGCAGCAGACAGAGGACGCATTCCAGCTATCGGTGCGTTTCGGCTCGCCTGCGTTTGACAGCTTCCACGATGTCTGCTCTGCTGTGCGCCGTACTGCATCCGGTGCAAGAGTATCGCTGAAAGAACTGCTGGAGATCAGCAGACTTCTGCGGCAGATCTCCTCGCTTACTGACTGGTACGACCGCTGTGAGGGCATCCGCACCACACTTTCCGATCTGTTCGAACGGTTACAGCCCAACAGCTACCTCGCAGACCTGCTCGAACGCTCGATCGAAACCGAAGAACGATTGGCAGATGCCGCAAGCCCCGAACTTGCCTCCATCCGCAGAAAAATTACGCAGTCAGGTCTGAAACTGCGCGAAAAGCTCGAAAAAATGATCAAGTCCCCGTCCATGCAGACCTATTTACAGGAGAGCATTATCACGATTCGTGACGGGCGATATGTTCTGCCCATCAAGGCGGAACACCGCGGCGATGTCGCAGGTCTGATCCACGATACCTCCGCGACGGGACAGACCTATTTTATCGAGCCGATGGCGATCGTAGACGCGAACAACGACATCCGCCTGCTGGAAAATCAGGAGCAGGAGGAAACCGAACGCATCATCCAGAAACTATGCGCCGCCTGCGGAGAATGCGCAGATGCGCTGCTTTCAGGCTACGAGATCGCCGCTGAACTGAACCTTTACTTCGCAAAAGCCTCGCTCGGCACGATGCAGACGGGTACGATCCCGTCCGTCACCGACGATGGAAATATCGTCCTCAAAAAAGCGCGGCATCCGCTGATCGACCGCAAAAAAGTCGTTCCCATTACCCTGTCGCTCGGCGGTGACTACTCCGCGCTGATCATTACAGGTCCGAACACGGGCGGTAAGACCGTTGCGCTGAAAACTGTCGGTCTGCTGACAGCTATGGCGATGTGCGGACTGATGATTCCTGCGGCAGACGGCAGTCAGATCTCCGTCTTTGACCACATTCTCGCGGACATCGGCGACCGCCAGAGCATCGAGCAAAATCTGTCCACGTTCAGCGCACATACCGTGCAGGACATCCAGATTTTACAGCAGGCAGACGACAAATCACTTGTTCTTATCGACGAACTCGGCTCGGGTACTGACCCCGTAGAGGGTGCGGCACTCGCTGTCGCCATGATCGAACGGCTGAAATGTCAGGGTGCAAAGCTGATGGTCACAACGCACTATCAGGAGTTAAAACGCTATGCGATCGAAGCACCCGACGTTGAAAACGCGTCCTGTGAATTCGATCTGGAAACCCTCCAGCCGACCTACCGCCTGCTGATCGGTTCGCCCGGTAAGTCGAATGCCTTTGCAATTTCGCACTCGCTGGGTATGCCCGATGACGTCATCGAACACGCAAAAAAGCTCGTCAGCACAGAAAATCAGCGATTCGAAACGGCAGTCGAACAGCTCGAACGCCAGCGCATCCTGCTCGAAAACCAAAATGCGGAACTGGAAACACTCCGCCGCGATGCCGCCGCACACGAAAAAGCCCTGCGCGAAGAAGCGGAGGAAATGGAACGCCGCCGCACACAGGAACTCGATAAAATCCGCGCAGATGCGAGAAGAATCGTAGAGCAGACGGTCGCACAGTCGAACGAATTGCTTGAAGAACTTCGTGCGCTCAAAAAGGAAAAGGATAAGGCGGATTTCGCAGAGAAAATCGCCGCGGCAAAAGCAAAATCCCGTCAGACCATCGACGGTCTGTACGAAAACTCCGATACCACAGACGAACGCGGCGAATATCATCTGCCGCGTGCGCTCAAAGCAGGCGACACCGTTCTTGTCGTGTCTATGGGAAAATCAGGTACGGTCCTTGCCGAATCCGATGGAAAAGTCGTTCTCGTGCAGATCGGCGCAATGAAAACCCGTGTGCCGCTGGACGGCGTGCGGCTCGAAGCACCGAAAGCCGCTGAACCCCAGAAGAAAAAGCCGCGTCACACCCCGACCGTCATCACGTCGGGCGGTCAGCGCACTCGAAGCGCCGCAACCGAAGTGGACATTCGCGGCTGTACATCTGACGAAGGCATCATCCTCATGGAACAGTTTCTTGACCAAGCTATGCTGTCAGGCATCCAGACCGTCACCGTCATTCACGGCAAAGGAACAGGCGCACTGCGGCAGGCAGTCCACGACCGACTCCGCAAATCCAAGCAGGTCAAGTCCTTCCGCATCGGCAGATACGGCGAGGGCGAGGACGGTGTGACAATCGTCACGCTGCGCTGAGGGAGGGGTTTCATGATTCCGAATCTTCTCGACGAACGCGCCTATGTCAACCGCGCCGATGAACGCATCGACCCCCACAACCCGTTTCAGAATCCCACGGAAGAACACGATTATACCCCCGACTACACAGAGATCGTGCCGCAAATCGCAATCGAAGGCTGCCGCATCCCCCTGATTCCATCCCCAAAGGAAAAAGCGAAGATCCGCAGCGCATACACGCTTGCAGGTGTCCCCGGTGCGATGGATTTCGTGCTGGCGGCGATTTTCTCCGCATTGCTCTATTTTGCCGCCGCTTCTGCCCTCCGACACTTCGATTTGCAGATTCTCGACGGCGCACTCCCACAGAATTACAAGAGCATCATGCGCGCCTATCTCGGCGACAGCTCCATTTCCATGGGAATTACCCTGCTGTCGTTTCTTACGGCGAACATCATCACATTTTTTGTCGGCAGCCGTATTTCCCATATCCGCGTGAAGGACTATTTTCAGGACAAAGACCTGCGGACAGGTTCGCTTCTGCGCTATATCGCAATCGGACTCTGGCTGCAACTACTCCTCGGCTTTGCAGCACAGCTACTCTCGAAATTCTTTGCAAACAGCGGTTTCACCCTTTCTTCGCCCGACTTTTCCGCCGGAGATTCTACCACAAAGCTCCTGCTGACAGTCCTCTACTCATGCTTTGTCGCGCCGCTGACCGAGGAATTGGTGTTCCGCGGTGTGATACTCAAAAATTTCAGCCGCGTCAGTCAAAGACTCGGCATTTTCCTCAGCGCATTTTTCTTTGCGCTCGCACATGAAAATCTGCCGCAGGGAATCCTCGCATTCTGCCTCGGCATTTTCCTCGCGTACATCACCATTTCGCACAATTCTCTCGTCCCTGCAATGGTCGTACATTTCTGCGTCAATCTGGTGAATGCGGTTTTCTCCTATCTCGATGTCATTGCCCCGAATGCCGTTGGCAATATCAATTCGATTTATATGCTCTGTGTACTTTTGTTCGGAACTGCTGCATTTTTCTATACTCTACTGACAGAACGT
Organism: Oscillospiraceae bacterium; assembly: GCA_024404815.1. Taxonomy (GTDB): domain Bacteria; phylum Bacillota; class Clostridia; order Oscillospirales; family Ruminococcaceae; genus Firm-04. The sequence goes on from JAKSPL010000022.1 coordinate 28,081, forward strand.
CTTCCATTCAGCACGCCGCACCAGAGTTTTCGCGGTCTGCGGCTGGCACTCAGTTCGGCAGGTGTCTGGCTGCTGATTCTTGTCCATCTCGTTTCGATGACGCTGCCGAAAGTATCTACTGTACTCTCCCGTCTTTTTTTGAAAGGATGACTCATCATGTATCAATTCAACGTAAATACTGCCATTGACGACTGCTGCCGCTGGGTACAGGACTGGTTCGCCGCAAACGGCGACGGCTGTCCTGCCGTACTGGGCATCTCGGGCGGAAAAGACAGCTCCGTCTGCGCTGCGCTGCTCTGCAAGGCGCTCGGTGTCCATCGCGTTGTCGGCGTCATGATGCCGCGCGGTGTTCAGCCTGATATTGACGATTCGCTTTTGCTTTGCCGCCACCTCGGCATTCGCTCTGTGACCGTCAACATCGGAAGTGCCGCGGATGCACTCGAAGCCGCTGTCGCAGAAGCTTTACCGCTCTCAACACAGGCAAAAGTCAATCTCCCCCCGCGCCTCCGAATGGCAACCGTCTATGCTGTATCGCAGTCGCTGAACGGACGTGTCGCCAACACCTGTAATCTCTCGGAGGACTGGGTCGGCTACTCAACACGCTGGGGCGACAGCGTCGGCGATTTCGCTCCGCTCGCAAAATTTACTGTCACAGAAGTAAAACAAATCGGCAGGGCACTGGGACTCCCCGCACAACTTGTTGATAAGGCACCCTCTGACGGTCTTTGCGGCAAAACCGACGAGGACAACCTCGGCTTTACCTACGCAGAACTCGATGCCTATATCCGCGAGGGCGTTCTCCCCTCTCCCGAACACAAGGCGCTGATCGACCGCAAGCATCAGATGAACCTGTTTAAGCTCGAAATGATGCCTGCATTCCCCTACCAGCCCGAATAAACACCAAGCCCTCCCTGTGTCATGCAGGGAGGGTTGTTTTTATAATAAAAAACTCGGAAACATCATTCGACATTTCCGAGCTTTGCAAGAGTGAAGCGTCAGCGGAGAAAGTCGTCCTCTGCGGACATCGGCACGAGCCTGCCTGTAAATTGCAGGCGGGCAGCTTCAAAATCGGCGGCACAGGTCGAAAACATCAGGTATCTGTCATCTGCGGAGAAATCCAGTTCCCGCGCAAACAATGCCTGCTCCAGTAATCTGCCGCGCCATGCCTCCGCAGCACACGGGACATCATACAGCGTGTCGTAGCCGCTTGCCACCGACAGTGCAAAGAAATCAATGCGGTACAGCGCATCGGGCGTCAGCAGCCAACCATAGCGGTGCGCATCGAATGCCTCCTGACTGCGCCAGGAACGCAGATCACCAAACATTCCCGAATCCATATTGTGACCGAAAAGAATGTTGGTGCTGTCGGAAAAGCCGCGGTCGCAGCGATAGTCGAGAAAAATCGTGCCGAGCTGATATTCCCTGCCGTCGGGAGCGTGGGAAAGATAGTAAACATTATCCGCGCCCTGCACGACCGCATAGTCGATCGAAGAATCCGCCAGATAGAGCCAGCCGATAAAATCGGGACAGTCCGCGGACAATGTCGCCACTCTGCGCTGCATATCTTCGTATTTCTGTTTGGAAAGAAACGGTTCTGTGGCGGAATTCGGATATTCCGACACGGTGGTTTCCGTGGATATTTCTGTGACGGTGAGAGGCGGCGCAGAAGTGGTCAAAGCGGTCGGGGCGGTGGTTGTGACTGTCACAACGGAAGCGGCAGGGGGTGCTTCGGGGGGCTGCTGCTTCTGCTGATGCGCTTTATAAAACAGGCAGACAGCCAGAATCACGGTGAGCACGATCGCCGCCCAGAAACGAAAAGATTTCAGCATTTGTCTGCCTCCTTTACAAAACGGCCGCCTCCCCACAGCATTCATTGCAGGGAGGCAGCCTGAATTACTCAGTTGATCAAATCATGCTTCATATGAATCAGATCATGTCATCCGATTCATCGCGCTTCTTGTTCTTCACGAACAGGGTGATCATGACTACGCCGAATGCGAGCATTGCTGCAAACGGAGCGATCATAAAGAGCAGGCCTGTCGGAGAGATGGTGTGCATTTTATTTGTGAAAACCGTAGAAGTCAGTGCTGCAGTTAAGTCAGCAGAAGGCTTCGCCGGATCATAATCAGTCAGAGCAATCGCACTAAAAGCGGAAGATTCGTTGGTTTTGATTGTTGTATTATTCAAAGTCAGCGCACCCTTTGTGTCATCTTCTGCGGTAACATCATACACAGCATTCTCATCGTTCAGTTCGGAAACGCTAATCAGAGCATTTGCAGGAACAGCAGTCAGAGCCAGATACTGTCCATCGGCAAGTCCCACAGCACCATCTGCTGTATTCACAGTGCCCTTCGTAGTAGCTGCCGCAATCGCATCAGCAGCACTAGACTTACCCTCTGTAGGGGAATAGTTGAAATACTGAGTGGCTGTAGACTCATTGGTCACAGTAACGGTAAACGGGAACACTTCATTGCCGAGCAAACTGTTCTCAACGACCTTCTGCACAACATAGTTGTAGGTATAAAGTTCGTCGCCATTGTAGTGAGTGGGATCGGTTCCAAGTTCTTCGTCAGGTTTAAAATTCTCACCAGTTTTGTCATCGCCTGTCGGATCTCCAGAATCGGTAAAGCCGTCCGTTTTCTCAGTGGTAGTAGTCACATCGCCGTCTTCATCAAGGTCATAGAACATGACCGAGCCGTATACTTCCATTTCGCCAGGTTTCGCAGGGTTCTCTCTCACATATACATCAACATAGCGAACAATTTCTCCATCACTTGCACGGGTAATACCGTAATCGCTGAAATCATCCGAGGTTTCTGTGAGTGCATAGCGATAAACACCTGCTGCTGAAAATTTTGTAGCATCATATACCACATCAATCTTCTCTTTCAATACTTTGGATGCCAGCGTATCACCTGCGCCTTTTTTCAGCGCAACCATGTCCTTGCCATCCTCAGAAAACTGGAATGAATATGTGCCGTCCGCGGCTGCCTCTTTCAGTGCGAAACCGCCGTCTACACCCTTTTTCACAATAGCCTGATAACCGTCTTTATCGGTGATGATTGCCTCGCCAGCAGGATCAACACTTGAAACTGCATAAGTATATGTGACCGCGGGAACATAAGCATTCAATTCTTCCTCATTATAGATTGTGAGTGTCTTGTTAAAATACGGCGCATTTTCCAAATCCGCCAAACCGTTCTGACTGGGATCTTCAACCCAAGGAGTATCATCGATCTTTGCGGATGCAGGAATTGCGAGAGCCGCAGTCATAAGCGTTGCTGCTGTGAAAGCAGCGATTTTCTTCATAGTGTTTTTCATAATCATTTTCCTTTCCAATTCATATTTACAATTTGCAGTGTGAGATCGGTCACAATTCGGACTCAGGATTCTCACATTTTTCGGGTTTCGGTTTGATTCGGGGGGAGATTCATATCGGTGAGGCAGCATCACATCTCACCCCCTTTTTATAAGACCTCCGTCTTAAAATCCAGAACGTCAGCAGCATTGCCAGCATTGCCCCAAACGGAATTGCTTTCTCTGCATACCCCGTCAGGGGAATATCGGGTAAGGTATTGATAAGCTCTGCGCTTTTGTCCTCATCAAGATAAATTTGGATTGCATTGTCAGTCACCGTTTCTTCGTGGCCATCGACCAGTGCGGTCAATGTAAACGTGCCCCTCGATGCGGTTTCTGTCAATGTGTAACTGCCTTCGGGTAATCCCGAAATCGTGATATCTGAGCCGTCAGTGATCGTCAGCTCAATGGTTTTGTTGTTCGGTTGGATCGTCTTGATGTTCGGAACACCTTTGATCATGTAATTGGCTTTATCATCCATTTGCTCCGACTTGATCGTCAGCGTAAATTCATGCTTGGTGTCCTGTCCGACAATTTTCTTGGTGATATGGAGATCGTAGCCGAATTCCTTATAGACCACATAGACCACAGGTGCTTCCTCGAAGGGCTTCCATTCGCCTCCTGCGGAATATCGGTATTCCACAAGGCCGTTGTTGATCCGCATCTCCATGTACTTGTCTGCCGAGAAATCCGTCAGCGAAATGCTGTTGCTGTCAGGACTTCCGACACCGATTCGGCTGTAGATCAGAGAGTTGGGATTGATGCCGTCGAGTTTCGGGGGAACTTTGAATCCGCTTCCATCCTGCGAGAAAATCAAGCCGTCGCCGACTGTCAGATAATCCCATTGCGATACCGTCTTACCGTTCAGCGACACAGACGATTCTTGGCTCTGAATGGGATTGATGAGCTCCAGACCATCGGGTGTTTCCTTGACGTACACGATTTTCGGCTTGGCGTAGTAGACGTAGAAGATTTGTCCATCGCCGATCGGGGTTTCCTTGTCGCCGTTGATGCAGACGTCATAAATCTGGTCGCCCTTCACCTTATCATAAGCGACCTTTGTGACTTCGTTCACGGACGGAGTGATCTTGCCGTTCTCGCCGACTGTGCCATAGATGATGCCGAGGAATTCGTAGTCAGCGGCATTACCTGTAAACAATCCGCTCGGATTGGTTTTGCTCGGTTCAAACTGGCCATTGAGTGCAATATTTTGAATATAGGTGCCGGCATTGTTTGTCCTGAGCGAATCGGTTTTGACATATCCGCCGTTTTGCAGGAGCGCGATATGCAGTTCAACGGGAACAGGCGTATGCGTGTTGGTGAATGTCACCTTTTGGTCGGTGCTGTTTGATACTGTGGTATAGGTGTAAGTCAGATTGTCTTTCCGATTTGTTCCGCCGTTGTTGTCGGTCTCGAAATCGTCTTTTTCCGTTTGAACGATTGTGATGCGTTGTGTGATTTCGGTGGTAATATGATTTCGTTTGGATGCGTTTCCATTTTTATCAACTTCTGTGGTCTTGTCCTCAGTCACAGACGAACGAAACAACGTATATGACTGTTTTTCTCCGTCTGCCAAATCTATTGAAGATTCGAACACATCAGTAGTGACTGTCTCCGTTGTTGTACCATTTTTATCGTCATTCCATTTGCCCTGCTTGTTTTTCGTCTGTTTTATGGTTGTCGTTTTCGTGATTTGCTCAACTTTTACGGTATACGTAAACTTTTCGTCCATATCCTCCGCCAGACCGATCGTTTTCTCGTCCAGCGTGATGATGACAGGTTTGCTTGGGTAGTATACAACATAGGGCTGGATGTTATAGCCGCAGTTTGTCCATGTTTTACCGCCGTCAGTAGAATACTGATAACCGCGCCATGTTTTCTGGAACTGCAAAGTCGGTCTGCTGTTATCACTTGTCGCTACACTTGTGATGATATGCAGGCCTGTTGCATCCTCAGCATTCGGATCGCCGATCGCATAGGAATAATTCTGATATGCAGGATCCTTGGTCGGATACGAAAGCGGCTTTGTCAGCTCGTTGTTCATAATGTAGGGGTCGGAATCGGTCTTTGTCGGCGCTATATTCTGTCCGCTGGTATTGACGGTAACCGTCTTCAGCTCTCCGTCATTTCCCAGTTCAACATAGCCGATCGGCAGTTTTTCAGGCGACTCAAAATACACGAAATACAATTCGCAGTCGCTCGGCAGCGCACCCTCCGTACCGTCCTTATATGTCACCCAGACACAACGGTTTGCCGAATTGTAGCTGATATTGGTGATGCGGTTTTCCTCGAAAATCTGCGGTTTACCGTCCACGACCTTTCCGATGCAGGCGAATGCGTACTTGTAATCATCAGGATAGTCAACATAGTTGCCATGTTTTGCATCCAACGCGATATTCGTGCTGTTGTTGATCTTGATTTCCTCTGTTTTCCGCCAATCATCGACCTGTACCAGTTCCTCCTTGGAGGAATCAATCACATGAATCGGAACCGCCAGCTTATCCCAGTAACCGTAAAGTGTCATTTCGGAAGTGACCGGCTGCGAGAAATCGTACCGCTCACTATCCTCCTTATATCGGCTGGTGCCCCAATACCAGAACAGTTCCTCGGGATTGCTGGATTCCATCGGAATATTCGGTTCGTCCAGCTTGGAATTGAGCAGAACAGTCGTGTAATACAGACCTTTTTCTGAATCGAATGTATAGCCGTCTGTGGTTTCCCATGCCTCATCCCAAGTGCATTTTTCATTGTTCTTATCGAAATATACTTTAACTTCCCATTCTGCATAGAGTGTAACGGGTTCGTCGGTATCGACCATCGCAACTGCTTTTGCATCGAAATGATCTCCTGAACCGTCGGGCTTGGTGTTCCAGCCTTTGAATGTATAATCGCCGTATTCAAAGCCATCGCCGCTTGCAAGCTGAATGCCCGAGTTGTTGACGAGGTTGCCGATCGTTGCGCTCGTGCTGGTGTAGGTTTTGGTCGGCTGCAATTCGTCAGGGAGGTCTGTATCAGTCGGGCCGCCCAGATCTGCATCCGCAGCGACCGTACCGCCGTTTGCATCGTAGATGATCTTGGCGGTGTTGATTCCCTGATAGACTGCGTCGAGAATGATGACCTTTTGAGGCTTGCCGTCAACAGTTTCTGTCTTGGCATACACCGATGAGAAGTCGAAGCTTTGTCCGGGGTAGTAGACTGTTCCGCTCTTGTCACCGCGAATTTGCCAGCCGATGAAGTTCGATGCGGCGGGAGGAATTGCGGTACGTGTGACGACGACACTTGCATGGTCGGCATACTCTGACCTGTCGAGCGTCTGGAAATCCGATTCGCTCTTGTTGCCGTTATCCAGCGTGCCTTTGCCGGCATCGTAGCGGATATGGTAGGTCGTCAGTTCTTTCCAGTGCAGCCGCAGCTTGGTGTCATGCAGGACAGGCTCACCGAATTTATATGGTGTTTCCGTGCCGTCCTCGTGTACCTCATACCATTGTGAATAACGATAGCTGTTCGGCTCGTACTTATAACTGACGGAAAGGTTTGCGCCGCTGCTGATGTCCGTGGTGTAGTAAGCATCGCCGTTGGTTTCGTCATGCTCTGTCGGATATTCGGCGTAGTAGTAATAATATTCACCGTCCTGTGCAGGAACGTAGTTGCGCGTTGTGGTGGAATATTCAGGGATCGGGTCGCCGCCGTGCTCGACCTCGTACCATGTTCGCTGGTCTTTTTGCAGCACACCGCCGTTGGGATCAAGTTCGACAAGATAGGTGACCTTTTCCCAACCTGCATAAACGGCAAAAGATTGAGGCGGCATGATACTAGTTGAAAAATCATATAGTTGAGTACATTTATCGTCTTTATAC
>JAKSPL010000023.1 GCA_024404815.1 Oscillospiraceae bacterium
TTTGCTTGCAAACTCGTGGGCTTGCCCTAGCGGTGTCCCCATTACAAATCCATCGTAGATACCCGTTTTCAGAGCATCATTCCTCCATTTTCAGATGCTTACACCACACGTTCGAACGGTAGAAACAGTACGACAATATCGTGCCGATCGTCCAGCTCAGCGGCCATGCCAGCCAGATTCCCGTCGCGCCGTAAAAATTCCGCAGAATCCACGCAAGCAATACGCGCAGCACCAAGTCCGCAAGCGTCGCCGTCATAAAACAGCCCATACTGCCGCTGCCGCGAAGTATCCCATCTGCTACGATTTTAATGCATATGACCGCATAAAACGGCGACACGATCCGCAGAAAATTCATGCCCGTTTTCAGCGCAAGCTGACTGCTGTCCGCGTCCATGAACAGCTGCAAAAGCCATCGCCCTGCCAGCAGATACGCCGCGGTGAACACGATTGCCGTCCCCCACGCCATCAGTACACCTGCACGAAACCCTTTCCGCACACGTTCCGGTTCGCCTGCGCCGAGGTTCTGTCCCGTAAAGCTGGACATTCCGCTGCTCATGTTCGTAAAGCACGTTAATACGAAAGTATTCAGCTTTATCGCCGCAGAATAGCCTGCGATGACCGACGAACCGAACGCATTGACAAACCGCTGCACGAACAAATTTCCAACCGAGATAAAACTCTGCTGCAAAATGCTCGGAATCGAAATCACTGCGATATCGCGGAAATCACGCCACGTAAACCACGCAGCTGCACCGTTTTTCGGGATCACTCGCATTCGTTTCCGCAGGACGATGAGCGACAGGACACAAGCCGCCGCCTGCGCGATCAGCGTTGCCCACGCACAGCCTGCCACACCCTGACGGAGTCCCAGCACAAACACCAAGTCCAGCACAATATTGCCAAGCGAGGAGAAAATCAGCAGATACAGCGGCGTTTTGCTATCGCCAAGACTGCTGAATAATCCCGTAATTACGTTGTAAAGATGTACAAACACAAAGCCTGCCGTGTAAATTTTCAGATACAGGCTGCCGTCTGCGAAAATGTTTTCGGGCGTTTCGACCAGCGTCATCAGCCACTTACTCGCCAGCACACCGCCGACCGACAACAAAAACGAGATTGCAAATCCGCTCAGAATCGCCGTAGATACGCAGGAATGCACTCTCTGATACGCTTTTGAGCCATAGAGTCGGGCAAGCACCACGCTGCACCCGATCTGCGAACCGATTGCTACCGCCATAAACAGCATCGTAATCGGATAACTCGCGCCGATCGCCGCCAGCGCATCTTCTCCGACATATTTGCCTGCAATCGCACTGTCAGCGATGCTGTATAGCTGCTGAAAAAACACACTCAGAAACAACGGCAGCGTGAACCGAATCAATACGCTGCCGGGATTCCCCTGCGTTAAGTCTTTTGCCGAGGACATGAAATGATCTGCTTCCTTTCTACCTTTCTAATAGTGCTTTGTGGGGGACACTGTCCCCCACACCCCCTGCCAAAGGGATACTATCCCTTTGGAATCCCATTTTTGCACGAATAATAACATAGTATGGGCGAAGAAAATGGGAGTTCTCCGCACGTATATTATAATAGTATCCCCTTTCCAACCGAAAAAGCCCAGAAAAAAAGCAGGGTACGAAACCCTGCTGCCAGATAAAAGAAATCAAATCATAGTGTGTAGAACAAAAGAAAGGAGACAACAAAACGAGTGAAAATAACATAACATTATTTATCACCACGCTTATTATACATCATGTCAGGCCAATCGTCAACCGTTTTTGAAGATTTTCAATTCGAAAAACAGGATTTTCGTCAAAATGCACAACAGAATTTGTGAAATATGGTCAGCTTTTCGGTCATCATAGGTGCATCTTCTTCGTGCGGCAAAAACTCCCACGTAAAATTCGCGTAAAAATCGCGCAAATGACTTTACAAGCCTGTCGTTTTGTGTTATAATAGATTCGTGAAATTCTGCGCGGAGGGTATTGCTATGCCTGCACGCGGATTCCCATTATACTATATCTTCTAAGGAGGAACATTCCTATGGCAATCGTTCGTAAGAAGAAGACGATGGACGGCAACAATGCTGCTGCTTATGTGTCCTACGCCTTCACGGAAGTCGCGGGTATCTACCCGATCACGCCTTCCAGCCCGATGGCTGACTATGTTGACCAGTGGGCAGCTCAGGGGCAGAAGAATATCTTCGGCACCACTGTTAAGGTTCAGGAGATGCAGTCCGAAGCCGGTGCAGCAGGTACCGTTCACGGCTCCCTGAACGCAGGTGCTCTCACCACTACCTACACCGCATCTCAGGGCCTGCTCCTGATGATTCCGAATATGTACAAAATCGCAGGCGAGCTGCTCCCCACAGTTTTCCATGTTTCCGCTCGCTGCGTCGCTTCTCATGCACTGAATATCTTCGGCGATCACTCCGACGTTTATGCCTGCCGTCAGACCGGTTTCGCTATGCTCGCTGAAACCAACCCGCAGGAAGTTATGGACCTCTCTGCTGTTGCACACCTCGCTGCAATCAAGAGCCGCGTTCCGTTCATCAACTTCTTCGACGGCTTCCGTACCTCCCACGAAATCCAGAAGATCCAGGTCTGGGATTATGAAGACCTCAAGGAAATGTGCGATATGGATGCTGTTAAGGCATTCCGTGACCGCGCTCTGAATCCTGAGCAGCCGACCATGCGTGGTTCTCACGAAAACGGCGATATCTTCTTCCAGCACCGTGAAGCTTGCAACTCCTACTACAATGCTGTTCCCGGCATCGTTGAGGAATACATGGACAAAGTCAATGCAAAGCTCGGCACTGACTACAAGCTCTTCAACTACTACGGCGCAGCTGATGCTGACCGTGTTATCGTTGCTATGGGTTCTATCTGCGACGTTGCAGAAGAAGTCATCGACTACATGAACGCAAACGGCAATAAGGTCGGTATCGTCAAGGTTCGCCTGTTCCGTCCGTTCTCTGCTGAAAAGCTCGTTGCTGCGATCCCTGCAACCGCTAAGAAGATCGCTGTCCTCGACAGAACCAAGGAACCCGGCTCCCTCGGCGAACCGCTGTTCCTCGATGTTGTTGCTTCTCTCGCAGCAGCAGGCAAGTCCGATGTTAAGGTCATCGGCGGCCGCTACGGTCTGGGCTCCAAGGATACTCCTCCTGCAAGCGTCTTCGCAGTATACGATGAGCTGGCAAAGGATGCTCCGAAGGCTCAGTTCACCATCGGTATCAACGATGATGTTACCTGCCTCTCTCTCGAAGAGAAGGAAGCTCCCAACACCGCAGCAGAAGGCACCATCGAGTGCAAGTTCTGGGGTCTCGGCGGCGACGGTACTGTCGGCGCAAACAAGGACTCCATCAAAATCATCGGCGACCACACCGATAAGTTCGTTCAGGCTTACTTCCAGTACGACTCCAAGAAGACCGGCGGTATCACCATCTCGCACCTGCGTTTCGGTGACAAGCCCATCAAGAGCCCGTACTACATCAATAAGGCTGACTTCGTCGCTTGCCACAACCCGTCTTACATCCTCAAGGGCTATAAGATGGTCAACGACGTTAAGCCGGGCGGCGTCTTCCTCATCAACTGCCAGTGGGATGCTGCTGAGATCGGCAACTACCTGAATGCTGAAACCAAGCGTTACATCGCTAAGAACAACATTCAGCTCTACCTCGTAAACGCGATCGACCTCGCTGCAAAGATCGGTCTGGGCAAGAGAACCAACACCGTTCTGCAGTCCGCATTCTTCTCCCTGTCCAAGGTTCTTCCTGAGGCTGAGGCTATCGGCTACATGAAGGAAAAGGCTCAGAAGTTCATGAAGAAGGGTATCGAGATCGTTCAGATGAACGAGGCTGCTATCGACGCAGGTGCTACCGCTTACGTCAAGGTTGAGATCCCTGCTGACTGGGCAAATGCGACCGATGCTGCTTGCGAATGCAACACCAAGGGCGCAGAAAAGCTCGTCAAGATGGTCAACGGCATCATGAATCCTGTTGGCAAGATGGACGGCGACTCCCTGCCGGTTTCCGCATTCACCGATCACGTTGACGGTACCTTCGAACAGGGTGCTGCTGCTTACGAAAAGCGTGGCGTTGCTGTTATGGTTCCTGAGTGGAATGCTGACACCTGTGCAAAGTGCAACCGCTGCGCATTTGTCTGCCCGCACGCTACCATTCGTCCGTTCGCTCTGACAGAAGCTGAGGCTGCTGCTGCTCCGGAAGTTACCAAGTTTGCTCCGAAGCCCATCGTCAAGACCGAATACAAGTACACGCTCGCAGTTTCCGCTATGGACTGCATGGGCTGCGGCGTCTGCGTAGGCGTCTGCCCGACCAACTCCCTCAAGATGGTTTCCAGAGAATCTCAGGAAGCTCAGCAGGCTGCATTCGACTACTGTGTCGAAAAGGTTGCAGAGAAGGCTGACGTTGCTACCAACGCTACCCTCATCTCCAGCCAGTTCAAGAAGCCGCTGCTCGAATTCTCCGGCTCCTGCGCAGGTTGTGCAGAAACCTCTTACGCTCGTCTGATCACTCAGCTGTTCGGTTCCAGAATGTACATCTCCAACGCTACCGGCTGTTCTTCCATCTGGGGCGGTCCTGCTGCAACTTCTCCGTACACCACCGATGCAAACGGCAGAGGTCCTGCATGGGCAAACTCCCTGTTCGAAGATAACGCTGAACACGGTCTGGGTATGTACCTCGGTCAGAAGGCTATTCGTGACCGCCTGATCGAAAAGGTTCAGAACGTTCTGGCTTCTGACTGCGCTTCTGCTGAGCTGAAGGCTGCTGCACAGGCTTACCTCGATACCGTTGAAGATGGCGAAAAGAACGCAGCTGCTTCCGAAGCTCTCATCGCTGAGATCGCAAAGGTCGCTGATAAGTGCGACAACTGCGCTGACATCTATGCAAACCGCAACTACCTCTCCAAGAAGTCCGTTTGGATCTTCGGCGGCGACGGTTGGGCATATGATATCGGTTTCGGCGGTCTCGACCACGTTCTCGCTTCCGGCGAAGACATCAACATCATGGTCTTCGATACCGAAGTTTACTCCAACACCGGTGGTCAGGCTTCTAAGTCCTCCAACATCGGTCAGGTCGCACAGTTCGCTTCTGCCGGTAAGGCAATCGCTAAGAAGCGTCTGGCTGACATCGCTATGAGCTATGGTTACATCTATGTCGCTCAGATCGCTATGGGCGCAGACATGAACCAGACCCTCAAGGCAATCAAGGAAGCTGAAGCTTACCACGGCCCGTCCCTCATCATCGGCTATGCTCCGTGCGAAATGCACAGCATCAAGGGCGGTATGCAGAACTGCCAGTCCGAAATGAAGAAGGCTGTCGACTGCGGCTACTGGAACAACTTCCGTTATGATCCGCGTCTGGCTGACGAGGGCAAGAACCCGTTCACCCTCGACTCCAAGGCTCCGACCGAGTCTTATCAGGACTTCATCATGAACGAAGCTCGTTACTCCGCTCTGACTCGTTCCTTCCCTGAGCGTGCAAAAGAATTGTTCGCACAGGCTGAGGATACCGCTAACAAGCGTTACAACCAGCTCGTTGAACTCGCTAAATAATTGCTGAGTGAATTACAAAACCTCCGCATGGTCCGTGATACCATGCGGAGGTTTTTGCATTTTATCTTCCCACATAATGGGATTCCAAAGGGATCCCTTTGGCAGGGGACGCTCACGTTTCGCTTTGCAAAACGTGAGCGTCCCCCAAAATCCCGTTGCTGAATCAGTTAGAAGCAACATTCTCAGTCGGCTGTTTCTCCTGCAATGTGACGGAGAAATCAATGTCCTGATTATAGCGGGCGACTGTTACCGTAATGGTATCGCCTGCTTTGAACGTATTCTTGATACTGTTGAGTTCTTCGTAGGTAGTGATCGTTTCGCCGTTGATCGCAATGATAATATCGTTGACCTGAATACCTGCCAGATCTGCTGCGCCGCCGGGTACGACCTCAACAACAGATACACCGATCGGCAGACCGTACTGCTGAGAAGCCGTTTCGGTAACATCATAACCGCTGATACCGAGCAGAGGCTTTCCGCGAACAAAGCCGAAGCTGATCAGATCGTCAACGATCTGTTTTGCGTGGCTCATCGGAATCGCAAAGCACACGCCCTCGATACTCGCTTCGCCATAGTAGCTGCTGCTGAGTTTTGCCGAGTTGATGCCGATGACCTGACCAAAGCTGTTGATCAGCGGACCGCCCGAGTTGCCTGCGTTAATGGCAGTATCGGTCTGGATCAGACGCATGGTCGATTCATTGATGGTCATTTCACGGTCAAGCGCGGAAACGATACCCGTTGAAACAGAGCCGAACAAATCGAAGCCGAGCGGGTTGCCGATGGCAACGACCAATTCTCCGACACGCAGTTCATCACTGCTGCCGAATTCTGCCGTGACAAGCTTCTGGTCGGTGTCGATTTTCAGAACGGCAAGGTCCTCCTCGACATCGTAACCGATCACTTCCGCTTCAAACTGCGTTTCACCTTCATAGCACTGGTCATTCAGAACGACCTGCACCTTTTTTGCGAGTCCGCACTTGTACTGGCTTTCGTTGTCATAAATAACATGGGCATTGGTGACGATATAGCCGTCCTCGTTCATAATGATGCCCGTACCTGTGCCTGTCATTTCCTTCTCATAGGGTTCGGTCATTCCAAAGCCCCACATCGAAAAGCTCTGTCCCTGTCCGACAAACGTGGACGATACGCCGACACTCGAAGGCATGACCTTATCGACAATATCGGGAATGCTCATCGCGCCCTCACGAGCCGCAAGCTGGATCCAGTCCTGTGCGACACCCGTCGGTTCGGTTTTGGGCTTTTCTTCTTTTTTGGAGTCCTTTTCGTCATCGTCAAGAGAGGGTGTTTCCTCGCCTGTCTTTTCGGATTCGGTAACTTTGTTGTCGTGTCCGAAGAACTTGCGGAACGATTCATTTTCCGATGCAAACTGGTAGCACTGGATCGAAGTATAGCAAAGGAGCGCAACACAGGCGAAAATCGCAAGTGCTTTCAGTCCCTTGTGAGATTTCTTCGGGGGATTCGGAGATTCGGGGGAATTATAATAACTGCCGCCGTCGGGGGGATAGTTTCCGCCGCCGCCGTTGTTCGGAATGCCGCGCTGATTATAGTAGTGGTTTTCCACAGGAGAAGGATAGCCGCTTCTCGGAGAATAATAGCTGCCCGACTGCGGCGGAACCGCATTGGTGATCGGCGGCTGAACGGGCGGCTGCGGCATAGGCTGCGGTGTCGGCTGAGAAATCGGGGGCGCGGAAAAAGGATCGCTCAGGTTCTCAGGAACTTGCGGCTCCTGCGGGATCGGCGGCTCACTTGGAATGGTTGGTTCAGAAATATCCGACGAAGAGTCCTCTCCGCCGAAGTTGTTCAGTTCGTCATCGAACGACATAAAAATGCACCTCTTTCTTTTGTTTACGGGAATTTGCTGTATGCTATTTATTATACGCAGTTTTGTGAAAATCATATGATGAAAACCGCAAAAAGCCGTAAAAGCAAATAAATTTCAGCAAGCCGACGAAAATCACCTGCCATTTTTTTACAGCTTTCACAAGTTCGTTTCAAAAAGATACAATAGCGGACAAACTGCTGTATATTTCGTCGCTTTCTTTTACAATCATAAGAAAATCTTCATATTTACGTAAAATCTGCCACATAGCTTTCAGTTCTCTTTCAAAACACTTTCACAGAACATTCACACGCATCCGTTAAGATATACTTGTACACGGGGGCAGGAACCGAGTGATCGCTCCGCCCTCTGCTGTACACCAAACATGACAACTTCCAATCCCCCCTCTCTTTTTTCCTGCTGTGAAGCATACACCCCATGCTTCCTATACTTCCAAACCCCAAAAAAGCAGACGGCACATCGTTTCTCACCCCTGAGCGATGTGCCGTCTGCTTTTCTTTTGTAATCTGATTATTCCGGAACGTGGCAAAGCACGTAGTCGAGAAGAATCCGTTCACCCTCTGCGTTCAGGTGAATACCGTCTTCCTCGGCTTTATCCTTGTCAAGTCTGCTGTCATTGTTTTTGAGCGCGGTGTTCGTGTCCACAAAGTACACGTTCGAATCGTTCGCAATGGTCAGCAGGAGAGAATTAAACTTGTCGATGGTACTGTTCAGCAGCTGTTTCTCTGCCTTTTCCGCCGCCTGTGTCACGGGCGGTACAGCAAGGACATAGATTTTCGACTCGGGTGCTGCCGCCTGCACCTTGTTCAGCATTTCCAGATACAGGTCCGATGCTTTTTCAGGTGTCATGGTTTTCAGGCTTTCCGCACCGAACAGCAGATAAATCGGACAGTCCGCTGCGCGAATCGCACTCAGCATCTTGATCTGTGTGCCGTTCAGATCGAAATAGTGCGTTTCATAATTTCCGAGGTTCAGCGTTTCATCCGAATAGACACTCATCGTTTGCAGCAAGCCGTTCTGTCCCATTTTCCAGATGTTCGAATCACCCAGAAATGCGCAATGGTTGACATAGTCGCCTTCCTTCGGTGCGCCCTCGGGAACAGGATTGATCTTTGCCTGAATCACGACCTGCGAAGCAGATGTTTCAGTCGGTGCAGTTTCGCCGCCTTCCGCAGGGGGAGTTGTGACGTCCGTGACAGCCGCATCGTCTGCGGTGAAATCGTCAGCATCTGTGTCATCCACATCCCAGTCGGTGGTGTCCGTGTCGGAATCGGTATCCTTATCCGACTTGTTCTTTGCAGCAAGTTCTGCCGCTGCAATTTCGGGATGAATATTCCGCTGTACCATATAGATACCGAAACCGCCGATCACACAGAAGATCCAAATGAGAATGACCGCGCTGAAACGAAAACGGAGCAGAGGTCCGCGGCGGCGGCGTTTTTTCTGTGCGTGAACAGGCTCGGAAGAATGTGTGCGTTTCGGTTTTGTCGTTTGATTAGCCATGGTGCATGGTTTCCTTTCTCGAAAGTATGTACATATCTATTATAACGGAATCCGACATTTTTTGCAAGCCTTTTTTCAGATTTTCCGCAGGTTTTTTCAGGAATCTGTTTCTTACTGCGGCAGCAGCGACAATTTTTCTTTCCAGATAAAAATTCGCAGGACCGACTCGTTGATTTGCCGTTCGGAGATCTCTCCGCTGCGGACTGCCGCCGCGATCGCATTGCGCGAACCTGCAAAATTCGGTGTACAGATCAGATCGTTGCCTGCCTTTGCCGCCATGACTGCGGCGTTTTCTGTTCCGCAGAAATCACGGATCGCATTCATGTCCAGATCGTCCGTGACGATCACGCCGTTGTAGCCGATGGTATCGCGGAGAATCGCATGGACGGCAGGGGACAGCGACGCAGGATTTTCTGCATCCATACAGGCGACGATATTGTGGCTGACCATGACAGAATCTGCGCCTGCCGCAATACCCGACTGGAACGGCAGGAAATCTGACTGTGTGAATGCTTCGTATGGTCGGGAATCGTAGCCCATGCCTTTGTGGGTATCGGTACTGCCGCCGTAGCCCGGGAAATGTTTCAGCGTTGAACCGATGCCGTGCTGTGACATGACCGATACCACACGCTTGACATACTCCGCGGTTTCATTGGCGTTCATACTGAAACAGCGCCAGTAAATATAGTCGTTTTTACTCTGCGGTACATCGCAGACGGGGGCAAGGTTCACATTCACACCCAGACTCAGCAGAAGGTCTGCTTTCTCTGCGGTGTCGCTTTCGATGCGTTCCCAGCCGCCCAGTTCA
This sequence comes from Oscillospiraceae bacterium, assembly GCA_024404815.1. Classification (GTDB taxonomy): domain Bacteria; phylum Bacillota; class Clostridia; order Oscillospirales; family Ruminococcaceae; genus Firm-04. Next base: position 9,747 of record JAKSPL010000023.1, read on the forward strand.
TAGAGTTTTCCCGGACGGAGAAATTTCGAGTCGCGGAGATTCGGGTTTGCGCTGACGCGCGTCACGCCGCCGCCCTCCTCGTCGATCGAGATCAGCATGGGAATCGGGGCAAGGTCCTGATACGCGGCGTTCATCGCCACCACCTGTTCCTTTGTCTTTCCCTCGAACGCATCCGCATACAGACAAAGTCCGCCTGCGCCGCCTGATGCGGCAGTTTCGGGCGTGGTTTCTCCGTGACAGCTGATGAGAAGCATCTGCGCGATTTTATCTTCCAGCGACATTGCAGAGATCCGACTGTTCAGTTCCGGATATGCGCCGTCCGCAAAATGCGCCGTGTAAGATGAGGATGTGACAGGCGCGGCGGCAGAAGTTGTCGGTTCTGTCTGTGTCTGTGACTGCACCTGCGTTTGCGGTTTTTCCGCAGAGGCCGCACCTGTGGTCTGAGAACCTGTGGTAACGGTCGTTTCCGATTCAGACAGAACGCTTGTTCGTTCTGTGGAAGATGTGGTCTGCATCTCCGCCTGCGTATCTGTGGTTTCTGTGGTCACGGTCGTTTCCGTCTGCACAGAATCCGTGGTTGTCATCTCTGCGGTTTCGTTAGGAAGTTCTTTACCGCAGCCTGTCAGCAGCATCGCACTCAGCAAAATTGCCGCTGCTTTTCGTAGTCGGTTCCGTTTCATTTTCATTCCTCGGTTATACAAACTGTAATCATTTCGCATCGCAATAGGCAAGCATCGCCTTGACGATGTCGGGATAGTTGTAGGTCGCGGTCTTGCGGAACAGCAGTCCAAAATTTTCGCCGCTTCCTGCAAACGAATTGTTATCCCACCAGCAGCAGGTCATACCGTGCGCACGCGCCGCCGCCACATAAAATGCCGTATAGTCGATACGCGCTTCGAGATTGTCCTTATTGAGTGCGCCGAATTCTCCAAGCAGAACAGGGATGCCGTTCATCACGAATTTCCCGTAGAGGTCATCCATGATCATCAGAACAGGATTGCTGTCGGAGGGATTCTTGCGGTCGAACGCATCCGTACCTTTTGTGTTAAGGGCGAAATCGTAGGGCGTATAGGAATGGACAGATACGATCACACGATTCTGCGCATCCTCAGGCAAAGCAAAACCATCTGCCAATGCCCCGTCCGCCGATGCCGCATATCCGGGGCAAAGCAGATACCTTGTCGCATTGCCGCCGCCCGACGAACGAATCGTATCGACAAACAACTGGTTGAGGATATTGATGCACGCAACGGCATCTTTTCCCTGTGAACTTGACTCGTCCAGAATCCACTCATAATTTGTCCCGACAAGCCGCGGTTCATTCATCGACTCTAAAATCAGACGGTCATCGTAATCCCGAAAGGCTTTTCCAAGCTGTGACCAGACCGCCGAAAGATAAGCTTTGGAAGATTCCAGATGCGCGGTGTCGGGGTAGTAATATTCTTCGGCATTGTCGTGGTGCGTGTTGACGATCACATGGAGATCGCAGGCGAGGCACCAATCGACAACCTCTTTGACACGGGTAAGCCATGCCTTGCTGATGCGGAAATTTTCGTCCACATGGTTATGCCATGACACGGGGATGCGCACGGTCTGAAAGCCTGCCGCCTTGACTGCCGCAATGTCCTCTATTGTTGTGTATGTGCCGCACCATGCTTTTTCATAGTCCATTTCGTCCTGCACATTGCAGTCGGATGCGTCAAATGTATTGCCGAGATTCCAGCCAAGCCGCAGCGACTCCACAAATTGCAGTCCCTCCGATTCGGGGACAGCATAGGAATCCACGGTGATCTCAGGAATCTCCGCCGCCGCTGTGTCAAGGATATTTGTCGGAATCTCGAAATCGGGGATCTCCGTTTTCGGTGTTCCGCAGGCAGTCATGCTGCCAAGTCCCAGTACCGCCGCGGTCAGCGCCGCTAGTTTCTTTTTCATTTCCACTCCTTCGGTTCGCATTTCTCTATCCCTTTCAGTATACCATTCTGCCCGAACAAAGTCAAGCGTTTTCCGCCTGATGTGAAATTGTATATATCAGGAGCACAGGGAAATCAACATCAGTCAAAAGGGGAGATGGGAAAGGAATCATACTGACAGCGCGGATTTGTCGGCGATCTGTACAGTTTTCACGTTTTCTGCGTCAGAAGGGGGCGTTTCGTGCCAAACAACAGCCGCATTTTCAAAGCACGCAGATAGGTGCATTTAGTCCTCCCCTCTTGATAGAAAAGCCCTCCCCTGCCACATTTTTCGAAAATCGGCAGGAGGAGAGGACGAAATAGTGCACAAAAGGAGTTCCGAAAATCTGTGCAAAAAATTTTTTCAGGGGACTTGACAAACCAGACATCACCTGATATAATGTAATTATTGTATATATACATTCATTGAACAGGAGAAATCAATCCATGGATATTATCATACGGAATGCGGATGGAGAACCCATCTATCAGCAGATCGTGACGCAGATCAAGCGCATGATTCTCGACGGAGAATTGCAGGCAGGGGACGCTCTGCCTTCCATGCGTGTCCTCGCGCAGCAGCTTCGGATCTCTGTCATCACCACCAAACGCGCCTATGAAGAACTCGAACGCGATGGGATGATCGAATCCTTCACGGGAAAAGGCAGCTTCATCAAAGCGCAGAATCCCGAACTGCTGCTCGAAGAATCCCTGCGGCAGATCGAAGCACAGCTCACGACAGCTGTCGAAAAAGCAAAGCAGTCGAAGATCTCCCTCGCCGAATTGCAGGAGATGCTCGAACTGCTCTACGGCACAGACGAAACCTGAAAGGAGATACCACTATGAATGCCGATTACACAAACGCCATCGAAATCAAAAATATCAGCAAGAAGTACGACGGCTTCACCCTCGATAATGTCAGCTTCCATGTGCCGAAAGGCAGTATCATGGGATTCATCGGACAGAATGGTGCAGGCAAGACCACGACCATCAATGCCCTGCTGAATATCGTTTCCATTGACAGCGGCGAGATTTCAATGCTCGGAAAAGACCATATCAAGGAAGAACAAGAAGTCAAGCGGCACATCTCTGCCATTTTTGACACGCTCCCCTTCCACGACATCTTCAACGCAAAAGATCTGTCATTTATTCTCCGCGATGTGTTTGAGGAGTGGAACGAGCAGACATTTTATGACTACCTCGACCGTTTTCAGCTCCCGAAGAACAAAAAGTTCGGACAGTTTTCAAAAGGTATGAAGATGAAGCTGCAAATCGCCGCCGCCCTCTCCCACAATGCAAAACTGCTGATTATGGACGAGGCAACAACGGGACTTGACCCTGTGGTACGAAACGAAATTCTCGACATCTTCCTCGAATACTTGCAGGATGAGGAAAATTCCATTCTGATGTCGTCGCATATCACCTCGGATATTGAAAAAATCTCCGACTGTGTGACGTTCATCGACCGCGGAAAAATCCTTCTGTCGGGCTACAAGGATGATATTCTCGAACAGCACGGCATGATGAAATGCACGAAAGCGGAGTTCAAGGACGTCAACCCTGCGGATTATATCAGCGCGAGAGTCAACGATTTCGGTGCGGAGCTTCTGACTGCGAACCGCGAAACCTGCAAAAAAGCATACAGCGGTATCACGATCGAGCCGACAACCCTCGAAGAGATCATGCTTTACTACGTCCACCGCGACAAAAAGGAGTGGTCGATATGCGCGGACTGATTTACCGAGAGTATAAGATGCAGGCGAAAAATTTCTGGCTGACATTCTTCGGCTGCCTATTGGTTCTGGCAATTTCCATGCTCATCTGCCTCTCCGCAAAGTACGGAAATATTGCAAAGCTCATCGCTTCCGATGAAAGTACCGCCTCTGACATCATAGATTCGTTCTATCTGTTCACAACATATGTGTTCAGCATCATTCCGATTATTCTGATGAAAGTGGTGACTTACACCTCCTCGGATGCGGCTTGCGGATTCTCAAAATTCACCTTCACAACCGCCGTGCCTGCATGGAAACTGTCGCTCGCATTCTATGTCACGGTCATCGTTCGGTATCTGCTTGCGTTCGGATTGATGGTGCTGAACAGCTACACATCATGCAGACTGCTCGGAAGACCGTACACCAGACTGGAATTCGGCGTAATAGCATCCATCGCGGTCGTATTAATCGTGGTGGAACAGATCTCGCTGCAATTCCAGCGTTTCGCAAAAACGCCTGCTGCGGAAACACGCATCGCTACTTTCATCGAAATCATCCCGTTGGTTGCGTTTGCAGGCTATATGACGCTGTATATGAGGGACAAAGCACTGCTTTACAATATCCAGAAGGAACAAAATCCCCTGCTCACCGATGACGAGATCTACATGAGTTTACTCACCGAGGTCAAAAGCCTGCTGAACGGATTTCTGGATAAATTCCTGCCGATCGCGCCGATTATTTTGATTGCTGTATTGGTCGGCGGATACTTCTGCACAACAAAATTACTGGACAGGAGGGGTATACGATGCGAAAAATGACAGGTCTGCTCTATAAAGACTGGAAACTCCTCCGCACCACGATCATCGTTTTGCTGACCGCATCCGCTGTTATGGGTTGTATGCCACTGCTGGTTTTCTTCGGCGGCGATACAAACGGCGTCACGAGCGATGAATTTCAGATGCTCGGCACGCTGATGATGGGATTGTTTTTCCTTATCACACCCATGTTCACGTTTACCATCATGCCGGAAATCTTCAAGATCGACGAAAAAAAGGAATGGGGACAATTTATCCTCTCCTCGCCTGACGCCGCAAAAGCTGAGATCCGTACAAAGTACGAATTCGCGCTGGTTTTGATGATACTCAATCTCATCGTCAATATGATCGTTTTATCGTTCGATATGATGGTCATGGACGTTGCAAGCTCGATTTCTATCATTCTTGTACTGGAATTCTATCTGATCATGCTGTTAAATGCATTCGAATTTCCGTACTTTACGCGCTTTGGCACAAAGAAAGCAAACGCCATCCGCGTTATTCCGCTGCTCATCATTTTCATTGTTTTTTTCGTCTATCTGCTGTTTGGCGACCTCTCTGTATTCGGCGATTTCGACAAGGTGCTAGAATACATCTTCGATGTGATGACAGGCAAACGCGAAATGAAAGTCATTCCGTATATTACAGCCGCTATGCCGATCGTTGCCGTTGTCGCGTACATTCTGTCCTATAAGCTCTCCTGCAAACTCTATCGGAAAGGAGTGGAGAAACTTGAAAACTAAATCACTCGAATGGGTAAGAATCGCGATCTATACCGTGCTTGCCTGTCTGGGACTGTGGATTCCCATCTGGATTTTTGACTGCAACATCGCAACATCGACCGATCCGACCATCGCCTTTGTCATGCTGTTCGCCGGTTGTTCGCCTGCATTTGCAAATCTGTTCACGCGACTGCTGACAAAAGAAGGCTTCCATGACAGCTTCCTCCACTTCAACTTCCCGAAAGCATGGAAATGGTATATCATCGCACCCATTCTCAATCTGCTGATCGTATCGTTTGGAGATGCATGCGCGTGCTTTGTGTTCAGGGAAAAGCTCGAAGCTGCTGAAGAAGCCATGACACGCGGCGATATTTGCATGATTCTGCTGAGCGGTTTCGCAACGGTTCTGCTGTTTGCGCTCTATACCCTCGGCGAGGAACTCGGCTGGCGCGGATACCTGATGCCACGGCTCGAAAAGCGCATCGGTACTGTCCCCTCTATCATCGTCGGCGGTATCATCTGGGGCATCTGGCACGGTCCGCTGTTCCAGTACGGCTACAATTTCGGCACGAACTATCCCCTGTTTCCATACCTTGGAATCGCGCTGATGTGCGCAAATTGCATCGGAATGAACGCGATTTACACATGGCTGACCAAGCGCACAGGAACCGTCTATGTTTCCTCCCTCGCACACTCGTGTAATAATGCTCTGAACGGCATCCTCGCATCGTTTATTTTCATGGGTAAAACGATCGGTGAGGACAATCTGTTCTATTTTGCACTTGTACAACTTCTCTTTGAGCTCCCGTTCTTCATCCTTTTCACCATTCTCTGCATCAAACACAAACCCTACGAAATGCCCTAGGTAAAACACTTTACAGTGTGGGGAACGGGCAGCATTTTGAATGAGGCTCCGCCTCAAACTCCGCTTAAGGGACTGCGCCCCTTAAGAATCCCATAGATAAAAACAGACCGACTGCATAAGCAGTCGGTCTGTTTTTATAAACGAGGTTTCCAAAGGGAATCATTCCCTTTGGTGGGGGTTTGGGGGCAAAGCCCCCATTCTAAATGTCGCCCGCGCCCACATCGTGAAATGTTCCACGTGGAACATTTCATAGGGGTTGGCGTTTGATTTTGGCGAAGCGGCGAGGGTACTGGGGTGGGGTAGGCGACTGCTTTTTGACGCAGATCAGGTATTTTTGTTCGGATTCAAGCGTATATGGCACGGGTTCACAGGCGATACCGCCGACAAGAGGTGCAGCTTCTGCGAAACGCTCCACCGTGGGGTCATATCCCCTGCCTTTCATGGCAAGCAAAACGCCTCCGACTTTCACAAATGGAAGAGAAAGTTCTGTCAGCATTGAACCGTTTGCCATCGCACGAGAAACCGCCATATCGAATTTTTCACGATAATCCGCACTTTTTGCAAGTTCCTCGGCGCGTCCGCAGATCGGATGGACACGTTCAGATAAGCCGAGCTTTTGTACTGCCATGGTACAAAACTCGATTTTCCGAAGTTCGCTGTCAAGCAGAGTTATATCCAAGTCAGGGCGAAGAATTGCAAGAGGAATGCCGGGGATCCCGCCGCCTGTTCCAATGTCAATAATCTTCGAAACATCCGCTTCGATATGATGCAAAAGATACGCAGAATCGAGAAAATGTCTAACCCAAATATCAGAGATTTCCGAAACAGCCGTGACATTCTGAACAGGTGTTTCATCATGCAGCAAAGCCGCATACTGAGAGAGAAGTTGATATTGTTCTTCGGACAAATCAAGCTGATACGCGGAAAACAGGCTGCAATACGTTTCAAGCATGTGAGCCACCCGCTTTCAGCCAAGTCATCAAAATGGCAATGTCCGCAGGAGATACGCCGCTGATTTTTGCCGCCTGTGCGAGATTTTCGGGCTGTTCCTTGGACAGTTTTTCCCGCGCCTCAGAGGAAAGTCCGTGAATCATCTGGTAGTCAGTTTCGTGTTTCAACCTCACGGACTCCAAATGTGAAAAATGGCGATTCTGCTGGTTTTGACGTTCAATGTACTGCTCATATTTGATTTGCAGCTCGACTTCCTCTGCTTCATCAGGTGTCAGCGAGAAAGACAACCCCAGCGCATTTGACAATCCGTCAAGAGTCACCTGCGGACGGCGAAGCAGAGAATCCATTCGCTGTCCGACCGAAATCTCACTTGTACCGACAGATTGCAAATAGGAATTGACCGCCGCATCCGCATGAACGGTGTGCTTTGCAATGGCTTCGACAGCGTCAGAAATATGCTGCATTTTGTTCGTAAAAGCGGAGAAATCGTCATCTCCAACAAGACGATATTTTCTGCCGATGGGTGTCAGACGCGCATCAGCAGTCGAGTGTCGCAATGACAACCGATATTCGCTTCGCGCAGTCATCATTCGGTACGGATCCTCGCAGCCTTTGGTCACAAGGTCGTCAATCAAGGTCCCGATATAGGAGCTCGAGCGCGGAAGTGTCAACTCTTCCTCGCCTAAAACATACGCAGAAGCGTTGATTCCGGCAATCAATCCCTGTGCCGCCGCTTCTTCATAGCCTGATGTGCCATTGAACTGCCCGGCGGCATACAACCCGTGAAAATCACGGAAGCCAAGCGTTGCAAACAACGATTTCGGGTTGATGCAGTCGTATTCGATCGCGTATGCCGAACGCATAATCTCGATATGTTCAAAGCCCTTGACCGAACGATACATCGCAAGCTGAACGTGTTCCGGCAAAGAGGTACTGAAACCCTGTAAGTACATCTCGTCGCAGTCAATTCCGGTCGGCTCAACAAAAATCTGATGACGCTCACGGGTGGAGAATCGAACAACCTTGTCCTCGATGGAAGGACAGTATCGAGGCCCAACTGCATGGATAATTCCGCCGTACAAAGGAGATTCGGACAGATTATCACGAATGACTTTGTGCGTATTTTCGTTTGTATTCGCTATCCAGCAGGGAATATCATTTCTCCAGACCGTCTCTCCGCTGCGAAACGAAAATGGTCTTGGGTTCTCATCACCTGTCTGCATCTGAAGTACAGAATAATCTATACTTCTCTTGTGAGCGCGGCACGGTGTGCCGGTTTTAAATCTGCGAAGTAAAATTCCTTGTTCGGACAACTTTTGTGACAAGAATCGAGCAGGCAGACAAGCATCCGGGCCGCTCTCCATCGAAGTTTTGCCAATATAAATCTTTCCACGGAGAAATGTTCCTGCACAAATCACAACCGCCTTACACGGATACACGCCGCCAAACGCATTGACAACACCCGTAACGCAATGATTCTCGTCCAGTTGGATGTCCGCAATCTCTGCCTGAATGATATGTAAGTTCTCCGTATTTTCGCATATTTGCTTTGTTTTTGCATGGTATGCTCGTCGATCACATTGCGCACGCGGACTGTGTACAGAAGCCCCCTTGCTGAGATTCAGCATACGCATCTGAATACAGCACGCATCCGCCGCTTTACCCATTACGCCGCCAAGCGCATCAATTTCGCGTACCAAGTGACCTTTTGCGCTGCCACCGATTGAAGGATTGCAGGGCATATTTCCAATCTGGTCAAGAGAAATGGTGAACAACGCAGTTTTACAGCCGCGCCGTGCCGAGGCAACAGCCGCCTCGATCCCTGCATGACCAGCACCAATCACCGCAACATCAAAGCTTTCTAGCATTCCCATTGCGACACTTCCTTTCAAAAATGTTCCACGTGGAACAAAATGCGACACAGCAAAACGTTCCACGTGGAACAATCCATTATTTTCCTACACAAAACTTTGAGAAGACACCGTTCACGACATCTTCTGAAACATTATCGCCATCCAGAGAGTACAGCGCATTCGCTGCAACTTCGAGAGAATGGTAAACAATGTCAAGTGGCTGATTTCCTAGTAAATCCGCAATTCCACCCTGCAATGCAGTCAAAGCCTTCTCAATCAGGGTGCGCTGACGCTCATTGAGAATCGCCATGTCCGAATTTGAATCAGGGACAGGATAACCCTGTTTTAACGCATCACAAAGTGCATCCTCGCCAACCTGTTCTTTTGCGGCACAAACAGCAATCGGTATTTCCATCTGCGGAGGGTTCGTATTCGTCAAGTCACTTTTGTTCCAGAGCAGAATGCGCTTTTTGTCAGCAAAACGGTGTAAAATCGCATCGTCCTCGGCAGTCAGTCCGACGGCCGCGTCCACCACATAGAGAATCAAATCGGATTCCGCAACTTCGTCAAAGGCCGCCTCAATGCCGATGGTTTCGATGGGGTTATTCGCTTCTCGGATGCCTGCCGTATCAGCCAAAAGTAACGTATATTCGCCAAAACGAACCTGTTCGGTCACAACATCGCGTGTCGTACCAGCAATGTCCGTGACGATGCTTCGGCGCGTGCCTGCAAGCCAATTCATGACGGAAGATTTTCCTGCATTCGGAAGTCCGAGCAAAACCGTTCGGATTCCTTCGCGGAAAACTTTACCGTTTTGATAGGTATCCAGCAGTTTTTGTAAATCGCCGCACACGCCGCTAAGTGATGAAAGCAACGTATCTTCTTGTAATTCAGGCGGAAATTCCTCTGCGTCATCCATCCAGTAGGCAAATGCCGAAAGCATTTCTGTGATTCGTTCGGAACACTCTCGCATCCGTTTGGACAGCCGTCCGCTTCTTGCATAATTCGCCTGTTTCAGCGCGATTTCTCCATCTGCGGCGATAACATCCATGACTGCTTCCGCCTGTGAAAGAGAGAGTTTTCCATTTAGATACGCGCGTTTTGTGAATTCTCCTGCACCTGCCGGCTGTGCGCCCACACGGTACAACAGCGACAAAATTCTTCGGCAGAGATACACGCCGCCATGACAGGTGATCTCGACAACGTCCTCGCCCGTGTAGCTGTGCGGCGCACGAAACACGGTCAGCACAACATCATCGAGCGTTTGTTCGCCATCGCAAATCGTTCCGTAGGCGCACGTATATCCACGCATTTCCGTCACTTTTCTACCGTTTGCCGCATGGAAGATCTGTTCAGCAAGCGGTAAGGAATCCTCGCCAGAAATCCGAATCATTCCGATTCCGCCCGATGCGTTCGGTGTCGAAATCGCCGCAACCGTCTCCGACATTTTTCCTCCGTTCATGAAAAAGGGCGACAAATCTGCCGCCCTTTGGTTTCATCAGTCAATTTCAATTTTGCCGTAAACGCCTGCATTCAGCGAATCTTCCGGCTTCGGACGCTTGTAATCCTTCTCGAAGCTGGTCGAAAGATCGAGCTTTCTCGGTCCGTCACTCGGCTTGCGCTCACGATCGTTACGATGTCCGCGATTGCCGCGGTCGTTTCTGTCGCCGTGGTCACGGTATCCGCCCTTGCCGCCGCGGCGTTCATTCTTCGCTGCCTGCGGATGGTCGGATGTAATAATGACCTTACGATTCGGCTCCTCACCGGAAGAATGCGAGCTGACGCCCTCGATCGCGGTGACGGTCGAATGGATAATTCTGCGCTCATAGGGGTTCATCGGTTCGAGTGCAACGCTTCTGCCGGTGCGGAGAACGCTCTTGCAGATACGCTGTGCAAGCTCCTGCAATGCTTTCTGACGCTTTTCGCGGTAGCCGCAGGTGTCGATCGCAATGCGGAGATAATCTCTGTCGCCGCGGTTTGCGACCATAGAGGTCAGGTATTGCAGTGCATCGAGGGTTTCGCCGCGTCTGCCGATCAGCTTTCCTGCATCTTCGCCGACAAGTTCGATTTCTACGCCGTTTTCGCCAAGCTGTGCCTCGACCTTGACATCGGGGTACATAGCAGCCATGACTTTTTCGAGATACTCTGCGCCAAGCTGCATTTTTTCCAGTCCGACCACAGGATCGACCTCGGATTTCGGCGCATCATCAAAGGATTCGAATGTTTCGGCAGGTGCTTCTTCTGCTGCCGCTGTCGGTCTTGCTGTCTGCGGAATTTCGATGGTCTCGGGGATCTCCTCCTCGACTTTTTCGACCTTTTCGACAACCTCAGCTACAACGGACTCGACCGATTCTGTCGGGGTGTACTCTGCACAAACCTTGTACTCTGTGGATTTCTTTCCGAACAGACCGCCGAACAGACCTGTTTTCGGTTCTTCGAGAACTGTAAATGCGATTTCGGATACCGGCACACCGAACGTATCGGCTGCCATCTGCTTTGCCGCCTCAAGTGTCGCGGCTGAAAATTCTTTTCTCATAGTCTTTCTTTTGAATGCGTTCGCCCATTTGCGTCCAGCGCATTCTTTCTCCTTTCAAGCAGATTCTAAAACGTGTAGATACGATAATTTATTAGAAAACGCTGCCAATCAGTCCAACTCGTCAGGCTCATAAGTTTCGCTGTCGTCGGGCAGTTCGTCGCCGTATTTGAGTGCGGCTCTGCGGCGTGCTGCTTCGATCAGCTTTCTGTCATACTCGGCACGTTCCTTGCGCGACATACCGTCATCGCCCTCGGAATACCGTGTACGATTTCCTTTTATGGACATACCGCCGTTTTGCTGTTCGTTCTGCATCTCAGCAGACATATCCATCATGCGCTGCATCCAGCCGGGACCTTTTGCAAGCTGCTTTTCTTTTTCCTTCTCGTTGATTACGAGAACACGCTCAGGGTTCAGGTACTTATAGATACCGAGCGTCAGCAGAAGCGAAGAAACCGAGTTCAGGAGCCAGTAGAAGTTCAAACCGGCAGGTGCCTTGAAGCCGATCCAGATGGACATCAGCGGCATCAGGTAGAGCATGAGGTTCATGCTGCCCATCGTCTGTGCGGATTCCGGATCCTGTTTCTTCATGTGACGCTGGCTGACGATCGTCATCGCAATCTGTGCGATAAAGCAGAGGATCGGGAGGGATGCGAGCAGGATCGCTCCGATCGTCCAGCCGCCCTCAGGCTTCAGCGTGGGCTGACCGCCGAGGTCAAAGCCCAGAAATGTATTCTGGAAACCTGCGACTTTCTTGACGAATTCGGGCATCGTCGAGAAGATCTCAGGGTTCGATTTTGCGTACTTAATGATGATCAGCTCAGGACGTGCAGTCAGATACTGCTCGGTGATATTCTTCGAGTCGAGCCATGTTTTCAGAAGCTCGGTCGCAGGTGCAATATCATCCTTGAGCTGTAAAATGTAGGTGAGGGGACGGATAACGACCTGAAACACACCCATCAGCACGACCAGCGTCAGAATACTGCCCAGACAGCCCTGACTCATGTTGATGCCCTCTTGGGTGTAGAGCTTTTGCTGCTCCTCCTGCATTTTCTGCGGATTGTTCGCATAGGATTTGCGGATTTTTGCGAGCTTCGGGCTCAGAAGTCCTCGGCGTGCTGCGGCGACCTGCTGTTTATAGGTGCTGGGAATGGTGCAGGCTTTCACAAGCAGGGTAAAAATCAGGATCGACATACCGTAGCTTTTCACCACGGAATAAATCAAGCGCATAATCCAGCCAAGCGGAATGGCAATCAAATTGAACAATGAAGGTTCCTCCGTTCAGATGCAGGTTTGTCATGTCATATACGTGTTGCGGTTCTGTACCCGTTTTTCCAGCAGGTACGTGTACAAAGCATCATTCCGATTTTTCTTGCCCTTCCGAATACACCTTCATAAAGCGGATCGGGGGGCATCCCGTTTTTATGCCGTCCCAAAATATCAAACGATTCCGGCACAGGATCCCAGCCGCCCTCCGAAAACGGATTGCAGCGGAAAATTCGTAAGGTGCCGAGCCACATTCCGCGAATCGCACCGTATTTTTTTACGGCATCCATCGCGTAGTGGGAACAGCTTGGGCGATAACGGCAGGCGGCAGGAAACAGCGGCGAAATAAACCGCTGATAGAATCGGATCAATCCGATGACGATGTACCGCATGATGTTGCATTGGAAGCAGGTGCAGCGGTTTGTTTCTGCTTTCCTGCGGATCTTCCTCTCGGCGGACGGTTCTGTGCTTCACAGGGAATGCTTCCGTCGCTGACGCCCTGAAGATGCTTCAAGCCGCGTGTACCGAGTGTTTTTGTCAGGATCAGCGAAGATTCATCCGGCAGGGTATGTCTTGCGACAAACACAATGTCCAGCCCGATCGGCATAGACAGTTCGTTTGCTGTATAGGCGGCGCGGATGATTCTCTTTGCGCGGTTGCGTTTCACCGCACAGCCGACCTTTTTTCCGGCGGTAATGCCGAGGCGGTTGTAGGAGCGTCCGTTTGGCATCGCATACAAAAGCGCAGAGCCCAGCGAACAGAATGCACCGCGCTGATACAGGCGGAGAAAGTCCTTATTCTGGTTGAGCTTGATCGTAAAGACCACGCGGTTTCACTCCTTTCATGCTATTAGAAAAGGGCAACAACCGCATTGTTGCCCTCATCTTGCATGAATCAGTAGGTCAGTCTTGCTCTGCCCTTTGCACGGCGGCGAGCCAGAACCTTGCGGCCATTGGCAGTTGCCATACGCTTCATAAAGCCATGCTCCTTCTTACGGTGCAGCTTCTTCGGCTGATAAGTTCTCTTCATTGCAAAGTCACTCCTTTTCTTTTGTATAAAGCTGACTGCATCTTTGCGAATCAGCCGGATTACAGATATTTCACGGGGCAGCTATGTGCAAAAGTGCGCAATATGCCCTGCAAGCACCAATTATACAGGAATTTTCGCAAAAAGTCAAGGGCAAGGGGGGCGATTTGTGCAGAGTGTCGGTTTTTTTGTATCCCGCCATCCCCGAAATAGATATTTTGTATTCATTGTTTCTTTTCGATTTCACGCAGTTTCGCCTTTCGACGCCATTCAGGAAAAAATTTTCAAAATTGCTTGACACTTTCAGTTTCTGCGTGTATAATCTTATGATGGATGTATTGGCATCCACAATTTAATATATATAGTCTATTATAATTGTAAAGGAGTATTTCTATGGACGAACAGCAATTCCAACCAACACAGCAATCCGACGATCAGCAGCCCGACACACAGCCAACACCCCCTCCTGCTGCACCCGTACCGAAAAAACAGCCAAAACCAAAATTCCAGAAGCCGCTCCTCGGCGCACTCGGATGGTTCGGCTTTGCATATCTCATCTGCAATATGGTTGCAATCTGTGCCATCACCATTGATCCGCTGGATCCCGAAAGTGAGAGAAAAACTCTCTGTATGAGTCTGCTGCTTGCAGTCGGCGGTGTCATAGCCCTGATTATTTTCCATAAAATATACGAGCGCGACGGTTTCTGTAATTTTGCTACAAACGGCAATATCAAGCTCGCTGCCCTGCTGATCATCCCCGCGATCCTCTATAATCTGACCGGTATTTTCTTTGCTACGCGTATGCCCTCCATGCGGACAACGATTCTCTCGTTCCAGGCAGGCATCGCCGAAGAAGTCATGTTCCGTGCGCTTCCGATCGCCTATATGATGCGTGCATACAAGTTCGATGAGAAAAAGGTTGCGATTCCTGTTGTTGTGACCGGCGTGTTCTTCGGATTGTTCCACGCAACCAATATGTTCATGGGCGCACCGCTGAAATCAACGATTTATCAGGTCGCCGCGTGCATCGGCATCGGTGTTTTGTTCGGTGCGGTCTATATGCGTTCCGGCAATATCATTTTCTGCATGGTCAGCCATGTTTTGCAGGACTTTATCGCACTGCTCAATGAATCATCCGTCAGCGAAGACGGCATTATGAAAGATATCGAATTCACCTCAGATGTCATTCTGGACATTGCGCTGATCGCTGTGTTTATCATCATCGGAATGTTCTACATCCGCAAATCCAAGCGCGGCGAGATCGTCGAACGCTGGAAGAAGATCTGGTCATATACCGACGAAACGGAAGTACCTGCCGAACCTGTACAGATCGAAACCGTATAATCCCAAAAGAGAACCTGAGTTTCGGGTTCTCTTTTTTTTGTGGAGTTTTGTGGGGGACGCTGTCCCCCACACCCCCTGCCAAAGGGATACTATCCCTTTGGAATCCCATTTTAGCACGAATGATAGTATAGTAAGGGCGGAGAGATAGTTCTTCGCCCTTTTTGTATGTGTGTACACCGCGAAGCGCAACAAAAGTTTTACTCGATTTTTCCAAAAATCGCAGGGTTGAGATAATGATAACCTGACAAGCCTGCCACCATTTGACAAATCCCCCACACTATGATATAATAATCTAAATATGCGTTCGCGCATAAATCTTGCTTCACGAAAGGAATTATTTCCATGAGCCAGAATAACCTGAATTCTTACGAAAGCCCCTTCTGCACACGCTATGCAAGCAAAGAAATGCAGTACATTTTCTCCGCAGATAAAAAGTTTACCACCTGGCGCAAGCTCTGGGTCGCCCTCGCTCGCGCTGAACACGAACTCGGTCTGAACGTCACCGCAGAACAGGTCGCTGAACTCGAAGCCCATGTCAACGACATCGACTACGAAGCTGCTGCTGCCGAAGAACGCCGCCGCCGCCACGATGTTATGTCCCATGTATACGCTTACGGTCTGGTCTGCCCGAACGCAAAAGGTATCATTCACCTCGGCGCAACCTCCTGCTATGTCGGCGACAATACCGATGTCATTATTACCCGTGACGCCCTGAACCTCGTCCGCGGCAAGCTTGTCCGTGTCATCGCAAACCTCGCAAAGTTCGCAGAAACATGGAAATCTCTGCCCTGCCTCGCATATACCCACTGCCAGCCTGCACAGCTGACTACTGTCGGCAAGCGTGCAACACTCTGGATGAACGAACTCATCATGGACTTGCAGGAAATTGATACCCGTATCGAACGCCTGCAGCTCCTCGGCTCGAAAGGCACCACAGGTACACAGGCTTCCTTTATGGAACTGTTCCACGGCGACGGTGCGAAAGTCCGCGAACTGGAGCGCAAAATCGCCGTAGAAATGGGATTTGCACCCGATGCTGTCGTTCCCGTTTCCGGACAGACCTATTCCAGAAAAGTCGATGCAATGGTTCTCAATGCGCTGTCGGGCATCGCACAGTCCGCAATGAAATTTGCAAATGACCTGCGTCTGCTCCAGTCGTTCAAGGAGATGGAAGAACCGTTCGAAAAAGATCAGATCGGTTCCTCCGCAATGGCATACAAGAGAAACCCGATGCGCTCCGAGCGTATCTGTGCGCTGGCAAGATACCTCATCACCGATTGCCTGAACCCTGCTTTCACCGCAGGTACACAGTGGTTTGAGCGTACTCTCGACGACAGCGCAAACAAGAGAATCGCTGTTGCAGAGGGCTTCCTCGCCGCAGACGCAATCCTCAATATCATGATGAATGTCACGGGCGGCATGGTCGTTTATCCTGCTGTCATTCGTCAGCGTGTTATGAATGAACTGCCGTTTATGGCAACAGAAAACGTCATTATGGATGCAGTAGAACGCGGCGGCGACCGTCAGGAACTGCATGAGCATATCCGTCAGCACTCGATGGCGGCAGGCGCACAGGTCAAGGAAAAAGGCTTGCAGAACGACCTCTGTGCAAGAATCATTGCAGACCCGATCTTCGGCACGACCGAGGAAGAACTGAACGCAAAGCTCGATCCGTCGAACTATATCGGCAGAAGCGCAGAACAGGTCGAGGAATTCCTCGCAGAGTGCGTCAAACCGATCCTTGACGGCGCAGACCTCGCTGAGGATGTGGAACTGACAGTATAATCATGTGCCTGCGGCGCATTCGTAATGGGATTCCGACGAAACAGCACAATTCCGCGCACACAAATCCCACCCGATGAAAATTATGCGAAATCTCTTGACATTTTGCGCAAAATGCTCTATAATAAATTGTATCTGTCGGCGAATGGCGTTTTTCTGCCCTTTTGGCGAAAAAGCATTGCGCCGAATAAAAGCAAGGAGGCTCCATTGTGAAGAATAAGAAACCCGTATTTTTCATCGTATTTATTCTCATTCTCGCGTTCGCGGCTTCAACCGTGTTCGGCGTGAAAAGGACATACGGTGACCTGACAACCACCTATATCAATGGTCTGGAAGATATTCGTCTGGGCATTGATATTCAGGGCGGTGTGGACGTTACGTTTGCACCGGCTGACGACACGGTCGATGCAACAAAGGAACAGCTCGAATCCGTACAGGAAGTCATGAAAACCCGTCTGATCTCCCTCGGTATCAACGACTATGAATCCTATATCGACGAAACAAACGATAAGGTCATCGTCCGTTTCCCGTGGCAGAGCGGCGAAGCGAATTTCGATCCCGAAGCTGCTGTCAAGGAGCTCGGCGAAACCGCACAGCTTCAGTTCCGCAAGGGTTATTCCTATGATTCCGAAGTCGCTGATGACGGTTCTGTAACTGTCATTCCGAAGGGCGATATCGTCCTCGAAGGTACAGACGTCAAAGAGGCTTATGTCAACTACGCTTACGACGAAAGCGGTCAGATCAAAACCGGCGAATTCGCTGTCGGTCTGACACTCGAAGAAAGCGGCAAGGAAAAGTTCAAGAACGCAACACAGGAAGCAATCAATCAGGATACAGCTTATCTGGATTCCACCAATTCCAGCGGCCAAAGCCGTTATGTCATCTCCATCTGGATGGATGACCTCTGCTTCTCTGCGCCTGCTGTCAACGATGTTATCATGGACGGCTCTGCAAGCATCTCAGGCAGCTTCGACTATGAAGGTGCAAAACAGCTCGCCGACAAGATCAACGGCGGTGCGCTCCCGTTCAACCTCAAAACCGAAACCTTTAAGACCATCTCGCCTTCTATGGGTACCGGCGCACTTCAGGTCATGCTGATCGCAGGCGTCATCTCCCTGCTCCTCATCATGATCTACATGATCGTGCTCTATCGTCTGCCCGGCTTCGTTGCTGCAATCGCACTTGTCGGTCAGGTCGCAGGTACGCTCGCAGTCATCTCCGGCTGGTTCGGTTTCTATAATTCCAGCACACTGACCATCCCCGGTATCGCAGGTATCATCCTTGCGATCGGTATGGGCGTTGACTGTAACATCATCACAGGCGAACGTATCAAGGAAGAACTGAACGCCGGCAAGAACCTCGAAGGCGCTCTGAAATCCGCTTACCACCGTTCGTTCACCTCTATCCTCGACGGTAACATGACCGTTATCATCGTTGCGATCATCCTCATGGGTGCATTCGGTGTTTCTTCGAGCTTCTTCTCGAAGGCTCTGCACTGGCTGTTCTTCATGTTCGGCGTTTCCACCGAGGGTACGATCTACTCCTTCGGCTTCACATTGCTGACAGGTGTTATCTTCAACTTCATCATGGGCGTTCTGGCTTCCCGTCTGATGCTGACCTCCCTCTCGAAGTTCAAATGCTTCCAGAACAGAAAGCTTTACGGAGGTGCTGAGAAATGAGCAAGAACAACAATACCAGATCCTATACCGCGAATGTAAAAGTTCGTGACTTCTTCGGCACTCGGAAAGTCTTTTTCACGATTTCCATTCTCCTCGTAGCAATTTCCATTCTGTCGAGCTTCGTGTTCGGCGTCGGCGTTGCGATCGAATTCAAGGGCGGTACCATCGCAGACTATTCCTATTCGGGTACTGTCGATGAAAACGAACTCTCCAAAATCGCAGGAGATGTCCTCGGCACTCCGGTCAATGTCCAGCTCGGCGAGACCTTTACGGGCGAAAACCAGTCCAGCTTTACCGTTTCGTTCAGCATGGATGAACCGTTCACCATCGACCTCCAGAACGAACTGGTCGAGAAATTCACCGAGAAATATCCCGATTCCGAAATTGATACCCTCCAGTGCAACGACGTTGCAGCGACCGCAGGTAAAAACTTCTTCGGCAAATGTATCGTCGCAGCTGTCTTTGCAGCGATCGTCCTGATCCTCTACATCGCATGGCGATTCAAGAAGATCTCGGGCTGGAGCGCAGGTCTGTTCGCAGTTGTCACCCTGCTCCACGACCTCACCACCGTCTACGGCGCATTCGTCATCTGCGGCTTTGAGATCGACTCCAACTTCATGGCAGTTATCCTGACCATCCTCGGTTACTCCGTCAACGATACCATCGTTATCTACGACCGTATCCGTGAGAACCAGCAGCTGATGCCGAAGGGCACTCCGCTCACCGAACTGGTCAACACTTCCCTGAGCCAGACCATGAGACGTACCATCCGTACTTCCATCACCACCATCACCACCATGCTGATCGTTACCATTCTTGCAGCAGTCAAGGGTGTCGATTCCATCCTCAGCTTCTCGATCCCGCTGATGGTCGGTATGATCGTCGGCTGCTACTCGTCGCTGTGCCTCGCTCCGATGCTCTGGACTTCCTGGAAGCTCCGCGGCAAAAAGGATGCGTAAGATTGAAACAGATTTAAGCATATCTGCAAAAACTCTCGCAGCACTTTCCGACAGAGTTATACAAATCTCTAAAATTTTACAAAGCACCTTGCATTTGCAGGGTGCTTTGTGTTATGATAGACTGGTAAAAAAGTTTATGCAGCGCAAAGGGGGAGTACCGATGCAGGCAGCCGTATCGACCGCGTGCCTCTTTCCTGCCCCCACAGAAGATGCGCTTTCACAGCTTGCAATGCAGGGTGTGGATACCGCAGAGATCTTCCTCAACGCCCCGTCAGAATACGATGCGGCGTTTGCGCACAGGCTGAAACAGACGGCTGACCGATACAATATGCAGGTCATGTCCGTCCACCCCTACACCGCGCCGATCGAAGGCTTTATGCTTTTTTCGGAATACACGCGCAGATGCGAGGATTTCCTCGAAGAAGCAAAGCGTGTGTTCGATGTCATGAATATCCTCGGCGCGAAATATTACATTCTCCACGGCGCGAACTGCGGCTACTGTCCGGATGTATCGGTTTACTGCGAACGATTCGCAATGCTCGCGGAACTCGGCGCGTCCTTCGGCGTGACCGTCACACAGGAGAATGTCCATCGGTTTGAAAGCCAGAATTTATCGTTCCTGCAAACATTCTGCCGTATCCTCGGCGACTGCGCAAAGCTGACCTTCGATGTCAAGCAGGCGGTGCGTGCAGGAATGGATATTGATACCGCCGTCAGAACCCTCGGCTCGCATATCGTACACGTTCACCTCAGCGACCACGGCAAAAACGGCGACTGCCTCCGTATCGGCACAGGAGAATTTGATATTCCCGATTTTCTGCGTACCCTTTCCGCTGTCGGATTTGACGGTGCGCTGACCATTGAACTCTACCGCGGCGCGTTTCAGACCGCCGCTGACCTCGCGGAAGATTTCCGCACTCTGCAAACAGAGATCATGCAGATAGATAAATAAAGAAAAGTAGAACAAATGCAAAACCGAAAGGAGTCACCCAACCATGCGCTGTCCCTTCTGCGGAGAAGATGACACAAAAGTCGTGGATTCCCGTTCTGTTGACGGCAAAAAGAAACGCCGCCGTCATTGCCTGAAATGCGGAAAACGCTTCACGACCTTTGAGGCCTACGACCGTCCCCTGCTGATGGTCGCAAAACGTGACGGCAGTTTCGAGCCGTTCAATCGCAACAAACTCATTGCAGGTATTTATTCTGCCATCAAAAAACGCCCTGTCCATATGGAGGACGTCAACAATATGGTGGACGAGATCGAGTCCGAACTGCAAGGCGGTATGGTCAATACCGTTTCGCCCGACCAGATCGGTTCCATGGTCATGGAACGGCTTCGGAAGATCGACAGCGTCGCCTATGTCCGTTTCGCTTCCGTTTATATGGCGTTTTCCAATGTCGAGGATTTCATCCGCATCATCAGCGAAATGCAGCAGAAGTAATTATTTTACACGCTCCATTTCCTGTGTCGCAGCGTCGTAGACCATCGCCCCGACCAGTTCGTCCCCACAGACGACCAGCTGGGCATAAAATGTGTCCGCACGCAGATTTTCGACATGATATACATACCGCACAGCCGACCGACCGCCGTAATTCTCAGGCGAAAGTCCCTGTGCAAGCTGTAAGTCAAGCCACGTTTGTCCTGCATCGGTACGGTACTGCGTCGGCATCCGCATGGATTCCTCCGACACCGCCGTCACCTCCCAGCCGTATAGATTCAGCCACGCTTCCCTTGTACAGGCGTCAGGCAATCGGACGATCCCCTGCGGTTTTGCATCGGCAGAGTCCCCGAAAACGGCAATGCAGCCAAGCGCAGTCCCACAGGTCAGCAGGCATCCCAGAATGATTCCTGTCTGCCGCTTCATCTGACATCACCTCCCCGAACGATCTCAACGCATTCTATGCGGAAATCGTGTACGGGATTCCTCGAAAGGAGCATTTTTATGCGCCTTGACCGATTTCTCTCCGAACAGACCGCCCTCTCCCGCAAGGACGCACAGACGGCAATTCGGAAGGGAAGCGTTACCGTGGACGGCATCGTCGTGAAAAAGCCCGACCACACGGTGTTCCCTGAAAAAAACGAGATCTCCCTCGCGGGAAAACCACTTGTTTTCGCGGAACATCACTACTTTCTGCTGCACAAGCCCGAGGGTGTCATCACCGCAACGGAGGACGCAAAGCAGAAAACTGTCCTCGATTTGCTGAGCGCGGACGACCGTCTGCCGAAGCTTGCCCCCTGCGGCAGGCTCGACATCGACACAACAGGTCTGCTCCTCATCACCGATGACGGTCAGCTTTCCCACAGAATGCTCTCCCCGAAACACCATGTTATGAAATATTACCTTGCAAAACTCAGCGAGCCGCTTTCGGCGGACACAAAGCCGCGCTTTGCAGATGGCATTGCGATCCGCGAGGGCGCAGGCGAAGTCATCTGTCAGCCTGCCGAATGCGAAGAGATCGCGCCCTGTCTTGCCGTTGTCGGCATCCACGAGGGCAGGTACCATCAGGTCAAGCGAATGTTCGCGGCGGTCGGCAATCATGTCGAAAAACTCCTGCGGTTTCAGATCGGAAATGTCCCGTTACCGCCCGATTTGCCCCTCGGAGCGTATTTCGTCATTTCTGACAAAGAAGCAGGCGAAATGTTGATGAATCCTGCATTTTCAAGCATTTGCGCGTTTTGCAAAGAAAATTATTCGTCATATTGGATAAACAATCAAGCGTAAGTTTGGGCAATTATCGACTTGACCTGAGCGAAAAAATCTGGTATGATATTAGAAAGTGATTTTTCATGTCACTTGCCCACATTCCATTTGTTTCATTTTGTATGCGGTCAGACGCATACTTGTCGGAAGTCGGTTTCGCGGATTGTCCGTTCGCCTCTCAGCCGGTATTCCGACATGATAAAATTTGAATTTTTTAGGAGGACACACAGAATGGCAAGCTTATCTCTGCGGGGTATCTACAAGAAGTACCCCGGCGGCGTTGTCGCAGTTTCCGATGTTAATCTCGAGATCCGCGACAAGGAATTTATCGTACTGGTCGGACCTTCCGGCTGCGGTAAGTCCACAACCCTGCGTATGATCGCAGGTCTGGAAGAAATCTCCGAGGGCGAACTTTACATCGGCGACCGTCTGGTCAACGACATCGCTCCGAAGGACCGCGATATCGCAATGGTTTTCCAGAACTACGCTCTGTATCCGCATATGACCGTTTTCGACAACATGGCATTCGGTCTGAAGCTCCGCAAGGTTCCGAAGGAAGAAATCAACCGCAAAGTTGAGGAAGCTGCACGTATCCTCGACCTCACTCCGCTGCTCAACCGTAAGCCGAAGGCTATGTCCGGTGGTCAGCGTCAGCGTGTGGCTCTCGGCCGTGCTATCGTTCGTAACCCGCAGGTATTCCTCCTCGACGAGCCGCTGTCCAACCTGGACGCTAAGCTCCGTGCGCAGATGAGAACCGAAATCTCCCTGCTCCACAAGCGTCTCGGTACTACGTTCATCTATGTAACGCATGACCAGACAGAAGCTATGACCATGGGCGACCGTATCGTTGTCATGAAGGGCGGCTTCATTCAGCAGATCGATACTCCGCAGAACCTGTACGAAACTCCGTGCAACAAGTTCGTTGCAGGATTCCTCGGTTCTCCGCAGATGAACTTCATCGATGCAATGCTCAACTACACCGATGGCAAGTATGTTGTCACATTCGGCAGCAACCGTGCACAGTATGAAGTTGTTCTTCCGCAGAACAAGGTTACTCCGGATCTCGAACACTATATCGGTAAAGAGATCATCCTCGGTATCCGTCCGGAGAATGTCCACGACGAGCCGATGTATCTCGCAAACGCTACCACCGGTATCGTTAAGTGCAACGTCGAAATCACCGAGCTGATGGGTGCTGAAACCTATCTGTATCTCGACTGCGAAGGCGTCAAGATCACTGCTCGTGTTTCCCCGAAGTCCACTGCTCGCGCTCAGGACGACATCGATGTCGTTTTCGATGCAGAGAAGATCCACCTCTTCGACAAGGAAACCGAAAAGACCATCATCAACTGATTGTTGCTTTCAAGCAGGGCATTCGTTTGGATGCCCTGCTTTTTTGTGTGGAGAGTGCGATCTGTGGTGCAGCACACTTGCGAGATAGCGGCGCCCTAAGAACCTGCAAGCTTTTGATTTGCTTCGCGCTTATAGCATAAAAAAGGGTGAAGAACTAAATATCCGTCCTTTCCATGCTATCATTCATGCTAAAATGGGATTCCAAAGGGACAATGTCCCTTTGGCAGGGGGCTTGGGGGACAGCGTCCCCCAAAAAACTCTCCCCAAAAAACCGAAAGGAGACAGTAACGCAATGCTCAGACTGAACAACCTGCCGCTGAAACTCGGATACAGCGATGAGGACTTGCAGAAAATTGTTGCAAATACGCTGAAAATCAATCCATCAGAGATACTGTCCGCAGTCCTCGCAAAGCGTTCGGTCGATGCCCGAAAAGGTGTACAGTTTATTGCTTCCGTAGATCTGAACGTCAAAAACGAAGCGCAGATTCTTCGCAAATGCGCGAAAAACAAGAATCTTCAGAAAATAACGCCGTTTGTGATGCCGATTTATCCCAAACGAAAAACGGCGCATCCGCCTGTCATCATCGGATGCGGTCCCGCAGGACTGTTCGCCGCAGACGTCCTCGCGCAGGCAGGACTCTGCCCGATTCTGCTGGAACGCGGAAAACCCGTTTCGGAACGGCAAAAATCCGTTGCTGCATACCACAGCACGGGCGTCCTCGACCCCGAGAGCAACGTGCAGTTCGGCGAGGGCGGTGCCGGTACGTTCTCCGACGGAAAGCTGAATACAGGCACGAAAAGTCCGCAGATACGTCAGGTTTTGCAGACGTTCGTGGATTGCGGCGCACCTGACGAGATCCTCTGGCAGGCAAAGCCGCACATCGGCACGGACAAGCTCGCAGAGTGCATCCCCACACTCCGCCGCCGCATCGAACAAAACGGCGGTCAAGTGCTGTTCGGTGCAAAATGTATTGGATTTACTGCACAAAACGGACAGATCGTTTCTGTGGAGTATGTACAAGGCGGCGTGGAGAAAAGCATTCGCACAGACGCGGCGATTTTTGCAGTCGGGCATAGTGCAAGGGACGTATTTGCGATGTTTCAGAATAAGAGCATGGCAATGGAACAAAAGGCATTCTCGCTCGGTGTGAGAATCGAACACCGACAGCGCGACATCGACAAAATGTGCTACGGGACGGCGGCATCGCACCCTGCGCTCGGCGCGGCAAGCTACAAACTCGCTGCACATCTGCCCGACGGACGCGGCGTTTACACATTTTGTATGTGTCCGGGCGGCGTTGTGCAGGCGGCGGCATCCGAAGCGGAAACCGTCGTCACAAACGGCATGAGCTGTTTTGCGAGAGATGCTGAAAATGCCAATTCTGCGTTACTTGTGGGGATTTCGCCTGCGGATTTCGGGAGCGACGATGTGCTGGCAGGTGTCGCGCTTCAACGGAAAATCGAGCACGACGCATTTCTCGCAGGCGGCAGTACGGGAAAAGCCCCCGTCACGCTGCTGGAGGATTTCCTGAAAAATCAGCAGCCGCGTTGTTTTGGAGATGTACAGCCGAGTTATCCGCTGGGAACGGTACTCGAAAAACCCGAAAGCTGTCTGCCGAAATTTATCTGCGATGCCCTGCGTACCGCGCTCCCGAAGCTGGACAGCAGTCTGCACGGATTTCTTCGTAACGACGCAGTTTTGACAGCACCCGAAACCAGAAGTTCCTCCCCCGTCCGCGTTCTCCGAAACGCCGAAACCCTCGAATCCGTCAGCGTCCGCGGACTCTACCCCTGCGGCGAGGGCGCAGGCTACGCAGGCGGCATCGTCAGCGCGGCTGTGGACGGCATTCGCTGCGCGGAGAGGATTATTCAACGTATCTCCGATGATTTGTAATGGGGCGAAGTTTGTTTGTGGGGACGCTGTCCCCACACCCCTGCCAAAGGGACATTGTCCCTTTGGAAT
>JAKSPL010000024.1 GCA_024404815.1 Oscillospiraceae bacterium
TTCGTGCTAAAATGGGATTCCAAAGGGACAATGTCCCTTTGGCAGGGGTTTGGGGGCAGCGCCCCCAAGAAACCCCGCCCTTATTTTCCGCAGGCTGCTTTCAGTGCATCTGCCTTGTCTGTGCGCTCCCATGCAGGCATCAGGTCTTCTCTGCCCATATGTCCGTATGCCGCAAGATTTCTGTACTGCGGCTTGCGGAGTTCCAGTGTGGAAATAATGCCGGACGGGCGCAGGTCAAAGCACTTTCTGACTGCATTTGCGAGCGTTTCATCGTTTGCAACACCTGTACCGAATGTTTCCACAAAGACCGACACAGGTTCTGCAACGCCAATCGCATATGCAAGCTGTACCTCTGCACGCTTTGCGAGTCCTGCCGCAACGATGTTCTTTGCGATGTAACGTGTCATATACGCTGCGGAACGGTCCACTTTCGACGGATCCTTACCAGAGAATGCGCCGCCGCCGTGACGAGAATAGCCGCCGTAGGTATCAACAATGATCTTTCTGCCCGTCAGGCCGCTGTCGCCCTGCGGACCGCCAATGACGAATCTGCCTGTCGGGTTGACGAAAATCTTCGTGTTTTCGTCGATAAGTGCAGCAGGAATCGTCGGCTTGATGACCTTTGCGATCAGGTCCTCACGAATCTGTTCCAATGACACCGTATCCGAATGCTGTGTAGACACAACAACTGCATCGACACGAACAGGCTTGTCATTCTCATATTCGACTGTGACCTGTGTTTTGCCGTCCGGACGCAGATAATCAAGCGTGCCATCCTTGCGGACTGCGGTCAGGCGGAGTGCAAGCTTATGCGCCAAAGAAATCGGGAGCGGCATTTTTTCAGGGGTTTCATCGCAGGCATAGCCGAACATCATGCCCTGATCGCCTGCGCCCTGTTCTTCCGTGTTGTCCATTGCCGCATCAACGCCCTGTGCAATATCGCCCGACTGCTTGTCGATGGACGTCAGGATCGAGCAGGTCTGTGCATCAAAGCCGTACTTTGCGCGGTCATAGCCGATGTCCTTGATGACCTCACGCGCGATTGCAGGAATATCGACAGAAGCAGTCGTGGAAATTTCGCCCATGCAGAGAACCATACCTGTTGTACAGCAGGTCTCGCAGGCAACTCGTCCCATCGGATCCTGCGCCAGAATCGCATCCAGTACAGCATCGGAGATCTGGTCGCAGATTTTGTCGGGATGCCCTTCCGTGACCGATTCAGAAGTGAAAAAGCGTTTCATAATCATGTTCCTTTCCAAAAAACAAAAGCGGCGCACTCGTGGGAAACGAATGCCGCCGCTTTCAGATCTGCATACGTTCCTCATCTTTCGGTACTGTTCGCACCGTGGGATTTGGCACCATACTTATGCCGCATTCAGAATACGGGAAGCGGTTGCCGTGGCTTCACAGGACCCAGTTCCTCCGCCACTCATGATAAGGTTTTCTTTATTATAGCAGATTGCCTGTCGTTTGTCAAGGTGTCCAAAGGGCTTTTCACCGCTTTTGACATATAGAACAAAAAATAATATATTCAACCGAAATATGCTGAAATTTTCAGCTTTTTGTCACGCTGTTTTGCGGAAATTTTTATTTTCATCTTGAAATCCGCTAAAAACTATGTTATAATAGATAGAACCCGATCACAAAGAATCACGGAAAAGAAAGGAGAGCAGCGTATGGATCTGATCCGCAACTATTTACACGCTTTTTCCAATGTCATGCAGTCCATCGGATTTGTTGACATTGTCGATATTCTTCTGCTCACCTATCTGATTTACGTGCTGCTGAAAATGATTCGTGAAACACGCGCAGGACAGCTTCTCAAAGGTATCATCCTGCTCGTGGTCGCCTATCTGCTGAGTGATTTTGCACATCTCCGTGCCATCAACCTGATCACAGAAAAGGTGCTGAGCATCGGTCTGCTGGCACTCGTCATTATCTTCCAGCCCGAACTGCGGCGTGCGCTCGAAAAATTCGGACAGACAACATTCCGCCTTTCGCGCCTGACCAGTTTCGGTCAGTCCGGCGATGTCCGCGACCGCTGGGAAACAGCGATCCCCATCATCTGTGAATCGGTCGGAGAACTGTCCCGCACCAACACAGGCGCACTCATCGTCATCGAACGCAGCACCAAGCTGGGCGAACAGATCTCCAACGGTACAGTCGTCAACGCAACACCGAGTCTGGAACTGTTCTGCAACATCTTCTATCCGAAAACGCCCCTCCATGACGGTGCTGTCATTATGCGTGACGGCATGATTCTGGCGGCGGCGTGCTTCCTGCCAAAGCCGCAGAAAGAAGAACTCATCGACAAGCATCTGGGCTCCCGTCACCGCGCCGCGATCGGCATGAGTGAAAACTCCGATGCAATGGTACTCGTTGTTTCCGAGGAAACGGGACAGATCTCTATTGCCGAGGACGGCAAACTCACCAGAGATTACACGCCCGATACCCTCAAAGAATATCTCACAAGCGTCCTGCTGCCGGAGATTCCCGACAAACCATGGAACAATCTGTTCCAGCGTGAAAAGCCCGACAGCGGTGACAATGCTTCTGCACCCTCTTCGGATGCCGCAAAGGAAAAGGAGGATGCACAATGAGTCAAACGAAAAACAACCGCCTGTCAGAAGAATGGACAGGTTTCAAGCGGTTTTTGCGTTCGCATTTCCATATGCCGCGCAAAGAAAACCTCAAACTGCTGATCATCTCCTTTATCTGTGCCGCCTCTGCGTGGATGTACATTGCCACCAGAGTCAACACGGGCATCGACATCAACCTCACACAGATCCCTGTCATTGCCGACATGACCGGCACACAGGCGGAATCCTACGGGCTGATGCTTCTGACCACGGAGGAAGAACTTCCGACCATCAACGCGAATATCTCCGGTAAACGTACCTCCATCGGCGCGATTTCCAAGGACGATGTGGTCGCATATATTGATTTCAACAGCGCGTCTGACAGAATCGGACAGCAAAAACTCCCGATTCTCCTGAAAACCGCAGACGGTACACCGCTCGGAGATTATTCGCTCTCCCTCACCGAAATGACCGTCACTCTCGACCGCTTTGAAACTCTCAATTTCCCCGTCGGCGATGTACTGACACCAAATCTCAGCTTTGCAGAGGGCGTCAATCAGGATGCGGTCGTATGTGAACCGTCGTCCATTGATATTACAGGTCCGACACTCGGTCTTGCAAAGGTGCATCACATCCGCGTGACTGTCCCCGACAGCGAGAAAATGTTCGAAACAAAAAGCTTCAGCACCACGCAGTACGAACTCATCGACGCGGACGGAAATGTCATTACCGATGCTTCTCTCCAGGCACAGGCGACCCGATTCCTCACAAAGGTGTCGGTTTCCTACTCGCATTCGCTCCCTGTGACCATCGACCTTTCGGGTGTACCCAACGGTTTCGATACGGATTTTGTCCTGTCCAGACTGCGGCTGAATACCGATGACGAATATGTCCTGCCGGGCTACGGCGACAAAACACTCTCCATGAACATCAAAACAACGGACTACGCCGACAAAAACGCGCTCGACCAGCTCGATGTCCTGTGCATCGGCAGAGTGCCGCTTTCCGCACTCTCCCTCGGTGGTCAGATCGAAATTCCCGTGGAATTGCAGGACGGCTACGAGGACAATTCGAATCTCGGCTCGGTTTACCTCTCGCTGGACGAAACCGACCTTGTTGCGGAAACCCGCTGGATCAATACCAAGGATGTCAAACCGATCAACAATGCATCCAACTTCGACTATCAGGTGCAGGCAGGACGCATTCAGGTCACGCTGATCGGCCCTGCTGAACAGGTTGCCGAAATCACCGCGGATGACATTACCGCCTCCATCAACCTGTATAATGATCCGATCGAGGAAGAAGGCACCTTCTCCAGAAGCGTCAGCTTCACTCTCCCCGAAAAGGCAAATCAGGTATGGGTCAGCGGTTCTTACAAGCTGAATATCACAGCCTCCAAAGCTGCAGCATCGACCGCCGCAACAGGCAGCAGCCGCTCCACAGCAAGCACTTCCAACTAAAAAAGACGCCTTCTTTCCGTGAATAGGAAGAAGGCGTTTTTGTATGCGTTCGTTATTGAAAAAACGGGATTTCAAAGGAACAATGTCCCTTTGGCAGGGTTGAGGGGAACAGCGTCCCCCACAAAACACTTCGTGCCGTTCAGTTTTCAGGGTGTTTCGCTGTCTGCGGACAGCGACCAGAGGCGCCGCCTCTGGACTCCGCAAGCCTTTGAAAAGGCTTGAGCGAAACTTTTATTGCGCTTCGCGGTGTACGCATACAAAAAGGGCGAAGAACCGAATCTCCGCCCTTACTATGCTATCATTCGTGCTAAAATGGGATTCCAAAGGGACAATGTCCCTTTGGCAGGGGTTTGGGGGCAGCGCCCCCAAGAAATCCCCGTCAATTCAGTTCGACATCCTTAACATCGTCAATCGTCAAGGTCGTCAGCGCGGCATTTGTCACCTTGTCAAGCTTCGCCAGACGGTTCGCCTGATTGGTGATGGCACGCTCATAGAAATTACGGATATCACGCGCATTTGCAAAGGTTTTCAGGTTCATGCCGCATCGTTCCACAAAGAATTCGCGGACACAGTCCTCTGCTTCCTCTGTCATCTGCATTCCGGATTTCGTGCAGATGCTCTTGAAAATATCCAGTAGTTCATCCGGCATATAATCCTGGAATGTAATGATCTTATTGAAACGCGAACGAAGTCCCGGGTTGCTGTCGAGGAACTCCTCCATCAGATCGGAATAACCTGCGACAATGACGATAAAGTCATCGCGGTGATCCTCCATTTCTTTCAGGAGCGTATTGACTGCTTCCTGTCCGAAATCGCCCTTGCCCGTGCCGCTTGTGAGGGCATACGCCTCGTCGATAAACAGCACGCCGCCCATTGCGGAATCAATAACTTCTTTGGTCTTGATCGCGGTCTGACCGACATAGCCTGAAACCAGCCCGGAACGGTCTACTTCGACAAGCTGTCCTTTTTCCAGTACACCGAGACTCTTATAGATGCCTGCCAAGATACGTGCGACCGTTGTTTTACCTGTGCCGGGGTTGCCGAGAAATGCCATGTGCAGAGAGATCGCCGACTGTGGCATACCACGTTCCTCACGCATTTTCCGTACCTTGATGAGATTGATCAGGCTGTTCAGATCCTGCTTGACCGATTCCAGTCCTGTCAGCTCATTGAGCTTTTCAAGCTGTTCGTCGAGTGTCAGGTCTGCATCGGGATTTGTCGGCTGTACTGACGCAAACTGCGGTGCATTTTCCTTTTGCTGCTGCGGTTTCGGCGGAGTGATCGGACGGATGGTCGGATTCTGCGGTGTATTGAAGTTCGGATTCCCCTGCGGAGGCCCGCCCCACGGCGAATTTCCGCCGTTCGGGAAATTCGGACGATTTTTCATCGCTTCGCGCCGCTGCTGTTCTCTGACCATCGCTTCCCAGTTGGTGATGTATTCCATACGGAAATTCCGAAGTGTCAGGATCAGCGCGGACAAATCGCGCATGACAAACGGATCGGGTTTTCCGCCGTCGAGTGTCATGAAATCCAATCCTGCCTGATTGAGAAATTCGATCAGGGCAAGGCTCATACCGCCCATCGGTGAGGTTTCCAGATCCAGCTTCAGAAACGGCATCATCAGGGTAATGACGCTGTCTTTCAGGCTGTATTTCGTGATTTTGCTGCTGACATTGAAACGGTCGATCTGTTCTGCGGACATCATATAGCCGAGTGCATCGTTGATATATGCGATCTCGTCCGCAGAGATATTGCCGTTGCTGCTGCCGAGATAGACAAAGAATTTCAAGAGCATGAACCGCAGATAATCCTGCATGGTTTTCCCCTGAATGGATACGCTGTAACCGTGCGCTTCACAATTCTCGCAATTTGTAAAGATCTGTTGAAGCTGCGCTGCGACATCCTGCTGCATAGGACAGATTCTCCTTTCCTTGTTTTGGAATGCTTAGCCGAGAATTGCCTTGTGGAAGACCTTCTTGCCCTTCTTGACAATGACTTCGCCGTCCATTGCAATCTGTGCTGTTGCATCGGTGATTTTTCCATCATTGACAGTAATGCCGCCCTGCTGTACCAAACGGCGTGCCTCACCATTGGAGGATGCCAAGCCGGTTTTGACCAGCAGCGTCAGCAGACCGATCTTGCCGTCGGTCAGTTCGTCTGCGGAGATGGTCGTAGTCGGCATACTGTCGCTGTTGCCGCCGCCTGCAAAGATCGCTTTTGCGGCATCCAGCTGCTTCTGTGCTTCTTCTTCGCCGTGAACAAGCTTGGTCAGTTCGAATGCAAGCAGTTCCTTTGCATCGTTGTATGCCTTGCCGCTGTCCAGATGCTGTTCCATTTCCTCGATCTCCTCGATCGGGACAAAGGTCAGCATTTTCAGGCACTTGATGACATCGGCATCGCCGACATTTCTCCAATACTGGAAGAAATCATACGGAGAGGTCTTTTCAGCATCGAGCCAGACAGCACCCTTTTCGGTCTTGCCCATCTTTTTGCCCTCAGAGTTGAGCAGCAGAGTAATGGTCATCGCGTAGGCATCCTTGCCGAGCTTCTTGCGGATGAGTTCCGTACCGCCGAGCATATTTGCCCACTGGTCATCGCCGCCGAACTGCATATTGCAGCCGTAATCAGAATAGAGCTTGTAGAAATCATAGCTCTGCATGATCATATAGTTGAATTCAAGGAAGGTCAGACCGCGTTCCATGCGCTGCTTGTAGCATTCAAATGTCAGCATTTTGTTGACAGAGAAGCAAGCGCCGACTTCACGCAGAACATCAATATAGTTGAGGTTCAGCAGCCAGTCGCCGTTGTTGACCATCATTGCCTTGCCGTCAGAGAAGTCGATGAATCGGGACATCTGCTTCTTGAAGCATTCGCAGTTGTGTTCGATATCCTCTTTTGTGAGCATCTTACGCATATCGGATTTGCCCGACGGGTCACCGATCATACCCGTTCCGCCGCCGACCAGCGCGATCGGCTTATTGCCTGCCATCTGCATACGCTTCATCAGGCAGAGTGCCATGAAATGACCGACGTGGAGGGAATCCGCAGTCGGGTCAAAACCGATATAAAATGTCGCCTTTCCGTTGTTGATCAGATCAGCGATCTCTGCTTCATCGGTCGTCTGGGCAATCAGACCTCTGCGTTTGAGTTCTTCAAAAACTGTCATTTTATTTGATACTCCTTCATTATAATATCCGTACTTTACGGGAGCATTTCTCCCGACCATTCTGCGCGACCGCAGTTATCATTATTTTACACCAAATCGCCGCAAAAGTCAATCCTTAGAACAGGAACGAACCATACCGCATGATCACCAAGATCGCTAAGACTGTTCCTGCCATCAGCACTCCACGGAAGATCTTGCCTGCGGTCGCCGCTTTTTTGCAGGGCTCTGCGACCTGCGGACGGCGTTCGATATTTGCCTTATAAAGCGCCATTCCCCTTTTCGGGAAGAAGAAACACTTGCGGAGCATCGCCCTGTCGGCTTTCGCCTGTCTGTCCATGACGATCTCCTGCGCACGGCGAATGGCAACAGGATTCAGTACCGCTTTGCAATGGATGCAGACACTTGCACCTGCCTGAATCTCTCCGCCGCAATTTCGGCAGAAGCGTTTTCCTGCATTCGCAGCACGGACTCTCCGCTGCTGCTCAGGCGTATTGACCACAGGTGCCTGCTGTTGCTGCTGCGGAGGCTGCTGCATCTGCTGTCCCTGTGTACCATATTGATAATCGTTCATACTCGGATTTCCTCCGTTCCATTTACCGTTTTTCCGTCAATCATCACCCACAGCGGCTCGGATTCCAATGCGAGCGGATTGGTATTCTTCGGATAAAGCTGTAAATCTGCGTCCATGCCCTCAGCAATCTTTCCGACACGATCTGCAATTCCTGCGATCTCTGCCGCCGTACAGGTGAGTGCCGCAAGGGCATCTGCCTCGGATAAACCGCCCTTTTGCGCGACAATTCCCGATGCAGGCAGATATGCGATCGGTACTTCGGGATGGTCGGTACAGATCGCAACCGACACACCTGCGGCTTTCAGTTTTGCCGCATTTGCAATGGTCTGTCCGCGCAGTTCAGGCTTACAGCGTGTGCCCATCAGCGGACCGACAATCGCAGGGATCTGCTTCTCTGCCAAGATCTCCGCAATGCGGTAACCCTCCGTTGCATGGATCAGCACCAGCTTCAATGAAAATTCCTCCGCGATGCGAATCGCCGTTGCGATGTCGTCTGCGCGGTGGCAATGGAAAAATGCAGGCTGTTCTCCGTTCAGCAGCGGCAGAAGCGCCTCGCATTTCATATCGAATTCGGGCAGAGTCAGGTCGCTGTCGGACTGTGCCGCCGTCAAGTCTTCCTGATACCGTTTGGCTTTTCGCAGTCCTTCGCGCAGAATCGCCGCAGTCGCCATACGTGTCACGGGTGTTTCGTCGCGGTGGTCGTAGACTGTTTTGGGATTCTCACCCAGCGCAAATTTCATACCGACCTCTGCGATTGCCATGGCATCGACCAGTTTTCCTGCGGTTTTCATCGCAAGGATCGTTCCGCCGCATGGATTGGCACTTCCCGGGGAAGATAATACTGTCGTGATGCCGCGCCGTCTTGCATCTGCAAATCCGCCGTCAAAGGGATTGATCGCGTCGATGGCACGCAAATGCGGCAAAAACGGTTCAGTTGCCTCGTTGCAGTCGTCCCCTTCGAAGTCCATATCCTCCTCGACAATGCCGAGATGCGTATGCGCGTCGATAAAACCGGGAAGCAGCAAACCGCCCTGCGCATCTATATCCCCGTCAGAAGGCGTAATTTCGCCCTTTGTCACCGCGGTAATTTTTCCGTTCTCGACCGTCACGCTGCCCATAAACGGCGGTTCTCCCGTCATGGTCATCAGCATGGCATGATAGATTTGCATACAGCAGGTCTCCGTTTCTTTTCTGATATGGTAACAGTATACCACAAAACCCCGAAAAACGCAAGTGCATCCCATGATTTTCTGCCGCTTTGATTGACAAATCTTTCCAAATGCGGTATACTATAATGGTAGAATCCTCACAGAAAGGAGTGCTTTCGATATGCTGGAAGTCGTACTCGGCGGCACAGGCGGTACCATGCCGCTCAAAAACCGCTGGCTTTGCTGCTGCTGGCTGCGGCAAGAGGGCAGTACGATGCTGATAGACTGCGGCGAGGGCACACAGATCGCGCTCAAATGTGCAGGCATCTCGTTTCAGGGCATCGACATTCTCTGCATCACCCATTACCATGCCGACCATATCAGCGGTCTGGTGGGATTGCTGCTGTCGATGGGCAACGAGGGCAGAACCCGTCCGCTGACGGTCATCGGGCCGCGCGGTCTGGAACGGACCGTTACAAACCTGCGCGTCATCGCACCCGAACTGCCGTTTGCGCTGGAACTGCACGAACTGGACGGAGATACGGAAACATTCCCGTTCGGAGATGCCGTTCTGACCGCATTTCCTGTCCGCCACACACTCCCCTGCTGCGGATACAGCGTGACGCTTCCGCGTGTCGGAAAATTCGATGTGGAACGCGCCAAAGCAGCAGGAATTCCGCAAAAACTCTGGGGTATCCTCCAAAAGCAGGAGAGCGTCACCGCAGAGGACGGCACGGTCTACCATCAGTCACAGGTACTCGGCGCACCCAGAAAAGGACTGAAAGTCACCTACTGCACGGATACACGCCCCGTGCCTGCCATTGCGAAATATGCAGACAGTGCGGACTTGTTCATCTGTGAGGGAATGTACGGCGAACCCGAAAAGCTCGGTAAAGCTGTCGAAACCGCACATATGCTGTTTTCTGAGGCGGCTGAACTCGCAGAACTTGCAAATGTCAAAGAACTCTGGCTGACACATTACAGCCCGTCACTCCCCGACCCTCAAGAATTCCTCGCAAATGCGACGGAGATCTTTCCGAATACAAAATGCGGCAAAGACGGAATGCGGACAGTTCTCCGCTTTTCCGAACCATAAATCATTCCGAAAGGAGAATGCAGAATGGAATTTCCTGAAATCAAAGCAACTGCTGATGAGATCGCAAGACTCGGCAAACCGCTCGCAGTCTATCTCATCAGCCATAAAACCAACCACCAGACGGGAAAACTCCGCAGTTTCAAGCTGGCACTCATCGTCAGCGATGATACTGCCAATATTTCTGAGCTGGAATGCTTCCTCTATACGGCGGTGGACTGCGAGTATCCCTATGACCTCGTGCTTTATAAAGAAAGCGAATGGGAATCGCTCTCGCAGGACGAACGTACCTTTGCATGGTCTATCGCACAGACAGGGGTGAAAATCTATGGCTAGAGGATACCGTGACGGCGACAGCAAGCGATATTTCGACTGGCTCTACTATGCCGCGATCGACCTGCGCTGTGCAAAACTGCTCAATGAAGACCCCAAATGCTACAATCAGGTGTCATTCCATTGCCACCAGTGCATCGAAAAGGGTGTCAAGGGATTTCTGCTCTGGAAGCACCACCGTCTGTATGACGGTCACAACCTGCCGTTCCTTGTGAAGCAGGCAATGCAGGATGACCAGAATTTCCGCAAGTATCTCCCTGCGGCAACCAATATCAACCACTACTATATTGAAGCGCGGTACCCTGCCGACTTCCTGCTCCAGCTTGACGAGCAGACCGCAGAGAAACTCATCCACACGACCTCGGAGATGCTGTACTTTATCAACAGCCTTGTGAAATTTGATTTTGCAAGCTACCGACAGAAAAAAACGAACTGATATCTGCACACAACAGTTTCTGAAAAAAGGAGGGATTGCCGTCTATGACGACACAGCAGCTCACCTATGTCATCGCAGTTGCGGACTGCCAAAGCGTTTCCAAAGCCGCAGAAAAGCTCTATGTCACACAGCCGTCGCTCAGTCAGTATATCCACAGCGTCGAAAAACAGCTGGGCATCCAGTTGTTTGACCGCTCCCAGAACCCCATACGGCTGACGGACGCAGGACAGCTCTATGTGTCATGGGCAAGGCAGATCCTCGCAATGGAAGAAAATATGCAGAACGCGCTCTCCGATCTGATGGGAATGCAGAAAGGTTCGGTGCGTCTTGGCGCATCGTCCTTCCGTGTGCGCTGTCTGCTGGCGCGGAGCATCGCCGCATTTCATGCACAGTATCCGCAGATCCACATTTCCATTCAGGAGGCGGATATGCGGCAGCTCAAAGATATGCTGATCGCAGGCGAACTGGATTTTGCCATCGGCACGGGTACGTTTGAGGACAAGCAGTTCCATGTCGAACCGCTGTCCGAAGAACATCTGTATCTTGCGGTTTCCCCTGCCCATGCGCTCTGCGAGTCGCTTCCGCCGCCGCTCTCCGCAAAGGATATTATTCAGGCTACCCCTGCTTTTTTGCGGCAGAAGCCTATCTCCCTCTCCGATGTTCAGGACGAGGAATTCGTTGCGGCAAATGTCGGAGAATATGACCGTGAAACGCTCAACGCTGTCTGTCGGCAGTCGGGTTTTGATCCGAAAATCGCGTACAGCGTCCAGACGATCGAAACCGTGTTTGCATTTGTCTGTGCCAATATGGGCATTGCACTTGTGCCGGATTCCCTCATCTACTACGGAAATTTCCAGTCACATCCGAATTATTATACACTGCCCGATGCTATTTCCTGCTCGAATATTTCGCTGATTGCGAAGCGCGGCGCGTATCTCTCGAAAGCCGCCTCCGCCTATGCGCTCCTGCTCAAACAGCTCGTAGACGTTGGAACATGGCGGATGACAGGAGAAGATTACCAAAGGAGGCCTGCCCCGTGATAGCCAATGAAATCAGACGAGAAATCGTTGAAAATTCGCTGGTTTCCTGCGGCACTGATCTCCCGTGGCAACAGTTTTTTCAGAAAAAAAAGCTGACCGTCGGCTTTATGGGCGGCTCAGTCACAGAGGGCTATGCGCAATATCAGATCTATCAGGAAGCCTATCCGCAGATGTTCATACAGGGACTCAAAGCACAGGGGTATGATACCGAACTCGTATGCTGTGCCGCGGCAGGCATGGACACCTTACAGGGCAATATGCTGTCACAGCGCGAAATCATCGACAAAAAGCCCGATCTGGTCTTTCTGGAATATGCCATCAATGAAACAACGCTTCGTCACAGCGTCCTATCTTTCGAAAGTCTGCTGCGGAAACTTCTGCACGGCGACCAACCGCCCATTGTCTGCATTCTCATCGTCCGCAGTAAGGCAGGATATAGCTGTGAAAGCTTCATGCGGCCGATCGCAGAACATTACGGACTGCCGTGTGTCAGCCTGCCGAGCGGAATATCTGCACCGCTGGAAGATGGACGGCTGGTCTGGGAGGAATATGGAGATGCAGAAAGCCACCCGACACCCGACGGACATCATCTGCTTGCGGAGTGCCTGCTCCACATGGTTGAAAAAGCACGCGAATGCAAGGATTTCAAACCGTTTGTCATGCCTGAGCCGTGGCTGGATGCCCCGTTTGAGCAAATGCAGTGGCTGAGCGTTGGTGAAATCGAAGGACTGCACACGAATTTCTCCGTAGAACCGCGAGAAAAAGCATACTACCCGACCATCTGGAAAGGGACTGCGCCTGACGGTGAATGGGTACTGGAAATCGAAGCAAAAGCGATCGTTTTAATGTTTGAAGCGCATCGCATCCCCGGATATGGCAGTGCAAAAGTGCTGGTCGATGGCAAAGAGGTCTCCCACCCGTGGATGAACCAGTCGATCATTCACGGAAATTCGATTTATGGCTGGGGCAATGCCATGCCGCTGGTCATTCTCGACGAAGATACATCCCGTCCGCACCGTGTCACGCTCAATGTCGTTGAGCAGAATTTTTACCTCTACGGTGTCGGAATTGTACGATAATACGAAAAAACGGCACGAATGACGTTCAAATTGAATGTCGTTCGTGCCGTTTTTTATTTTTGAGGGGTATCACTTGCGAGCAATCAGAAAAAGACTACAAGAAA
Organism: Oscillospiraceae bacterium; assembly: GCA_024404815.1. GTDB lineage: Bacteria > Bacillota > Clostridia > Oscillospirales > Ruminococcaceae > Firm-04. The sequence continues at coordinate 13,010 of JAKSPL010000024.1, forward strand.
AGCTCACGCCCGATACGAGAATGTCGTGACGTCAAAAACGCCGTTGGTGAGGATTTTCAGCGCAGGAATCACAGGCAGGCTCAGGAATGACAGCGACATAAACGGGTCGATCTGCGGATTTACACCCAGCGCATACGCCGCAGATTTCGCATTTTCCAGCATTTCATTGACCTGTTCCATCGGTGTTTCGGTCATTAGTCCACCGATCTCCAGCGGCAGTTTTGTTACGTTTTCGCCGTCCGCAACGCAGATTCCGCCCTTCGCCGCAATCAGATGATTCACCGCCGCACAAATCTCCTCGTCCGACGTTCCGACTGCGATGATGTTGTGGGAATCGTGGGCGATACTCGTAGCGACCGCGCCACGCTTTAAGCCGTAGCCTTTCAGATAGCCGATGCCGATATGTCCTGTGTTCTTGTGGCGTTCAACGACTACAACTTTCAAAATATCAGCAGATACGTCAATATTCTCTGCCACACCGCAGTCCGTCGTCAGCAGTTCTCCTGCGATCAAGCCGATAACAGGCTGTTTTCCGCACGAAAGCTGCTCCGCAGAAATCGTGTTTGCGTGCATCGTATTTTTCGCACGTTCGAGCAATTTCTCGTCCACAGCCGGTGTCGGCAGCGGCATGGTTTTGCCGTGTTCCGCACGCAGAACACCGCCGCACCAGACGCTTGCAATCGCAAAACTGTTCAGGTCGTCCAGCAGCAGCAAGTCTGCATCGTAACCGCCCGCGACTGCGCCCTTGCCGCGGAGAGAGAAATACTGTGCCGCATTGCAGGTCGCCGCCTTAATGGCAAGAATCGGGTCGATACCCGCCTTGATGCACTGGCGGATAATGTAGTCGATATGTCCTTTTTCGAGCAAATCGTTCGGGTGCTTGTCGTCCGTTGCAAACAGACAGCGCGAAGCGTACTGCGGTGTCAGCAGCGGAGAAAGTGCTGCAAGATTGCGTGCGGCAGTACCCTCACGAATCATGATATACTGTCCCTTGCGCAGCTTTTCCAACGCATTTTCGTAATTATCGCACTCATGGTCGGAATAGATGCCTGCGGCAACATAGCCGTCCAGCACACGCCCCGTCAGCGCAGGCGCATGACCGTCCACAATTTTTCCGTGGGCATGGGCGGCGGTGATTTTTGCAATCGTTGCGTCACTGCTGTATGCGCCCACATAGTCCATCATTTCTGCGAGTCCCAAAACACGCGGATTCTCGTAGAATTCATCAATATCTTCTGCGGAGAGTGCGCCTGCATTCTCGTCAAACGGTGTCGCAGGCACACAGGACGGCAGCATCACACGGACATCCAGTCCCAGTCCTTCGGTCGCCTGTAAAATATAGCGAATACCGTCTGTACCGATGACATTGGAAATCTCGTGGGGGTCAGTCACGACTGTACCCGTACCGTGTGCAAGCGCAATTTTCGCAAATTCACGCGGCGATACGATCGTACTTTCGAGGTGGATATGGGAATCAATCAGCGCAGGTACAACCCATTTTCCTGCGGCGTCCACGATCTCTTTTCCGTCATAGTTGCCGCCGACACCAGCAATTTTTCCCTCTGCAACGGCAATATCACCGTCCAGCCACTCATTCGTAAATACGTTCAGATAATGGGCATTTTTCAGGACAAGGTCCGCAGGCGCATCGCCGCGTGCAACGGCGATCAGACGTTTGCGGCTTTCCAAAGCATTCGGATTCTGCATAATAATCACTCCGTTTCTGTGAATTATCGTAGATTTACGCTATGTTTATCATACCACAACGCAAGCCGAAAGTCAAGGCTGTATAAACAAAGCCGCCCGTTTTCACAGGCGGCTGTTGTATTACTGTTGCATCATGTTATCAAGGTAGTAAAGCAGAATGGCGTTCGCATCGTCTGCGTTCAGGAAACCGTCCTGGTTATAATCTGCCGCCAATTCCTGAAAAGCATCCAGCGGCGTTGTTTCACCCATGACCGATGTCGTCAGATATGCCAGCAAAACAAGGTTTGCATCATCTGCATCGATCGTGCCGTTAAAGTCCACATCGCCCGGCACATAACTCTTGACGTATACGGGACAGATATACTTCTTTCCGGCAAGTTCTGCAACAATGGAAGCCTCTCCGTCCGCGACCAGTACCGCGTTACCGTCTGCATCCACCGTGACAATGTCCGTATTGGTGCTTCTCCATTGAATACCGTACGACATCTTCGGCATCGTGAAAAGCTGCGCTGTTTTGCCCGGACCGCCCCATAGCTGATACAAATTCAGCCGCAGCGGAACAGCTACCGTGACCTTACAATCGTACTGCTTACCCTGACAAACAGCGTGTACTGTTGTCGTTCCGTTGCAAATGGCATGGATCACACCGTTTGCATCGACTGTCGCAATGTTCTGGTCTTCACTGCTCCATGTCACCTTTGCGTTTTCAGGGGCAGGCGTCAGCAAAAGCTGTACAGTATCTTTCTGGGATTCCATTGTCACTTCGGTCTTGGAAAGTTTGCGCTCTATCGGCTCGGATGCGGTAAACTGTGCGGTCTTGTCGCTGGAATAGGTGATTTTCTGCATGGAAGAACAGCTGTCCAGCAGCAAACCAATGTCGTAACTCTTACCGATCTCCGCTTTGTCTGTGACCATCAGCGAAAGCGTTCCAAGCTCTGCGATTGCTTTGCCGTCCTTTGGACTGACCGAATCAATGCCGATGACATTCTTTTCCGAATTGTAGGTGACCGAGATCAGCGTACCGAGTGCATCAGTCTGCGTAAAAACGGGTTTGCCGCTTTCATCAAGCTGCGGTTTCAGCACATCCGGCAAAGTCAGCCGCATCCCGATCGTCAAAAAGCCGACATTGCCGTCCATCATCAGCTTCAATTTCGTTTGGCTGTCAGGACACGCTTTCTCCGCCTCTGCATACAGACGCAGCGCAGGAACAGACTGCGTTGTGACAGTCGTCGTTTCTGTGGTTGTTGTTTCTATGGTCGTTGTTTCTGTGGTCGTTGTTTCCAATGTTGTGGATTCAATCGTCGTTGTTTCCACCGTTGTCGTCTCTGTCGTAGTGGTTTCGATTGCAGTAATTTCGGTCGTAGTGGTTTCTGTCGTGGTGACAGCCGCCTCTGCAACATTCAGCACGAACGACTCCGCAGCCGTTGCTGACAGCTGTTCCCGTTTCGAATTGCTGATTTTATCAATCGTGAACGGGATCTCATAGCTGCCGATCGGTGTGCCCTCAGGAACATATACCGAAATTGACGAAAGCATTCCATCGGCGGTACAGTCCTCGTTGCCCATCGTGCCATACGCCATTACGTTGTTTTCCGGATTGTATCTGAAAAAGCCCATCAGCGACACAAAGCCCTCGCCGTTCTGATAGATCAGATTTTGCTTTTCATCCAGCTTCGGCATCAGGATCTCACCCAGTTCAAATGTAAATCCGCTGGAGGTGAAGCCCTGATTGCCTTTGACATAGAGTTCCAGTTCGAAGGTTTCTCCTGCCTGTACAGACTGCGGAACCTCCACAGTGATCTCAGTTTCCGCCGCAGAAGCCGTCATTGTCGGCGTCACAGGACAAGCCAGACACAGCGACAGCATTCCTGCCAGCAGCTTGTGTGTTCGAATCTTCATAAGAAACCCTTTCTGAGTGTCCGCACGGTTAGATAGAGTTTGCTGCCAACCGCATGAAATCTGCGGCAGGATCGCAGTCGGTCAGGCTGTAAAGCATCCGACAGCCGACTGCGTCCTCGATTTCCCCGACTACATATCCCCCGTTGGGATGCCGCAGGAAATCGACACCTGCAAAATCAAGCGGAAGCACCTGATTCACCTTGCGTACCAGTTCACGCATCGGTACATCGGGTGTATACAGGGAAACATCTCCGCCAAGCGAAAAGTTGCTGCGAAAATCGCGGTCGGAAGTTCGCAGCACCGCCTTGTAGATCTCGCCGCCCAGCACATACACACGCACATCCCAGCCTGTCGCCATCGGTTCCTGCAACAGAAATGGAAGTTGATGCGTCTTTTTGTATGTTTCAAACTGTTCGGGATCTTCGATCCATGCTACCCCTTCGCCGCCATGGCCGTCCAGCGGCTTCGCAACAAAGGGCATCGGAATGGACGGTATTTCAGCATCCTCGGCGGTGTACAAAACCGTTTCCGCCATCGGAATGCCATGTTCCCCGTGTAAAAACTGAAACGTAGAAAACTTATTGTTCGTAATTTCTGTGACAGCCGTGCTGTTCATCACACGGGCACCGTGCAACGAACAGCGGCGTGACCAGGAAGCGTCACGGCTGCGGTTGACCAGCAATGCGGGACACTCCGCAGGCGGTATCTCCTGCGAAGAAAGCAGCTTCATAGAAATCCCATGAAGCTGCGCATTTTTCATCAGCTCCGCGATAAACCATTGATTGCGCGGAATGTCAATCGGATGGTATACCAGCCATCCTTGTTTTTCTGTCATCGGCTGCAAGATCAGCCTTCCACAGGGGGAACAGCGTCATCCGTCTGGCTCTTGATGGAGTTGCGGATATGCCACATAATGTTTGTTGCAGGGTTCACGCCGCAGGCATCGATCGTACTTTGCAGCTGCGGATTCGAGTTGACCTCACAGACATAGCGTTCATTCTCATCTCTGCCGAGGAGAATGTCTACACCTGCAAAATCAAGTCCCAGCGCAGCGGTTGCGGCGAGCGCAAGCTTTTCTTCGAGCTGCGAGATCGGACGGGAGGTTGCTGTGCCGCCCTGTCCGATATTCGAGCGGAATTCCATGTTGCTTGCCGCGTGACGTTCCATCGCACAGACGACCTTGCCGCCGACGACGGTCACACGCAGATCTTTGCCCTTGCTGGCAGAGATATATTTCTGGAACAGACAGTCACGTTCCCCGATATGTGTCAGGATCTTGGTCGCTTCGGCGAGGTTGTTTGCAAGATACACCTGCTGACCAAAGCTGCCCTTGTTCTCTTTGATGACCAGCGGCCAGCCGAGAATTCTGCCTGCCTGTTCAGCGGAGGAGGGGTTGCGCTTGCAGCCCGGAAAGCAAGTCGGTGCAGGGATGGTGTCAGGCTGCGGAATGTTATACTTGGCGAGCTTCAGCGCGGTCTGAATCTTGTCGTCTGCTGCGGCGATCGCCGAGGACGAATTGAACAGATGCAGTCCCGAAAGTTCCATCGCTCTTGCAAGCAGGACATCCTTATCCCAGAACAGCACAAAATCAGGTTTCGGCTCACGGCACTTGCTTCCGATAATCGTCGGCAGTGCGTCCGAGCTCCACATCGAATAGTGCAGGCCTGCTTTTTCGGCAGACTCCTGCAATACCTTATACAGTGCGCGAAATTTCGCAGGATTGTAATAGCTGTTTACCACCAGCCACCCATTGTAGACTTCCATTGGTTTCCCCTCCGTTTACATTTATTTTTTGAGATGCAAAGAATCAGAGTGCTGCAAGCTCCGCATAGCGGTCTTTGAGTGCAGGATAGATCTTGCGGTAGAGCTGATAATACTGCTCGTAAACAGGAACTGCGTCCTGATTCGGCTGGCAGGTCTTATCGGTTGCGATGATTGCACGGCAAGCCTCAGGTACGGAAGCATACGCGCCTGTTCCGACCATTGCGAGAATTGCAACGCCGAGTGCAGGGCCTTCCTTGGAGGCGAGCGTCTGGATCGGGCAGCAGTAGAGGTCTGCGAGCATCTGACGCCACAGCGGAGAAGAACCGCCGCCGCCGCAAGCCATCATGTCATTGACGGTGATGTTCATTTCCTTGAATACTTCGAGACAGTCGCGGAGCGAGTAGGTGACACCCTCCATGACTGCACGAAGCAGATCGCGCTTTTCGTGCATTGCGGACAGACCGAAGAACACACCTCTTGCATTTGCATCCAGATGCGGTGTGCGCTCACCCATCAGATAAGGCAGGTACAGCAGTCTGTTTGCACCGATCGGAGATTTCTCCGCTTCTTTGTCCATCAGATAGTATTCATCGACGCCCATGCCCTTTGCGGTCTGCTTTTCTGCATCGCAGAAGTTATCGCGGAACCATTTCAGCGACAGACCTGCGCCCTGTGTGACACCCATAACGTGCCAGCAGCCGGGAACTGCACAGCAGAAGGTATGAACTCTGCCCTTGGGGTCAATCGAAATCGCGGAGCTGTGTGCAAAAACAACACCGCTCGTACCGATGGTGGTGAATGCCTTGCCGTCCTCAGCAACGCCTGTGCCGATCGCAGCAGCCGCGTTGTCGCCTGCACCGCCGACTACAGGTGTTCCCTCGCAAAGTCCTGTCTGTGCAGCGACCTGTGCGGTGAGTGTGCCTGTAATTTCAGGAGATTCATAGACCTTGCCAAGCAGGTTCTTGTCGATGTCGAGCTTTTCGAGGACTTCATCCGACCAGCAGCGGTTCGGAATGTCCAGCAGCTGCATACCGGAAGCGTCGGACACTTCGGTTGCGAACTCGCCCGTCAGGATATAGCGGATATAGTCCTTCGGCAGAAGGATATGTGCACATTTTGCGTAGTTTTCCGGCTCGTTGTTGCGGACCCAGAGGATCTTCGAAGCGGTAAAACCGGTCAGCGCAGGGTTTGCGGTAATCTCGATCAGACGCTCTGCACCGACACGCTCGGTAATCTCCTCGCATTCTTTCGTGGTACGCTGGTCGCACCAGATGATTGAGGGACGAATCACCTCGCCGTTTTTGTCGAGCATGACAAGACCGTGCATCTGTCCCGAAAGACCGATGCCCTTGACGTCCTCTTTGTTGACGCCGCTTTTCTGCATAACTGCCGCCATGGTATGAAGCGCTGCATTTGCCCAGTCCTGCGGCATCTGCTCTGCATAGCCGTTCTGGGGCTGATAAAGCGGATATTCCTCTGTTGCGGAAGCGATAACTGCTCCCTTTACGTCAAACAGCACCGTTTTTGTGCCGCTTGTGCCGATGTCTACACCGATGTAATAGGTCATTGGTAATTGCCCTCCTTAAAAAAATCATTTCATTTTATGTATCTGTTGAGATTCGGATGAATCCCGAAAGACCGTTTGTTATGCAGGCGGAACCCCCGAAAAACTTCTGCGAAAAAATCCCCTGTATCGTCAGAAACGGGATGCCGCCGCCGTTTGCTTCTCAGTCAAGGAAGCTCTCGAAATTCACATTGGACGGATCAAACGTCCGTTCCAGAACAGCCGTGTACTCACGGAACACGATCTTGCCGTTGACCACCAGCACATCACATTCCTCGGGAACGCCCAGTGCCGCCAGATCTGCATCTGTCAGTTCTGCAAGCTTTGCATCGTAGGAAACACTCAGACCTGCTGTCTTGATCTGTTCGTAGTTCAGGTCGATCTTGTCTTCTGCCTCGTAGAGTGTCAGCCCTTCGGACTCCGCTGTCTGCTCGCCGATGAGGTCTTTTTCGATGCAGATGCCGAGTTTTCTGCGCTGGAAAACATTCATATTGCCAACCGTATATTCCGAATGGAACGTATCGGAAACACCCAGCATTTCAACCTGTTCGCTGTTGAGGGTGAACTCCGCATCAGGGTTGATGGCAAGGATCTGGTCGGTGATGTTGGAACGTGTTTCTGTCGTCCAGCCGACCTTGAAATCGGTCACAGGACGCTTGACATAGACACGCTTTTTGTAGCCCTTGACCATCAGCTTGCAGTCACTCATCAGCAGGTCAATGGTATTCGGCTCGATGGTCAGGTAGGTACTGCCGTCTGCATGGTCATCGACCTGCGTGACCTGATAGCGGTAGGTGCCCATTGCGGAAACGCCGTCCTCAACCATTGTTTCGACAGAAGTCGTGGTCAGCAGCTTGCCTGCCGCCAAAAAGAGGAATGTGCCGATAATGTAGATCATCACATAGATGGCACCGAAAATCGTTTTCGGCCCCTCCTTGACACCGCTGAACAGGTAGGTCAGCAGAATCATGATCGTCATCGGAATCAGCAGAACCAGATACTGATAATTCATCAGAAATATAAATAAGTGGAACGGCATGGATAACATGATCGACAGCTTTGTGATAAACTGTTTTCTGGTATACAGCAGAATGATCGTGAAGAACAGGCAGATAAACGAGATTCTCCAGCAGAACTTTGTCTGCATATCCGCAGGAATCACAAGGTCATAAAATACACTATAATATGCAAGCTTGATAATTCCGACCAGATAGAAAATCGAAACAAGCGAAAGCACAAAGCGGAAAATTGCCATCGCACGCTTGCCTTTTTCGCTGGTGACTGCCGTTTTTGCAGCTTTCAGATAGTCGCCGATACCGAATTCCGCAGTATTGGCAGTTTTGATTGGTGTAGTCATGCTCAAAAGTATCCCCTTTCTTGGAATCAAGGCAGCCGCCGCATCAGGAAATCTTGCGGATACGAGCGTATTTTGCCAATACTTTCTTGGTGCCGACCTTCTCGAATGCGATTTCGAGGAGACAGTCGCCTGCCATTGCTTCCGCACTCAGCACCGTACCCTCTCCAAAAACGGAGTGGCGGACACGGTCGCCTGCGGCAAAATCGAGATTCTCCACAGTTTTCTCGCGCTGTTTTGCCTGTGCAAGCTGCTGTTGGAGGGTGATGGAATGCACCGCCGTCATCGGCTGGTCGGGCATTTCAGAATGCGGGATCACCGTACTGTCGTGCTTTTCGACAAACGACGGCTCTATTTCTTTCAGGAAACGGGAAGTGAAGTTGCGCGAGGTCTGACCGTGCAGCATTCTGTGGTTGGTACTCAGCACATACAGATGCTTCTTCGCACGGGTGATCGCAACATATGCAAGACGGCGTTCTTCTTCGAGACTTTCCTGACTGTCCGCACAGCGTGCATTCGGGAAAATACCGTCCTCCATACCGAGCAGGAATACATTCTCATATTCCAGACCTTTTGCCGCATGGATCGTCATCAGCGTGACAGCATCCTGCGATTCGTCTGCGCGGTCCTGATCGGTATACAGGGAGATCTCTTCGAGGAATCCGTTCAGGGACGGTTCTTCGGTCGTTTCGAGATAGTTCATGATGCTGGTTTTGAGTTCCATGACGTTTTCGAGTCTTGCCTGTCCCTCGTCGCCCATTGCTTCGAGCATTTCGACATAGCCTGTCTTTTCCAGCACGACATCATAAAACTTATCCAGCGGCATCTCCTCCGACATCGCGGTCAGCTGGTCGAACATCTTTGCGATGGAACGCATCGACGCGGCTTTGCGCTGCAAAACAGGGTAGTCGCCTGCGGTACGCAATACTTCGATCGGAGAGATCTTCAGATCGCCTGCAATGCCCGTAATATCGGCAAGTGTCTGCGGGCCGATACTGCGCTTCGGTTCATTGATGATACGGCTGAACCGCAGCAGGTCGTTGTTGTTATGGATCACACAGAGGTAAGCGACAATGTCCTTGACTTCCTTGCGGTCATAGAACCGCAGACCGCCGTAAATGCGGTAGGGAACGCTGCCCTGTGCCAAGTGCCGCTCCAAGCTGTTGGAGAGCGCGTGGGTACGGTAAAGAATCGCATAGTCACCGTACTTTCCGCCGTTTTTCACGCCGTCCAGCACGGTATCCACGATAAAGCTCGCTTCATCGTTCTGATCCTGCGCCTTGTACCAGTAGATCTTGTCGCCCTCCTCGCCCGCAGTCCAAAGTGTCTTGTCCTTGCGGTTTTCGTTGTGGGCGATGACGGAATTTGCCGCGCCGAGAATATTCTTGGTCGAGCGGTAATTCTGTTCGAGGCGGATGACCTTGCACGCAGGGAACTGTTCCTCAAAGGAGAGAATGTTCTCGATGGTCGCACCGCGGAATTTATAGATACTCTGGTCATCGTCACCGACAACACAGAGGTTCTTGTGGTTCTCAGAGAGCAGACGGATCAGCTCATACTGCGCCTTGTTGGTATCCTGATACTCGTCCACCAGCAGATACTTGCAGCGGTTCTGATACTTTTCCAGTACATCAGGACATTCGCGGAACAGCTGCACCGTCAGCGCGATAATATCGTCAAAGTCAAGTGCGTTTGAAGCTTTCAGACGATCCTGATAGATCCGGTAGACCGTTGCGATCTTCATGCGGCGGAAATCGCCCTCTGCTTCTTCTGCCATTTCTTCGGGTGTCATGAGTCTGTCCTTGGCGCGGCTGATCTCATTGACCAGCGTTTTCGGCGGAAATGCCTTTTCCGAAATGCCTGCACCGCTGATGGGATCCGAAACCGCAGGATCTTCCAGACAAGCCTTGATTACACGCTGGCTGTCATCCTTATCATAGATCGTAAACGATTTATCGTAACCCAGACGGTCAATATGCTGACGGAGGATCCGTACACAGGCACTATGGAAAGTCGCCGCCCAGATATCTGCGGCACTCTCCTCACCAAGCATCGTTTCCAGGCGGGCTTTCAGCTCCGCTGCCGCTTTATTGGTAAAGGTGATTGCAAGAATATTCCAGCCGCGAATCGGATTGACCGCAGTCAATTCGGCGAGCCGGTTTGCATCCATCGGCTGTTTTCCGTCTGCATATGCGGCAAGCTCTGCTTCTTCCTCTTTGGAGAGCGGTGCGCCCTCGCCGTAGAATGCGTCACCAAACTGCATCATAAATGCGATGCGGTTGACGATGGCTGTGGTCTTGCCGCTGCCTGCACCTGCAAGCACGCTGACAGGACCGTTGACCGTCGTGACAGCGTCCTGCTGCGGCGGATTCAGTCCCTTGGATGTTAAATACTGTTGGATTGCGAGTTGCTTCACATTTCGCATAACTGATATCTGCTCCATTTCCGTTTGTTCTGGAATTAGCACACAGACGGCGGACGGCCTGAAAACGGACAGTCCTCTCCCTGCGGCGATACATATAACATTATAGCATAAAACTTCGGACTTGAAAAGCCCACTTTGAAAAATTTTATGCTTTTTTTCAAATTTTCACGTTCCGACAGGATTCTTTTTGCATATCTGGTCATTTTTCACAATTATTTGAAAAAGGCTTTTCTTTTTTATCAGTTTCATGTATAATATAATAAGGTATTCCCAAACGCTCTTTTGGGCAAATTACAATCATAAAGGAGCTGTTTTTTTACATGAAACTCCGTATCAACGACAGACAGCGGTCTGTCGGCATTATGATCATCTGGATCTTCACGATCTGTCTGCTCATCGGCATTGCGATCTGGAGATTTTCTGCGCTCACCGCTATTCTTCGGAAAATTCTTTCTGTCCTCGCTCCCATCATCTGGGGACTGGTCATCGCCTATCTGCTGACACCGATGAAAAACTGGCTCGAAAAGCAGGCGGCAAAGCTCATCGAAAAGAAAAAGCCGCACCCCACCGTCGTCCGCATTGTGGGTGTCGCAGGCAGTATTCTCATTTTGCTCGCCGCACTCACGGGTTTGATCGCCATGCTGCTCCCTGAACTTTACAGCAGCTTGAAAAGCCTGATGCTCAGCCTGCCTGACTACATGACCTCCGCAAGCCAATGGGTCAGCAAGCGCATCGAGGGCTTGGAACACACACAGCCCCAGATGTACGGAATGCTGACCACAAGCTGGACAACCATTCAGAGCAAGCTCGCAAACTTCGCAGACGAATTCCAGCCGAAACTCGAAAACCTCTCGGACGGTGCCGACCTGCTCAGCACCATTACCAGCGGCGCAGTCACCGTTGTGAACGCCATGAAGAATTTCCTCCTCGGCATTCTCGTTGCGGTCTATCTGCTCTATGACAAAGAAAAATTTCAGGCGCAGACACGCAGACTGATGTATGCGTTCCTGCCGCGTGAACACGTTGCCAAAATTCTCAGCATCAGCTCCCATGTCAGTTACAGCTTCATGCACTTCCTGACAGGCAAATCTCTGGACTCGCTCGTTATCGGAATGCTTTGCTTCATCGGTATGACCATTCTGAAAATGCCATACGCCGCGCTGATCTCGCTGATCGTCGGCATCACAAATATCATCCCGTTCTTCGGCCCGATCATCGGTGCGATTCCGAGCGGTGTTCTGATCCTTCTCTCGACACCCTCCAAAGTCATTCCGTTCGCAATTTTCATTCTGGTCTTACAGCAGTTCGACGGCAATATTCTCGGTCCGAAAATCCTCGGCGGTTCGCTTGGTCTGCCGACATTCTGGGTGCTGTTTGCCATCTTTGTCGGCGGCGGTCTGTTCGGATTTATCGGCATGGTCGCATTTATCCCGCTGTTTGCGGCACTCTTTACGCTCGCATCGGATTTCCTGCGCGACCGCCTGACCGCAAGAGGACTTCCCTATGAAACAGAACATTATATGGACGTAAACAATCCGCCTGTTCCTGTTCTGCCGAAAGAGGCAGAGGAAGAAGGCATTCAAATCGACGTACCTTTGGAAGAACCTGAAACAAAAGAAGAAAATACGGAAAGTGAGGAAGCATCCAAATGAGAACGCTCGCAGAAGTACAAGCCTCCATTCGGACACTCAAAGAGCAGACAGGTGTCTGCATTCTCGCACACAGCTACCAGTCCCCTGAAATCCTCGAAATTGCGGATATTACAGGCGACAGCTACAAATTAAGCACCGCCGCAAAGGAATCGGATGCGCAAAAACTTCTGGTCTGCGGTGTGCATTTCATGGCAGAAACCGCAAAACTGCTCAATCCCGAAAAAATGGTATTTGAAGCCAATCCGCTCGCAGGCTGTCCGATGGCAGAACAGTTCACCCCCGAAGAGATCCTCGCGGAAAAACAGAAATATGAGGACTGCGCCGTGGTCTGCTATGTCAACACCACAGCGGCGATCAAAGCGGTCTGCGATGTCTGTGTGACCTCGTCCTCCGCGCTCGGCATCGTCCGCAATCTTCCGCAGAAGCATATCCTGTTTATCCCCGACTGCAATCTGGGCGGCTATGTCCAGTCGCAGTGCCCCGATAAGATCCTGCACCTCGTCCGCGGCGGCTGCCCCTACCACGGCAGCATCACCCTCGATGATGCAAAAGCCGCAGTTGCCCTGCACCCCGATGCGGAACTGCTGGTACATCCCGAATGCAAGCCCGTCATTTCCAATATGGCACACTATGTCGGCGCAACTTCAGGAATCCTCGCATATGCGAAAAATTCTGACAAGAAAGAGTTCATTATCGGCACAGAAGTCAGTATCGTCATGCAGTTACAGCTTGCGTGCCCCGAAAAACGCTTCTATCCGATCTCCACAAAACTCATCTGCCCCGATATGCGCATCACCACGGTTTCCGATGTGGAGCGCGTGCTGACGGACATCGCACAGGGCACAGCACCCCAGCTCGACATTCAGCCTGAAATCGCGGCGCAGGCACGGCACAGTCTGGACGAAATGCTCCGTCTGGGCGGCTGATTCTGATTTTGAAAGGAATATTTCATCATGCGTGAAATTCATGTAGATACGATTGAAAAAACGATTCGTGACCTGTGTATTCAGGCAAACAAGGTACTCCCCGAATCCCTCGAATGCTGCATTCGAGACGGAAAAGACAAGGAACAGTCCGAAGCAGGCAAGAGTGTCTTTGACGATCTCTGTGCGAACCTCGACGCCGCACGCGAAACAGGTCTGCCGATCTGTCAGGATACAGGTATGGCGGTCATTTTTCTCCGTGTCGGACAGGATGTCCACATCACAGGCGGCGACCTCCGCGAAGCCGTCAACCGCGGTGTCGCGGCAGGCTATCTGGACGGCTATCTGCGCTGTTCCGTGGTCGGCGATCCGCTGGAACGTGTCAACACGGGCAACAATACCCCTGCCGTTCTGCACATCGACATTGTAGCAGGCGAACAGATCGAAATTGATGTCTGTCCAAAAGGCTTCGGCAGCGAAAATATGAGCGCACTCAGAATGTTCACCCCTGCCGCTTCGGAGGATGACCTGGTCGGCTTTGTGGTCGATACCATCCGCAAGGCAGGCAGCAATCCCTGTCCGCCGATCGTAGTCGGTGTCGGCATCGGCGGCGACTTCGAACTTTGTGCGTATCTCGCAAAGAAAGCACTCTGCCGCGATGTTGCCATCCGCAACCCGAAGCCGCGCTATGCAGAACTCGAAGAAAAAATGCTGAACGCCGTCAACCGCCTCGGCATCGGGCCGCAGGGCTTCGGCGGAACCGTTACCGCACTCGCTGTCAACATTGAACAGGCACCCACACATATCGCAGGTCTGCCGATTTCGGTCAATGTCGGATGCCATGTCACACGGCACGCTTCTGCTGTCCTCTGATGCTGGTACAAATTCAACTGCCGCCGCAGGTGGAGTATGCACTCAAAAAGCTGCAAGATGCAGGCTTTTCAGCATATATTGTCGGCGGATGTGTCAGGGATGCCCTGCGCGGTGAAACACCCCACGACTGGGACATGACCACCTCTGCACTCCCGCAGCAGACCAAAGCCTGCTTTGCGGATGAACCTGTCATCGAAACGGGTTTGCAGCACGGCACGGTCACCGTTTTGCGCGACCATATGCCGCTGGAAATCACCACCTACCGCATCGACGGGGCATATACCGATAACCGCCGCCCCGACAGCGTCACCTTTACACGCAATCTCCGCGATGATTTGTCACGCAGAGATTTCACCGTCAACGCAATGGCGTATCACCCGTCTGAGGGCATCATAGATCTGTTCGGCGGACAACAGGACTTACAAAACAAGCGCATTGCCTGTGTCGGCACGCCCTCCGAACGCTTCTCCGAGGACGGTCTGCGCATTCTCAGGGCATTGCGGTTCTCGTCCGTACTGGATTTTACCATTGCGCCGGAAACCGCCGCCGCGATCCACGCGCAGAAAGATCTGCTTCTGGGTATCTCTGCGGAACGCATTTTTGCGGAGCTGACCAAACTGCTCTGCGGTGTCGATGCGGAACGAATCTTACGTGAATACGCGGATGTACTGTTTACCATTCTCCCCGATTTACAGCCGATGTACGGCTTTGACCAGCAGAATCCGCACCATTGCTACGATGTGTACGAGCATACCCTCCACGCGGTTTCTGCCATACCGCCCGAACCGATCCTGCGCTATGCCGCACTGTTACACGACAGCGGAAAACCTGCTGTTTTTACAAAAGACGAACGCGGCGGACACTTCTATGCCCACGCGGAGATCAGCACGGAAATTGCAAGAAACAGTCTGCACCGTCTCAAAAGCGACCGCAAAACCCTCGACACGGTCTGCCGTCTGGTGCAGCATCACGATATGGTCTTTCCGACACCCGTCAGCGAAAAACGCCTCAAACGGCTCGTCAGCAAACTGGGCTTTGAGGACACAAAATCGCTGCTTTTGCTCCACCGCGCAGACGTTTCTGCACAGGCGGAATGCCACCGTGCGGAGCGTGTCGCACAGTCGGACGAACTTCTGGCGATGCTCGATGCACTCGCCGCCGCAGACGAATGTCTGACGCTCAAAAAACTCGCGATTTCAGGCAATGACCTGATCGCACTCGGCATTCCGAAAGGAAAAGAAATCGGCAATACCCTGAACGCACTCCTCGAACAGGTCATAGACGGCAGACTGCCAAACGAAAAATGCGCCCTGCTCGCAGCAGCAAAAGCGCAGTTCTGCTGATATTTTAGAATTGGGAAACGAAACAAAGAGAGGGGGATTTGAATGCAGCAAGGCTATTTGCAGGCAACATCAGTTCTCTACCGTATGGCAATGCTCCTGCTGGGAAGCAAACATTCCGCGCAGGAACTGACTGTACAGGCTCTGCGGACACTCTCCGCGACTCAGCCCGAACAGGCAGATGCCGACACGCTGAAAATTGCAGGGGCGGCACAGCTTCTGCGCGACTATATTTCACAGGCGGACGCCACCGACACCATCGACTTTGCCGAAGATTCTCCGCTTTCGGCACTCCTGCGGCTGCCCGATGAGGACAGACAGCTCTGTGCAATGCGGCTCTGCGGCTTTTCCGATGCAGAAATGTCGGATGTGCTGGACTGCACACTCGCCGCACTCTCGCCCAGACTGGAAACTGCCATGCGGCGGCTGACCTTCTCGCAAAACGGCGATGTCCCCGACTGGAACGCCCTTCAAACGGCGGCTGATGCCTTGGCACCCACAGAAAACGATTTGAACGAGATGCGGGACGCCCTCGCCGAAAAAGTATCGAATTCCAAACAGATACGGAAAATCGAAGTACGGAAAAGCGGCAAGGTACAGGAATTCTCACGCGAAAACGCGGACGAACTCTACAACGCTGACCGCAAACCTGTTCAGAACAAAAACAACTCCGCCCGTACTGTCCGACTGCCCATCTGGGGTGTAGCACTGATGATCTCCCTGCCGCTTCTGCTGGCTGTTGCCTCTACTGCACTTCTGCTCTCTGAGAAAAAACACGCAGATATGCAGTCCCAGAAAGGAAACGGCTTGTTTGTCCCGAAAAAAGAGGGCGACACGGAACTCCCCGAACTGCCCTATCTGGATTTCGCAGAGGCGCGGACACAGGTGCTCGACTATGCAGACGTTTCCGAAACATCTGCGACATTTATCAAGACCAAACTCTGTACGGACACCACGCCCGTCAGCTACGATATTATTTTTCTCGACAACGGCGGCACCCAGTACGAATATATCCTTGACGCTGAAAGCGGCACGCTCATCGACTTCCAGACGACCGAAACCGACACAACGCTCGATGCGAAAGATTTTGTTCCGCTCGAAGAGGTACGCGCCATCGCGCTCGACTGCGCAGGTCTGGAAAATGCCATATTTACAAAAGAAAAGCTCGACAACGACAATGGCACCTACTATTTCAAGCTGGAATTTCTTGACGCGCAGGGCAAAGGATATGAGGTATCGCTCCTCGCCAAAACAGGCACGATCATCAAATATACCGTCAAGGACGCCGTCCAGCAGGACACCAGCCGCTTTATCTCCATCGAAAAAGCAAAAGAACAGGCACTCCTCCGCGCAGGCATTCAGGATTCTGCCGCCGTACAGTCCGTCATCTTCACCAAGGAAAAACTCGACGGAAAAGTGTATCTGCTTGCTTTTACGATCGAGGACGGCACACAGTTCATTGTCGAACTCGATGCCGAAACAGGACTCGTCAACATTGTTGATACCATTCCCGTTCCCGCTGATTCTTCCGAATTTATCGGACTGACAAACGCCAAGGAAATCGCGCTTCAGCGTGCGGAACTGGGCGGACTCACCGATGAAGCCAAAGCCGCAATTCTATTCTCCAAAGCGAAAATCGAACGCAGTCAGGCGGCTTATGTCTATGAATTTGAATTTCAGACCGCCGACTACGAATACGAAGTCAAGCTCCACGCCCAGACAGGCGAAGTGCTGAAATACCGCGCATTGGTGCAATAATCCGCCTCCCCTGCACCATTCCCCTCCTTTCGACATATTCTGTCATTGCAGAAATGTTTAGCTCTGCCGTTTTTCGGGCAAGCTATTCATACACCGCCGCAGTATCGCGGACGGCAAACAGAATTCGGAAAGGAAGATGGAAAATGCTTACAGTACGGCGCGGCGAAATCTATTACGCCGATCTAAGCCCTGTTGTCGGCTCGGAACAAGGCGGCATCCGCCCTGTTCTCATCATTCAGAACGATGTGGGGAATCGGTACAGCCCGACGGTCATTGCTGCGGCAATCACCAGTCAGCGCGAAAAAGCAAAACTCCCGACACATATTTCTCTCACCGCCGCAAGCTGCGGACTTACAAAAGACAGCGTCATTCTGCTCGAACAGATTCGCACGATCGACAAACAACGTCTCAAAGAACGCATGGGATTTGTCCCGACAGACGCAATGAAACAGGTGGACTATGCCCTTGAGATCAGCTTCGGACTGATTCCAAGACCGAAGCGTTCGCTGCGGCTGAATACCGCCGAACCGACAGCAGTTCACCCATCCTGAGATCCTGCGGTTTGTTGCTGAATTGTCATAAGTTTGTAAAGTCAGCTTCCTTGCAATTCCGAGAGAATTCCCGTATAATAAAATGGACGAATTATTTCTCCGAGAGAGCGAGGTTCTTCTCCTATGTATTACTGCTGTGGCATCACAGAAAAAGGCATCATGCCGCATAATGAGGATGCAATGCTGCTGCACCATCAGGTCATGACCGAGGGTGCAAAGCAAATCGGCATTCAGGCTCCGTTTCTTGCAGCGGTCTGCGACGGTGTTTCCGGAGAACAAGCCGGTGAGCTTGCCTCGAAAACCTGCCTGACATATCTTTCACAAATCAAGTACAGCAAGAAAATCAATCTCAAACGCAGAATCCTCGATGTGCACAAACAAATCGCAGATGCTACCAGAGATCACCGCGATACGGCAAATATGCAGACTACGCTTTGCGGCGCAGCGTTCGATGAGGATAACGCGATGCACTGCATGAATGTCGGAGATTCGCGGATCTATCGTTACCGCGGCGGTGTGCTTGAACAGCTCAGCCGCGACCAGACACTTGTACAAATGCTCTACGAGGAGGGTACGATCACCAGCGAGGAGAAGAAAGTTCACAGCCACCGCAACATTATTCTCCCTGTCATCGGCAATCTCGACGACGACCCGAATCCCGAGGTGAATGTGTATCCGGACGGACTGCTCTGCGGCGATGTACTGCTGCTCTGCTCGGACGGTCTGACAGATTATGTTTCCAACCTGGAAATCGAGGAGATCCTCGCACAGCCGAAGAAAATGCCGGACAGGCTCTCTATGCTCGTCAAGCTCGCGCTCGACAAGGGCGGCAAGGACAACATCACGATCATCACGATCGTTCGCTATCCTGACGATATTCCGATTCCGGAGTGAGGAGGGCTTTTCTTGGGGGCGCTGCCCCCAAACCCCTGCCAAAGGGACATTGTCCCTTTGGAATCCCATTTTAGCACGAATGATAG
>JAKSPL010000025.1 GCA_024404815.1 Oscillospiraceae bacterium
GGGATTCCAAAGGGTATATCATACCCTTTGGCGAGGTTTGGAGCGGAGCTCCATTGTGAATGCATCGCAGATACAACTTTACCGACAAAAAGAAAGCGCATTCCATCGCGGAATGCGCTTTTTGATTGGCTTTTATTCAGCGGTAGGTTCAAGCACCGCATAATCGCCGTCTTCACGACGATATACAACACTCGTTGCACCGGTTTCCCCGTTCATAAACAGGAAGAAGGAATGTCCCAGCATATTCATCTGTAAAATTGCTTCTTCCACACTCATCGGGTGCAGACGGAATGTCTTGTGACGAATGACATTGTACTCGGTCTGTTCCTCAACAACATCCGCGAAGTTTTCTGCGAGTGCAGCTTCCTTGATTCGCTTGCCAAGTTTTGTCTTGTTGCGGCGGATCTTACGGATGATCTTGTCGATCGCAGTATCGAGTGCGTCGTTCTTGTCGGCGGCACTCTGCTCCGCTCGGTAAATCATGCTGCCTGCCTTGACGGTCAGTTCCAGAACGATTTGTCCGCGCTGTTCAGCAAGGCTGATCTTTGCTTCAGCTTCATCCTCAAAGAATTTGTCGAGCTTTTGGTTCAGCTTCTTCTGCGCTGTGTCTGTGAAGCCGGAACCGACTTGAATCTTTTTTGCCATAATATTCAGTTTCATGTGCAATCCTCCTTGTTCGCCGAAAGCTAACTTTCGGTTTCTGTTGTTATTATATCACAACATTGCTTAAATTGTCAAGAGGATTTATGAAATATTATGTAGAAAATCACATGAAAGTTTTGTGAATATTTATACCCAAGAGCGGACGTCCAGCAATTTGATACCTGCGGTCATGCAGTCATCTGTCAGGGGGAACTCCTCGCAGTAGTCGGTCGAGAGGTATTTTTTGTTGTCGTCTGCGAAAACGGTAACGATGGTTTTGTCGCCGCCGATGCGGTCGCCTGCCAGCAGACAGCCGAGGAGGTTTGCGCCCGAACTGATGCCGACACCCAGACCGAATGTGCGGGAGAGCATCTGCGCCATGCGGATACTGTCGATGTCGTCCACGGAAACGATGCCCGTGCTTTCTTCGAGCTTCATGATCGGCGGGATAAATTCATCGGAAATGCCCTGAATGCGGTGCTTTCCGACTTTTGTGCCTGTGGAGAGCGTCGGAGAATTGAGGGGTTCGAGGGGGAAGATCGCACAGTCTGCATTGGCGGTGCGGAGCCGTCTGCCGATGCCCATGACGGTACCGCCTGTGCCGACACCTGCAACGACAGCGTCTGCGGTTTTTCCGATTTTACGAAGCTGTTCGATGATTTCTGCACCTGTGGTTTCGTAGTGTGCTTCGGCGTTGTCCTCGTTGGAGAACTGACGCGGCAGGAACACACCGTTTTGCTTGCCGAATTCCTCCGTCAGCGCGATCGAGCCGAGGAAACCGCCCTGTTCCGCAGAAACGAGCCGTACTTCTGCGCCGTAGCTGCGAATGAGGTTGCGGCGTTCAATGCTCATCCAGTCGGGCATATAGATGACGACTGGATTGCCGAGTGCGGCACCCATTGCGGAAAACGCGATACCGGTGTTGCCGCTGGTCGCCTCTGCGATATAGTCGCCTTCTTTGATCTCGCCGGTCTGGTATCCTTTTTTGAGGATGTAGTGTGCAACGCGGTCTTTGATGCTGCCGCTGAGGTTATAAGCTTCGGCTTTTGCGTAGACACGTCGAATTTCGCCGCGGTATTCCAATGTGATTTCGAGCATCGGTGTATTGCCGATGAGTGCTTCGAGCTGGTCGAATTTCTTCGAAACCGTCTGATTCAGATGCAAGAGAAATCCCCCTTATGAGTTTGAATTCACATACCGTTTTAGTATAGCACATCTCCGAGAAAAATGCAACTGTTTCGCTGGAAAATTATTTGGAAAAGCGGAGTGCTTCCTCGCGGAGTTTTTCGTCGCCGTATTCAAATGTATAAGTACGGTAGGCGTTGATCACGACGGTATCGTTCAAAAGGCTCAGGCGCGGTGTTTTTCCGCCGTAGTTCATATGTACATGACCGTGGACGAAATATTTCGGCTGATAGTGTTCGAGCAGGGGGAGAAACGCTTCGAAGCCCTGATGGCACAGATCTTCTGCGTCATGGAATCCTTTGGCAGGGGCGTGCGTGACGAGAATATCGAAGCCGCCTGACCGCCAGAGTTTCATTTTCAGGCGGTGAATGCGCCGCTGCATCTGTGCTTCTGTGTACTGGTGATCGCCCTTGCGGTAGCGCATCGAGCCGCCCAGCCCGAGAATGCGGATCCCGTTTTCGGTGACATAGATATCGTCCTCGATGTTTTCACAGCCGTCAGGGGGTGTTTCGGCATATTTTTCGTCGTGGTTGCCGTGGACATAGAGCAAAGGAACATTGGCAAAGGTTTCGACGAATGAGAGATAATGCGGATGCAGGTCGCCGCAGGATATGATGAGGTCAATGCCTTTGAGTTTATCGGGTGTATAATGGTCCCAGAGGGAGGCGGATTCTGTATCCGACATTACCATAATTTTCATAGGTGAAACCCTTTCCGATCGTTTTTCTTTCTTTTTTAGGATGTGTGATATTCGGGAAACGGAATCTCCCGAATCATCTTTCCAAAAGTATTATACACCGTTTTTCAGTCCGTGTTGCATAACAAAACTGCGGCAGGCATCGTTGAGTTCAGAAGCTTCTGGAATCCGTCCCTTGACATTGTCGCAGAGCCAGTCTGCATGGATGATCTCATCGGGTGTCAGCGTTACATCCTGTTCGGCAATACACCGTCTGTCCGAAGAGAACAATGTTCCCGTAAACGGCTGGTAGCGGTCTTTTTCCATTAGTTCCTTCATCAGTTTGACAAGCCGCTGTGTGCCGCTCGGAAGCTGTGTGGAATATGCAAGGTCGATCGCACCCGATGAAATGCCCCAGTAATAGTTGAGTGCCTGCTTTTCGTTTTCGTTGGCATCGTTTTTCCATGCACCGATCAGCACCGAATGCACCAGTTCCTCATACAGCCGCCCCCAGTTCCAGACAGGTGCGGCAAGACGGAACGAGATGTTGTCGCAGATACCGTACAGTCCGAAATCCGTGTCCTGTGCATCGGGCGCGAAAATATCGCGGTTTGATACGATGTCGATGCCTTTTTCATGGAAAAATTTAACAGGATCGTGATTTTCAAATGTAGACCAGTCGAGGTAGACCATTGCGTGCGGATTGACGAGCTTGACACCGAGCGCAAAGGCATTGATGGATGCAGGCGTACCGAGGATCGGATAGTCTGCAATATAGCCGATGCGGTTGGTTTCGGTCATTTCGCCTGCGATGATGCCTGCGAGGAATTTTGCTTCGTAAATACGGAGATAATATGTGCGGAGCTGTCGGTAGGCGGTATTCATCGAGCAGTTGATGATAATGGTATCGGGGTGTGCGACTGCCATACGCATACTGACTGCGTGGTAGATCGGAGAGGTGGTAAAAATGACGCGGCATCCGTTTGCGATCGCCTGTTCGATAATGACTTCGGCGGCATCCTCTGTGGAGATATAGGAGCTGATGGAGATGGCATCTCCGAACACATCCTCGATATACCGCCGTCCGATCTCATGGTTGTATGACCAGCTGGAAAACTGCGGATCTTTCGGATAGAGGAATGCGATTTTCAGCACCTGACTGCCGACCAGTCCGCCCAGCGGCAGTATTTTTGTCAGGGAAGCCTTGTGGGAAGCGTCTGTCGGCGAGAGAATATGCGAGGTGGGGTGTGCTTCCGCGAGAACGAGAAATTCTGTCCAGACGCGGTCGATCTTCTGACGGATCTCGGCGGAAGACAGCTTGTCAAATGCCGCATATCCGTAGATTTCAAGCAAATGGAGAAAAGCATCGCCTGCAACAAGCGGAAGCCGCTGTCCGTTCTTTGCGAAATAGTGCTGTTCAAACACCGAGTAGAGGAATTTCACATCATGGCGCAGATCGTCCGACCACGCGCAGGGTTTCCCCGTGCGTTCGTCAAAGGACGGGATCGCGGCGAGCAGACGCGGAAAACCGCCGACGATGGACATTTCGATTTCGTAGAGTCCTGTTTCGCGGTAGAATTCCATAAATTCGGTGTAGAGCTGATGTTCGGTGCTGTCGGTGAGCTGCGGCAGGACGCGCGTCACAACGGCGTCGATGGTGACCGCACCGAAATACTTGGAAACACTGACACGCTTGTTGCCCTCGATGACATAGAAACGCTGCATAAATTCGAGGACGGTGATCGGGTCGCGCAGTCCCTCCTCCTGTACGCTGTCACAAAGCAGTGACCATTTTGTCGCAAATTCGGTATCTGAACCGAGCAAAGGCATGAAATTGGACGCAAAGGCAGTTGTACGTTCCTCCGAGGCTGTACCTGCGATGAGGGAGATGGGAATTTCGGTTCTGCCGATGACGACACGGGAAACTTCGGGCGAGTTGCGGAGCAGGTCCTCCAATACGGGAAGGTAAGGATATGCGCCGCGCGAAACCGCCTGACGATATTGTTTTTCACCCATTTTCAGGGCTTTTGCATAATCAGGAAATGCCAAAGAAAGACCTCCTTTTATAGGTATCTCCGATGGAACGATAACAGTTACGCTTCTGCCGCCGCATTCTCAGCAGCAGAAACGGTTTCAGCATTTTTTCGGTAATCAAACAGCAAAACAGCAATGCCCAGCAGCATGACCGCAGTCACACCAAGACCGCCCTCCATGCCGAATGCACCGCCGCTGATGAGGTCTTTTCCCTCCACGGGCAAAAACCGTATGATCGCCGCCTCAATTTCCATACCGCTGACTTCAACTCCGAAGATGTTGCCCTGTGCACAGTTCCAGAGGGAGTGCACAGCGGCAACCATCCAGATGCTGTCTGTCCGCAAAAAGAGCAGCGCGGCAAATACACCGAACAAAAACAGATTGAGAAATGCAACGATCGAGGTGTTCGGATTTCCGAGATGCAGAGCCATGAATGCAAGCGCACTCACCACGATTGCCGTCCACGGTTTATGGTGTGTGCCCACGTCGCAGAGCAGATAGCTGCGGCAGACGACTTCTTCACTCAAACCCTGTAACAGCCAGCCGCCGAGATAAGCCGCAAGTGTTCCCCACGCGATATTCTGTTCGATGCCCTGAAAGCTCAGAGCGCCGCAGAGTTTTGCGATCAGCACAGAGCCGCCGAGCATTGCGACACCCAGTACAACGCCGATCAGATAATGCGGAACTGCGAGCTTTTTTGTGAATCCCAGCGAACGGAATGTTCGTTTTTCCACTCCCACACAAAACAGCAAAATGGCCAGCGTTTCAAAAATCGTCAGATACAACAGCAGAAGTGTATCTTCCGTCGAGCGTTTCATGCCCGCGATCGCCATTAATTCCAAGAGCTGTCCGATGGTGAATACAACAAACCATATCAGGAGCACAAGCGGGATTGATTTCTGAACATTGTTCTTCGGAATTGCTTTGATGCGTTCGAATGTTGGTTTGCAGCAGCGTAAAGTCGGATCGAATTTCATACACAATACTCCTCTTTATATAAGTGTATCCCAATCATAGCATTTTTTCGTTCTGCTGTCAAGTATCTGCGGCTTTGTGCATACAATGGAACATGATGCAGAAAGCGAGGTTTTGCAGATGAATCAACAGGAATTCACCAACACCGCAAAACAGTACGGAGAAGAACTGCTGCGGATGTACCGCACGCAGACGGCACAGAAGCAGCTGCCGATAGAGGCAAAAGAACAAAATCCCCCTGCGGATGCACCGAAGCCGTTGACGGAGGACAATGCTTTGCCTGCCGCAGAAGAACATATGGGAACGATTCGTGTGCGTGTCACAACGGCAAAGGGTGCGCGTCCTGTCAGCGGTGCGACAGTCATCATCACAAAAGAAAATGCGGACGGCACAGAAGAACTGCTGTCGATACAGGTCACGGGTATCAGCGGCGAAATTGCAAATGTGCAGGTACCGTCACCGCCGCCCTCCGAAGACCAGAGAAACCCTGCCGCATTCCACTACGATGCCGCAGTGTATGCAGAAGGGTACTATCGGGAGCGCAGCCGCAGTATCCCTGTTTTCCCCGATATTGTGTCGGTGCAGACGTTTGATCTGATCCCTTTGCCATCGGGCGCGGAAACGGAACAGGCGGCAGACGGCGTGACATTCTATAATCCGATGCCGCAGGACTGAGAAAGGGGATGTGATACAATGCTGTCAGGAGAACCTTTTATCCCCGAAACTGTCACCGTCCACTTGGGTACACCCGATTCGGGTGCGGAAAATGTGACGGTATCTTTTCCCGAATACATCAAAAATGTCGCATCCAGCGAGATCTACCCGACATGGCCTGAGAATGCGCTGCGTGCGAATATTTACGTTATTATTTCCTATGTGCTGAACCGAATCTATACCGAGTGGTACCGCGCCAGAGGTTACCATTTCGACATTACCAGCTCCACACAGTACGATCAGGCGTTTGTCTACGGCAGAGAAATTTTTGAAAACATCAGCCATCTGGTCGATGAACTGTTCCCCTATTATATTCGGCGCGAAAACAATATAGAACCGCTGTTTGCGGCTTTTTGCGACGGCGATGCCGTGACTTGTGCGGGACTGTCGCAATGGGGAACGGTCGCACTTGCCAATCAGGGGAAAACGCCGTTTGAAATATTACAGCACTATTATGGGAATGATATTATTCTCGTGAAATCCGAGGACATCCGCATTGCATCCCCGACCTATCCGAATGCGGTACTGCGCGAGGGCGAGGTCGGCAGAGATGTCCAGACGATCCAAACCCAGCTCAACCGCATTTCACGCAATTTTCCTGAAATTCCCAAACTGCCCGAAATTGACGGGATCTATGATGCGCTGGTGGCAAAAGCGGTGCGGACATTCCAGAAAATTTTCAACCTGCCGCAGACGGGCGAGGTGGACGAAACCACATGGTATCAGCTTTCCTACATCTACACAAGCGTCAAGCACCTTGCGGAACTGCAATCGGAGGGGCTGAGCATCGAGGAGATCACCCGTGATTTTCCCGAGGTGCTGCGCGAGGGCGACAGCGGCAATTATGTGCGCTCTTTCCAGTACTATCTCGCAGTCGTCGGGGCATACTATGCTTCGGTGCTGCCCATACAGATCACAGGCGAATACGATGCCGACACCGCCGCTTCGGTCATCTCTTTTCAGCAGACCTACGGCTTGCCGCAGACGGGCATCATGGACAGACGCACATGGAATGATCTCTACGCGGCATATCTGGGCATTCTGGAATCACAGCCGTCCGATCCCTGTGTCAGACTCTACCCGAATCAGGTGCTGCGCGAGGGCGTTACCTCGGAAAACGTGCGTATTTTGCAGCAATACCTGACCTATATCTCCCAGTTTGACAGCGCGGTGCCTGCCGTAACAGATACAGGCTATTTCGGGCCGCTGACCAAAACGGCGGTGCAGGCGTTTCAGCGTGAATACGGACTGAATGTGACGGGCATTGTCGGCGCGGTGACATGGGATGCCATTGCAGGTATCTACGGCGAAATTCAATGCGGCGCAGGCAAACGTCCCTATCAGGCTCCGGGGTATATCATCCGCGCACAGGGTACATAAGCGAAGTCAGGAGGTTTCCTATGGTCTATACCGATGCACAGAAAAAATCCCATATTCAGGAAATTACCGAACTGCTCTACCGAATCGCACAGCGCGACAGCAGGATTCCTGCTGTGGTGCCGTCCGATGAATTTACCCCCGAGGTCTCTCTTGCCGTCCGCGCCTTTCAGGAGGCGAACGGTCTGCCTGTGACGGGGGAGATCAATACCGAAACATGGGACAGTATCGTATCCGCGTTTCACAGCCTGACCGATGCGCCCGTACCGCTGGTCGTTTTCCCGACAGGGAATTTCGTTTTACAGCAGGGTGACCGCGGCGATCTGGTCGGATTTGTACAGATGCTTCTGCGGCTGTTGTCGCGCCGCTACCGCAATCTCCCCGAATTATCCCCAACCGACAGCTATGACGCACAGACCGCCGACGCAGTACGGAAATTTCAGCAGATCGCAGGTCTCCCCGAAACAGGTATTGTTGACCGCACAACATGGAATCATCTTGCGGCATTTGTCAATCAGCTTCGCATGAGCATCTGACGGGTCAATGCCGCCGCAGAAGAAAGGAGCGTGAACGGATATGCAGAAACCGCGGAAATTCCTGTTGTTTTCGGACGAACGCTTCCGCATTTTTGTGGGCGGGGGCATTCTTCTTCTGGCGGCGGCATTTGTCATTTTGCGGTATGAGGGATTTTTCAAGATGCTGGGGATGTTGTTCTGCACACTCCGGCCGCTGCTGCTGGGGACGCTGTTCGCGCTGGTGCTGAACCGTCCGTACAGCCGATTTTTCCGCGATCTGACTGCATTCTTTGAAAAGCGCAGAAAGCCGCTCCCCGAAAAGACTTTGCGGATACTGGCGATCACCGCAAGTGTCCTGCTCGCCCTGCTGATCCTGACGGGTATCGTCTGCATTCTCCTGCCGCAGCTTGTGGATTCCGTTGTGATGCTCGGCGAGAATTTGCAGTTTTACCTTTCCAATCTGTCGGGACTTGCGGAGCGGCTGACGGGCGGCGATTCCCGTTCACAATGGCTTCCGCAGACACAGCTTGCCGCATTGCAGGAGGAATTGCAGGAGCTTCTGCCGCGGTTGATGGAGAAAGCCTATACCTGTACGACAGGGGTGCTGGGCTGTCTGCTGGATATCGGTATCGGAGCGGTATTTTCTGTGTATCTGCTCGCAGACAAGGAACGGCTCAAACGGCAGGCGGCAAGCATCTGCACGCGGCTGCTCGGTGAAACACGGACAAGCCGCCTCTGCGACACCGCAAGGCTTGTCGGCAGTACGTTCGAACGGTTCCTGACCTCACAAATGACCGAAAGCGTGATCTTAGGCGGACTGTGCTTTCTCGGGATGGTGATTTTTCGCTTTCCGTACCCCGTGCTGATGAGTGTCATTATCGGTATAACAAATATCGTGCCGTATGTCGGGCCAATCATCGGAACAGTACCCTGCGTGGGCATTCTCCTGCTGGCAGAGCCGAAAAAAGCACTCTGGTTTCTGCTGTTTGTCATCGTTTTGCAGCAGGCGGAGAGCAATCTGATTTTCCCTCGCATTGTCGGGAAATCGGTCGGACTGCCTCCGACATGGGTGCTGGCGGCGGTCGTTGTGGGCGGCGGACTGTTCGGCGCGGCAGGAATGCTCCTTTGTGTACCGCTGACGGCGGTGCTGTATGCGCTGTTGTTCGGCGAACAGGAATAATTCCGCCGATACGCTCCCCCGATTCGACAGATTTCACGATGCGTTTGCGGTATAATCTTTCAGGGCAACTCTGTAAATTCGCCCAGAAAGAGGAATGATTATGTTACTGCTCGACCAAATCCGCCAAAAACCGCAGACAACACAGGCGATTCGCCTTTCTGTCTGCGCGGTGTCCGCCTGTCTGATCGCTTCCGCAAAGCTCGGCGGCATCCTGATACCGCTGCCGACTGCTTTTGCCGCCGCGCTGCCGCCGCTGTATGCGCTGGTCATGCTGGCAGGGAGTCTGTTCACCTATTTTCTCAGCGGCAGCGTTACGCACGCGCCGATGCTGATCTGTGCGCTGGTGCTGGCTGTGCTGGCACGCTGGGTGCTGGGGGAGCGGCAAAGTCCCCTGCTCGCCGCGTCCATCGCAGGCGCAAGTACGCTGATCTCCGTTGTCATGTTCGGGTTTGCAGGGCTGATACACGGGAATGACTGGCTGCTCTGGGGTATGGCGGTTTTGCTGACAGCAGGACTAGCGTACTGTGCGGCGGAGGTCAGAAATTGCTGTGCCGGCGGCTTTCCCCTGCGTATCCGCAAATCGGACGGGCTGTTTTGTGCCGCCTGCTACCTCGCACTTGCGGCGGCGTTTTGCTCCGCACAGATCTTCCTGCTGAACATCGGACAAATTCTCATCGGACTGCTGGTGCTGTCCGCTGCGAAACGCTGTCACGCGGTCGGCGGACTGCTCTGCGGTACGCTCTCTGCCTGCGCGATGCTGTTAGCGGACGGTGAAACGGTCGGGCTGGCGGCGGTCATCGGGCTGGCAGGCGCGGCGGCAGGCTGGTTCGGAAAGTGGCATAAAGGCGGCGTTCTGGCGATCTATCAGGCGGTCTGCGGCTTTGGACTGCTGTTGTCTGCGCGTTCTTCCGCCGCCGCACTCGCATGGGTGAACGGGATGATCGGCGGCTTGCTGTTTTTATTTCTCCCTGTAACACAGCTTGCGGATTCGCTGGTGCAGTGGGCGGATACCGACCGTGATCTGGCAGATCTGTCGGGGGCGAGAATGGAATTTCTGTCGGGTTCGATCGCTGAGGTGCGCGGTGCGGCAGAACGCATTGTCAATATGCTCGACAGCGGAGAAACACCGTGCCCGACAGAAACCCGTGTCAGCGAGAGCGTCTGTGCAGGATGTGAGGGGCACGCGGACTGCTGGGAGAACGACTGTGAGGGGACAAGCCGCAGATTCCGCCGCATGGCGGAGGGCGGACTGCACGAAACGGCGGACTGTCCTGACGGCTGTCTGAAACCCGAACTGCTGGCGCAGGAATTTTCCCGTGTGAAGCGGCAGAATGCGCTTGTCCGTGCAAACGCCGCAAAACTGCGCGACACACGGACACTTTTGTTTTCCCAGATGCAGATTTCGGAAGCGCTTCTGCGGCACAGCGCAAAGAAAATGCAGGAGGAATATCACCGTGAACAGTCGCGCCGTGTGACAGATATGCTCGAACGGTTCGGGATCCCTGTACGTGCGGCGGCGGTGCGGTACTCGGAAAGCCTGCGGCTGACGGTGGAGCTGTATCTGCTGGCAGGCAAGGAGCTTTCGGCGGAAACCGTCACCGACTATTTGCAGGAAATGCTGCAAATCCCGCTCGAATGCCGCGAGGTCAGGGTGCGGAAAAACGAACAGCGGCTCATACTCCAGAGCACAGGCGGCTACGAGGTCGATACCGCGGCGGCGCAGTGTGCAGTCCATGAGGACGAGCCGTGCGGCGACTGTTTCGATACCTTTTCGGACAGCGAGGGGAATTTCTATCTTGCGCTTTCGGACGGTATGGGTTCAGGGCGCGATGCCGCTGTGGATTCTAAAATCGTGCTCAGCAATCTGAAACTGCTGGTGCAGTCAGGGATGGACTGCGAGGATGCGGCGCGTATCATCAATGCAGTCATGCTGACAAAGTCGGGCGACGAACGCTTTGCAACGCTGGACATTGCGAAAATCGACACCGACAACGCCTATGTGACCATCTACAAATACGGCGCAGGTCCGACACTTGTCAAGCACGGCGACCGTGTCACGGTCTGTCAGGCGGCGACCAACCCCATCGGCATTCTGCCGCAGGCGGAGCCGTACACAACCACGCTGAAACTGGACGAAGGGGACTATCTGTTTTTGCTGTCGGACGGTCTGGACGAGGCGATTTTCCCGTATATACGGCAGCAGCTTCTGGACGGCGCACGGAATTTGCAGTCGCTTGCACACGCAGTCTGTGCAAAGGCACAGCGCGATGCAAAGGGTGCGCCGCCTGACGATGTGACGGTACTGGCAGCTTGTATTTCACGTCCGTCTGCGGAATGTTGAAACAGCTATGGCAAATTCATAGTAAAACGGCAATGAATTCCTCTTGTTATTTGTGCAGGGTGTCAGAATATCTGATACAGGAATTGGATAATACATAGAAATTCAGGGGATGTTTGGTGAAAAGCTTGCAACATTTCGAAAGATATGTTAAAATAAACATATGGAAAAGCAGACGGGCATTCTTATGCCCATTTGCTTTTTCGGCAGGCATCCCCCTGCACAAAAAGAGAAAGGAGAAAACATCCGCCGTCTGTATGATCGGCGCGGTGTTTTTTGAGAGGAATCTTATGAGCAGTTCAGCAAATAATCATCCCGATTCGTTCCCGCTGCACCTGTTCTATCAGGGTAAGAATTATGAAGCATGGCGGTTTTTCGGCGCACATACGCTCGTCAGGGACGGGGAAAAGCGTACTGTGTTCCGTGTCTGGGCACCAAACGCTGTCAGCGTATCGGTCGTTGGCGATTTCAACGACTGGGACCGCGGCGCAAATCCGATGGAGAAGATCGCGGACGGTGTCTGGGCGGCAGAAGTCAAAGCCCTGCCGCAGTATACGATCTATAAATTCAGCATTGAAACGAAAGCAGGCAAGATCCTGCTGAAAAGCGACCCCTACGGCAGACATTTCGAAACCGCGCCGCAGAATGCGTCCAAGATCTACGACTCCAAGTATGTCTGGAAAGATGACGCATGGCAGGCGGAAAAACGGACGCGCAACCCCTACAAGAGTCCGATGAATGTCTACGAAGTGCATTTTGATTCATGGCGTACCTATGCGGACGGAAATCCGCTCAACTACGTGGATTTTGCAAAGCAGATGGTGCCGTACATGAAGTCGCTTTCCTATACGCACATCGAGTTCATGCCGCTGACGGAGTATCCGTTTGACGGTTCGTGGGGCTATCAGGTCTCGGGCTATTTCGCCCCGACCTCACGCTTCGGCACGCCTGACGACTTCCGCAAAATGGTGGATGCGTTCCATAAAGCAGGCATCGGCGTTATTCTCGACTGGGTACCTGCCCATTTCCCGA
This sequence comes from Oscillospiraceae bacterium, assembly GCA_024404815.1. Classification (GTDB taxonomy): domain Bacteria; phylum Bacillota; class Clostridia; order Oscillospirales; family Ruminococcaceae; genus Firm-04. The sequence continues at coordinate 12,669 of JAKSPL010000025.1, forward strand.
AAGATGCCCATGGACTGTACGAATTCGACGGCACCTGCTGTTACGAATATACCGATCCGCTCAAACAGGAACATAAGGGCTGGGGTACGCGCGTATTCGACTACGGAAAGGCGGAGGTACGTGCTTTCCTGATCTCGTCTGCGTGCTGCTGGCTGGATGAATTCCATGTAGACGGTCTGCGTGTGGACGCTGTTGCTTCCATGCTGTACCTCGACTACGACCGCCGTGACGGCGAATGGCGTCCGAACATCAACGGCGGCAGAGAGAATCTGGAAGCAGTCGCATTCTTCAAGGAACTCAATGAGGAGGTGTTCCGCCGTCATCCCGATGTGCTGATGATCGCGGAGGAATCGACCGCATGGCCGCTGGTGACAAAGCCGACAGACATGGGCGGTCTGGGCTTCAATTTCAAGTGGAACATGGGTTGGATGAACGATATGCTTTCCTATATGTCGATGGATCCGCTGTACCGTTCGTATAACCACGAAAAGCTCACATTCTCGTTCTTCTACTGCTTCTCCGAGAACTATGTCCTGCCGATCTCGCACGATGAGATCGTACACGGAAAATGTTCGATGCTCCAGAAAATGCCCGGCACGTATGAGCAGAAATTCGCATCCTACCGCGCATTCCTCAGCTATATGTTTGCCCACCCCGGCAAGAAATTGCTGTTCATGGGACAGGAATTCGGACAGATGAAAGAGTGGGATTATAAAACCGAACTCGACTGGCTGCTGCTGGACTACCCTGCCCACAGCACCCTGCTGGAATTCTCGAAGGCACTCAACAAATTCTACGCCGCAACGCCTGCCCTCTGGCAGAATGACGATTCGTGGGAAGGCTTCTCATGGATCTCCAATGACGACTATCGGCAGAGCGTGATCGCATTCCGCAGAATCGACGACGACGGCAATGAGATCATTGCAGTCTGCAACTTTGTGCCTGTCGGACGCGAGAATTACAAGATCGGCGTCCCCTGCGAGGGAACGTATTCGCTGGTGTTCGATTCCGATGATGTGAAATTCGGCGGAAGCGGCACAGCACTCAAAAAAGTCAAAACCGAGGAGTATTCAATGCACGGCTTTGAGCAGTCTGTCACACTGACGCTGCCGCCGCTGTCCGTACAATATTACCGCTACACACCCAGAAAGCCGCGTGCCGCAAAGGCTCCGACCGCAGAGAAAGCACCTGCGGAGAAAAAGCCTGCAAAGCGCGGTACATCCAAAAAATCCGCAGCAAAAAAGGAAACTGAACTGTAATCTAGGAGGACTGCTTCGAAATGTATATCAAAAAAGATGTTGTTGCAATGCTGCTCGCCGGCGGACAGGGAAGCCGCCTGTATGCCCTGACACATGACATGGCAAAGCCTGCCGTACCGTTCGGCGGAAAGTATCGCCTGATTGATTTTCCGCTTTCCAACTGTACGAATTCAGGCATCGACACGGTCGGCGTACTGACACAGTATCAGCCGCTCGTGCTGAATGACTATATCGGCAACGGACAGCCGTGGGACCTCGACAAAATGAACGGCGGTGTCCATGTGCTTCCGCCGTATGAAACCTCCAAGGGTGCTTCGTGGTACGAGGGTACGGCAAATGCCATCTACCAGAATATCAGCTTTGTAGACCGCTATGATCCCGAATATGTCGTGGTGCTGGGCGGTGACCATATCTACAAGATGAATTACTCCAAGATGATCGCATTCCACAAGGCACAGAAAGCCGACCTGACGATCGCCGTACTGGATGTACCGCTCTCTGAGGCAAGCCGTATGGGCATCATGACCTGCAACGATGAAATGCGCGTCACAGACTTCACCGAGAAGCCGAAGGAGCCGAAATCTACCCTCGCATCAATGGGTATCTATGTGTTTACATGGTCAAAGCTCAAGAAATATCTCATCGAAAACGAGAATGCAAACACAGGCTCAAAAGACTTCGGCAAGGATATTATCCCTGCGATGCTGAATGCAGGGGAGCGGCTGTATGCCTACACGTTCGAGGGCTACTGGAAGGATGTCGGAACGCTCGATTCTCTCTGGGATGCAAACATGGACCTGCTCGCAGAGAACGAACAGCTTGACCTTTACGACTCCGAGTGGCGCATCTATTCCCGCCATGAAAACCTGCCGCCGCAGTTTATCGGACCGACCGCAAAGATCCAGCGTTCGATGATCTCCGAGGGTTCTGTCATTCACGGCGAATCGGAAAACTCCGTCATTTTCGGCGGTGTGACCATCGAGGAGGGCGCAGAGGTGCATTACAGCATCGTCATGCCCGGAACGGTCATCAAAAAGGGTGCGGTCGTCAAGTATGCGATCGTCGGCGAAAACTGTGTCATCGGTGAAAATGCACGCATCGGTGAACAGCCCGAAAACTATCCGAACCGCGACGAGTGGAGCATTGCAGTTGTCGGACATAATATTACTGTTGGCGATGGAAAGACAGTCGCACCGAAAGCGATTCTTTCCGAGTCGATTTGAGGAGGGTGAATATCCACATGGGAACAAATAAAAACATTCTGGGGCTGGTATTCGCCAGCATCCATGACGATACGATTCTTGACCTGACAAAACACCGCACGATGGGTTCTGTCCCGTTCGGCGGCAGATACCGCCTGATCGACTTTCCGCTGTCGAATTTTGTCAATTCGGGCATTACACAGGTCGGCGTCATTACCAAACGGAATTACGGCTCACTGCTTGACCATATCGGTTCCGGCAGAGAGTGGGACCTTGCGAGCAAAAAGGGCGGTCTGCATCTGCTTCCGCCGTTCAGCCACACGAGTTCCACAATTTACAGCGGCAGACTGGATGCACTCGGGAACATCTGGAGTTTTGTCGAGCACGCACCCTGCGGCTATGTCGTGCTGTCCAACTGTGATGTCGTAACGAACATAGATTTCCGTCCTGCGATCGCCGCACATATCGAAAGCGGTGCGGACATTACTGCGATCTATGCAAAGGGGTATTACGATCAGGCGACCAGTACCGCCGCCACGATCTTCGAAGTCGATGACAAGGGTTTTGTGACGGATATTGCAGTCGATCCGCCGATGACGGGCGAATGCAATCTCGGTCTGGATATGTTCGTGATGAGCAAGGATTTCCTCAGAAAGATCGTAAAAGAATCCATGAGCCGCAACCGTTACAGCCTGCGGAGAGATATTCTGCTCGACCGCAATGCGAATTACAAAGTGCTGGGTTATGAGCACAAGAGCTACTTCTCGAAAATTGATTCGCTCGCAGATTATTTCCAGGCAAACCTCGACCTGCTCGATACAGCAAAGCGCAATGCGCTGTTCACGAAATCCGCTCCGATCTACACGAACACAAAGGACAATGCACCTGTACATTTCGGCTCGGATGCGATCATTAAGAATTCGCTGATCGCAGACGGCTGTATGATCGAAGGCAGAGTGGAGAACTGTGTGCTGTTCCGCGGCGTCAAGGTCGGCAAGAACACGATCATCCGCGACAGTATCATCATGCAGGGCGGCGCGATCGGTACAGACGGTTCGATTCGCAATATCATCGCTGACCGCAATGTCAATATCTCTGACGACCGCCAGCTGACAGGTTCCAAGGGTTATCCGCTGTTCATCGGAAAAGGGGCGGAGATTTAAGGTAAATTATGGGGGCTCTGCCCCCATACCCCCGTCAAAGGGATAGTATCCCTTTGGAATCCCATTTTGAGATTTTGATAACCTGACAAGACCTCATAACAAAAGTTTTACTCGTTATTTTCACAAATCCTCAAAGGAGGTCCATCTATGAACATTCTCTACGCATCCAGCGAAGCAAGACCGTATGTCGCCTCGGGCGGCCTTGCAGACGTCGCATTCGCACTGCCCTGCGCCCTCAACGAAAAAGGCCATGACTGCCGCGTTGTCGTGCCGCTCTATAAGTCCATCAGCAGCGAAATGCGCGAAACCATGACATTTATCACCTCGATCACCGTCGATGTTGCATGGCGTAAACAATACTGCGGCATCTTCTCCGCGGAGTATCAGGGTGTGACATACTATTTCATCGACAACGAGTATTATTTCAAGCGCGACGGCATCTACGGCTTCTATGACGACTGCGAACGCTTCGTCTTTTTCAGCCGCGCCATCCTCGAAATGCTCCGCGTCATCGACTTCAAGCCGACCATTCTCCACTGCAATGACTGGCAGACTGCCCTCGCCCCCGTCTACTACCAGATCTTCTACAAGTATCAGGAGGGCTATGACAATATCCATACCGTTTTCACCATCCACAACATCGGCTATCAGGGTGTCTACGGCAAGGAAGTCATCAACGAACTCATGGGCATTCCGATGTATCACACGAATCTGCTGGAATATGACGGCAATGTCAACATGATGAAGGGTGCGATCGAAACCGCAGATAAAATCACCACCGTCAGCCCAAGCTATGCGTGGGAGATTCTCGATCCGTGGTACAGCCATGGGCTTGACCGTGCGCTCAACAGCAAGCAATATAAGCTCACAGGCTTCTTGAACGGTATCGACGTCAACGGCTATAACCCCGAAACAGACGATGCGCTCACAGGCGACTACAAGCATTACAGTCTGAAAGACATGAGCGGAAAACTCGCGTGTAAACGTGCTTTGCAGGCAGAACTCAACCTGCCGCAGGACGATGCGCCGCTCATCGGCATCTGCACAAGATTTGTTGCACACAAGGGCATCGACCTCATCCGCTATGTCTTTGAGGAGATGGTACACGATGGGTTCCGTTTTGCGATTCTCGGCAGCGGCGAACGTGTCTACGAGGATTTCTTTAAGGAAATGGCATGGCGTTACCCCGAACAGGTCAGCGTTACCCTCGGATTTATTCCGCAGCTTTCGCGCCGCATCTATGCAGGCTGTGATATGTTCCTGATGCCCTCGCAGAGTGAACCCTGCGGCTTGGCACAGATGTACGCAATGCGCTACGGTACAATGCCGATCGTCCGCGAAACAGGCGGTCTGCGCGACTCTGTCCGCGACGCAGGCAACAGCGGCGGCACAGGCTTTACGTTCAAGACCTACAACGCGCATGATATGCTCGGTGCGTGTCTGCGTGCAAAAGGTGCCTACGAAAACAAGGAATTCTGGCAGGAAATCCAGCAGAACGCAATGTCGCAGGATTTCAGCTGGTCGAATTCCGCAGAACTTTATCTCGGTCTGTACCGTGAACTCGAAAGCTGGAATCAGGGATAATGCAAATGCAGGAAAATCAGATCATATTACGCACGCCGGCAAAGGTGAATCTGTCCTTGGACATCACCGGTCGGCGTGCCGACGGTTATCATACATTGCGGTCGGTGTTTCAGGCAATCAACTGCTACGACACGCTGACCATCACCAAAACGGACGCAGATACACCGCTTTCACTGAAATGCAATGTGGAAGATGTACCTTGTGATGCGCGGAATCTGGTATACAAGGCGGCGGTGAAGCTGCTGGGGGAGAACCCCTGCGGCATTGCAATGTCGCTCGAAAAGGAGATCCCATCGCAGGCAGGCATGGGCGGCGGAAGCTCAGACTGTGCGGCGGCTCTGCTGGGAATCCGTGCGCTGCTGGGACTGGATGTATCGGACGAGAAATTGTTGGAAATCGCGGCATCGCTGGGTGCGGATGTTCCGTTTTTCCTCTGCGGCGGAACGGCGGTCGCGGAGGGCATCGGAGAGATCCTGACGCCGCTTTCGGACGTACCTGCGCGGATTCTCGTTGTCGCAAAGGGTGAACAGGGTGTATCGACACCGGAGGGCTACCGTAAACTGGATACGCTTCCCGAACTGCCGCCGCCTGATACGGACAATGTGCTGGCGCATCTGCGTGACACACAGGCACAGCGGTTGTTCACGGCTTGCGGAAATGCGTTTGACACAGTCACGAATCTCAAGGAGATACGAAAAATTCGTTTGGTCATGAGCAGTCACGGCATCAAGCCTGTACTGTCGGGCAGCGGCGCGGCGGTATTTGGCGGATGTGAAACGCAGACACAGGCGGAGCATCTCGCAAAAATTCTCTCAGGAATGCCGTATGTACGGATTTGCGAAACGATTCCGCATGGCGTACAGTATCTGAACGGGGATACATGGATGGATTTGTAATGGGGACACCGCTAGGGCAAGCCCACGAGTTTGCAAGCAAACTCGCCCCAAACCCTGCCAAAGGGACATTGTCCCTTTGGAATCCCATTTTAGTACGAATGATAACATGATAAGGGCGGAGACACAGTTCTTCGCCCTTTTTGTATGCTGATATGGGAGTTATCACAAAAGTTTGAGCAAAACTTTTGATATAAGAACTTTTCATATGCGATTTGTAGGGGCGACCTATGGTCGCCCGCATTCTTTGAATGATTCCTGCTGTAATCGCAGATACAACTTTACCGACAAGCTAAGGGCGGAGTGATAACACTCCGCCCTTTCATTTTCGCTTATTTCTCTTTGCCGATTGCCTGCCGCAGCGCACGCAGTTCATCCGATGTCAGATCTCTCCATGTACCCGGTTTCAGCATTCCCAGTTTCACAGGTCCGATGCTCGTTCTGCGCAGTCTTGCAACTTCCAGCCCGACCGCATCGCACATTCTTCTGACCTCGCGCTTCTTGCCCTCGTGGATCGTCACAAGCAGCACCACACGTTCCGCTTCCTCGACCTGTGTCACAATGTTCGCAGGCGAGGTCTTGAACCCGTCGTCCAGCGTCACACCTGCCGCCATCTGCGCCAGCTTATCCTCCGAAACAGGCGGTCTGACCGTTACACGATACGTTTTCGATACCTCGCGCGATGGGTGCATAATGTCATTTGCAAAATTGCCGTCATTTGTAAACAGCAGCAATCCTTCCGAATTACGGTCCAGCCGTCCGATCGGATACACACGCTCCTCGATGCCCGTCAGCAGGTCTGTGACACAGCGTCTGCCCTGTTCATCCGACATTGTTGTGACATATCCGCGCGGCTTGTTCAGCATAATGTACCGATACGCCTTTTTCTTCGGCATCTGGATATTCTGTCCGTCCACCGAAAGCAGATCCTTTGCTGTCGCCTTGTCACCCAGCGTGACAGGTCTGCCGTTGCATTTGACTCTGCCTGCGGAGATGAGTGCCTCCGCTTTCCGTCTGGAACAATATCCACAGTCGGACAGCAGCTTCTGGATTCTGATTTTCTCCATTCGTTTCCTCTTTTCGTCAGTCTACGATTTCGACTTCGCCTGTTGCGTTCATTTTATCCTGCTGTTTTTTGTTCAGCAGATTCGTCAGTTTATCCATCAGGTCAGGCACCATGTTGATGACCGCGTTCGGTGTGGACGCATTGACGGAAAGCTGCATGAGCTTCACATCGTTCTTGGTGATGACCAGAAATGCGATGGGTGTAATGGAAACGCCTGCACCGCCGCCGCCGCCAAACTGCTCTTTTGCGACCTTTGTCGGCAAGTCAGAGCCGCCCGACGCAAAGCCATACGACACCTTCGAAACGGGAATGACGGTCGTACCGCCGTCACACGAGATCGGTTCCCCGATGATGGTATTCGCATCCACCATACCGCGGATCTCTTCCATTGTGATACGCAGGGTTTCCTGAACGGGATGCTGACCTTCTTTTCTTTCGGACATAGTGATTCCTCCTTAACCGACTGCCGCAGATTCATTCGCAGCAGCTTGATTTTTCGTATTATTTTTTTGTTCGCGCTCCTGACGACGGATTCGAAGGAAGGAACGCCATAAAAATCTCACGCCTGCACCGAGCAGGACGCAAAGCAGCGTGATACCCGATGAATGATATTCTCCCGACACGGAGAATCTTGTTTTTTCGCCGAGGAAATCGGCTCTGACACCGTACTGCTCCGCGGTGACATCAAACAGCGACTGCATCTGTCCGAGCAGCCAGAATGCTGCACCGCTGACCGCGCCGTACATGATGGCGGTTTTTGCGGCATCTCCTGCGGCGACATCGACCGATAGGTTGATTTTCGAAAAGTGCATATGTCTTGTCAGCAGTCGGAGCGGCGGCGAGATGGAAGCGAAAATATCGCCGATAAACGCCTTTCCCTCCGAGAGATTCGTGGGCTTGATTTTCTGGAAAAAGTTCTTTTTGGGGGGCTTTTCCGCAGCGTCACCCGTAAACAGCGAGTCATCCTCCTCGTCTGTATCGGGCGGTTCTCCGATGGTATCCTGTGCAGGTTCGGGCGCATCTGCTTCCGGTTCTGCGTCAGGGGGCGGAGAAGAATCCGCTTTTGGTTTCGGCTTGACATCGCTGCCTTTTTCGAGGATACGGATAAACCCGTAGCGGAGTGTTACGTGCCAGCCGCTGCCGTTCACAGAGAATGAAACGCGCAGGGAAAACAGCAGAATCGTCAGAATCAGCGCAAGCAGCACCCAGAAAACAATCCAGCCCAACGCGCAGCACCTCCCTTGCAGACTTGTGACACGAATAATCAAAGTTAGTATACCACATTTTTCCGAAAAATGCAAGGGGTTTCTGTCCCCGAAAAAAAGGAAATCTCCCGTACCGTGGACGCTGCAAAGCGGTTTTGGTGCATATCCGCCGAAAATTTGCCAATACTCCAATCGGACAAACAAAATCCACAGTTTCGTGCATATGATAAACTGTCAGATCGAATCTTTCTCAACAAGGAGGCATATTTTGGAAGCATATACCGCAAAAGCAAAGCAGATTCTCGACGGCGCACGCACACAGGCAGAACAGCTCGGCCATACCTTCATCGGCAGCGAACATCTCATTCTTTCCATGCTCCATGACGGCAACAATGTCGGCGCGGCACTCCTGCGCACCCACCATGTCACGCTCCCGAAATTCCGTCAGGCGGTACTCGCAGAAATCGGCAGGGGCGATACCGTCAGGCTGTCTGACCATGCCTATACGCCTGCGCTGCGCCGCATTCTCCGCGCCGCAGAACAGCTCAGACCCGTTTCTGTACGGCAGGTCAGTTCCGAACACCTGCTCTGCGCGGTCCTGCGTGACGAACATTGCTCCGCAGGCGCGATTCTCGGCGGTATGGGCATTTCTCTGCCGCTCATCTGCGGTGCGTGCGATACCTGTGACGGAACGGCTTTTCTCACGGACGATGCGCCGTGCTGTCCTGTGTTCGATGAAAAAAGCTGTCCGAACCTTGCCAAATATGCACGCAATCTTACCGAGCCGAGCCTTGCCGAACAGTTCGACCCCCTCATCGGCAGGGAAACGGAAATACAGCGTGTGATGCAGATTCTGCTCCGCCGCAGTAAGAACAATCCCTGTCTGGTCGGTGCGGCAGGTGTCGGAAAAACCGCTGTCGTTGAGGGGATCGCGGCACGGATCCTGTCGGGAGAAGTGCCGCCTGCGATGCGTGATAAGGTGATCCTCTCGCTTGACCTTGCCGCCATGCTTGCAGGTGCAAAATACCGCGGCGATTTCGAAGAACGCCTGAAAGCCTGCATTACCGAAGCCGCCGCACAGCAGAATCTGATCCTGTTCATTGACGAACTGCATATCATTGTCGGGGCAGGCGCGGCAGAGGGCGCGATCGATGCGGCAAATATCCTGAAACCCAGTCTGGCACGCGGCGAATTGCAGCTGATCGGTGCAACGACACTTGCAGAGTACCGTACGCATATCGAAAAGGATGCCGCGCTTGACCGCCGTTTTCAGCCTGTGAAGATCGAGGAGCCGACAGCGGACGCCGCAAAAGAGATGCTGAGGGGCTTAAAACCGCGCTACGAAGCCTATCACGGCATTTCCATTTCGGACGATGCGGTTGCGGCGGCGGTCGATTTCTCCGTGCGCTATCTGCATGACCGCGCACTCCCCGACAAAGCCCTCGACCTGCTGGACGAAGCCTGTGCCGCGAAACGTCTGCGCGATGCCGCTGTTCGCCCTTGTGCGGAGATGGAAGCCGCAAAGGAATGGTCGCCCGATACCGCCTTGCAGTCCGCACAGATTGCCGATGTCGTTGCCGCAATGACGGGGATTCCTGCACAGGCGGTATCCGCAGAGGAAACTGACACGCTTTTGCACCTCGAAGAAACGCTTCGCAGGGAAATTGTCGGACAGGATGAAGCGATTGCCGCACTCTCCGCCGCGATTCGCAGGAACCGTGCAGGACTGCGCGGCGGAAATCGTCCTGTCGGGGCGTTTCTGTTTCTCGGACAGACAGGCATCGGGAAAACCGCCCTTGCGACTGCGGCGGCGAACAGTCTTTACCACGGAAACTGCATCCGCATCGACATGAGTGAATATATGGAAAAGCACGCAGTATCTAAGCTGATCGGTGCGCCGGCAGGCTATGTCGGATATGAAGATTCCATGACGCTGGTCGAACAGGTCAGACGGCAGCCGTACAGCGTGGTACTGTTCGATGAGATGGAAAAGGCGCACCCCGATGTGCTGAATCTGCTGCTGCAGATCTTAGAGGACGGACGGCTGGAAGATCGTCAGGGACACCGCGCAGATTTCTCGCAGACGCTGATTATTCTCACATCGAACATCGGTGCGGAACAGCTGCAAAGTGGTGCGATCGGGTTTTATGGGACAGACACCGCGCAGGAATCGGAGAAACAACAGGCGATTTTCAGAGCAGTACGAAAAACGCTGCGTCCCGAACTGCTGCACAGACTGGACGCGGCGATCGTGTTCCGCACGCTGAAAAGCGAGGATTTTCTGGAAATCGCACAGCGACAGCTGGAAAATCTGCGGACAAGGGCACAAAGCATCGGCTGTGAAGTGACATGGACGGAGGAAGCGGCGCGGCTGCTGGCAGACACGGCGGACACGGCACACGCAGGCGCACGGGGCATCCGCACACAGCTGACGCAGACGGTGGAGAATCTGTTGGCGGACAGTTTGCTGGCGGAGGGGAAAGCGGCGGCGCGGCGAATCTGTGTAGAGGACGGAAAACTTGCAGTCGCGGCGGCGCAGGAGAATCTGCGGTGCAGATGAAGATGTATCTGCGATGCATTCATAATGGGCGTTGCTCCAAACCTCGCCAAAGGGTATGATATACCCTTTGGACAGCTTGTCGATAAAGTTGCATCTGTAATTACGGCAGAAATCATTCGAAGAATGCGGGCGACCACAGGTCGCCCCTACGAATCACATATGAAAGGTTCTTATATCAAAAGCTTTACTCGATTTTTCTCGAAAAATCGCAGGTTCTTAGGGCAGCGCCCTAAGTCGCGCTCCGCAGAGCGCGAAATACCCCCTCCTTCCAAAAGATCAGGAGGGGGCTTGGGGGAACCCTATCAAGGGGTTCCCCCATACTTTTTCAACAAAAAAGGCGAAGCTCTGTGGCTTCGCCTTCTTGTTCTGTATGATTATTTCTGATAGAGCCGATTGCTCTGGAATGTCGGGTCACAGGTGAGGTTGATGCCCAGACGGCGCAGTGTCCGCTCGTCTACCTGCGAGAGAATGACGGTCGAGTGCATCTCACAGCCGCGCAGTTTCGCAAGCTGTGTCATAGCACGTTCAGCAGTCGGGTTGGTCGCCGCCGAGATCGACAGAGCCACCAGCGTTTCGTCCGTATGCAGACGGGGGTTTTCGTTGCCGAGATGGTCAACTTTCAGGTGCTGGATCGGTTCGATAACGGTCGGGGAGAGCAGCAGAATATCATCGTTGATCCTGCCGAGTGCTTTCAGCGCATTGAGCAGCATGGTCGATGCAGGGCCCATCAGATCGGTGGTTCTGCCCGTGACGAGCTTGCCGTTCGGCAGACAAAGTGCCGCCGCAGGTTCACCCGTCTGCTCCGCGATCTGCCGTGCCTTTGCAATGACAGGGCGGTCATCCTCGGTGAGATTTGCCTGCTGCATCAGCAGTTCCAACTTGTAAACAGCTTCTGCTTCAGCCGCACCCTGCCGCTGTTGGCAGCGCGTGTTGAAGAATCTGCGGATAATTTCCTGCTGTGCCGCACGGCAGACGACTTCGTCGTCCACAATGCAGAAGCCTGCCATGTTGACGCCCATATCGGTCGGGGACTGGTACGGTGATTTCCCGTAGATCTGGTCGAACATTGCGTTCAGCACAGGGAAAACCTCGACATCGCGGTTGTAGTTGACGGTTGTGACACCGTGCGCTTCGAGGTGGAACGGGTCGATCATGTTAATATCGTTCAGGTCAGCGGTCGCCGCCTCATATGCCACGTTGACGGGGTGCTTCAGGGGCAGGTTCCAGATCGGGAATGTTTCGAATTTTGCGTATCCTGCTTCATTTCCGCGCTGGTGTTCCTGATAGATCTGGGAAAGGCAGACTGCCATTTTGCCGCTTCCGGGGCCGGGTGCCGTTACGACAACCAGCTTGCGGCTGACTTCGATATATTCATTTCTGCCGAAGCCGTCCTCCGAAAGGATCAGGCTGCGGTTCGAGGGATAGCCCTCGATCGTGTAGTGGCGATAGACACGGATGCCGAGCGATTCCAGACGCTTCTGGAATTTTTCCGCGGCAGGTTCTCCTGTGAACTGCGTCAGGACGACGCTGCCGACATACAGTCCTTTCTGACGGAACAATCCGATCAGGCGCAGAACGTCGGTGTCATAAGTGATGCCCAAGTCGCCGCGAATACGGTTCTGTTCGATATCCGCTGCATTGATGGCGATGACGATCTCGACATCTTTTTTCATTTGCAGCAGCATTCTCAGTTTGCTGTCGGGCTGGAATCCCGGCAGGACGCGGGAAGCATGGAAATCGTCATACAGCTTGCCGCCGAATTCGAGGTACAGTCTGCCGCCAAACTGCGCGATGCGTTCACGGATATGTTCGGATTGTGTTTTCAGATATTTCGCGTTATCAAATCCGATTTTCTTTTTCACCAGAATGCCATCCTTTCACAACATATAGTACATACCTATTATAACACAGCCACTATCGGATGTCAAGCGGAGAACGCTGGGAATTCGTTCGCTTTTTCGTCTGTGACTGTACATAAAAAGGCACGTAGATCCGATAAAAACCGAAAATACGTGCTGTCCTTTTGAGTGGAGACAGAGGGACTCGAACCCGCGACCTCACGGATGTGAACCGTACGCTCTAACCAGCTGAGCTATGCCTCCAAATAACAGATACTATTATATCACACTCGTCTGCATTTGTCAAGTCCGAAAACGAAAAAAGCCCCTCCCCTGTTGCAGAAGCCCCCTCCCCTGCTGTCGCTCTGCACAAAAACCGTGTTCTGCTTTTGTGGGATATGCCAAAAGCCTGTATTGCGATTGCGGTCAGGAAGAAAATGTGGTATAATGAAAAACAATTCCGATCGAACCCCAAAAATGAAAATACAGGAGATGCAAAATCATGTTTGATCCGACAGAATATATAGAAGCCTACAAAAATCTTCCGCACGGTACAGAACGCTTGCCGGCGATCGCAAATGCGGTTTCTGCCGCAGACGAAGCGAACGATGCCAAAGGAAGACTGTACTTTCGGTTGGCATATCTGCGCGAGTCATTTTTTGCCTGCGAGGATACTGCCGCACTCTCTGTGCTGAATGAGGTGCTGGAAATTTCGGACGCGCATTCTGAACTGACCGCAGATGAACGCCTGACGACGATGAAAGTCGTTCGGGATATTCTGGAACAGCTTCCGCAGTATGCGGACATCGCGGAAAGCGAACTGGACAGCTATGCGGATGCGTTTGCCGTGCGCTGTGAACAGTACGGCTATTCGCCCCGCGCCCTGCGGTTTCTTTCCGAGAAACGCGCTGTTCTGACGGGGCATATGCCGCCGGCGGAAGAACTCGGTACATTTGCAGACGAACAGAAGGACGAACTCTCGGAATGTGAAGCGCGTGAATTCAGCTTTCAGGTGTTCGCGGCATTGCAGCGCGGCGACAAGCAGACCGCAGCCGCGCTCAGCAAGCCGATTTTCAGCGGAGAACTCCGCGGCGAAAATGCCCTGCCCGAAACTTATGCCGCATGGATCGCGGATGCGCTGAAAAACGGGGATTATGGTCTGGCGAGAAGATACGCACGAACCGTCTATCCGATGGTACACGGAAACAAGCACCTGCTTTCTGTGGTCGGACTGCTTCTGCGCGTGTACGCGAAAGTTGACCGCACGCTCGGCTGCAATATCCTGCGCCGTGAACTGGAAAACTTCCTGACCTGCAAATGTGACTATCAGCGGATGCAGTTTGCGCTTGGAGCATATCGTCTGTTCGCAGGAACGGAAAGTCCCGAAGTATCGCTGGTTCTGACAAAATCGTTTCCGCTGTTCGAATCGGACAGCCGCTATCAGATTGCAAAACTGCGCGGCTATTTTTATGAAGAAGCAAAAGCCTCAGCGGAACGTCTGGACGCACGCAGCGGCAATACCGCATATATGAAGCAGTTACAGGGTAGCGATGCGAAATACAGAGCAAATGCGAAAGATTACACACACGGCTATGCGGAGCCGGAAGCCTCTGTTCTTGGTGCGCTCTGCAAGAAACTGCCTGCCCGACTGAATGCGCAGTCTGTGATGCAGCTTCTGAACAGCGATGGCAGAATGCACGTAGAACTGACCTCTGCCGATCCGCAGAACAATGCCCTGCAATTCCAGATCACCGAGGGAGAATATCTGTTCCGTGTCGCGGTGACGGTGGAGCCGCCTGCGAATATTATGGAATTTCGCCCTGCAACACCCGTCCCGACTTCCTTGCAGCAGACTGCAAAAAATGCGGAGGGAACGGTCATCTGCCTGATGCCTTATGATGAAATACAGCCCGACATTGCGCTGCATTTCCAGATGAAATTCCTGCAAATGCTCTGCCCTGATGCACTTGTTTTCCTCGATATTACGCGCAGAAAACTGCTGGATAAGGACTGGATGGCGATGGAAGCGTACAGTCAGGTGCCGCCGCTGGTCGATTATCTCTATAACCTCAGTCTGTATGGCGGAGAGAATGACGATACGCTCTGGATTCTGACAGAAGGTTTTCGCTGCTGCGGAATGCGCGAGATCGAGATTTTAGATGCGAACAAGGAGAATTATCCGCGGCTCTGCGATTTTCTGTGTTTCACGGCGGAACGGCTTCTGCTGCAAGGCGAACTGCCCGATGCAGGCGAACCGTTTACCGTGGTACAAAAGCAGGACGGCACGCCAGTGGTCTGCACATGGCTGCCTGTTTCGAAAGCACTTGCGTACTATCCGAAAGAGGATGCAGGCTGTACAAAAGCGCGTGCGGAGATGCTTGGAAAGAACGCGGATGAACTGGCGGACAATGCGGTACTGTTCCTG
Source organism: Oscillospiraceae bacterium (assembly GCA_024404815.1). Classification (GTDB taxonomy): domain Bacteria; phylum Bacillota; class Clostridia; order Oscillospirales; family Ruminococcaceae; genus Firm-04. The sequence continues at coordinate 27,864 of JAKSPL010000025.1, forward strand.
TATGACGGCGAAACGATGGACGGAACGCCGAAACTCAAACGTCTTGGCACGCTGACCGCAGAGGATTTCGAACAGCTTTGTTACGGACAGTTCATTGCGACAGGCGAAAAAACCGCCGCACTTGCGAAAGAACGCTATGATATTTTTGCCAAGTGTGTCAGTCAGCCGCACGACGAAGCGTATGCGGCGGTACTGTATGAAACTGACGAAGAATCAGACGAGATCTGGATGAAAGTCACCGCCGCGGATGCAGAAAAAATTGTCGGCACGCTGGCGGATGATTGTCTTGCGGGCAAACAGGGAGATGCGTTCACGGCGGAACGCGATGCGCTCAGGAACTTCTCTGTGAAGAACAAAGACATTGTGGTGCAGCCGAATACTGCGTACCTTGGTGAAATTCAATAAAACACAAAAGGCGGAGCGTCATTGTTCCGCCTTAGTTTGTAGATAAAGTTGTATCTGCGATGCATTCATAATGGAGCTCCGCTCCAAACCTCGCCAAAGGGTATGATATACCCTTTGGAATCCCATTATGAGGGGCGAGTACGCGAAGCGAGATAAAAGCTTTACTCGATTTTTCTCGAAAAATCGCGGTTTCCAA
>JAKSPL010000026.1 GCA_024404815.1 Oscillospiraceae bacterium
CCTAACTCCTTCAAATAAGCATTCATTTTCTCCTGCGCCGCCGCAAGCTCGGTTTCGACCTGTGCGAGCTCCGCCTGCACTACGTCGAGATCGACGGGCGCTTCTTCCTCAAAGGTGTCCACATAGCGCGGAATGTTCAGGTTGTAGTCGTTCTCGACGATCTCCGCCTTTTCCGCGATATAGCTGTATTTTTCGATCACCGCACGGGCGCGGAAGGTCTCCGCGATCTTCTCGATATCGCAGTCGCGCAGCACATTCTGATTCTTGCCTTTCTCGTAATTTCCGTCGCCGCTTGCGTCAATGAACAGCACATCGGTCGTCGGGCGGTTCTTGCGGAATACCAGAATGCACGCCGGAATGCCTGTGCCGTAAAAGAGGTTTGCCGGCAGACCGATCACGGCTTCCAGCAGATTGAATTCGATGATCTGTTTGCGGATCTTTCCCTCGCTTGCGCCGCGGAACAGCACGCCGTGCGGCAGAACGACCGCCATGCGCCCGCAGGAATCGTCCAGCGAATGCAGCATATGCAGCACAAAGGCATAGTCGCCCTTTGAGGTCGGCGGCACGCCCCATGCAAAGCGGCCGTAAGGATCGAGCGACGCGGACATTTTCTCGTCCTTTTTATCGCTTGTGCCGGAGAGGAAGCCGCTGTCCCATTTATCCAGCGAAAACGGCGGATTTGCCACGACACACTGGAATTTCATGAGCGTATCGTTTTCAAGGCTCTTGGGATCGGCAAGCGTATCGCCCTGCCAGATCTTCGCGTCGTCCACGCCGTGCAGGAACATATTCATCATGCAGAGCGCCCATGTCTGGTTGTTGACCTCCTGCCCGTAGACCGCCACTTTATGCGACGGCACTTTGCTGTATGTCTTCAGCAGCAAGCCGCCGCTGCCGCAGGTCGGATCGTAGATGCGGTCGTTTTCCTTCGGCGCGACCAGCTCCGCGACCAGCTTGGAAACCTGACTCGGCGTGAAGAACTCACCGCCCTTTTTGCCTGCATCCGAAGCAAAGTTTGCGATCATGTATTCAAAGGAGTCGCCGAGAATATCCGTGCCTTCGAGCTGTGAGGGGCGCAGGTCAAGCTCATGGAAATCCGTCAGCAGATTCTTGAGAATCGCGTTTTTGCTCTTTTCGTCACCGAGATCGACGGTTGAGTTAAAGTCGATTGCGCGGAATACGTTGCGGAGCTTTTCGCTGTTGCTGTTTTCAATTTCTGCAAGTGCAACATTGATTTTCTGTCCGATCTGGTTATCATTGCGGTTTTCATAGAGATAATCGAAGGTCGAAGTTTCGGAGAGCGTGAAGCGCTCATTTCGCATAGCACGGTCAACACGCGCCATATTGCCGTTATATTCCTCGATATACTTCTCGCGGGTTTCGCGGTACACATCGCTCAGATACTTGATGAACAGCATCGCAAGGATATAATCTTTGTAGCGGGAGCTGTCAATTTTATTGCGGAAGCTGTCACAGGCACTCCAAAGTACACGCTCAATATCATTTCTAGTTGTCATCGTAATTACCTCACATTCTATTTGCTTTTTCAATCAGTTTTTTGTAATACAGCTGCTTCAGAGCAAGCTGCTTTTCCAACAGGGCAAGTTCTGTCTGCGCGAGCCGGTTCAGTTTGACGATCTGTTGCTGTTTCACTAAATCCGGCAGCCGGATTTCTATTTCTGCAACGGTACTCGGCTTGATTTGCAGAAGCACACCCGCACAGCTCAGCCGGAATTTTTTTCGTATCCGGTCACGGTTCAGATACCAGGCGACATATTCCGGCTGTGCTTTTCCCGGTTCCGTCCGCACGATCACGAAATGCGACGGGACGAGCAGTCCAGCGGTATCTTCCGTGATGCAGACAGCGGTATACGGTTCTGAAATGCGCACGATGATGTCGCCGGCGTGCGTGAGATAACGGTTCGCGAGCTGTTCTGTCGCATGAAACGGCAGCAGCGCAGTGCGATCAATGCCGCCGCTGTCTGTAACTGCTTTCAGGTTCAGCAGTTGATAGGTGCAGACTGCATCTTCCGGCTTTGTGGCTTGTTTTCGCGTGATAACCAGCCCGGAACGTACATCTGCAATTTTATTTAGCTGCATAAGCGCCTCCAATTAGATTTTGTCATGGGTGAAATGTGATTATTTGATTACAGTATAGCACATCCCGCAGCAAATGTCAAGAGGTTTTTTGCAAATATTTTTGTCATGCCGAAAATGCAACACTTGTGTTGGGGATATAATAACCGGCAGAGCGCAATACTCTGCCGGTTCTACTATATTATAAAGAATCAGTATCATCATTATTTGATTCAGTTGGGTCAGAATCGCTTGTCGCTGTAAAATCGACACTTACAAATTCAGATGACGGGACATCAAAATGCTTTCGATCCTCATGCTTATGGAGCACCGGATCATCCTGAACATTATACGGATATCCTATACTTTCATCTAACCTATCGTATTCAACCCACATGCCTATCCCACTCATATTAGGGCCATACGGTTCCGGAAAGCGGAGCAAAGAAAACGGAAAGTAATCTTTCCATTCCTGATATTGTTCTTCGGTCAGCTCTCCGTCTTTATATTTTTGGAATTGTTTCGCCCATTCTTTCAGATATTTGTCGAGATCAGAAAAAGGCGCGGACAAAACAACTCGCCCGTCTTGCAGACTTGGTTCCAATTCAAAGAGTTCTGCAATTTCGAATAGTACTTGCATCGCATCTTCGATACCAGCAAGATGTCTCGGACGAAGAACGCTCGGTCTCGTACCGAGTGCATTGGCAATATTTCTTAGCTTTTCTTCGCTCACACTACGGATGCCTAGTTCATATTGTAGCATAGATGCTTCTGAAATGCGATATGGTTTTCCTAATACTTTTGCGGGAATTTGGCGATGCATCCGTAATCTACGGATTTTTCTGCCGGTCTCATTCTGAATATCTTGAACCGGATCAATCGCTTGTATGAAATCTTTTTTATCCATAATTCACCTCGGAAGAATGATTTTGAAAAAAATAGAGCTTTTTTCTCGAGATCTATTGACTTTTTGCAATGGGTGTGCTATAATAGTCTTGACACATTACAGATACGTAATGTTGAAAATCAAGAAATCGAAAACAAGAGGCATTTATTATGAGCAGAATAGACAAAACAAACCAGATGGACCAGCCGAACAAGACTTTCTCAAGCCAGCCTGAATGCTTGACCATCACCGTGGATGACGCTGCTACCATTTTGGGCATAAGCAGATCAAGCGCTTACACTTTGGCGGAGCAGGCATTCAAAGAGCATAAATGGTTCAAGGTCTTGCGAATTGGCAAAAGCTACCGGATTTTGCGCGAATCTTTTTACAGTTATATTCTGGATGGCGTGGAGGTATCTGCATAATGGCTATGATTATCCCCAAACGCCGAAAAAAAGGCACAGTCTACTATATCGTGCAAACATTGCTCGACGAAAACGGAAAACGCAAGCAGCATTGGATTCCCTGTGAATCGGCACGGGATGCGAAACTCCTGCTGACTGAGGTTGAAGATGCAGAAAGCCGCAATGAACAGTATGATTTGCCGGATATTTTCAAGGATCTGCGCACCGGTATGGCGGTACGGGTTCCCACTGTTCCAGAAACTGATTTGACCGTTGAGCGACTTGTCAAAGACTACATTGAGCATCACAGCAAAGTCGGCTATTGGGAAGCAGCGACTCGGAGCGGTGTCGAATCGGTGGCTGCACATTATATCTATCCGTTTATCGGTCACTGGAAGATCGCTTCGGTTAAAGCCCGAAATATTCAGGAATACTACAAAATGCTCCTGACTCAGCGAACAGCACGTGTTTCCAAAGACACCGGAAGCGAATTCGTCAGCCCACGCACCGTGCGTGAGGTTCACAAGATTCTTCGTCCAGCTTTCTCATATGCCGTGAAACAGGGATATCTGGAATCAAATCCGACGATCGAGACGGAGCTGCCGCGTATTGAAAAGTATGAGCGGGAGCAGTGGACGGAAGCTGAGGTTCAGAAGGCATTTCAAGTTTGCAAAGATCCTGAATTGCTCCTGATGATGAAAGTCATGTTCTGCTGCTGTTTAAGAACCGGCGAGCTGCTTGGTATTACGGTCGATGCATTGCATCTGCATCCGCATTCAGACAACAGGCCGTATTTAGAGGTCAAGCAGGAGCTTGCACGACTGAAAACAGAACATATCGAACAGACGAAAACGACGATCTATAAAGTATTTCCGCCGCTCGGTCCGGGCCAAAAGACCTCGATGGTGCTGAAAAAGCCCAAAACGAAGTCCAGTGTGCGTAAAATCTATCTTCCGCGCAGTCTTGCCAAAGAACTGGATCAGTATTGCACGAAACGGCATGCAGTTCTGAAAGAAAACGGTTATCCTGATTACGGCATGGTATTCTTTCTGGACAACGGCAGACCGATCAGCGGCGATGTGATCGTAAAGCGCTTCAAGGCTTTCATCAAGGAAAACAATCTCCGCCCGGTTGATTTATACTCGCTGAGGCATTCGAGCGCAACCTTTAAGCTCCGCAAATCCGGAGATATCAAGGCAGTTCAGGGCGACATGGGCCACACGGATAGTACGATGCTGCTCAATACCTATGCTGCTATCGCAGACGAGGCGCGTCAGAAACTTGCCGATGAAACGGAGCTCATGCTGCTCAAGCTGACCCTGGACGAAAATGAAGATGACGGACAGCAGACGACAGAAAAAACCAGCGGTAATGACACGGACAGCACGGACTGATGGCGGAATGCTGGCACATTTCGCTTTTCCGACCCGGCAAACTGCAATTTGCTGGCGGATTTTCAGACCGGTTTTACAGACTGCAATCTGTAAAATGCTGACAAATGTCGGCGGCTTCATTCGCCGCCCGCTCTCCATCTACCATTTGCAGCAACAGCGAAAACGCACATATTTTTGAGCGTTTTCGCTGTGCTAAAGCGTCCCAGACAGGGTTCGAACCTGCGGCAACCCGCTTAGGAGGCGGATCCTCTATCCAGCTGAGGTACTGGGACATATTTGAAAAACAACAGAATAGGGCGATAGGTCAGTCAGATGCTTAGGAGGCAGCCGCTCTATCCTACTGAGCTATCGAGGCAGATATTTATGCGGACAAAACCTGTCCGCATGAATCATTATATCATAAAATCAAATATACGTCAAGACCGCCGAAGGGAACATACCCGACGGCGGTTTGTTTTGATGTTACTGCTGCGGATGATTGACCACGCGCAGCGGTGTGCCGTCCAGAAATGCGCGGACGTTTTCTTCTGCGATTGCAGAAAGACGTTCTCTTGTTTCCAGCGGCGTCCACGCGATATGTGGCGTAATGATGCAGTTTTTCGCGGTTTTCAGCGGTGTGTCAGCAGACATCGGTTCTTTGTCGAGGACATCTACATACGCTGCGGCAAGCTTTCCTGCGTTGAGGGCATCCGCCAAATCCTGCTCTACGACTACGCCGCCGCGTGCGGTGTTGACCAGCATCGCTGTCGGTTTCATCATTGCCAGATGTTCGCGGTTGACGATGCCCTTTGTACCTTCGTTGAGCGGACAATGCAGTGTCAGAACATCGGCACGCGCAAATGCTTCTTCGGGTGTCACAAGCGGATACGGGCAGTCGGTCGGGGTAGTACGTGTCGAAACGAGAATGTTCATCCCGAAAGCGTCAGCGATTTTTGCGACTGTTCTGCCGATACTGCCGTAGCCGATGACCGCAAGCGTTTTGCCGCGCAGTTCCATGGTCGGGATGGGGAAATGGGAGAAGGTTTTCGACTGTTCCCACGCACCGTTTCTGACTGCCTCTGCGTACTCCGACACACGCTCAAAATGGTCAAGGATATACGAAAAGACCAGCTGTGCGACTGCATCGGTCGAATAGCTTCCTGCATTGCAGACGGTAATGCCGTGTTTATCTGCGGCGGCAATGTCCACATTGTTGAAACCTGTCGCCAGCAGTCCCACATATCTGAGGTTCGGACAGGCGTTCATGACCTCATCTGTGATGAGCACTTTGTTGCAGATGACCAGTTCCGCATCGCCGATGCGGGAAATCGTATCCTCTGCGGTCGTCAGCGGATAGACCTTGACCTCGTTTGCAAGTTTCTCAAACCGTTTCGGGGACAGTTCTTCGTGGTCGGACATCGTAGCCCAGTCCAGAATGACCAGTTTTTCTGCGTTCATGCCTGCGGCTCCGTTTCTGCTTCTGCCGCAGCTTTTGCCGCCGCTTCTGCCGCAGCCTTTGCTGCTTTTTCCTTTTTCTTCTCCTTGCTGTACTGGATACAGTAGACGACAAATGCAAGAATCAGAAGTACGGCTTCCAGAATACCGACAAAATAGAACCAGGATTCGCTGTCGTTCACATAGACCAGCAGCGAAAGCGGCAGAGTGACTGCGAGCACCAGTTCATACCAGTATTTTGTGCGGATAAACTGAATCAGCAAGAATACAGCCGCAGCTGCGCAAAAAATAATGTGCTTTTCCATTCCCATCGGGAATACGGATACATCCATGATAAAATCTCCTTTGGTTTTCAGTTTGCATTCGGAATATAACTCGGCGGAATCAGTTGATTCGCCGCGATTGCCTGTAAAATTGTACCTGCCATTAAAAGGCCTGCCGCAGGGGGTACCCACGGAACACTTCCGATGGTCGGACGAACGGGGTGCAGGGCATCGGTGTCCTGCGGTTTTGCGCCTGTCGGGAGATGCTGTACGGGGGATTCGGGGGAAAAGACGACCTGCAAGTGTCTGACACCGCGCTTCCGCATGGCGATGCGGATACGCTTTGCAAGCGGACACTCGGATGTTTTTTCGAGGTCGCAGACACGAAATCCCATTGGATCAAGCTTGTTGCCCGTTCCCATGCAGGAAAGGATTGGGACAGACGCTTTTGCTGCATTTTCCAGCAGATTGAGCTTGTCCTCCACAGAATCTATCGCATCGGCAATATAAGTATATGCGGAGAGGTCGAGTTCCTTGCCCGTATACCGAATCGGCAGGGCAGTCACCTTGCAGTCGGGGTTGATGTCTTTCACACGGGCGGCAAGCACCTCTGCTTTGGGTTTTCCGACTGTGGAACAGAGTGCGCAAAGCTGTCGGTTGCGGTTGCTGTCCGACACGAGATCGGCGTCCACGAGCGTCAGCGCGCCCACACCGCCGCGTGCGAGTGCCTCCGTGACATACGAGCCGACACCGCCCAGTCCGATGACGCAGATATGCGCCGCCTGAATCCTTGCCATTGCCTCATCTCCGAGCAGCAGCGCAGAACGCGAAAATGCTTCCATATCAGAGCCTTTCTTGGTCATTCGGCTTCATAGAACAGCCTGTATTTCTTGGTATTGTGCGTATAGGAACTGATGACCAGTCCGATACACAGGTACATCGACACCATTGCCGTACCGCCTGCGCTGACAAACGGCAGCGGAATACCGATAACAGGCATGACTTTCAGCACCATGCCGAGATTCATCAGGTAGTGTGTGAACAGGATCGCAAACACGCCCATGCAGATGGTTTTGCCCATTGTGTCTTTTGCCGCATGGCTGTCCGCGAAGATACGCAGGCAGATAAACGCCATGATGCAGACTGCGGCGACTGCACCGACAAAGCCGAATGCCTGCGCGACAAATGAAAAGATGAAGTCGTTGTGCATTTCGGGGACTTTCACATACGCATCCGCATCGAGTCCCAAGCCGAACAGTTCGCCTGCACGGATCGCTTTGAGTCCCAGATCCTGCTGATACTCAATGCCCAGCGGATCGGTGCCGGGGTGGAACAATACGAGAATACGGTTTCGGTGGACATCTCCGAACACGTAGTTCCAGAGGACATAGCCGACGATTGGGAGCAAAGCCGCGCCGCCCAGCAGATACCAGAACGAAAGTCCTGCCGCAAAGAGCATGAAAATGGTCATTGACGCGAAGATGATCGCGGTACCGTAGTCGCCCTGCACCGCTACAATGCCCATCGGGATCGCCGCGTGAATGCCGAGCAGCAGCAGATTGATCGGTTTATTGAGCTTATCGCCGACTTTGGAGATATGCAGCGAATATGTCAGCAGAAACACGAATTTCATGATTTCTGACGGCTGGATCTGGATGAAACCGAAATCGACCCAGGCGATATCGTCCGCGCCGTCTCTGCCGTAGCCTAAGCTTGTAAACGTCAGCGCGACCAGTCCCAGCGTCACAGGGACATACAGAAACCAGAATTTCGCCAGCTTGTGGTAGTCGATCGCGGAAATAACGATGCAGCCGACCAGTCCGATGCCCATTGCGATGAGCTGTACCAGCCAGTCGTTGGAATCGACTTCTTTTGTGATCTGCTGAGTCCACATCGTCCGCAAAAGTACCACAGATGTTCCTGCACAGAGCGTCACCAGTAGCAGCAGCCAATGGTCCAGCCGCTTGATAAACTGTCCGAGGTTTTCGAGAATTTGTTTCAAAGGTCTGTCCTTTCTAAAAAGGGAAATGATGAATATGTCTTAGAGGCGATTTTGCTCGTCCTCGTTATTTGCGTGAGATTTTGAGTGACGGGGGATTTCGTCGCTTGCGAGCGACGACCAAAGGGGCACTGCCCCTTTGGAAACCCTTGGGGGAACCCCTTGATAGGGTTCCCCCAAACCCCTTCCTGATCTTTTGGAAGAAGTAAGGGAGTTTCGCCATCTGCGGATGGCGACCAGAGGCTCAGCCTCTGGACTCCGCAAGCTTTTGAAAAAGCTTGACCAAAACTTTTATTGCGCTTCGCGTTGTTCGCCTTTATTATAGTGGAATTCCAAAGGGACAATGTCCCAATATGATCCATCGGAGATACTACTATTTCTTCTGCCAGTACTTGCGGTCCAGCGAGCGGTACTGCACCGCCTCCGCAATGTGGTTTTCGTCAATGACTTCTTTCCGCTGCAAGTCCGCAGAGGTTCGCGCCACTTTCAGCAGTCGGTCATACGCACGCGCCGAAAGTCCCATTTTTTCAAACACCGCTTTCAGCCGCGCCTTCGCCTTGTCCGTCATCGGACAGAACTGCGCCAGCTTATCGGGTGTGATCTTCGCGTTGCAGGTGATGCCTGTCCCCTCATAACGCGCAGTCTGTATGGCTCTTGCCGCCACAACTCTCTTGCGGATCTCTGCGCTGGATTCCTCCTGTTTGCCGCCCGACAGATCGTCAAACGAAACAGGTGCGGCTTCAATATGCAGGTCAAATCGGTCGAGCAGCGGTCCCGATACGCGGTTCAGATACGATGCCGCGGCACGCTGTCCGCAGGTACACGGTCTGGTCGGATGCCCCAGATACCCACAGGGACACGGGTTCATCGCCGCGATCAGCATGATCGAACAGGGGTAGCGCACAGTACCTGCCGCACGCGAAATTGTCACTTCTCTGTCCTCCAGCGGCTGCCGCAGGATTTCGAGTGTTCTGCGGTCGAATTCCGCAAGCTCGTCCAGAAACAGCAAGCCGTTGTGTGCAAGCGAGATCTCTCCGGGGTGCGGCACAGAACCGCCGCCTGCAAGTCCTGCCGAGGAGATCGTATGGTGCGGAGAGCGGAATGGTCTGACCGTTACGAGCGGATGCTCCGCATCGAGCAGTCCTGCGACCGAGTGTATCATCGTTGTTTCGATGGATTCGTCAAAGGTAAGCTCCGGCAAAATGCCCGGCATTCGCTTTGCAAGCATACTTTTTCCCGAACCGGGCGGCCCGATGAGCAAAGCATTGTGTCCGCCTGCCGCGGCGAGTTCCAGCGCATATTTCGCTGCTGCCTGTCCGTGAACGTCCGCAAAATCGGGGACGATCGGCTGTGCAAGCTGTGACAGACCGACATGGTTTTCGGGAGAAAGCGGTTTTTCGCCCTCAAGATGGGCAAGCAATGCGCCTGCGCTCGGCACGCCGTAGACGGTGATGCCTTCCACCACCGCGGCTTCCTTTGCATTCTCCGCAGGCACATACATCGTATGGATGCCGCGCTGTTTTGCGAGCAAAGTCATCGGTAAAACACCGTTGACACGCCGTACATCTCCGTTTAAGGACACCTCGCCGATCACGGCGGCATCGTCAGGGAGCTGTACTCTGCCCAGCGCGGACAAAATGGAAATCAGAATCGCCAGATCATGCGTACTGCCGTTTTTTCTGCGGTCGGCAGGCGCAAGATTGACCACACAATTATTCGTCGGAAACACGATCCCGCAGGCATACAGCGCGGATTTGATACGTTCGCGGCTTTCCTGTACGGCGGTATCCGCAAGTCCGACGATTTCAAAGCGCGGAATGCCCTTGCTGAGGGCGATTTCCACCGTCACGGGAAAGGCATTCAGCCCGAACAGCCCGAAACTGTTGACGGATGCAAACATTCAGCTTCCACGCTCCTTTTCTGCATTTTCATAATGGCTTACTGCTGCTGCATTCCTGCGGCGGCATCGCGTTCTTTCTTCATCTGCATCATCCGCGCACGAACCTCCGCAGGGTCAGGGAGTTCGCCCTTTACCGTCCGATGTGCAGTTTCAGGTGTCATATCGGAAAGCATACTCTCAGCGGAAACTGTGGGACGCGGCGGTTCTGCCGGTACTGTCGGCGGTGCAGGGATGATCGGTTCGTTTGATGAACGCATCGGCGGCAGATTGCCTTTTAACAGTTCGGAAGCAGGTGTATCAAAGAACGAGGACATTTTCGATTCTCCGAACAGAAAGCTCTCCGTTTGCGAAAACGTGTTCTCTGTTTTCGGGCGTTCTTCCGTATGGACAGTCGGCAGTTCTGCGGACGGCATTGCGGCTTTCGGCTGTTCTGACAAAGGATTCTGCGGTGTCGGCAGATCTTCCATTGCGTTTTTCATTCTTGCGGAAATTGCCGTCAGATCGCCGTTTCGGAGTGTCATGCGAACATTCAGCGGCGGAACATACTCCGCAGGGGTGTCCGCACGCAGGCTGAACAGCGGAAATCCTTCCTGTTCTTCCAGGTACCGATAGGTGGCTTGCAGTTTTGTTGCCCATGCCGCAACGCCGAATCCTGCCAATGACATTGCGATATTGAAACCCGATGTCATGCCGTGCAGCAGAAGGATCGCATATATCAGCATTGCGCCGAACAGGATATATTGCAGGATCAGCGGCAGAGTTTTTTTCATAACCGTAAAATAACCCAGCACGAATGTCAGAACTGCCATCAGCACCTCGCCGAATCCAATGCCGAAAATGAGATAAAACTGTTCGGGACCTCTTGCTTCCGGACTGTTTGCAGTCGGAACCGTCAGCCAAAGTCCCAGCGACAAAAATATTGCGCTGAGAACGATATATGCTATCAGCAGCTTGCGAAATCCTGCTTCCGTTTTGTTCATCAGGAAGCGGTTTTCGTCATATAGCTGTTCCTTTGCGTTTGGCATTGCCTGCTGTCCTCCTTAGATGGGTACTCAATGCTTTTTCTTTTTGTTCTTTGCCTGATTGGAAGGCTTTTTCGGTGCGGATTGTTCTGCGGACGGTTTGGTTTCCGCAGGTGTTTCGGCTGTCTTTTCGGGAGTGGGGATATCCTCTGCGATTTCCGCCGTTTCTTCTGTGACGGTTTCCGCGTTATCCTCCAATACGGTTTCAAGGCTTTCCATTTCTTCTGCGGCATCCGCAGGCTGTTCCGAAACTGCCGTATCTTCTGCGGAAATTTCGTTTTCCAGCTTTTTCTGGCGGAGTGCCTTGGTCAGTTCATCTGCCAGCGCATCTGTTGCCCGACCGTTCTGTTCCGCTGTATCCGATACGAACTGCTTTCTGCGGAGTGAACGTCCTGCGCTGAAAAACGACGGTGTTTCACGCTTTTCACCTTTGTGCGCAAGCAGTGTCTGTATCACGATATCCGATTTGTCAATGTCGAACTTCTCGCGGAATTCAGGATAGCCTTCCAGCTGTGACAGCGATTCCTCGCGGCGCATTGCCTGAATCGAAAACAGGTAGAATGCAAAGCCCACAACACCGATGATTGCGGACACCACATCCAGACGGAACACACCCAGTATGACCACAAACGCATACCAGGTTTCCAGCAGGAGATTCAGCGAGTGGAAATTTGCCCATGCCAGATATCCTGCAATAATAATGATCATGGCGACGATGATCTGGAAAATACCGCCTGCCAGATTCATACCGGGGGTATCCTCGACCATGAACGGCGCACTCAGCAGCGAAAAGCACTGAATGTTGATGTGGAAGATCGACAGAAAACAGACCAGAATCGAAAGAACCATATTCGCAAGAAATGTTCTGCGGTGAACGTGTTCGATGTCGTGCATCTGCATTCTGCACATCTCGTAGTGGGATTCATTGCTGTTGAGGTGGACGATTTTTGGTTGGTCGTCCTCGAAAAATGTGTTTTGATTCTGATTGTCAGCCATAATATTCGCCTTCCTTTCCATTCGTTACCTGCGGCGCAGGGAGTTCGGTTTGATTTGATTGGTTGATTCTTTGCACGGCGGTTACGCTGTCTGCCGACAGATTTGCCATGCCGCGGTCATGGTAGCCCGTGATCGGCGCCTGTATCATCGGGACATCGCCTTCGGGATCCAGAATATCGGACATTTCCTCCTGCTGTGGGCGGAATTCGGTTCTCGCGCCTTCTGCGACCGCCCGATTTTTGGCAAGTGTTTCGCGCAGATGCATCTTTTCCGACATTTCCGCATAGGAAATGTCAAACAGCGGAAAGCCTTCCTGTTCTGCAAGCTTTTGCCAGCGCACGATCAGTATCACCGCCGCGATCAGAACCACGATCTGCAGCATACACGCTGTATTCAGCTTTCCGAACAGCATATCCAGCAGCATAGCCGCGGCTGTGATGTACAGCTGCTTTGTGTAAAGAACCAAAACCGTTGCTGCAATGCTGACCAGTATGACAACGACACCGAGTACCGCAGTCGAAACCGGTATCTCGTGAAACCCAAATTGAAACATTATCATCACGATCTGCACCACGCCGATGCCCAGCGCGACTCGCAGCCAGTTATCAAAAGCACGATCCAGTTTTTTATATTTGGCGCGGTTGACAGCATACTGCTGTTCCCGCACTTCATCCGTTAAATAAGATGCCATCTGTGCAACAGCCACCTCGCTTTCACAAATCAGAATATCCGCAGGATAATAATACTCTATAATATTATATCACATTTCTTTGTCAATGTAAATCCCATTTCACACATTTTTCAAAATTTTTGCCCTGCTTTTTTGGATATCTCGAAACGGCTGTTTTTCCCTTGCCAAAGGGCAAAATCGCAATAATGCCAAAAAAGCCGCATCCCATCTGAATGAAATGCGGCAGATTATATGAAAATCGGGAAACAGGCTTGTGCAGCCTTGACAAATTACGGGAATTTGTGTATAATAATAGAATGCCTGATTAGGCACAAGTGGTTTTTCTATGTCAATAGTATAGCACAGATTCCGCAGGTTGTCAAGCCCCAAATTTCCCGATTTTGCAGCTTCCCTCTGCTCAGGCATTCGGCGAAAGAAGAAGGCTTTTCAATTTCTTCGGGGAAATGATCCGTGTGCTGCTTGTGCGCTTTTTATAAACATCCGCTGTTCAACAAAAAGTCAGGAGGTTTTTTGCCCATGAGCTTGCAAAACAGTCCGCAGCCGCGTATGCAGGTTTCCGTCACAGAGAAACGAGTCGGAAAAAATACGCGCCTGAGCTTCGGCAAAATCAATGAGGTTTTACAGATGCCCAACCTCATTGAGGTTCAGAAAAATTCCTACAACTGGTTCAAGACAGAGGGTCTGCGCGAAGTGTTCCGCGATGTCGCTGCGATCACCGACTTCAACGGCAACCTTCAGCTCAGCTTCATCGACTTCAAGATCGATGATACCCCGAAGTACACCATTGCGGAATGCAAGGAGCGCGACGTTACGTATGCCGCTCCCCTGCGTGTGACCGTCGCCCTTTGGAACAAGGAAACCGACGAAGTCAAGAAAAGTGAGATCTACATGGGCGATATGCCGCTGATGACCGAAAGCGGCACCTTCGTCATCAACGGTGCGGAACGTGTCATCGTTTCCCAGCTCGTTCGTTCGCCGGGCGTTTATTACGCTTCCGCGAAGGACAAGTCGGGTAAAGACCTGTTCTCCACCACTGTCATCCCGAACCGCGGTGCATGGCTCGAATACGAAATGGATGCTTCTGACGTCATCTATGTCCGTATCGACAAGAACCGCAAGATCCCCCTCACCACCTTTATCCGTGCGCTCGGCGTCGGTTCGGACGAGGAGATCTATGAACTGTTCGGCGATGATCCCAGACTGAAATCGACCATTGAACAGAAAGAAACCGCAGGCAAGGACGGCGAACGCAATACCTCCGAAGCCCTTCTCGAAGTCTACAAAAAGCTCCGTCCGGGCGATCCTGCCACCATCGACGGCGCACAGACACTTCTCAACAGCCTGTTCTTCGATGCGAAGCGGTATGACCTGTCCCGTTTCGGCAGATATAAATACAACAAAAAGCTCGGCATCGGTTCCCGTCTGGTCGGCCATGTCCTTTCCAGACCGGTTGTCAATGCCATGACAGGTGAAATGCTCGCACTCCCCGGCACAAAGGTTTCCTTCGATCTCGCACAGGAAATCGAGCAGGCAGGTGTTACCGAAGCATTCATCACCGTCGAAGTGAAAACCATTCACACCGACGAGAAAACCCACGAAACTACTTCCGAAATGGTCGAGCGCGAAGTCAAGGTCCTCGGCAACGGCATGGTCGATATTGCAGGCTACATTGATTTCGATGCTTCCGAATACGGCATCAACGAGAAAGTTTCCGCAAGAGTTTTGCAGGAGATTCTCGAAGAAGCAAACGGCGACAAGGAACTGCTCGAAGAAGGCATCAAAAAGCGTGCTGACGAGCTCGTTCCGAAGCACATCGTCCGCGATGATATCTTTGCTTCCATCAGCTACTTCTGCAACCTCTGCGACGGCGTCGGCACAGTCGATGACATCGACCACCTCGGCAACCGCCGTATCCGTTCTGTCGGCGAACTGCTCCAGAATCAGTTCCGTATCGGTTTCTCCCGTATGGAGCGTGTCATCCGTGAGCGCATGAGCCTTCAGGCATCGGATATCGACTCCGTCACACCGCAGGCTCTCGTCAACATCCGTCCGATCACAGCCGCGATCAAGGAATTCTTCGGTTCTTCGCCGCTGTCGCAGTTCATGGACCAGAACAACCCGCTTGCAGAACTGACACACAAGCGTCGTCTTTCTGCACTCGGTCCGGGCGGTCTGTCGCGTGACCGCGCAGGTTTCGAGGTGCGTGACGTTCACTACTCGCACTACGGCAGAATGTGCCCGATCGAAACGCCTGAAGGTCCGAACATCGGTCTGATCTCCTATCTTGCATCGTTCGCAAGAATCAACACCTACGGCTTTGTCGAGGCTCCGTACCGCAAGGTCAACAAGGAAACGGGCGTTGTCACCGACGAAGTTTTGTATATGACTGCTGACGTGGAGGATAACTACTACGTCGCACAGGCAAACGAACCCCTCACCGAGGACGGCAAGTTTGCAAGAAAGCGTGTTACTGCACGCCACCGTGACCAGATCCTCGAATGCGACCGCGAAATGATCGACTTCATGGATGTATCCCCGAAGATGGTCGTTTCTGTCGCTACCGCAATGATCCCGTTCCTCGAAAACGATGACGCAAACCGTGCCCTCATGGGTTCGAACATGCAGCGTCAGGCAGTTCCGCTGCTCAAGACCGAGCGTCCGTTCGTCGGCACCGGTATGGAGTACAAGGCGGCTGTCGATTCGGGCGTCTGCGTTCTCGCAAAAGAAGCAGGTACGGTCGTTTCCGTGTCCGCTGACGAAGTCGTTGTCAAGTACGGCGACCGCGAGGATGAGATCCATCGTTATCAGCTCATCAAGTTCAAGCGCTCCAACCAGGGCACTTGTGTCAACCAGAAGCCGATCGTTGAGGTCGGCGAGCACGTTGAGGTCGGTCAGGTCATCGCTGACGGTCCTGCGACCTGCGACGGCGAAATTTCCCTCGGTAAGAATGCCCTCATCGGCTTCATGACCTGGGAAGGCTACAACTACGAGGACGCTGTTCTGCTGAATGAGCGTCTGGTGCGCGAAGATGTCTTTACCTCCGTGCATATCGAAGAATATGAGATCGAATGCCGCGACACCAAGCTCGGACCGGAAGAAATCACCCGTGATATCCCGAACGTCGGTGACGATGCACTCAAAGACCTCGACGAGCGCGGTATCATCCGCATCGGTGCAGAAGTCCACGCAGGCGATATTCTTGTCGGTAAGGTCACTCCGAAGGGCGAGACCGAGCTGACCGCAGAAGAACGCCTCCTCCGTGCGATCTTCGGCGAAAAGGCAAGAGAAGTCCGCGACAACTCCCTGAAAGTTCCGCACGGCGAAGCAGGTATCATTGTCGATGTCAAGATCTTCGACCGCACAAACTGCGATGAACTCGGACCGGGCGTCAACATGATGGTACGCTGCTATATCGCACAGAAGCGTAAGATCTCTGTCGGCGACAAGATGGCGGGCCGTCACGGCAACAAGGGTGTCGTTTCCCGTATTCTTCCTGAGGAAGATATGCCGTTCCTCGAAGACGGTACGCCGCTCGATATCTGCCTGAACCCGCTGGGCGTTCCTTCCCGTATGAACATCGGTCAGGTACTCGAAGTTCACCTCGGTATGGCTGCAAAGGCACTCGGCTGGCATATCATGACACCTGTATTTGACGGCGCACACGAAGAAGATATTCGTAAGTGCTACGCAATGGCACAGGAGAAGAACGATCTTGCCAATGCAGAAAAGACCGAGCAGGACTTCCTCCTCAAACCGATGGAAAAGGTCATCGACACCCAGTCGCTGACTTATGCAAATGACTGTAAATTCACCGTCTATGACGGAAGAACCGGCGAAAAGTTCGACAACCGTGTCACCGTCGGTTATATGTACTACCTCAAACTCCACCACCTCGTTGATGATAAGATCCACGCACGTTCGGTCGGTCCTTACTCCCTCGTTACGCAGCAGCCTCTGGGCGGTAAAGCACAGTTCGGCGGTCAGCGTTTCGGTGAAATGGAAGTTTGGGCTCTGGAAGCTTACGGTGCAGCATACACCCTGCAGGAGATCCTCACCGTCAAGTCCGACGATACGACAGGCCGTGTCAACACCTACGAGGCGATCGTAAAGGGACAGAATGTTCCGAAGCCAGGTATTCCCGAATCCTTCAAGGTTCTCATCAAAGAACTTCAGTCGCTTGGTCTGGACGTCCGCGTTCTGGATGCCGACAAGCAGGAGATCGATTTGAAGCAGAGCTTCGACGATGACGATGTCATTCCGCAGGGCGGCGACTTCGCAGACGAGGATACCGCTGATACCACGCATTATCCCGATGATGAGATGGGCGATGCAGGCTACGGCACCGGCGCGTATGACCTCGACAGCGGCGCATTCCTCGATGAGGAAGGCGCAGAGGGCGAATCGGAAGAAAAAGATGTCTTTGCTGACGAATTCTCCGATGATGACCTCTCCGAAGATTTCGGCATGGACGATGAGGTCTGAACTGTCGGATTGCAATGATCCGTCGTATGTACGAACATCCGCGGATGTCCGATCCTGAATACAGACATCCGCGGCTTATGGAAAATCACCGAAAACTCTGCGGCGCATGAGTTTTCGACACATAGACGATTAGGAGGGAACGCTTTGGAATTTACGACCTTTGATTCCATTAAAATCGGTTTGGCATCCCCTGAACAGATCCGCAGCTGGAGCTACGGTGCTGTGGAACGTCCCGAAACCATCAACTACCGTACACAGAAGCCTGAAAAAGGCGGTCTGTTCTGCGAACGCATTTTCGGACCGACAAAGGACTGGGAATGCTACTGCGGTAAGTTCAAGAAGATTCGTTTTAAGGGCAAGATCTGTGACCGCTGCGGCGTTGAAGTTACACGCGCAAAAGTCCGCCGTGAACGTATGGGTCACATCGAACTCGCTGCCCCTGTTTCTCATATCTGGTATTTCAAGGGCACACCGTCCAGAATCGGTCAGGTGCTGGAGATCTCCCAGAAAAGACTCGAAGAAGTCCTCTATTTCACAAAGTATATCGTAACCGATCCCGGTGAACCCGATCCTGTCCACTTCGGTCAGTATCAGACAGGTCTGCTCAAACAGCAGCTTCTCACCGAAAAGGAATATTACGATACCATCGAAAAGTATGGCGCGGATTCCTTTACCGCCAAAATGGGCGCAGAGGCAATCCTCGACCTCTTGCAGGAATACAGCCCCGACCGCTATGACAACTTCCGCGACTACCTCATCGACGAGGGCAAACTCACGCTCGATGTGCAGCAGCGCGAAGCCTGCCGTCACTGCGAACTCGAACATCACTGCAATACCTGCTCTTTCTGTGCAGATGTCACCGACGAGTGGAAGAACAACCTCGATATGGTGTCCGAAAGTCTCAAAAATGAGCTTGCACAGCTGAACGCAAAGAACAATGTCCGTCAGTCCTCCCAGAAGTCCCAGAAGCGCGTCAAGCTTCTGAAGCGTCTGGAAATTATCGAGGCATTCCGTCTTTCCGGCAACAAGCCCGAATGGATGGTCATGACGGTCATCCCCGTGATTCCGCCTGATATCCGCCCGATGGTCATGCTCGACGGCGGCAGATATGCTACCTCCGACCTCAATGACCTCTATCGCCGCGTCATCAACAGAAACAACCGTCTGCGCAGAATGCTCGAACTCGATGCGCCTGATATCATCGTCCGCAACGAGAAGCGTATGCTGCAGGAGGCTGTCGATGCCCTCATCGACAACGGCAGACACGGCAGACCTGTCACAGGTCCGAACAACCGTGCGCTGAAATCCCTGTCCGATATGCTGAAAGGTAAGCAGGGACGTTTCCGTCAGAACCTGCTCGGTAAGCGTGTTGACTACTCCGGCCGTTCCGTTATCGTCGTTGGTCCGGAACTGAAAATGTATCAGTGCGGTCTGCCGAAGGAAATGGCACTCGAACTGTTCAAGCCGTTTGTCCTCAAACGTCTTGTTGATACCGGAAAGATCGTCAACATCAAGAGCGCGAGAAAAATGGTTGACCGCGCCGCTGATAAAGATGTCTGGGATGCACTCGAACACGTTATCAAAGACCATCCCGTTATGCTGAACCGTGCGCCTACGCTCCACAGACTCGGTATTCAGGCATTTGAACCGATTCTCGTTGAGGGCCGCGCAATTAAGCTCCATCCGCTCGTTTGTACCGCATTCAACGCCGACTTCGACGGCGACCAGATGGCTGTCCACCTTCCGCTTTCCGCAGAGGCACAGACCGAAGCACGTTTCCTCATGCTCGCAGCAAACAACCTGTTGAAACCGTCTGACGGTATGCCGGTTGCTGTCCCGACACAGGATATGATCCTCGGCTCCTACTACCTGACCATGGTCAAGGACGGCGAGCCGGGCGAAGGCAAGGTCTTCCGCGATGTCGATGAAGCCATGATGGCTTACCACGAGCATTATATCACCCTCCACTCCAAGATCAAGGTCCGCATCACCAAGGAGCAGGGCGACAGACGCATCTCCAAGATCATCGACTGTACAGTCGGCCGTCTGATCTTCAATGAGATCATTCCGCAGGATCTGGGATTTGTTGACCGTACCAAGAGCGAGCATCAGTTCGACCTCGAGATCACACAGCTCGTCAAAAAGGGTGTGCTCTCCAACATCATCGAACGCTGCATCCGCATTCACGGTACAACCACCACTTCCGAAGTCCTCGATAAGATCAAGGCACTCGGCTACAAGTATTCTACCATTTCGGGTATCACCGTCGCCGTTATCGACGCAGAGATCCCGCCGCAGAAGAAAGACATCCTCGCAAAGGCTGACGCACAGGTCGAAGAACTTGATATGCAGTACAAGTTCGGTTATATTTCCGGTCAGGTCAAGTCCCAGAAGGTCATCGAGATCTGGAACGATGCGACCAACCAGGTCACCGAAGCACTGAAAGCAAACCTCGACCCGTTCAACCCCATCAACATGATGTCCGACTCCGGTGCCCGTGGTTCTATCAACCAGATCCGTCAGCTCGCAGGTATGCGTGGTCTGATCGCAAACACTTCCGGTACGACCATCGAGATCCCTGTTCGTGCAAATTACCGTGAAGGTCTGAACATTTCCGAATACTTCATTTCCTCTCGTGGTGCGCGTAAAGGTCTGGCTGATACCGCACTTCGTACCGCTGACTCTGGTTACCTGACCCGTCGTCTGGTCGATGTTTCGCAGGATGTCATCATTCGTGAGATCGACTGCGGCGCAACAGAGGGTATCGACGTTTACCGCATCGTCAGCAAGAAGGGTAAGTCCACACAGGAGATCGAGCCGCTCGAGGAACGTCTGATCGGCCGCTATCTCGTCGAGGATCTCCGCGACGAAAAGAGCGAGCTGTTCATTCCGAAAACACGCGCAATGACCAAGGCAGATGCGCAGAAGATCATCGAAGCAGGCATCGAAAAGGTCACCATCCGTTCCGTACTCCGCTGCAAGGCAAAGCATGGCGTCTGCGCGAAGTGCTACGGTGTCAACCTCGCAAATAACAATCTCGTGTCCGTCGGTGAAGCTGTCGGTATTATCGCTGCACAGTCCATCGGTGAACCGGGTACTCAGCTCACGATGCGTACCTTCCATACGGGCGGTATCGCAAACGCAGAGGATATCACACAGGGTCTTCCGCGTGTCGAGGAATTGTTCGAATCCCGCCGTCCGAAGTCGGCTGCGATCCTCGCACGTACACCCGGTATTGTCAATATCCACGAGGAAAACGGCAACAAGGTCGTTGTGATCCACGATCCGGAGACCGATACTGATTCTGCACCTTATAACATTCCGTATAACTACTACCTGCAAGTTCAGGACGGCGACAAGGTCGAACGCGGTGCAAAACTCACCGGCGGTTCCATCTATCCGCCCGACCTGCTCGCAATTCTTGACGTACAGGCTGTTCAGAATTACATCATTGATGAAATTCAGGCGGCTTACCGTCAGCAGGGTGTAGGTATCAACGATAAGCACATCGAAGTTATCGTTCGTCAGATGCTCCGCAAGGTTCAGGTCGTTGAATCCGGCAGCAGCTATCTCCTGCCCGATACACTTGTGGACCGCCGCGAGATCGACACCATCAACGAGGAATTGCAGGCTCGCATCGACGCCGGCGAAACCGACCTCGAACTCGTCACCTATGCACCTGTACTTCAGGGTATTACGAAAGCATCCTCCACTTCGGAGAGCTTCCTGTCCGCGGCTTCCTTCCAGGAAACCACAAAGGCTCTCACCGATGCAGCAATTCGCGGAAAGAGCGACTACCTGCTCGGTCTGAAAGAAAATGTCATCATCGGTAAGCTGATTCCTGCCGGTACCGGTATGGCTGCGTACAACAATGTTGATGTTGTCCGCGCAGAAGGCTATACTTCCGACCACACGGTCACTCCGCTTCCGCAGACATTCTAAACAATACACGCAAAAGGGGAATTTCCATTCGTGAATTCCCCTTTTCCGTTATCCCAAAGGACTATCCGTATGAACAGAACAAAACGAACCCAGATGGTCACAGCCGCAGCAGCTGTCCTGCTTTTGGTGGGTGTTTTTCCGCTGCGTGCGAATGCCGAAACGACAACAGCGACAACGGCGTCCACCCCTGCTACACAGGCTTCGACCTCATCTACTGCGGCATTGTCGTCCACAACAACGACCTCCACAACGACGACGACTTCTACAACGACAACCACAACGACAACGACCACAAATCCGCTCGCCGCATATCAGTATCTTGCGGAGGGGGACGGCGTGACCATTACCGCCTATCGCTGGAGCAGCGAAATGACAGTCAGCGTTCCTGCGGAAATTGACGGCTTGCCTGTTACGAAAATCGGCGCAGATGCGTTCAAATACTGCTATGCCGATGAAGTTGTTCTCCCCGAAACCGTCACAGAGATCGGAGAAAATGCGTTTGCAGGCTGCCGCTATCTCAAAAAAATCGTCATTCCTGCAAACTGTAAGCGCATCGCAGGCGGGGCATTCAAAAGCTGTCATCGGCTCGAAACGGTTGAATTTCCTGCCGATGCGCCTGAGATCGAACCGCACGCTTTTGACGATACGACCTATATTTCACGTATCAGCGATGAATTTGTGGTTATCGGCGATGGATTGCTCTATGCCTATCACGGCAGCAATCCCTCCGTACAGATTCCCGACACCGTTAAGCGCATCGGCGCAGACGCATTCGCAAACCACCCCGAGATCAGCGATGTGACGATCCCTGCGACTGCCGAACGCATTTACGACAGCGCATTTGAGGGCTGTATCGCACTCTCCGCCATTACGCTCGGCGGAACGCCGCAGTTTATTTCGCGCTCTGCTTTCACAGGGACAAAATGGTTTGCGGAGAACACAGAAGACTTTATTACACTCGGAAATACGTTGATTTCCTATCGAGGCGAAAGCAACGAAGCGCAGATTCCCGATGGGATCATGTCCATTGCGAGCGGTGCATTTGCGGACAATCCGTATGTTACCACGGTCAAACTGCCAGCATCGGTTCGGACAATTCAGGACGGTGCGTTTGAAAATTGTTCATCCTTACAGGTCGTGACAATGGAGGATTCGGTTGAAAATATTGGGAACAGGGCGTTTTTCGGGTGCGGTGTGTTACAGTATCTCCGCCTTGGACATTCGCTTCAGACAGTCGGCAAAGAGGCGTTTTGCGGATGCCCTGCGCTGACAGAATTGTATTTCCCCGACACGCTCACAGAAATTGGTGAGAAAGCAATCGGCTGGAATTACGATGCAGAAACAGGCGAATATACGAAAAATGATGGAGTTACATTGTTTTCCAATGCGTTCTGTGCGACAGAATATGCAAAAGCCGAGGGGCTTCGGACTGCGGCACTCCCCGAAGCGGAGAACACAAAGCCTGCTCCGATCGTAGCGATTCAGAAGCACAAGAAAAGTGACGCGCCGATTTTCAGTCCGCAGTACCGTGCAGGATTGATCGGTTCTGCGCTGGCGGCGGTTCTTGTTCTCGGAGCGATTCTGTTCCGCAGAAAACGAAAGTAATTTCAATTCTTTTCTACAAATACGAATCTCCGAAAATATCCGTTACAATAAGAAAAAGCATGGAACAGAAGCTGTGTTCCATGCTTTTTTATTTGAAATATTTCTGACTTCAAAATCTGAATCAATTACTGTTCATGGTTCGGTTTGATTGCAGCGACTAATGTGAGAACACCAAACAGAATGAAGCCGATGAATGCAATCATGGCAAACACTTTCTGTTCAGTCAACCCGAAAATAGTCATAAAAACACCTGCAATAATCATAACGATTGAAGATGCTATTTTTAATTTTTTCATAAAAACACCTCATAATACTATTTCTATACAGGTTCTGCTGCATAGATGAAATCCGAAAAAACTGACACTTCAAATGTTTTGTACAGATAAATCTATCAGTTTCATGGATTGTAAGCGAACCAAATTATGAATTGATTGAGATTAGAAAGATGCAACAATACCGGTTACGCCGGAAGCAATCCAGCACACTCCGGACCAACCTGCATAAGTTTTTGATACCGGCTCGGGATCAGCGACACAAGCAGCTACAGTCAAGCAACCGCCTGCAATAGACAGAACGCCGCTTGCAACGCCCCACCATATGCGTTATCGGTAAGAAGCAAGAATTTCTTCTTTTTGCAGTCCGGCCCGACCGTTGCAGTCGTATTCCTGATAGAACAGCCGTGTCGGTTTGTTGACAGATACCGTATGTCTGCCGCCTGCCTGCGTGTAATTCGTGATGCGGAACGAAATCGAATCCTCTGTTACCGCGTCCAGAATAATTGACAT
Source organism: Oscillospiraceae bacterium (assembly GCA_024404815.1). Taxonomy (GTDB): domain Bacteria; phylum Bacillota; class Clostridia; order Oscillospirales; family Ruminococcaceae; genus Firm-04. The sequence continues at coordinate 23,880 of JAKSPL010000026.1, forward strand.
CTCATCGGATGACTGCTCAGTGCCGATCAGCCGCGATGCCGCGCAGAACTGGAAGATTCGCGGCAGACTGTAAGACGTCGTGTGCATGATCGTCAGCACAGGCTTGCGCTTTGCCGCGATCTCGTCCTGATGCGGCGTATCATGAAACGCGTCAATCGCAATCATTTCGGGAAATGTCGGCATTTCAATCGTTTTCAGCCTTGCACAGCCTGCAAATGCGCCGCTGTGGATCGCTGTGATCGACTTCGGAAGAATAACGTGTTCGAGTGCCGCACAGTTGTGGAACAGGTTTGTCGGCAGCACCGCTACACCATTCGGTATCGTGATCTCGCGGAGCAGTCCGCAGCCCTCGAAACAGCCGATGCCGAGAGAACCCGCCGAGCCGTCCGGATACCGCATTTCGCCCGGCATCAGAATGTTTTCCAGCGCATCGCAATCCCGAAACGCGAATGCGCCCAGTTCGCAGAGTGTGTTGGAAAGCTTCACATGATGCAGACTTCGGCACTCACGAAAGCCGCTTTCCCCGACGATTCGTACGGAGTCGGGCATATCCAGCTCCTGTACTGCCGCGCCGCGAAATTCGCCGCGCTCGACCATTTCCTTGTTGCGGTATTTCAGTTTATCCGCGCTTTTTCTAGTAAAAAACCCCATACGATTGCCTCTCTTTCTGTCAATCAGTTTTGGTTGAACGGATGCTCAGCCAACGTGGTAGGTATATACGATTTGCGACACGCTGCCGTCCTCCATGAAGAACTGCAAATCCACGCCGTCGCCGTTGTATACGAGAAATGCGTCAGAATCGACATCGGGTTCGCCGCAAGCCGCCTTGACATCCTCTGCGGATGCGCCGACTTTGACGCCCTCTGCGGTCTGGGTGGTATTGTCCGTCAATGTGACCGCATAGACACGGTTCACATTGTTGTCGGGATAGGTTTCAACGGTGAAGCCGTCATAGGTGTAGGTGTAGCTTTTGCCGTCAAATGCACAGGACGGAGCCTCAAAGGTCTTTGTCGGTTCGCCCTGTTTTTCGATCAGCGGATCACATTCTGCGTCGATGACAAATTCCACGCCGCTTGCAGAGGTGTAGCTGAAGCACAAACCGTCAGCAGCGGGCTGTCCTGCGTCTGTGGAGTCTGTGCCGTCCACAGCGACAGCCGCCGTGGTTTCAGGGGCATTCGTTACGGTCGGTTCTGTTGGGATATCCTCACCACAGCCTGCAAATACGGTCAAAACAGCCGCGGACATTGCCGCCAGCAAGATTTTCTTCATGTTGTTCATTGGATGATACTTCCTTTCTTGATCTGCTCACGGGGCTTATTTTTTTACGCCTGAACCGTGAATATCGCCATATAACATAATATTCGTTGTCTGCCGTGTAAATTCCTCCTGATAACGGCCGCTGATTTCTTCCCATTCAGCAGCCAGTTGAGGTTCACCGCGGCGGTCTGACAGCGCATATTTCTGTGTCAGATAATTTCCGAGCCATGACGACAGTTTTTCCGCACCGTAGAGATTCATGTGCAGACCGCCGTCATAGGTATCGCTCTGATAGTCAATTCCCGTTTCCGACATGATATCTTCGTCGAGGAAATTGATATAGGGGAGATTGTATTTATCCGCATATTCGACGATTTGTGCATTCCACTCGTCATACCAGTACGGGTAGAGCGACGGTGCTTTCACGAGCAAAAGCTGAATTCCGTTTTCCTCGCACAGCGTCCGCATCTTGTCGAGATATTCCCAGCAGGTGTCGCCGAAATCATAGTCTGTCAGCGGTCTGCCCTCAGGGACGTCCTCTGCGGCTTTGATGTCCGCACGGAGATAGTATCCGCTGAAAAAGTTCGGTTTTGCGCCGAAATAATACTTGAAATCGTCCGCTGTCAGTTCACTCCACCGCGAATGATACCGCAAAATCGGGAACACATACGACAGGAACGATTCGTCCTCGGTCATCGAAGCTTTGATGCAGTCGATTTTCGATTTCGACCAGCGCATTCCCTCGATCGACATACGGTTATACGCTTCGTTCTGCGGTGTATTATATTTCATCGACAGGACGTTAAACACCACAACATCGGGCTTTTCGTACCGCAGGGTATCTTCCAGCAGATAGTATGACTGCCAGATGAGCTGCTGTGCCGAGCCGCGTATCGTGGAGGAAATGCCGTGCTCCTGCCACAAAACGACAGGCGAGAAATTCTCATAGCACTCGCAGTCCCCGACAAATACAACGTCATGGTCCATGCCCGTGTTGTAATAGTCCGCGATGAGGTTGCCCTCTACGACATCGGACATATATTTCGGCTGCAGCAATCGCTGGATCGCCGCGGTCAGTACCACCGCCGACACCAGCATTGCCGCGCCCGACAGAATTACTTTTTTCTTTGTCATTGCATTTGACTCCTAGGGAGTTCCGCTGACTGCGGTCAGCGGCGAGGGGCTCTGCCCCCTCGACCCCCGCGATTTTTTGAAAAAAATCGAGTAAAACTTTAGATATGAGAATTTGCAGGTGTAATTGTATGTAGGGGCGACCTGTGGTCGCCCGCAGATTTTCCATTTGCTGCATCTCTCTAAAAATGAAATTCCAAAGGGACAATGTCCCAAAAACTCATTTGTGCTGTTCGGTTTTCAGGGGAAACCCCTCGTTGGGGTTTCCCCTCTTTGATTGCTCCGCAATCAAATTCACCCTTTCCTGCGTTTGGAA
>JAKSPL010000027.1 GCA_024404815.1 Oscillospiraceae bacterium
CTGTTATATCAGAACTAATATTTAATGGACATGCATATGGATTGTCCACATCCCGCTGGCCATTGTTGAAAGTACCAATTTGATCAGGTGTACCGAGGGTAGCAGTTAATGTTTTTGTTTCTCCGTCACCTTGGCTTTCGCCACTGCCTGTTCCGCTGCCGCTACTGAGCTTGCGGGCGGCTTGGTGGGCGTCTGTCTTGCAGGTGCATTGTTGTCGCGGCGCAGATCTTCGCGTGTCATGCGCTTGGACATATCCTGCAAGCGTTCGACCTCCTCACGGTCCACGGTGATGGGCATTTCTGCGTTTTCGGGTTTGACGCGCAGTTTTCCCGTAATCAGATTTGCTTCCATGACATATGCGCGGACGGGCGGATCGTTTTGCAGGAGCACCGTCGAACCGACCTTCGGGGTAAAGCGGAGCAGCTCCTCGTAGACGGGGCTTTCATACCGCAGGCAGCACATCAGTCTGCCGCACGTACCCGAAATTTTCGTGGGGTTGAGGGCAAGTCCCTGCTCCTTCGCCATTTTAATGGTGATCGGCTGGAAGTCACTCAGATAGCCTTTACAGCAGAATTCTCTGCCGCAGATGCCGAGACCGCCGAGTAGTTTTGCCTCGTCACGGTCGCCGATCTGCCGCAGTTCAATGCGGACATGGAACGCGGAAGCAAGGTCTTTGACCAGCTCACGGAAGTCAACACGGGATTCTGCGGTGAAGTAGAAAATCAGCTTATTGCTGTCAAAACCGCATTCCACATCGACCAGCCGCATCGGCAGATCTCTTGCGGCAATGCGCTCCTCGCAGACGCGGAACGCCTCCGCCATATACTGCTTATTTTTTTCAAGTGTCTGCATATCCTCGTCATTTGCGAGGCGCAGGATCGGTTTCAGCGGTGCAGTAATGCTGTCATCGGGAACGGCGTGCCGTCTAGCCGCGACCTCGCCGCATTCAGGACCTCTTGCGGTTTCGACAACGACAAAACTGCCTTCGACGGGATTAAATTCTCCGGGGGCAAAGGAATAGACCTTACCGCTGCTTTTGAATTTGACACCAATGATTTCAGTCATAAGAACGATTTGCAATGCCGCAGAACCTGTGCGGCATATCTCCTTTCGTGTGGGACATCAGCGGCTTGCGAGGGCAGTACAGAGTGACGTCACCGCCAGAACTGCACCGACATTTCCCTCCAAGTCCGCGAGGGTTTCGGTAATACAGGCATGGAGCTGCATCGCACGGCGCGGCGTCATATCCTCAGAGAGAGCCTGAGCCGTACTGCGATCGCAGCCGAGGCGGTCGAAGTCCCCGTCGAGGGAAAGTACCGCCGCATCCCGAAGCTGGGTATCCAGCAGCAGGAGCGTTTTTTTCAGCCTGTCCTTATCGCCTGCCGCCGCCGTCAGAAGCCGCAGCAGTTCATATTCATTTCGGTTTGCGAGTGCCTGCGAGAGCTTTGCTGCGGTGTCCGCCGCAAGCCGCAGGTCCTCATCCGATAAATACGCAATACACTTGCCGATATTGCCGTCAAAGCGCGACACCGCAAGCTGTACATCCTGTTCCGCATAGCCTTTTTGCAGCAGAGCCGATACGCATTCGCCGCGTGTAACGGGGAATACTGCCTTTGTGGTCATACGGGAGAGAAGTGTCGGGAGCAATGCGCCGACGGTTTCGGTGGTGAACACGAAAATCGCGTGCGGAGGCGGTTCCTCGACGGATTTGAGCAAAGCGTTCTGCGCCTGAATGCTCATGCCGTCTGCGTCTGTAAAGAGGAACACACGGTTTGCCCCTTCGACAGGGACGACCGATGCTTCTGCGCGGATCTCGCGGACGGTTTCGATTAAGTAGCCCATGCGTTTGCCCGAATGTTCTGCGGTCAGGACATCGGGGTGCGCATCCTCGGCAATCAGTTTGCAGGCACGGCATTCTCCGCAGGGCGCGTGGTCGGGATGCTCACAGAGTGCGAGCATGGCAAACCATTTTGCAATCGTTTTCTTGCCGCAGCCGGTTTCGCCGTGCAGCAGCAGCGCGTGAGGAAGGTGATTTCCTTTCCGCATCTGCTGTAAATCGGAGAGCAGTGTCTGGTTGCCTGCGATCAGCGGCAGACTGCTCACAGCTTTTCGAACCGTTCGATGTCGGTGACGAAGATCGTTGCGCCGCCGACAGATACTTCCAGCGGCATCGCAGAGGGAACGCCGGTGGTCGTGGTGCCGTAGGTGGGGGTAGAGGGGATAAACTGTTTTCTGTGGTGACATTTCTGTCTGACCACATTGATGACATCGTCCACCTTGTCCTCCTCGACACAGATGAGGAATGTGGTGTTGCCTGCGCTCAGAAAGCTGCCTGCGGAGGCAAGCTTCGTAGCAGGAAAGCCGTTCTTGGAGAGAGATTTGGATACAGCCGCGCTGTCATCGCCGTTGACAACTGCGAAAATGAGTTTCATATTGAATGAACCGTTCCTTTCCATATGATGTATCGCTTATAAACGTCATGTTTTTTCAGAAGTATTTTTCGGATCAGATCCGTTCGGGTAAAACTACCCATAATCAGTATACCATAAAAATGGCAGGAGTGCAAGAGCGAATTATGAAAAAACGGCAGAATCTTTTGGATTTTTTCGAAACATTTTCCGGAATACCCGTTGACGAACCGCAGAAATTCTGTTATAATATATTTATCTGTAAGATTGGCATTCTCTGATTGTTAAAGGAATCATCTGCATGAATAAATACAAGACTCTGGCATTTAATACGATCATCTTTGCGATTGGAAACTTTGGTTCGAAGATTTTGTCGCTGCTCTTAAACCATATGTACACAGGCGGCATGGGCGGCGCATTGTTCAACACCAAAGAAATTCTGGAGCTGTGTGCGAATTTCCTGATCCCTGTTGTCAGTTTTTCGATCACGGACGCGATCATCCGCTACGGACTCGATGAGAATTATGACAACCACAGCGTTTTTTCCAATGCGGTGACAATTCTGCTCTGCGGCGTGGGTGGATTTTTACTCTTATCGCCGCTTCTTCTGCTCTATACGGACATCAAGCCGTATGTTTATCTGCTGGTCGGCTTTGTCATCATCTCGTGCTTCCGACAGGTATCCACGCAGTTCGCAAGAGCAAGAGGAAAAGTCAAGCTCTTTGCGGCAGACGGCGTATTCTGTACGCTGATGCTGTTTTTGTTCAATGTCCTGTTCATCAAGGTGCTGGACATGGGCGTGGAAGGCTTTATGCTTGCTACGATGTGCTCGGATCTCTGTTCGGGTCTGGGTGTCTGGCTGATCGCCAAGCACGGCGAGTATTTCTCGTTCAAGTATCTCGACAAGGAACTGCTTGTGGTCATGGTACGCTTTTCGATCCCGCTGATACCGACTGCGCTTCTCTGGCTTATCACGGGATTTTCCGACCGATTGTTTATCCGCTATATGCTTGAGGACGGTCCGACTGCCGCAGGTGTCTACGGTGCAGCCTCCAAAGCGCCAAACCTCATCAATATGGTTTCGACCATCTTCTTTCAGGCGTGGAACATGAGCGCGATCGCGGAGAACAATTCGAAAGAACGCTCCGCTTTTTATACCGAGGTGTACAGTGCCTATCAGGCGGTGCTTTCGATGGCGGCGGCGTGTATTATCGCGCTGGTACGTCCGATCTCGTGGGTGCTGATCAATTCAAGCAATCACCCCGAATTTAAAACCGCGTATCTTTATACACCTGTACTTGTCATTGCGGTGCTGCTGATGTGCTTCAACCAGTTCATGTCGAGCATCTACACGGTTTCCAAGCATACGCGCAACAGCTTCTGGACAAGTCTTGTGGCGGCTGTGCTGAACATCTTCCTCAACGCGGTGCTGATCCCGAAATACGGCGTGCAGGGTGCGATCGCCGCAACGGTCGTCAGCTATCTGGTCTGCTATGTCGTGCGTGTTGTGGATGCCAGACGGTTTATTTCGTTTGACATCAATCATGTGCGGTTTGCATCGAATCTTCTGGTGCTGTTCGGAATGTGCGGCGTTGTCATTCTCCGTCCCGAACACACAGAGCTTTTGCTTGCCGTTGGTATCCTGACCTCGTTTGTGATGAATTCCAAGGCACTCTACCGTACAGCGGAAAAACTGCTGAAACGGTAAGCAACTTTTTTCTTCGGCTTTCAGCGGATACGGCGATATCCGCTTGCAGAACGTAAAACTTTATTTTGGAGGTATCCCACTATGTATTTCGATTCTCGTTCGCTCCTGCTGGCAATCGTTGCCATCATTTTCTCGCTGGTCAACTATGCGATCCTGCGCGATATGATCTACGGCATTCTGCTTGGCAACCACAAGAAAAAGACGGCTGACAAGATCGTCAGCGAGCAGAATTTCCTGCAAAAGTTCACCCAGCGGTATGTTGGTTCGAACATCACCCGTCATCAGGCAGCATATGCCAAGTGGATCAACATTAAGCTTGCGCATTTCATCTTCTGTGTGGTACAGATCGTTGGCTTTGCTCTGGTAATTTTCATGGAGCTTCTGCCTTTCTGGATCGTTGCAATTATCTGCGGCGTGATCGTCATTTACAATCTCGTCCTCTTTGCGTTGATGATGCGGCACACCGCTTCTTCGGATTATAAGAAATCAACAAAGGGTTCTCCGTGGACCTTTGAACAGTAATTTTGCGGCAGCAGGGCGCATCAAAACGTAAATTTCTGCGTTTGATGCGCCTTTTTCGCAGCTTCTGCATAGAATGGAGAAGATGACGATGCAACGAATCCGAAAATGTCTTGACCGCGATACCATCAAGCTTGTCACGATGGGCATGATGCTGTTCACACATACAGTTTCGTGGCTGGATCCGCCTGCCTACCCCGAATATCCGACATGGCTGCTTGTGCTGAGTACGCTTGGACTGTTTGCGCCGCCTGCGATGTTCTGGTTTCTGGCGGATGGCTTTCGGTACACGAAATCGCGGAAAAAGTATGCGCGGCGGCTGCTGCTTTGCGCCTGCCTCACGCAGATCCCGACATGGCTGCTGTTTGCCAAAACGGACGGCTGGTGGGAGTCGAATGTCCTGTTCACGCTGTTTTTCGCACTGCTTGCGCTGATGGCATGGGAGAGCGGAAAAGCACGGTGGGTACGCATTGCTTGTGTGGTGCTGTGCTGTCTGGCGACCTTTGCAATTCAGTCGGACTGGTTGGCATTCGGGGTTCTGTATCCGTTTTTCCTCCATGTCTTCCGCGAGAAGCCACGCAAAAAGCTGATTGCCTATACTGTATTGTCAGTTGTTCATGCAGGGATCATGTTTGTGACATACAGCGGCAGAATGCGGCTGATCGGCGGCGTGGGCGAGTTTATCGTGCTGATGGCGTCCTATTTTGTGCTGAACTGCCTTTACAGCGGTAAAAAAAGCACGCATTTCCGAATCCCTGCATGGGTGTTCTATGCATTTTATCCTGCACATTGCCTGTTGATTTTCGCATTGCGCTTTGTGTTGCGATAATCACACAGATTCGATATTTTTCATTGAAAAGGAGATTTTATCATGGCTATGTTTAACCGTTCGTACAATCCGCTTGATGACCTGCGCGATGTCTTTGACACCGCCGCACAGAAAACCTACGAAGCTTTCGAAAACTCCAAGGAGTATGTGGAACGCGCAAAGCTGCGCAATGAACTGAACGACAAATATCGTCAGCTTGGCAAGGCCGAATTCGAATATGCAGTCGGCGAAACGGACGATACCGATACGATCGACGCGCTGGTGGCAGAGATCCGTGAACTGCGCGATGCATATGTGAATATCTGCAAGATGCTGCGCCGAAGCGAAGCCCCTGTCTGCCAACGCTGCGGCAAACAGAATATTCAGGGCAACAGCTACTGTTCCAACTGCGGTGCCAGACTCTATACAGACTGATGAGCAAACAACATGAAACGGCAGTACCTGTGCAGAAAAACCAGATCGTTCCGCTGACTGTCACAGGTCTGACCGCAGAGGGAAACGGTGTCGGACGCTATGAGGGCTTTGCGGTGTTTGTGCCGCAGACCGCTGTTGGCGACGAGATCCGTGCGAAAATCGTCAAGGTGGAAAAACGCTGTGCCTTCGGTATTATCGAGGAGATTTTGTCCCCGTCGCCCGACCGTGTGGAACCCGACTGCCCTGTTTTTCAGAAATGCGGCGGCTGTGTGTTCCGACATATCAGCTATGAAGCAGAACAGCGCGATAAGACAGGCTTTGTCCGCGATGCATTTGCACATATCGGCGGACTGACACCAAAGGAATTTCTTCCGATTTTCGGTGCACAGCAGTTGGACGGCTGCCGCAATAAGGCACAGTATCCCTGCGGTGCAGACGAAACAGGTGCTTTGCAGTTCGGCTTTTATGCGGCGCGTTCTCACCGCCTGATTCCGCATACGGATTGTCGGCTCCAGCCGCCGCTCTTTGCGGAAATTCTCAGAAGATGCGCGGAATTGCTGCAAGATTTTCCACCGTACAATGAACAGACAGGCGAGGGTGTTCTGCGGCATATCTATCTCAGAAAAGGCTATCACAGCGATGAGGTGATGGTCTGTATTGTTGCGTCCAAAAAAATTCTCGCACCGCTGAAACCGATCGGCGAAACGCTGATGGCGGAATTCCCGCAGATCGTTTCGGTGATGCTCAATATCAATTCGAAAGCGACCAATGTGATTCTCGGTGCGAAAACTGTGTGCGTCTGCGGCAAGGATACGATTTCGGACACGTTTTGCGGCATTCCCGTTTCGCTCAGTCCGCAGAGTTTCTATCAGGTCAATACGGCACAGGCGGAGCGGCTGTTTGCGGAGGCAAGACGGTTGGCAGATCCGCAGAAACACGAGCTGCTGCTGGATTTATATTGCGGAACCGGTGTGATCGGCTTGTCGATGGCAGATGCGGCAGGAAAGGTCATCGGCGTGGAAGTTGTCGAGCAGGCGGTTGCAGATGCAAAGGAAAACGCGAAACGTGCAGGAATTTCAAATGCGGAGTTCTATGCAGGTGACGCAGGTGCCATTGCGGCAGAATTTGCGCAGAATGGTACAAAACCGGATGTGATCGTTCTGGATCCGCCGCGCAAGGGCTGCGATACAGTGACGCTGGACGCTTGTATAACGATGGCACCCGACCGCATTGTCATGGTGTCGTGCAATCCTGCAACGGCGGCAAGAGATGCGAAATATCTGACAGAACATGGCTTTTCGCTGGATGTTCTTCGCCCTGTGGACTTGTTTCCGCGGACGGGGCACGTTGAGTGCGTGGTTTTGATGTCAAGAAACGAAAGCTGAAATTTCCCTATTTTACGATGGTTTTCGAGGTTGAAGTAAAATCACACACAGAGTCTTGATGCTGCTTTTGCTGTATCTGGAAAGACATCTACGCACTAAAATCGGCTGACAACATTTCTGCACACTGACGTTAGTGCGTCAAAATGTTGTTATGTGCTGAAAACGCCGTAAAATCGCAGAATTTAAGATTTATCAAATATTGCGATTGCAAAATATGGTTGAGTGCGTGGAAATGTTGTCACACATACTATATATAAAAACAGGCTGCTATGAATGATCTGTTCGGCGGTTGATCGAACGTCAGGAACAAAAAATTTTATGGAGGAACTTAAATGGAAAAGCTTGAAAACATGGAAAAAATTGAAGCCGCGCAGGCGGCACTTGGTGAATGTCTTGTCAGCATGATGCCCGTTTCGTGGAAGAAAATATGCTACTACTATAAAAAAGTGGGCGGTTCATCAACGCATCGTTATGCTTTCATTGAGGCAGAAACAAAAGCGATATGTGCATATAATTCTTTCTGGCGGCGCTATGAAAATTATCCGTATGAAAGAATGGAAGCAGAGGTCAAGGTGAGCAAATTGGCAAGGGCACTGCATGCTGCATATCTGGAACGGTTCGGAGAAGAAAAGATCTGGTACGAGATGTATTATACACTGAATGCGGACGGTACGGTTGAGATCGAGTTTGAGTATGAAAAACCGACGTCAGAGAAGCAGATCGATCTGAGTACACCAAAAGCTATTTTTGAAAGATTCTTCCATCAGGAATAAAAATGCCTGAAAGGCAAGTATCCGGAGATATCGTATTACGATCATGGTTGAGTGCGTGGAAATGTTGTCACACATACTATATATAAAAACAGGCTGCTATGAATGATCTGTTCGGCGGTTGATCGAACGTCAGGAACAAAAAATTTTATGGAGGAACTTAAATGGAAAAGCTTGAAAACATGGAAAAAATTGAAGCCGCGCAGGCGGCACTTGGTGAATGTCTTGTCAGCATGATGCCCGTTTCGTGGAAGAAAATATGCTACTACTATAAAAAAGTGGGCGGTTCATCAACGCATCGTTATGCTTTCATTGAGGCAGAAACAAAAGCGATATGTGCATATAATTCTTTCTGGCGGCGCTATGAAAATTATCCGTATGAAAGAATGGAAGCAGAGGTCAAGGTGAGCAAATTGGCAAGGGCACTGCATGCTGCATATCTGGAACGGTTCGGAGAAGAAAAGATCTGGTACGAGATGTATTATACACTGAATGCGGACGGTACGGTTGAGATCGAGTTTGAGTATGAAAAACCGACGTCAGAGAAGCAGATCGATCTGAGTACACCAAAAGCTATCTTTGAAAGATTCTTCCATCAGGAATACAAATGCCTGAAAGGCAAGTATCCGGAGATATCGTATTACGATCATTGAATACAACAAAAAGGGCTGCTGATACCGTGTGAACAATATCGCACAATACAGCAGCCCTTATTATCATATTCACTTTTCAATGCTGATCGTCACACCGGATTTGAACCGGAACTCCAAGTAATCATCGTAGACGGTATATTTCTGATTGTTTATGTAAATGAAACAAATTAGCTGCAAAATAATGGCATTCTAGCATAATATGCTCTGAAATTTGCAGGATAATACATTGCGAAGAATCCTGAAAAAAGTTATAATACATATGTATGATTTCGCTGCAATATTCAGCGGATTTTTAGGGAGGATTATGGAATGAAAAGAAAAATGATTGCCTGTATGTGTGCGGTGCTGACTGCTTTTTCGGCGGTCGGCGGCAATCTGTATCTCACAGATCATGTACAGATGCACGTCAATGCCGCATTGCGCGGCGACATTGACGGAAACGGGACTGTCAATGCGGAAGATGTACGTACACTCGTGGATTTTCTGACGACAAAGCGCAGAACCGCCGCGAATGCCGATATGAACAATGACGGCGCCGTAAATGCGACCGACCTGACGCTGCTCAAAAGACAGGTGCTGGGCGGTTCTTCTGCACCGAACGGACTGCGGATTAATGAGGTCTGCTCGACGAACAAAAAGTCATTGAAGGCGAATGACGGGACTTCGCCTGACTGGATCGAACTGTATAATGCAGGCAGTTCGTCTTGTGATCTGAGCGGTGTCGGTCTTTCTGACGGTGACAAGAACCGCTTCAAATTTACATTTCCACAGGGAAGTGTATTAAAAGGCGGCGAATACCTGATCGTATTTTGCGATGACACAGAAGCGACAAGCGGCGAACTGCACGCGCCGTTCAAGATCAGTGCTTCGGGTGAAACGATCTATCTGACGGCAGCCGATGGAACCGACCTTGATCAGGTCGCTCTTCCTGAACTGGATGTCGATGTCACTTACGGCAGAATCGGTGAACGCCTTGAACTGCTCAACGCAACGCCCGGTGCATCCAACGAAAATGCAGCAACGGTTTATCGTGTTGAAAAGCCTGTCTTTTCTGCCGAGGGCGGATTCTATGACTCTGCGTTTGATCTTTCTCTGAGCGGACAAAACGGATGCACCGTCCTCTATACGCTGGATGGTTCGGATCCCCGTCAATCCTATTCCGCAAAACAGTATCAGGGCAGCATCAATATCCGAAACAACACAAACGACGACAACAAGCTGGCGGCTGTGCGTGATATTTCGCTGCGCGGCTATACTCCGCCTGACTATAAGATCGACAAGGGCATGATCGTCCGTGCAGTCTGCAAGGACAGTCAGGGCAATTTCAGCAAGGTTGCAACCAACAGCTATTTTGTCGGAAAAACAGCTTCGTATTATAAAGATATGAAAGTCCTGTCGATTTCGACCGACAGCGACAACTTCTTCGACAAAGAAAGCGGCATTTACATGATCGGCAACCAGTATGACCGCTGGAAGCAAAGCGGCAGCTTTGATCCGAATCTGGATGTCGGAAGTTCAGAAAACCCGACAAACTATAACATGGAAGGCATGAACTGGGAACGCCCCTGTAACATTCAGGTGTTCGAACAGGGCGAACTGAAATTTACCGAGGATGTGGGCGTCCGCATTTCGGGCAACTGGACGACTGCATTCCCGCAAAAGAGTATGACATTCTATGCACGCCGCGATTACGGCGCGAACAAGATGCAGTATGATTTCTTTGAGGGCGGCGCAAGAGATATTGACGGCTCGAAGATCAAAGAGTATAAGAAAGTCACGATCCGAAACGGCGGAAACGGCTATGATAACTGCCGCTTCCGTGACGACCTGAACCAATCTCTGGCAGAGGGACTGAACCTCGGAAAACAGGCAAAACAAGACTATGTGGTGTTCCTGGACGGTGAATTCTGGGGTTCGTATTCCATGCAGGAAAAGCTCGACGAAAACTACATCGAATCCCATTATCACATCGCGGCGGATAATGTGACGACTGTCAAAAACGGCTACGAATATGACGGACAGCAATCCACATACCAGGATTTCCAGCAGTTCTGGAACTGGGCAATGTCCGCAGATATGTCGAACGCATCCAATTATCAGAAGGTCTGTGATGCGGTGGATGTACCAGGTCTGATGGATTTCGTCACGTTTGAAAGCTACATTGTCAACTGGGATTGTATGCTCAACAACAACAACTGGATGATCTGGCGTGCAGACGAAACCGATGCTTCCAATCCCTATGCGGATGGCAAGTGGAGATTCCTCCTCTTTGATACGGAGTACTCCTCGGGTTACGACGGACAATGTTCTGTCAGACGCAATTACTTCCAGGACATGGACCGTTCCGGCAAGAACACGAGTCTCGGTTCTTTGTTCTTCAAGCTGATGCAGAATTCTGAATTCAAACAGCAGTTCCAGAAACGCTATCAGGCGATCGTTGCCGATAACTTCGATGCACAAAAGGTCTCCGCGAAAATTGATGTCTTCGCTTCTGCTACAAAGGCTGCAACAACTGACACCTTCCGCAGATTCAGCATCGGTGCAAGTTTCGACAGCAATGTCAAGATCCTGCGCAATTTCTACAACAAGCGAAGCGAATATGCGCTGCATCATCTGAATGTCCTATACGGGATTCAGGACGGCTGGCAGGAAGATCCGAATATGATCGACCAGTTCGGCTGGAGCATTTGGATGAATGACGGTGCAGGCTCCATTGAATACAACGATGACGGCAGTATTACGGTCAATGTCACGCGTACAGGTCAGTATGCGCAGGTCACCAGCAGTACGGTATCGCTTCAGGCAGGCAAGACCTACCGCATGACCTACCAGATCAGCGCAAGCCAGAATATCAACACTTATTCGATGTTCCAGCAGGGCACAGGCGAATATAAGAGCTACTACTATCAGGATCATATGCTGACACCGAATACGCAAACCATCACCGATACGGTTACGATGACGCAGTCCGACGACAATGTCAAATTCCTGATCGGTCTGGATAAGGGTACGGGAACCTATCGGATCTCGAATTTCTCTATGGTATGTCTGAACTGATCTGTTCGTAATATCCCGAAAAGGGAGTATCAGAAAATCAAATCCCTCTGCCCGTGCAGAACAGCGCGGACAGAGGGATTTTGTTTGGATTTTTTCGAATGAGCACTTGCATTTTTCTGCGGTATATGGTAGAATAAATACAAATCACATCGCTGAAAGGGGCGTACATCCATGCAGGACTGGTATGAACAGCGGCTCGAGGAGTTGGAGGACCGCACACAGGATCTTGAAAAACTCTGTGGGACTATGGCGGTACGGCTGCAAAAAGCCGAAGAAAATGCGCAGGCAGCAATGGAAGCACTCCGAAAGGCAGAGGAGGACAATGCCGCGCTGCACCGTGCGCTGCGCGATGTACAGATGCAGCTGGATGCGGTTTCTGACGATATGGAGGATGTCGTTGTGGACATCAACACGCTCTTTGAAACGCTGGAAGGGCATCCGCATATCGAGATGGACGATGAGCAGCCAAGAGATCACCAGCCGAGCTACGATGCCTTTGATGATTATGATGACGATGATGATTATGACGATGAAGATGACGAGGACGATGAGGAGGAAGCGGACGAGGAAGAACCGCCTGCAAGCGGACTGCGCAGATTCATCCGATTTTTTCCGAAATAGCGAAAAAACGCAGGAGCAGCACTTCTCGTTTGAGAAATGCTGCTTCCTGCCCCTCTTTTTTCATGTGCAATATCATCCCGATAGCCTATCCATAAAATTAACATAGTAACCTGAAATGAAACTGAAATTTTAAGCTATACAGAAATTACCTGCCAAAAGCAGGCTGTCTGCGGAAACAAACGCGGACAGCCTGCTTTTTGTTTATGAATCAAATGTGATTTGATTTGACAATACTGTTTCTCGTATTACTTAAATCGCTTAAATCATGTGATAGCAGAGAAGATGAATTACATAGAAAAAACTGATTTGGACACTTCGACAGCACGCGCAATATGATTATAGAACAAGGCAATATCATCACTTATCATACTTAAATAAACTTGTTATAATCAAAATGGATGGGTATCTATCCAAAAATCATATGAGAGAGGGGAAATTTTTATGATGAAATCCAAGACGATTTCTCGTGCAGGCGGATTGCTTGCGGCTGCTGCCTTGCTGGCATCTCAGCTCAGCGCGATGCCTGTTTCAGCCGTTGCGAAATATACCGCCGATGACATTTCAAAGTGTAATTATGTTTACGAGGTGAATTCGCAGGTCACAACGAGCGATGCCGCGGAAACAAACGGTTTGCCGACATCCATCGAGCTTTCCTGCTCCGAGATCGGTGTGCAGGGCGGCGAGGACATTTCCGAGGTGTGGGTGAACTACACGGGCGAAGCAGGAATGAAGATCATGCCTGCGATCGGCTACTACGCGGAGGGCTACAACGAGTACGACTGGTATTCCGATTCGCTGATTATTTCGGAGGGGGCGGGAACGGTCGTGTTTGAGATCCCTGAGGAATGGCCGATGCCCGACCAGTTCCAGATTCAGCAATGGTATGGCGATATCGACACATTTACAGTAAATTCCGTTGGTATCAAGACGGGAAAAACTGCCAACCTCGGTACTGTGACCAGAATGGGCGACTGCAATGTGGACCAGACGGTTTCCATCGCGGATGCCGTGATGCTGCTGGGATTCCTGCAGCAGAACAAGGAACTGACCAATGCAGCAAATGCCGATCTCGACAAGAACAACCTGATTACGGTTTCTGACCTGACGCTTTTGAAGCGCAAGCTGATGTCGCCGTCCAACGTGGACGATTCGCTGACGGGCATGGAGTTCGTGAAGAACATCAAGGTCGGCTGGAACCTCGGCAATACGCTCGATGCGACAAGCACTTCCGCGAATTCGCCGTATGCCTTCGAAACCGCGTGGGGCTGTCCGTACACCACAAAAGCGATGATCGACGCGGTCAAGGCGGCAGGCTTCAATACCGTGCGTGTGCCTGTCACTTGGGACGGTAAAATGGGCGGAGCACCTGACTACAAGGTCACCGATGAGTGGATGAACCGCGTGCAGGAGGTCGTCGATTATGTCATCGACAACGGAATGTACTGCATCCTGAACTCGCACCACGATACCGCATGGCAGAAGCCCGAAAAGCAGTATCTGGACAAGAACAACGAGCAGCTTTCCGCGCTGTGGACGCAGATCGCCACACGTTTTGCGGATTATGACCAGCACCTCATTTTCGAAACGATGAACGAGCCTCGTCTGGTCGGCGCATCGACAGAATGGTCGGGCGGCAATGCCGAGGCAAGAGAGTGCATCAATTCGATGAACGCTACGGCATTGAAAGCAATCCGTGCGACAGGCGGAAACAATGCGTCGAGATTCGTCATGATGCCGCCGTATGCCGCAGCTCCCGACGACAACACGCTCAATGACCTTGTGCTTCCCGATGACGACCACATTATCGTTTCGATTCATGCGTACAGACCGTACAGCTTCGCGCTGGATACCAAGGGTACCGCAAGTTTTGATGAGTCGCAAAGCTCCTACGAGCTGCACCAGATGTTCAAGGGCTTGCAGTCGCGCTACATCAGCAAGGGCATCCCTGTTATCATCGGTGAATTCGGTGCGCTCAACAAGAACAATGAATCCGAGCGTGCAGAGTGGGTGGAATTCTACCTGAAAGCAGCGGATTCTTACGGAATTCCGTGTGTTTGGTGGGATAACAACGCATTCAACGGCAGCGGCGAGAACTTCGGTTTACTGAACCGCAACACGCTGCAGGTGCAGTACCCCGACATCATGGCAGCAATTCTTCGCGGTGTTGCAAACCGCTGAAACGCAAACAAAACGCCTTCCCGATTCGGTTCGGGAAGGCGTTCTTTTTATTTGAGAATGTCAGATAATGCGTCGAAAACGTGTTCCATTGCCAAGCCGCGCGATGCTTTGATGAGGACAAACGCAGGTTCATTGGTCGGGAACAATCGCGGGAGTGCGGCGATGAGTTCAGCCTGTGTTTCGAATGCGGCAGAATGGTCACCGTATCCCTCCGCAAAATCGTTATAATTTGCACCGCAGAACAACGCGGCATCGGTTTCGGATTTGCAAATCTCACCGACTGTTTTGTGAGCATTTGCTGCGAAATCACCGAGTTCATTCATGTTGCCGAGCAGCGCGATGCGTTTTGCTCCTTGTGCCGCAAGTGTCAGCGCATGGAGTGATGCTGCCATTGCTTCCGGATTTGCATTGTAAAAATCACGAATTACCGTAATATTTCCGATTTGCACGCGGTCGGAACGGAGGGCTGTCGGAACGAAATCAGCAAGCGAATCTGCACATTCTGTGAGCGTCATGCCACATTCCAGACCTGCGTGAATGGCAAGCAGCGCATCTGTGACATTGTGAATTCCTGTCATGGGAAGACGGACATTTGCAGAATCGCCACCGAAATTCACAATAAATTCGATGCTTTCAGAGCCTTCCTCAATATCGGATGCGTATAATTGTGCAAAATCATTGCCAGCAGAGCGAGCGCTGTAACGAAGGTTTTCGGCAGGGAATGGGATCTCCGCAATATTGTGCAAAAATTCGTCCTCAGCAGGCAGGATCAACCGACCATTTTTTGCGTTCATGCCCTCAACCATTTCGAGCTTTGCGCGAAAAATGTTTGCTTGTGAGCCGAGATTTCCAATGTGCGCACGACCGATATTCGTGATAATTGCTAAATCAGGTGTGCCGATTTTGGTGAGTCTGCTGATTTCTCCTTTGTGGTTCATGCCCATTTCGAGAATGAGAACCTCGGTGTCAGCAGGTGCATGGAGCGCAGTAAAAGGAACGCCGATATGATTGTTGTGGTTGCCGATTGTGCAGTAGGTACGATATTTTCGAGACAAAACGTGTGCGGTCATATCCTTGACGGTGGTTTTTCCGCTGCTGCCGGTAACAGCAATCACACGCATACCGTTCGCTTTAAGTCGTTGAATATACGCATTTGCGAGCTTTCCGTATGCTTCCACACAGTCATCAACGATAAAGCACGGGGCACCTATGGCAGTACTGGGTTCTTCTGATAAAATGCACACAGATGCGCCGTTTTCAACGGCTTTTTGCGCGTAAAGGTTGCCGTTAAAGTTCTCGCCCTTGAGTGCAATGAAGCAGTTGCCCTCAGAAATAGTGCGTGTGTCTGTGCTGAAGCCGCTGACCAAAAAATCATTTTCCGGAGCGGTGCATCCAAGCAGTTTCGCAATTTCTGAACAGGTGAACTGTGCAGATTTTGATTCGAGAAGCGGCATATCAGCACTCCTCCAACGCAAAATTGATTACTCGATCAATCAGCTCGTTGAACGCCAGACCATCCGCCGCCCACATCTTCGGGTACATCGAAATTGACGTAAATCCTGGCAAAGTGTTGATTTCGTTGAAGATGATTTCCTCTGTATCGCGTGTGACGAAGAAGTCTACACGCGAAAGGCCTGCACAGCCAAGTGCACGGAATATTTTTACTGCGTATTTACGTACTTCTGCGTTGGCCTTCTCGCTGATTCGTGCAGGGATGTACGGACGAGATGTTGATGTGACGTACTTCGTTTCATAGTCGTAAAACTCAGCACCTGCGTCAATTTCGCCAGCAGTTGCGGCAACTGCATCTTCATTGCCCAAAACTGCAACTTCAATCTCTCTGCCGTTGATGAATTCTTCTGCAAGTATTTTTTTGTCGTATTTGAACGCATTTTCGAGTGCTTCCAGCAATTGCTCATCATTTTTAACCTTTGACACTCCGACGGAAGAACCGGTGCTGCATGGCTTGATGAATACAGGATAATCAAGTGTCTTCTTGATTTTCTCGCACATTGCAGCAGCGTCTTTGCGATAGGAACGACGTGTGAGCGTGAGCCAGTTTGCCTGTCTGACCCCTGTGGTTGCGGCAATCAATTTGGTTACCGATTTATCCATCGAGGCAGCTGCTGCGCATACTCCGCATCCGACAAACGGGATTCCTGCAATCTGGAACAAACCCTGAATCGACCCATCTTCGCCGTTTTCACCATGCAGAACAGGGAAAATCAGGTCGGGCATGACAGTATCCATGCTTCCATCTGCCTTGAGAATGCAGATTCCCATTCCGCGTACAGGTGACAGAAAAGCAACGCGGTTGCTGGGATTTTCTTCCCATTTGTTTTCGGCGATCTCTGTAAAGTCATCGCCGCCAAACAACATCCACTGACCAGATTTTGTGATGCCAATTGGTAGAATCTTGCGATTTTCTTTGTTCATATTGCGAAGCACAGCCTCGGCAGACACAAGAGAAACGTCATGCTCAGGGGAAACACCGCCGAACAGGACACAAATAGTTTGCATTTTTTCCATATTTACCTCCATGAGAAAGCGTGACAAGCCCCGCCATCCGCAGATTCGGGCGGCGGGGTTTGAAATTTTTATCAAACGCTGGCGACAACCTCACATACGATTTTTTCCATTTCTGCGCGCTTTTTCAGCATATCTGCTGCGAGGTGCAGCTGGCAGCGAGCGCGGACAAGGTTGTGGTCGGCATATTCAATCTTAAAATATTTGTCGCCTGTGAGATAGTCCGTCAGGAAGCGGACACCCAGCTCGATGGTGATGCTGATTGCGCCGAGTGCCATCGTGTTGATCTCGTTTGCGGTCAGCGCATCGGCGGTTTTACCGATGAAGCCCTCTGCAAAAGCACGGTATTTCGCCAAATCCAGCGATACCTTGCTCAAATCAGGCTCATCTTCGCGTGCAGTGCTCGCTGCAAAACGGACTGCATCGCCGAAGTCGTGCATCGCCAAACCCGGCATGACCGTGTCGAGGTCGATGACCGTCTGCGGTGCGCCTGTATCGCGGCTGAACAGGACATTGTTAATCTTTGTATCGTTGTGTGTGACACGAAGCGGTACATCACCATTTTCCTGCATCTTCGTCAATTCTGATGCAAGCTCTGCGTGCTCACGAATGAATTTGATTTCATTTTGAACAGTTGCAACTCTGCCGTATTCATCTGCTTTTACCGCATCGAAGAATACTTCCAGACGTTTTGCTGTGTTATGAAAATCGGGGATGGTTGTAAATAACGTATTTGCGTCGAAATCGGACAGCTGATTCTGGAATTCACCGAACGCTGCACCTGCGTTTCGGAGGATATCGAGTGAGTCGCAGGTATCGAAACCGACGGCGTCAATGTAATTTTCCATGCGCCAGAAGGTCGAATCGTTCTCAATATAGTAGTTTTCGCCGTGAATCGTGCTGTAAAAATGCAGGGCAGGCTTGTTGATACGGCGCACCTTGTTGCGGAGGTGGTTTGTCACCTTGCCGATGTTCTGCATGATCTCAACAGGGTTCTTAAACACGTAGGTATTGACTTTTTGCAGGATGTACTGTTTGATGGTGCCATCCTCCTGACGATAGTCGAGGCGGTAGGTCGTGTTGATATTGCCCTGATTGATGGTTTCGAAACCGACAAATTCGCCCTTGGTATGGAAAATTTTACCGATTTCGGAGACCTTTTCCTTGTCAGCGAGATATTTTCTGTGGTGCTCACATTCGGAGTGAACAAATTCACCGGCAATCATGACCTTTTCGATTTCGCGGTGTTCGTCGAGCAGGAGCAGATCAGCATCTGCACCGACTTCGATTCTGCCCTTGTTCGGCATATGGATGAGGTCGGCAGGCGTTCTGGTTGCCATACGGACAGCATCTTCAAACGGGATGCCGAACGATGCCGCACGCTTGACACAGGTCCAGAGGGTAGAGGTCGAGCCTGCGATCGCACCATCGAGGGTACGTGCCACGCTGTCCTTGACGATAATATCCTGACCGCCGAATTCGTATGTGCCGTCGCCCAGACCTGTCGCACGCATACTGTCGGAGATGATGACCATGCGCTCAACGCCGAATGCCTTGTAAAGCAGCTTGACGATGGACGGGTGGAGGTGCAGACCGTCTGTAATTGCCTGCACGTAGATATTCTTTTCGACTGCCGCACCGATCGGACCGGGATTGCGGTGGTGGATCGGGGACATTGCGTTGAATGTATGCGTCAGGCACATTGCGCCAGCGTCGATCGCTTCGATACACTGACCATAATCTGCGGCGGTGTGACCAATCGACACAACTGCACCGCAATTTTTGATAAATTCCAGACTGCCTGCGAGTTCGGGCGCGATGGTGACCATTTTCATATCTGCAAGGTTCTTGAATTCTTCCAGATCGGGGTCCTTGATGAACTTTTCGTTCTGTGCGCCCTTGTATTTCATGGCGATGTACGGGCCTTCCATGTGAAAACCGAGGATCTGTGCGCCGGACACATCTCTGGAAGCCTCTGTGACGCGGCGAATGGAATCATAGTCCATCGTCATGGTTGTCGGGAGGAACGAGGTCGTGCCGTTCTTTGCGAGGAAATTGCTGATCTCCTCGAAGTGCGCGTCCATGGTATCGTAGCCTGCGCAGCCGTGGGTATGGATATCGACCAGACCGGGGATGACTGTTTTACCGCCGCAGTCTTCGCCGACCGTTTCTGCGGACGCAGGCGCGATGGCAGTAAATTTTCCGTTTTCGATCGTGATGTCGGACAGAACACCGTCCAGCTTTACGTTTTTGAGAACCATATAATGGGTGCTTCCTTTCGGGATATGTTGTTTGCGGGAGATATGCGGATTGTTTCGGTTGCTATGCAAGGGGAAACCCCTCTTTGATTGCTTTGCAATCAAATTCACCCTTTCCTGCGTTTGGAAAGGAGGGGGGGAGTTTCGCGCTCTGCGGAGCGCGACTTAGGGCTCTGCCCTAAGAACCCGCGATTTTTTGAAAAAAATCGAGTAAAACTTTTGTTGCGCTTCGCGTGGTCATCCTTCAATGGGATTCCAAAGGGACAATGTCCCTTTGGCGAGGTTTGGAGCGGAGCTCCATAATTAATCTATCGGAGATACCCGTCATGCAGGCAGACTTGCTGCTGCAACTGCCTGACCGACACGGCGGTCCATTTCGTCAGGGAGGATGAACTTGACCTGCTCAAAGAGGGCAGGAAATTCTGCTTTGAGGACTTCTTTTGCGCCTGCGATGATGAGATCACCGCCCTCGCCCGAGGTGACGCGCCCTGAAATTTGCAGGTACTGAATATCGTAGAAATCGGCATAGTTTGCGATCGCATAGCCGAAGTATGTACCGATCGTGCGGAAGATGTCCTTTGCGCCCTCGTGTCCCTCTGCGACCAGCTTCTGCACAGCCTTTAATTTCTCAGCAAGTGTGAGGTTTTCGTCAAGAGTGATGCCTGCTTTCGGTGCAAGGCGGATGACCGCATCCTGCGAGAAATACTTAACGCCGCAGCCGTAGTCGCCCGACCATTCATCGACCGCCGAATCGGGGTTATAATCCACAGGAACAAACGCCAGCTCATTGTGCCAGCCAGTGACATTGCCGTTGACATCGACATAGCCGCCTGCCTGCGAGGTACCCATTGCGATACCCAGCACGCCGTTGACGTCCATATCCATTGACGCTGCGAGTGCCGCAACATCGCCGTCATTTGCGACAGCGTAAGGAACACCCAGTTCTTCCAGCACATCGACATAGACATTCTTGCAAGCCTCGCCCTGAGTGTCCTTCGGGACTTTCAGGAACAGGTGGGAAACCATTGCACGGTTTGCAACGAGAACGCCTGCCGTGCTGACGCCGACCGCATCAAAACTCGGCATATGTTCAGCGGCTTTGAGGATCGCCGCTTTGATATGTTCATGGTGATAAGAAATGTCCTCTGCGAGCTTCGGCAGCCAGACGATCTCCTCTGCCCAGACGGTTTCACCGTCCACGACCGCAGCGACTTTCATATCGCTGCCGCCTGCGTCAAAACCGACGCGGCATCCGCCGAGGTTTCTGCCGATGGAGAGCGGACGAACCTTGTTTTCGGGCATATCCTGCATTTCGCGTTCTTCTACAACGAAATCGCGTTCATAGGTCGTGCTCCAGAAATCCACATCGAATGCACGCAGACCTGTTTTGGTATAGGCATCGCGGATGTAGCAGAACACATCGTGGTCGCCCGAAAGCATGACCTTCCAGCCGCCTGCACACCAGAGAATCGTCTTGATCAGGCGTTCTGCGTAGAGGCAGTTCTGCTGAAAATCGTCGCCGAGCATCGTATCGCGGCGGTAAACAAGACCGTCCTCGCGTTCGACAGCGATGGAAAAGGGACGGTTTGCAGTTTTGAGGAAATCGCGGTTGAAATAGACCGCAGGGACAAACTGGTCATCGAGAATCGGTTTGAGCATGGATGGGTATTCCTTTCTGTGGGTAATTGTCTTTATCACGACACAAAAGCAAGCGCCAGACGAAATTGCCTGTCGCTTGCCTTGTCAAACTGTACTTATTTGGTATTTTTGATGTTCCAGCGGAACGGACAGATGCGCGAAGCTTTTGTGATATCGAACATAAAGTTCTTGTCGAGCGTTGACATATCGAGATAGCGATAATTGGTTTTCTCGATGGGGTTGCCGAAAAGCTTGGCTTTAATGGAAACCGAAGTGCTGGAACGCTGGAGCACAGGGCCTAAGCGGTGATGCTCCTTCATAAACTGGATGATTTCGGACGCCATGACGAGTCCGCTGTCCGCTACATTGTAGATGCCCGTGAAATTGAGGGTATCCGCCTGCCGCAGGAAACCGATGATGAAATCGGAAACATTGTGGATGCAGCAGAGGTGGAAACCATATTCACCGGTACGGAAAACAAAGAGTGATTTGTCTTTCGGGTCGGTGATGCGGGACATCAGGTTATCGTAGAAGTCGAGCGAATAGACCGGCGCGATACGCATGATGCAGCAGACCATTGTTTTGGTATTGCGGACATCTTCTGCGAATGCGTTTTCGGACGCGAATTTCAGTTTTGCATAGTTGGTGACGGGTTTTTCTATGTCATCCTCTCGCAGCGGTTCACGGTTTTCAGGCTGCTTATAGACCTGTGTGGTGCTGACGAGGATGAACTTTTTGATGTCTTTTCCAAGCGCAAATTTATAAAGAAAAGCGTCGCAGGCGGCACTCATGTCCATCTGATCCTTTTCAACGATCGGACCCAGATCATTATCGACCGTGCAGGCGAGGTGGACAACATAGTCCAGTTCAAATTCATCGAAAATGTCGCCATATTTGCCTTTTTCGTTCGGTGCTGCCTGACGGAAGATATAGTTTTCTTTTTCCGCATTATAGTCGCTTGGGGCCATGTCAACGGCGATGACGGTATTTCCTTTCTTGAGAAGTCCTGAACACACCTTCTCGCCGATTTTCCCACAGCCACCCGTTACAAGAATGGTAGCCATACAATCACGTGTTCCTTTCTAGCGATAATGAAGCAAATGAATGGAATTGGGATTTTTTCTATGATACTGTATCTTTTATACCTGTATTATAACACAGCTTTTGAAAAAAAGCAAGCAATGGGGATTGTTTCAAAAAAGATTTTCACTTTGTTACAAAAAATGCCCTTGCTTATTTATGTTTTGCACAAAACAAAATCTTCAAACTTGACAAATACCGTCAGTTTTGTGACGAAGCTGTGAAAAGAAGGACTGGAGCAATTCGGTACACGGATACTCCAACAGGCCTTCCGTGACGCGCGGTTTATGCCCATACGGGTGGTCAAACAGGCGGTCAGCGGACACAACTGCACCGCTATCCGCATTGTACGCGCCGAATATCACACGGTCCAGCCGTGCATTGACGA
The DNA here is from genome assembly GCA_024404815.1 of Oscillospiraceae bacterium. Taxonomy (GTDB): domain Bacteria; phylum Bacillota; class Clostridia; order Oscillospirales; family Ruminococcaceae; genus Firm-04. The sequence goes on from JAKSPL010000027.1 coordinate 22,433, forward strand.
TCGCTCCTGCACACATCGGGCAGGGTTCGAGGGTAACATAGAGCATACAGCCGTCCAGCCGCCATGTGCCGCGTTTTTTTGCCGCCTGCTCAATGGCGAGTATCTCAGCGTGTGCGGTAGGGGAATGGTCTGCTTCGCGGCGGTTTCTGCCCTCGCCGAGAATTTCGCCTGTTTCACGGCAGACAACCACCGCGCCGACGGGGATTTCTCCTGCGGCGGCGGCTTCTTCCGCGAGCGCGATCGCACGGCGCATATAGTCAAAATCGTCCATACCGTCCCCCTCAGAAAATCAGCTGTACCAGCATCAGCAGAGCCGAAATACAGAGCCATGAAATCATTGTGACGGTTTCTGCAAAGACGAGGATCTTCTTCTTCGATTCCAGATGCGAGGTGCGGTTCGAGAGCTTTCTGTGCTTGGACCGAATCAGGAAATAGAAAAATACACAGCACAGCGCAGACGGAATCAGAATCAGCAGGAATCGGTCAATCGTAAATCGCGGTTCGTCTGAATAGATCAGTACCAGTCGGCTGTAACAGAGTGCAGAATAAGTAATTCGCACAATGACGCATTTTTCAATCGAGCCGCTCTTGATGAGCAGATAGCCTGCTGCAAGACCGATGCAGAATTCTCCGACACGTTCCGCGAGGTTGTTCGGGAATAAAAAGACGGTAAAAGCAAGTGTCAGCACGGCAAAGCGGTCACCGAACTGCCGCAGGACGGGAAGCAGAATGCCGCGCAGCAGCAATTCGCTCAGCAGCGACAGCAGCAATACATCGAAAATAGCGTAGGCAATGACCGCGGCGGCATTTTTGTAGTCAAAGAGCTGTCCTGCAAGACTTTCGCCGTTTCCTGCACCTGCATCAATTATGGTATAGAGTGCGGCAATGCCCATACCTGCGCCGATCGCGGCGATGTATTCGGGCAGTCCGCCTGCGCAAAGAGGTATGCGAAGTCTTGTCGGCATTTTGAAGCCGCGCAGAAGTAAGGTAAACACCACAATATATTTTATGAGTGCGGCAATGCTGCGGATCAGGGTAACACCCCATTGACTGCCGCTCATAGCGATAGAGAGGAAGTCCTGCCGCACATTGACGTTGAGATGCTGTAAGATCCAGACCAGAACAGAACCTGCGAGCAGTTCACAAATGAGGTATGCGAGCAGTGCAAGTCCGAGTATTTCGCTGACATATGTCAGGGATTTGCGTTCGGCCGCCTGTACGGTGCGCTTGGAGATGCCGTGACCGTCCACGTAGACACGTTCCTGCGGATTGCCCTCATAGCGGTAGATATAGGGGGCTTTGGTGTTTTTGCGCCAATGGCGGTTGTCGGTGTTGTACTGTGAATTACGGGAATCGTAATTAAAATCGGCGATGACGTCGATATAGTTTTCTGCCATGGCACATCCCCCCTTTTTGCTTAGATACTTTTCTATCCTTATATTGTACCAAAACTTCACGGGAAAATATGTGAAATCATGTAAACAAAATGTGAACAGAGTGTGAAGCAGGGATGGCGATTGGGAAGGAGAGGGTGCTTCGCTGACTGCGGACAGCGGCCAAGGGCGCCGCCCCTAGACTCCGCAAGCCTTTGAAAAGGCTTGAGCGAAACTTTCGTTG
>JAKSPL010000028.1 GCA_024404815.1 Oscillospiraceae bacterium
AGGAGCTTACGGCTCAGGCGGAGCAGTACCGCAAAGCAAGAATGCAGGAAAAGCAGGACGAACAGGACGTTGAGAGATTCATTCAGCGTTTGAAGAAGTGGAGCGATGCACCTTGCCTTACCCGTGAGCTATGCCTTGACCTGATAGAGTTTATTGTAGTCCACGCTCGTCCCGAAAATCGCAGCGAACCTCGCAGGATAGACATTTACTACAAGTTCATCAGCGAACCGCTTGCAGACAGCAGAAATCTTTTGCTTCCGCAGAATAACGTGGAAATTCACCAATCGTAAATGGTCGTCCTTTTGGGTGGGTGACAACTCTAAGGGGATTATATCAAAATCCGATGCCTTTGATTTATGGGCTGTCGTGTATCCAGTCACCGCTTGAAAACGCCCACAAAACCTTTGAGTGCTGTATGAGTGTTGTATGAGTGCTACCAGGACTTTTTTAGCTTTTCTCAGCGTATCCAAGATACAACAAAACCCACGCAGAATCGGCATCTGCGTGGGTTTGACTTGTTTTTGCGAAGATGAAATCTTAACGCTTGGAGAACTGCGGTGCGCGACGAGCAGCTTTGAGACCGTACTTCTTTCTTTCCTTCATTCTCGGGTCACGAGTGAGGAAGCCTGCCTTTTTGAGGGTAGGACGAAGTTCAGCATTGAACTGGAGCAGTGCGCGTGCAACGCCGTGACGGATCGCACCAGCCTGACCGGTAACGCCGCCGCCTGCAACAGTGCAGACGATATCGAACTGACCTTCTGTTTCGGTCAGAGCGAGGGGCTGACGAACGATCAGCTTGAGGGTTTCGAGGCCGAAGTAGTTGTCGATGCTTCTGCCGTTGATGGTGACATTGCCGTTACCCGGATACAGACGGACTCTTGCAACGGAATGCTTTCTTCTGCCGGTGCCGTAGAACGACTTCAGCTTTGCCTGATAGCTAACAGTTTCACTCATTGCAATATCCCTCCTTAAAATTCACAAACTTCGGGCTTCTGAGCCTGATTCTTGTGTTCTGCATCTGCATAGACGCGCAGACGCTTCATGGATGTTCTGCCGATATGGTTGTTGGGAAGCATACCCTCAACAGCAATGAACATTGCGTGCTCAGGCTTCTTCTCCATCAGTTCGCGGTAGGAAACCTTCTTGAGGTGACCGATCCAGCCGGTGTGCCAGATCTCGAACTTCTGATCGAGCTTTTTGCCGGTCAGAACTGCCTGTGCGCAGTTGATGATGATAACGTGGTCGCCGCAGTCCACATTGGGAGCGAAATCGACCTTGTGCTTGCCGCGAAGGATCGCAGCAGCCTTTGCAGCGGTACGGCCAAGGGGCTGACCTGCTGCGTCAATGATATACCACTTGCGGCTGATTTCGCCGACCTTAGGCATGGTAGTTGACATACTATTTTTCCTCCATTATTTTTAGGCTTGCCGATGCCACATTCACGGGGTTGAACGCAGACAGCGGCACAACATTGACTATTATACCTGAAAAAGCACGGCTTGTCAACCGTCAAAACCCCGAAATTTCAAAATATATCTCTTATTCTCTTGAAATCTCTTGAAATCTCTTTGGATTGCTCGTTTTCTCAGGTTTCATTTCACTTTTTGAATTTCGGCGAAATGTGCAAATTCCGGCGTGAAACGCGGCGATTTCTGGGATTCAGGTCAGCTTTTCATATTCATGTGCTTTCGGTCTGCCCATGAGTTTGCTGAGAGAATCCTGAACGTTGCCGTGTTCATAGAGTACATGGTAAAGCTCTCTGGTGATGGGCATTTCGACATCGTAGCGTTCTGCGAGTCCGAAAGCCGCACGGCAGCAGTAATAGCCCTCAACCGTACCGACCTGTTTGACAGCTTCTTCGGGAGAAACGCCCTGTCCGATGAGCATACCGGCGCGGCGGTTACGGGAGTGCATACTGGTGCAGGTAACGATGAGGTCACCGATGCCTGTCAGACCTGCGAAGGTATTCGGACGGGAGCCGAGCGCGAGTCCAAGACGGGTAATTTCGTGCAGACCGCGTGTCATGAGTGCTGCTTTGGTGTTGTCACCATAGCCCAGACCGTCACAGATGCCTGCGCAGAGCGCAATGACGTTTTTGAGGGCACCGCCCAGTTCACAGCCTGTCACATCGTCGTTGATATAGACACGGAATGTAGGGGTGCTGAACCATTCCTGAACGAAATACGCGGCAGGTGCGCTGGACGAGGCAGCGACAACCGTGGTCGGGATGCCTCTGCCGACTTCTTCCGCATGGGAGGGGCCTGTCAGGACAACATACGCGCCCTGCGGAATTTCCTCTGCAAATACGGTGCTCATCAGTTTGAGGGATTCGTCTTCGACACCTTTGCCTGCATTGCAGATGACCGTACCGGGTTTGATGTAGGGTGCGGCACGTTTTGCGGTTTCACGGACATAGGCAGAGGGAATGACAAACAACGCCATGTCTGCGTTTTCGAGGACAGAGATGTCGGTGGTGAGTTTGATCTCCTTCGGGATCTTGACGCCGGGGAGCTTTTCTTTCTGCTCGCCGTCGCGCTGGATCGCTTCGATCTCAGCAGGGAGTGCGCTCCAGAGCGTTACCTCATGCTGCTGCATACTATTCAGATGAACGGCGAGTGCGGAACCGAATCCGCCGCCGAGGACAACGATTTTTGCCATGTTGGGTTTCTCCTTTCGTTTCAGGATACACTTTCTTTTTTCTCGCCGATACGGCGTTCTGTGCCGTTTTTGAGGCGTTTGATGTTTTCACGGTGCGAGTAGACGATGACAAATGCCGCGACAGCGATCAGGGCGGTGTAGAGCAGTGTAACGGGGAGTACCGTGCCGCGCAGCAGCCATTCGATGAGAAATGTGAGAGGGATGGTGCTGACGGTCGCAACACAGGACGACAGGGAAACATACTTTGACCGCCAGAGTACGATGCCGAAAATTGCCATCAGGATCACGAACATCAGCGGATTGATGACAAGAAAGACGCTGACGCCGACCAGTACGCCTTTGCCGCCGCGGAATTTGTGCCAGAGCGGAAAAACGTGTCCGAGAATGACGAACACAGCCGCGATGTAGCAAAGCCAGCGATAGTCAGCACCTGAGCCGTTGCCCTCAGAGAGAGGGGCGAGGGCGAGTGCCTTGTTGATGGCTTGTGTGAGTGCCATTGCTGCGGCACCCTTGCCGAGGTCGATAATCAGCGTGAGGATGCCGCAGGCTTTGCCAAAGCAGCGCAGGGTATTGGTCAGACCTGCGTTGTGGCTGCCGTATTCGCGGACATCCTTATGTTTTAAGAGATACACCGAGGTAATGGCACCATTAAAGCTGCCGAGTAGATAGCCGCAGAGGGCAGCAATGAGAATGCCCAGTACGTAGCCGAAAAATGTTCCGCTCAAAATCATGCCCCCTCTGTTTTAAGACTTGCTGCCGTTGTCATTGCCGCGCTCGCGGACAATGATGCGGACGGGGGTGCCGTCCAGACAGAAGGTTTCCCGAATCTGGTTTTCGAGGTAACGCTGATAGGAGAAATGGAACAGATCTGCGCGGTTTACAAAGAATACAAACGTCGGCGGTTTGGTGCTTGCCTGTGTGACATAGTAGATTTTCAGGCGTCTGCCCTTATCGGTCGGGGGCTGGACACGCGCTGTCGCATAGGCAAGGACATCGTTCAGTCTGCCTGTCGTGATGCGGATGGCATTGTTGTTTGCCGCCTGCTGGATCATCGGGAACAGCTGCTGGACGCGCTGTCCTGTTTTCGCGCTGATAAACAGGAACTTGACATAGCTCATAAAGCTGAAATCATTTTGCAGTTTTTTCGTGAATTCCTGCATAGTCTTGTCGTCTTTTTCGACCAGATCCCATTTGTTGACGACAACGATGCAGGCTTTGCCCTGCTGGTGTGCATAGCCTGCGACCTTGCTGTCCTGTTCGGTAAAGCCTGTGGTCGCATCAATGACAATGACTGCGACATCTGCGCGGTCTACCGCCATGAATGCACGCAGAACACTATAATGCTCGACATTTTCCGTGATCTTGGATTTTTTGCGGATGCCTGCGGTGTCAATGAACAGGAATTTTCCGCAGTCGAGGTCTACGGGCAGGTCGATCGCGTCACGGGTAGTGCCTGCTTCGTTGGCAACGATACTGCGTTCTTCGCCTGCAATATAGTTGATGAGCGAGGATTTTCCGACATTCGGTTTGCCGATGACCGCGACTGCGATACGTTCATCGTCCACTTCCTCCTCGGATTCTTCGGGGAAATGGGAAACGACTTCATCAAGCAGGTCGCCTGTGCCCGAACCGTGCAGGGAAGAAACCGCGAACGGTTCTCCGATGCCCAGATTGAAAAATTCGTAGAATTCCATCGGCGGTTCACCGATGCTGTCACATTTGTTGACGCACAGCACGATGGGTTTTCCCGATTTTTGCAGCATATTCGCAACGTCAATGTCGTTTGCTGTGACACCGGCGCGAACGTCTGTTACGAGAATAATGACATCCGCCTTTTCGATGGCAAGTTCTGCCTGACGGCGCATCTGTGCGAGCAGGTGGTCGTCGGTCTGCGGTTCAATACCGCCCGTATCCACCACCATAAACTGCTTGCAGCACCATTCGGCTTTTGCGTAGACACGGTCACGCGTGACGCCGGGCGTGTCCTCGACAATGGAAAGCCGCTGACCGCAAAGCTTGTTGAACAGCGTCGATTTTCCGACATTCGGTCTGCCGACAACTGCGACGATGGGTAATGCCATGCTATCATCTCCTAATCTATCTCTCCCCGACAGCCCATGCTGTCAGGCGTTGTTTCCAAGTACCATATCGAGCAGCACATAGCCGTCCGTCTGACATTTGCAGACAGGAACGCCCAGTGCATTCTCCAGTTCCCCGCGGCACATATCGTCCAGAAAAACATCATCATACCGCAGACAGGCTTCGGAGAGCAGCACCATGCTGCCAAGCTCCCGATTTTGAAGCTGATGCAGCAGATCCTGACCGGTCAGCAAGCCGGCAACGGTGACAGTTTCTCCGTAGAAATCGTTGCGGATTGGGAGAACCTGACAATGCACCGACGGAAATTTTGCTTGCAGATCCGTCATCATCTGCTGTAAGAAGGGGGCGGCGGCGGTGCCTGTTGCAATCGTCAGAAACCGTGCATCCCCGTTGTATTCCGCTGTTTCCAGCGCGTCATAGAATTCATCGGACAGGTATCGGAGCATTCCGACACCGTTTTCATACTGCGGATACCCCTCGTAGGCATCTGCATCGGGCAGCGGTAAATTCGCCAGAAGATACAGCTCGTCTGCGGCATAGACAATGCGGCTGCCGTTTTCTTTGAGGCTCCATGCCTGTACCGCTTCGATCTGTTCGATGGCGGCGCGTGCAGTTTCCTCTGTAAAACCGTCAATTTTGCAAAGATGTTCCCGATGCTTGGTGTGTCCGAACGGGACAACGGCAATGCTCTCGACGGCAGGGAGCAGTCCGAACAGATCGGCAAGTGTGCGGTGCAGCTCGTCCCCGTCATTCCAGTTCGGGCAAAGGACGATCTGACAGTTCATCGAAACGCCTGCCTCTGCCATACGGTAGAGGTGGCGGAGCGAATCGCCTGCCTGCTTGTTGCCGAGCATTTTGTTCCGCAGTTCGGGGTTCGTGGTCTGGACGGATACATTGACCGTCATGTGCATCGAAATGATGCGGTCAACGTCTTCGTCTGTCAGGTTGGTGAGGGTGATATAGCTGCCCTGTAAAAACGAAAGGCGCGAATCGTCATCCTTAAAATAGATCGACTGCCGCATTCCCTTCGGATTCTGGTCGATGAAGCAGAAAATGCAGTGGTTGCCGCAGGTTTTCTTTTCGTCCATCAGGGCGGTTTCAAATTCGAGTCCCAAGTCCTCATATTCGCCTTTGCGGATCTGGAACTGCAATTCTTGTTCGCCGCGTGTGACCGTCAGCGTCAGATCTTGTTCCATCGCGGCAAAGCGGTAGTCGAGGACATCGTGAATGGCGGTATCACCGATTTTTGTCAGAATATCTCCGACACAGACGCCTGCTTTTGCGGCAGGAGAACCTGTTCCCACGCCGATGATTTTCGCCATACCGTACACCTCACAGAATTCATAGAGTGAAAGAAAAGGGGAGAGCAAACAGAAAACCGTCCGCTCTCCTCATTTTTCGTGCTTTCCGCATATACTGACGGTGAATTATTCCTCGTCAATTTTGAGTACTGCAACGCCCTTGTAGAAGCCGCAGTTCTTGCAAACCTTATGGGGGGCTTTGATTGCACCGCAGTTCGTGCAAGTGCTCATTGCGGGCATTTCGAGCTTCCATACAGCGGAGCGACGGGTATTTCGTCTAGCTTTGGACGTTTTTGCCTTTGGTACTGCCATGTTGGCACCTCCTTCAATGAATTGCTTAAACCTTTTTCAATACGACTCGCGGCTGCTCAGAAATTCTGGGTGACATCCTCAGAATCGCAGCTGCATTCGGACTCGTTGCGGTTACAGCCGCACATCGGACAAAGTCCTTTGCAATCGGGGCTGCACAGCGTTTTGGTTGGGAGTGAAAGACGTAAGTCCGTCATGACAGCCTCAGCCAAATCGAGCATTGCGTCTGATGCCAACAAATATTCGGAGTCGTTTTGCTCAGATGCAGTCTGTGTGACAACGACATGGGAGAAATCCTCCTCGATGGGTGTTGTCACAGGGGAAAGACAGCGATCGCATTCCAGCGCGGGAATGCAGGAAACATGGTATCGCAGAAAGAGTACACCTGCCTGATTTTCGAGCATACCCTGAATTGTCGGGAGTGTTTGACATTCCAGACCATACTGGGCAGCGGTCTCAGCGTCGATGGTGACGGAGAGTTCTTTTTTCTCGCCTGCGCGGTAAAGCAGAGGCTTGACGGAAATCAGATAATCGGGTGTATTCTGCTGTTCATGCATCGAAAAATCCTGCCTTTCGGGGAAATTCGCAGAGCATCACTCAATCATTATAGCGAATACTCCGTGGTTTGTCAATTACTTTGGAGAAAAAGCGATATTTTGCCTAAAAAATCGCTTAGTCTTTCTCAGGAATCAGGTATTTGAGTACAGACTCCGGCAGATTTTCGGAATCTTCGGAAATGGTGAATACCATGTTGACATCGTCGCCGGTGAGAATGTCGAGCTTTTCGAGGGTTGCGCCCAGCTCGTCATAGTTTCTGCCGCCGATTTTGAGGATGCCGTCAACGAATACTTCCTTGATATCGTAGTTGCCTGCGAGAACGCCTGCAACAAAGCCGTAGAATGTATCGAAACCGCTGATATTGAAGCGGTCTGCGTCAACAAGGCGAACCTTGTGGTTGATGCTGTAAGTCAGCTTCATGCATTTTTCAATGCAGATAATATCGCCGTTGGATGCCTTGACAGCATCGTCGATCATGCCAAGCAGGATTTTGGTCTTGCCGGAGCCTTTTTTACCTGTAATAATCTGAATCATGTGAATTTCTCCCTTCATGTTTTGGATTTTCGTTCTGCACGGAAAAAGTAGTTGTGCAGGACGGATTCAGGGGATTTGCTTGGGAAATGCGTTGCAGAGATTAGTGCAGCTTTGCCTCCAGAGCGGCTTTCATGTCCTCATAGCCGGGTTTGCCGAGCAGTGCGAACATATTCTTCTTGTAGCTTTCTACGCCGGGCTGATTGAACGGATTGACACCGAGCAGATAGCCGGAAACAGCGCAGGCTTTCTCGAAGAAGTAGATCAGCCAGCCGAGAGACTCCTCAGAGGTGTCGTCCAGTTCCAGAACGATGTTCGGAACGCCGCCCTCTGTGTGTGCCAGGATCGTGCCCTCCAGTGCGCGGCGGTTGACCACGCTCATATTCTGATTGGTCAGGAAGTTCAGACCGTCAGCATTTTCTGCATCGGGTTCGAGGAAGAGATCCTTCTTCGGCTGCTTGATATCGACAACCGTTTCGAAGAGGATGCGTCTGCCCTCCTGAATGTACTGGCCCATCGAGTGGAGGTCGGTGGAGAAGATCGCGGACGAGGGGAACAGGCCCTTGTTGTCCTTGCCTTCGGATTCGCCGAAGAGCTGCTTGTACCATTCGTTCATCAGAGCGAACGAGGGGTCATAGCTGACAACCATTTCGACCTGCTTGCCCTTGCGGTAGAAGATGTTCCGCAGAGCCGCATACTGATAGCAGTCGTTTTCAGCAAACGGTGCGCAGTAAGCATCCTGTGCAGCCTTTGCGCCTGCCATGAGTTTTGCAATATCACAGCCTGCTGCCGCGATGGGGAGCAGACCGACTGCCGTCAGGACAGAAAAACGCCCGCCGACATCATCCGGAATGACGAAGCTCTCATAGCCTTCTGCATCAGCAAGATTCTTCAGCGTACCGCGAGCCTTGTCGGTCGTGCAGTAGATGCGCTCTTTTGCGCCCTCTTTGCCGTAGCGGTCTTCGAGCAGCTTCTTGAAGATACGGAATGCGAGTGCAGGTTCTGTGGTTGTGCCGGACTTGGAAATGACATTGACAGCCAGTTCTCTGCCCTCACAGATCGACAAAACCTCATTCAGATAGGTCGGCGAGATATTGTTGCCCACATAATAGATGTCGGGCGTATTCTTCTTCATATTGTTATAGAAAGGCGATTTGAGGAATTCGATCGCGGCACGCGCACCGAGGTACGAACCGCCGATGCCGATGACGATCAGCACATCAGCCTGCTTCTGGATGCGTGCTGCGGCAGCCTGAATGCGGGCAAACTCCTCCTTATCGTAATCGGTCGGCAGAGTCAGCCATCCGAGGAAATCGCTGCCAAGACCGTTTTTCTCGTGCAAAACCTGAGCAGCAGCTTCGGTTTGAACAGCAATACCGTTCAGTTCGTCGCTGCCAAGATAAGCAGAGAGATAGCTTTTGTTTAACTTCAAAGCCATATCAAAACATCCTCCAGTCATGAGATAGACACGGTACAAACGAAAGCTTGTACATCATGCCGCAGGGGTGCGAGCCGCCAAAAAGCGACAATGCCACTCATACAATCATATTGTACTATAAATATTCCGAGAATGCAAGTGATTTATGCTTTTTTGGAAAAATGCCCAAATTTCATAGGGCTATTTGAACAGATTCTCCAAAAGCACCGCAAACGAGTCCCAAAAGCTGCGGCGCGAAACGGAGTCGGCTGCAAGGAGCGGGACCTCATAAACAAGGCTGTCACCGCAGTAGACGGCAACGGTGCCGAGCGGCTGACCTTTACGGACAGGGGCTTCTGCATATTTGGGCAAAACGACGATGCCCGAAAGCTCTGCGCCGATGGGCGCGGCGATACTCAGGAGTGCATCCGTACAAAGGCAGACCGATGCGGCATTTCCGTGGGCGACAGGCAGGGGACGCAGAAATTCTGTCTGAAAATCGGGCGTGGTGACACAGAAATTCGAAAAACCGTTGGCAAGGAGATTTTTGCCGTAGGTGAAGCGTTCCTGTTCTTCGTCACAGCCAAGCACCACGGCGATACAGCACATTTTTTCGGACTTTGCAGCAATCGCAAGTGTATAGCCGCAGGCATCACCGTGTCCTGCCTTACAGCCGAGGATTCCCTCGTAGGTGCGTGTCAGCGTGTTTTCAGATACCAGTTCGGTTTTGCCGTCACGCAGGAATGTGCACCATGTGGTAAAGGCAGGTCTGAGAAATTCATATTTCAATAGTATGCGGCATAGTTTTGCAATGTCACGGGCGGTGCTGAGATTTTCGGCGGATTCTCCCGTGCAGTCGGCAAAACGAGTGCTCCGCATCTCCAGAGAAAACGCCGCGGCATTCATTTCTCCGACAAAAATCGAAAGACTGCCTGCAAGCTGTGTGGCAAGTGCGACAGCCGCATCGTTGGCATTCCCGATGATGACCGCTTTCAGCAGATCCTCCACGGACATTTTTTCGCCGCTTGTCAGCCATATGACTGCACCGTGCACTTCTTGTGCGGAGGGAGGTGCGGTCAGCTGTGTTTGCAGCGTCAGGCTGCCCTCCGCGACTGCTTCTGCCGCCAGATAGACAGTCATCAGCTTGGTCAGACTGCCGATCGGTACCTGCACGTCGGAGTCTGTGCCGCCGAGCAATGTTCCGCTTTCCGCTTCCATTAACGCAGAGGCGTAATGATGGACAGACGCTTGTGTTTCCTCTGCTGAAACGGAAACAGATCTATACAGGAATAAAAGAATCGCCACTGCGATAAAAATGCAATAACAGCGGAATTTCATGGAAGCCACTCCTTTTGTTTTGATGCTAGAAAGTATGCGCAGAAGAATATGATTATACACCAAACACGAGGGTTTTGTTGCTTTTGCCATGCAAAATTTCTGAAATGGACCTTAAATGAAGGTAAAGTGCAATCTTAAAGTTGCTTACTGTTTATAGATAATTATGCAATATACACAAATAGTAAGATGAAATTTCTACACGACATATTTATATAAAACACTAGATTTTTCATGCCTTGTGTGATATAATAAAACAATCGAGGGGAGATTCGTTGTAAACTTCTGTTTGAAATTTACAAATCTCCAATTCAAATAACATTTGAGTGCAGACGAAGCTGAAAATGCTGCTTTATGTCACAGAAAGGATGAAGAAAAATGGAAAGGATTGCCTGTCGGGGCGAACCGACACGGATATACAACGCGTTTCACAGAATATTCCTGAGAGGAGGAAGAGCATGAATCTGCAAAACAGTAAGAAATTTCTGTGCGGACTGACTGCTATGCTGTTGGCGGTTTCTTCGACCATGCCGTCGTTCTCGTCGCTTCGCGTACAAGCGAAGGGCGAAACGGAGGCGTCGCTGATCTATACCGCGGACGGTGCAAACGGAGTCAATCCTGTCACTTTGCTGATCGGTACCAACAACCAACAGGTTGAAGGCAGCACGCTGCGTGAAACAATGGCGCGTGTTAATCAGTATTATGCACTCGGTATTGCTTCTCAGTTCTGTACGTTCCTGGAAGGCGATATGAGAGTCTACGATTCCGACGCGGAAGGCCGTGTCGCGATCGGCGGTAATTTCTACAACTATACCGGCGATTACGTTCCTTTTAGCGAGGAAGATGATACGCCGGAAAATCGAGATCAATACGGTTTGACGGACGAGGAATTCAGTCCGACAGATGCCGAAGGTTTTGATAAGGGCGGTTATTCGCTGGACAAAGGCGGCTGGCCATACAACATGGGCAAAGGCGACTACGGTTCCAGTACACCGCTTGAAATGCTCGAAATTGAGAACGGCAAAACCAACAGCGGCTATGCAGCCGTGATCATCAACGGCGAGAACACCTACCAGAATCTGATCATGAAAAATGATAAGGGAGAGCCTCAGATCAAAAATCAGCAGATCAGTCTGGATGATACCTACGCAGGCGGCAACAAACGATTTATGGTATCCGATAACCCGAATTCCAATGCGCTGGAGAATTACAGGGCAGGTTCCGTTTATACGGACCGCATTCTGGATATCGGAGAACAGTTCGACTTGCTGCGCACCAGAAGCCGTCTGATCGCGGAACAGTCTACGCCGGGCGCGGTCATCGAAATGGTGGACGACGATCCGCATAAGCTGAAATGCTCCTATACGGGCAGCGAGGATCTCTCGACGGTCTACTTTAATTTCGGAGAGGATTTCAGTCTGGAAGATCTGGAATCCATCGAATTTGATGTTCCAGAAGATGCGTATGTTGTTATCAACGTTCTCGATGACGATGTTGTCATTCGAAACGACGGTGTGCCGATCACCACGATCTACAACGGCACCGCCATCAACAACCCGCTTTCTCCGGTGGTCTGGGACGATGGAGAAAATGGCTATGTTGGAAACGGCGATACGCACGCCAACTGTATGATGAACAATCTTCCCGGCACCGAGAAGATCCTCTATAATATGCCGAATGCGCAGACATTGAATCTGAACGCAAACTTCAACGGTACGCTGTTTGCGCCGAATGCTGATATGACCGCATTTTTCCAGCCGGAAAGCGATGGAAAATATCCGAACAACGGCCATATTTCGGGTGCAGTCATTGCAAAGAGCTTTACAGGTACGTTGGAGATCGGTTACAGACCGTTCACAGGTCCGTATTCGATGCTCGGCAATTCTCAGTACAAGATCAGCGTGAAAAAGCTGGAAAATCTGGGATTCGGCGGCATGAAGCAGCCGCTGGCAGGCGCAGTCCTGACGCTGTTCAGCGTCGGCGAGGACGGCAAGCCGAATACCGATGACGATACCGTGGTCGGCAGTGTGACTTCGAGCGGCAACCCCGAAGCGGATGAAATTTCGTTTGAACTGGATCCGCTGAACGAAGACGGCAAATACTATGTCAAAGAAACAGCAGCCCCTGCGGGCTATGCATTTGATTCCAAAACTTACTACTTCACGATTCAAGAGGACGGGGACTCCGAACTCTCCGAGATCGTGATAGATGAAGTTCCCAACCCCATTCGCGTGAAGTACATCGTGGACGAGGAAAAAGCAGGAACCACGAATGCGGACGGCACCGAGAAGTACATTTCCGCTGCCGAACGTGACGCAATGGCTGCCGATCTGGTTGCCTGCGGCGATTTCAAACGCATGAAGTTTGAAAAGTTCCTGTGGGATTCTCAGATCGATCAGAATTCTTCGAATTCGCGGCGGCAGATCGTTACAAATGTCACCATCCAGTATATGGACGGTACACAAAAGACATTTGCTGTCGGCGATATTTCCAAGGGAATGTCGAGCTATTCGGATGTGACGCAGAACAATAACATCAGCGGTACAGACTGCGAAAATATTGCGCAGATCACATTTGATGTAGAACGGTTCCCGATGCCCATCAAAACGACGATGAGCGGTCAGTACTTCATGTTCGAAAGCGAAAGCAAGTACGGCGCATATGTCGTACCGGGCAGCACCGACTCTGTGATCCAGCTTGGCTTGCACGCCAATAACCTGGAGTACTGCAATATTCGTTCTGCAAGCTTCAACTTCGAACTGGATGACGTGACAGCACAGATTCTGGAAATCGATCCGGATTCTTTTAAGGTGAACGATTCCAGATGCAGCGCGACTTTTGATTCGTCAGACAATTCGATTTCCTTCACCGCAGAAGATGGTGTGGAATTCAAGGGTCTGAGTTTGAAGAGCCCGTTTACGCTGGACGCGAAGCTCAAAGATATTGATACGATCAAGACTGTCGCAGAGGCAAACGGTCTTGAACTGAAATATGATGAAGCAAACGCCATCAACTACTATCAGTTCCCGCTTCATGTCAGCAATTTTGTTGCCAGCAACGACTGGAGCTGCAACACGATCACATCGAATCCTTGCGTGTATGTCGCAGTTGAACAGAATGTGACAGACCATAAGGATAAACTGGAACTGCAGCTGAGAAATACAACGACCGATATTATTGAAGCGGTATTCCAGTCCGATGACATGAAGCCCGGCAGATATCAGACAGAATCGTTCCTGCCGAAAACTTTCTACTGCAAGGATGATACGGACAGTACGGGCTATGAAACTGTTCCCGGCGAACCGATCCTCATCAGCGACTATGTCAAGATGGTTTCCGGTTTGGAATTCACCAGCTATGGCACATCGCCTTATGTTACTCCGGCAAAGCCCACAGCTATGATCCCGATCACGATCGACGGAACAACGGCGAATACCTTTGTGATCAAGGGCTTTACCGATACGGCGTGTACGAATTTCGAGGAAGCGGAATATACGATCTCCGATATCGTTCCTTCCACGAAAAATGATGATTACTCCGAAACAGCGACCATTACCGTCAACGGTGAAACATTCACCAATCAGACCGACCACGGTACAGTACCGTTTAAGTTCTATCGTGTGGACGGCGACCAATGGATTGCAACTTATCTGGGCGATACGCTTTATCCCGACCTGACACTCGTGGATGAGAAAAACGCCTATGAATTCAACGACAACAAGGGCGCGATCACTTTCAAGAAGCTCAACGAACGCGGAGCAGCTTTGAAGGGCGCAGACATCGAAATGACAAAGGGCAGCGTTGCGGTGGGTCTGATCGCAAACGGCACGCAAGGTCAGTATGGAGCGGTGACCTACACCGTAGATCCTACGACACTCCATGCGGTTTACGGCGATGAAGACGATGAAACCGCAGTATCCGCAGCTGCATGGAACTGGTCGAACCTCGGTTCGACAACAGCAATTCCGTTCAATGCTCTGTCGAATGCAGGCCCTGCAAACGGTACACCGGGCTCTGCGTATTTCCCGAATTCTTTCTCGCCTACTACCGTTTCTCTGAACGAAGTTCCTTACTATCGTATCCATGAAGCAGCCGCTCCCGAAGGCTACGAAGTTGCTGACGATATTATCTTCTTTGTTTTGAATACGACAAATTTGATGTCGTTCGGCGCATCTTCCAGCTATAAGGTATATTCCACTACGGTCAAGCAGGGCGAAATGCCTGACAGCTTCCCGTTCGAATATACATACAACAACGGCGGCGGTTTCGGCGGCATGGGCGGCTGGGGCAACTCCTATACATTCAATGCGGTCGAAACTTCTGACGAAGACATTCTCGCAAAGTGGGATGTTCAGGAGTACAGCGACACATCGAAAGTGGAAATGTCCATGACGGATGTCCGTCTTCCGGGCGTAAAGCTCTACCTTTATAAGTATGATTCCGTTACCAACAAGTACATCAAGGACAGCGATGTCTGTCTGGAACTCTGGGCGGAGGACGGCGATGCCACAGAGCCGCTCGGTACTTGGAATACCTCGAAGGTAGACGATGAAGGCTATATCCACGTTTCCGAAGATGAGGATTTCATCGCAGCAAACGGCGGCAAGTATCTTAAACCCGGCTGCTATTCCATCGTGGAAAAAACTGCACCCAAGGGCTATCAGGCTCCGTCGGAGAGCAGAGCAAAGACCTTCTTTACCGTCAATTCCAACCTTTCGATCCAGATCGGTAAGGATTTCATTACTGAGCTGTCACTCGATGAGGCAACCAGTACAAAACCGGTGAATGCATATGGTGCGCAGGAATTCCTGAATGTCAAAAAGGTCACTATGTATCTCGAAAAAGAGCCGACACTCTGGACGGGATTTACCTATGCTGACGGTTCGGATCCGACGGTTTATACCGATGACGCCGCAGCAGAACATTTCACCAAGGAGTACGATGACAGCACCCATATCTGCACAGTTACATTCGATGCACCTGTCAATCTCTCGAAGTTTGAGATTCAGCAGACAGCGATCTACTATGTGCAGATGGAAAGCGAAAACTTTGATGCAGAAGCCTTGAAGGGCAGCGCGTATTTCTATGAGTCTGACACAGCCACCGACGAACAGAAGCCGAGCGAGTGTCTGACTGCGAAAGCGTTCTATCCGGAACTGAGCGATTATCATCTTTCGTTCAGCAAGGGCTTTGCAAAACTCGGTATCGCAAATGCTCCTGTCAAGCAGATCCGCAAGGTCGATGAAGACGGCGAACTGCTGGAAAACGCAGAAATGCAGCTTCGCAAGGTTGGCGAATTCGTAGATGAAACCAATGTTGCGAGAAAACTGGATACCCCTGTTACCGATACCAATTGGAACTGGAATACTGATGACGACAATCCGTTCCAGCTGACCAGTCCCGAAGGCGGAAACATCGAGGACGGTGTCTATGAGATCATCGAAACAACAGCTCCGGAAGGCTATCTGAAAGCACAGCCGACGCTCTTTATGGTGCGCAACGGCAATCTGCTGGATGAACAGCCGGTGGAACAGGAAGATACGATTGACGAAGAGACTGTCATAGTATACAAATCGACGGAAGACCACCCGGCGATTGAGGGCACGATCGTATCTGTCGTTGATAAAAATGCCTGTGTTTCTATCGGTAAGTATGAAATCACAGGAACTACCGAAATTGCAGGCGCATCGTTCAGTATCACAAAGGCTGAGGGCAACACCGCTGATCTTTCCAAGGTAAATGTCAAGGGTGCCAAGGATGTTTCTGCTAAGGAAGATGCAGTTTCATGGACATCCAAGGATACAGCAGGAGAAATGGCAGTCATTACGGGCTTGCCCGACGGCGACTACGTTCTCACTGAAGTCAAAGAACCGAGCACAAAGTATCAGCTCATCACTTCAACTCTGAAATTCTCTGTGGATGAAGGAAAGCTGACAAACCTGAGCGGTCCGATGGATGCCAGCGAAGAAAACCTCAAAACAGGTTACTACAAGGTCAATGCGGCCGACAACGAGATTCGTGTCTGCGATGCGATAAAGCCTACCAAGGTGATCCTTTCGAAGCAGAGTCTGCTGAGCAAAAAGGAACTGGCAGGTGCGATCATCGAAGTGACCGCAGAAGAAGGGCTTGACCTTTCGGGCGTGACCTTCCCTGAATCTGTATCGTATACATCTGCAACCAACACCTTTATCTGGACTTCTACAGGCGTTTCTGTGGAAATTGAGAATCTCCCGAACGGCAAGTACACCGTGAAAGAAACCAACGATGAACCAATCGTGGACGGCGGTGTCAGCTACGATGTGATCCAGTCTGTATATCAGTTCGAGATCGCAGACGGCAAACTGAAATCCGCAGTGACAACGCTCACAAAGGATGAAACCGACAAGGGTACTGTTGCCATCGACGGCGACAAGATCATCATTTCCAACGCAGAACGCAGCGAAGTTACCCTTTCCAAGAGCGGTCTGCTCAACAAGGCAGAACTTGCAGGCGCAGAGATCACGATAACTGCGGCAGACGGTCAGAATTTGTCGCGTGTGATCGCTCCCGAAAGCGTCACCGTAGAAAGCGGCAAGCTCGTATGGACTTCCACAGGGGAAGAAATCACCCTGAAAGGTCTGCCGAACGGCAAGTATCAGCTTGAAGAAACAGGCGATGCGTTCAACGCAAACGGCTTCCGCTACGAAGTCATCAACACCAAGTACGAGTTCGAGATCGAGAACGGCAAATTCAATGCGGCATCTCTGACCGCAGTCGAAGAATCCGTTGACAAGAACGACAAGGGTACTGTTACCGCAAGCGGCACGAAGATCACCATTGCCGATGCGGAAGCAAGCGAGATCACAGTATCCAAGAAGGCTCTGAACGGCGGTGAAGAACTGACAGGCGCGATCATTACCATCCAGAAAGATGAGAGCGTGACGGCTTCTCTCGAAAATGTCAAGCTCGAAAACGTGGATGCTGATGATGAGAAGCTCGCTGTGACCGATTCCAAGATCACATGGACATCCACAGGCAAGGAAGTGGTCCTGACAGGCCTTCCGAACGGCACATACACCATGATCGAGGAAGGCGCAGACTACTTTACCGATGCAAACGGCGACACCTACTATATTATCCAGTCCGAATATGAATTTGTCATTGAGGACGGCGCACTCAAGAGTGTTACCAAGAAAACAGACGGCGAGGACCATAATGGTACCATCGCAGGCAGCGAAAACATTATCACCATTTCCGATGCGCAGAAGCTCGGAACAGTCACCGTATCTAAGTGCGATATTACAGGCGAAAAGGAGATCGCAGGCGCAGAAATTACCATTTCCAGAGCGGACGATAATACCAAGTCGCTCGCAGGTGTCAAACTGGTACAGGATGCTTCTGTCGAAAAACCTGCCGAGAATATTGCAGCTGATACAAAAACTACGATCCAGTGGAAAACCAACGGTTCGCCTGTTACCATCCAGAACCTCCCGAACGGCAAGTATATCTTTGCAGAAACGGGCGGCATCTTTACGGATGCGGACGGCGTGACCTATGAGATCCTGAATTCGACGTATGAATTCGAGATCGTGAACGGACAGCTTGGTACTGTCAAGGAAATCGTTGAGGGCGGCGAGGACAAGACCGTTCCGAACAAGAAGGACGCAGACGCGACCGTCAGCTATGTATACAGCAGCGGCGAAACCATTTCCGTATGCGATGCAGCGGCAAAGGGCGGCACACTTCAGATTTCCAAGACAAACCTCGCAGGCGGCTATGAGATCGGCGGCGCATCGCTGACGATCGTTCCGGATTCCTCCACACCGCGTGACCTGACAAAGGTTATCGTAAACGGCAAGGAAAACGGAAAGAAGAATGAGATCACATGGACCTCCAAAGACAGCGCGGCATTGCAGCCGACCATCATCGAGGGACTGCCCGACGGGACGTATCTCTTTGAAGAAACCGGTGACAAACCGTTTACCGCAGGCGATGGCAATACCTATACTGTTCTTACATCTACCTACCGCTTCACCATGGCAGGCGGCGAGCTGACCGAGATCAAAAAAGTTCTGGAAACAGGCGAAGATGAATCGGCGGCTACCGTTGCTGCGGAGAAGAACGCAGCGGCAACAGAAGCCTATGTCTATGCTGTACGCGGCGAAAACGCAGTCATTACCATGTGCGATGCTGAGTTTATCAGCACCGTCACCGTATCGAAATCCGACCTGACCGGCGACAATGAGATCGCAGGTGCAAAGCTGAGCGTGACCAGAGCAGACGGCAATGAAAAGTCGCTCGAAAACGTAAAGCTCGTACAGGATGCTTCCGTCACCGCACCCGTCACCAATACCGCAGCCAACAAGGCAAGCGAAATTGAATGGGTATCGAACGGCAGTCTTGTGACTCTGGAAGGTCTGCCCAACGGCAAGTACGTTCTCAGAGAAACTGGCGATGCATTCTACGATGCAGCAACCGGAAAGGCATATGACATTCTCGAATCTGCATATGAGTTTGAGATTGCAGAGGGCAAGCTGAAAGGTATTCAGAAGATGATCGTTGACGAAACCGGCAGCGTCACATACGAAGATACCAAGAAGCTGGATACTCCGACCGAAGGCTACGCATATGCGGACGCAGAAAACGGCAAGATCAATGTTTGTGACGCAGAGTACACAGTTGATGTTTCCAAGACCGCGATGAACGGCGACAAGGAACTTGCAGGTGCAGAACTGACACTCGTTGTACCGAAGGAATTCGTTGAGGATACCTTCGATATTACCCGCGGCGGCAAGTCCATTCTGGATACCGACGTGACTAAGGGTACAGACGAGAACGGTAATCTCACCTACACATGGAAAACCACCGATACACTCGTTTCTGTCAGCGGTCTGACGGACGGCACCTATATTCTCAAAGAAACAGGCGCACCGTTCTCCGTTACCGATGCCGCAACAGGCGAAACCACTGCGTACAATGTGACCGACAGCACATCCGAATTTACAGTTGTGAATGGTCTGATCACAGGCTTCACCACCGACAATGCGGATGCCTACAAGATCAACGAACAGAAAAACCACCTGACAGTTTCTGACGCAGAATTCTCTGTTACCATCTCCAAGACCGCGATCAGCGGTTCGGAAGAACTCCCCGGTGCAGAACTGACGCTGGTCATGCCCGATGATTTTGTCGAGGATCACTTCGACATTACCCGCGGCGGTACTTCCATTCTGGATACCGAAGTGACAAAGGGCACAGACGAAAACGGCAACATCACCTACACCTGGATTTCTGCCGATCAGCCTGTCGAAGTCAGCGGACTGACCGACGGCGAATATCTCCTGAAAGAAACAGGCGCACCGTTCTCTGTAACGGATGCGGCAACAGGCAAAACCACAGCATATGATGTGACCGAAAGCACTTCGAAATTCACGGTCGCAGGCGGTCTGATCACAGACTTCTCCACCGAGGACGAGAATGCTTACGGCATCAACGACAAGAAGAACCGCATCACCGTTTCTGACGCAGAGTTCACAGTCACGATCTCCAAGAACGCTGTAAACGGCGACAAAGAGCTTCCCGGCGCAGAACTGACACTCGTTGTTCCCGAAAACTTCAGTGCGGAAGATTTCGATATCACCCGCGGCGGTACTTCCATTCTGGGAACCGATGAAGTAACGGTCAACAAGGACGAAAACGGCAAGGTCATCTCCTATACATGGACTTCTGCGGATCAGCCTGTGGAAGTCAGCGGACTGACCGACGGCGCGTATGTCCTGAAAGAAACGGGCGATAAGTTTACTGTTGACGGCATCGTTTATGATGTTACCGACAGCACATCCGAATTTACGGTTACAAAGGGTATGATCACCGACTTTACGACCGATAATCAGGATGCTTACTCCATCAATGAGGCAAAAGACCACATCACAGTATCCGATGCAGAGTTCACGGTTACCATCTCCAAGACCGCGATTGGCGGCGAGGAGGAACTCCCGGGCGCAGAACTGACACTTGTTGTTCCGAAGGAATTCGACGAGGAAAAGTTCGACATCACCCGCGGCGGAGAGTCCATTCTGGATACCGAAGTCACAAAGGATACCGATGAAAACGGCAATACCACTTACACATGGACATCTGCCGACAAGCCTGTGGAAGTCAGCGGTTTGTCTGACGGCGAATATGTCCTGAAAGAAACAGGCGCACCGTTCTCCGTGACCGATGAAAACGGCAAGACCACCGCTTACGATGTGACCGATTCGACATCGAAGTTTACCGTAGCAGGCGGCGTTATCACAGGCTTCGCAAAGGACGAGGGCGACAATTCTTACAGCATCAACGAGGCACTTGACCACATTACCGTTTCTGATGCAGAATTTACCGTGACGATCTCCAAGACTGCTGCAAACGGCGAGACAGAACTCCCCGGTGCAGAGCTGACACTCGTTGTTCCGAAGGAATTTGACGAGGAATCGTTCGACATTACCCGTGACGGCGCATCCATTCTGGATACTGACGTTACAAAGGGTACGGACGAAAACGGCAATACCACCTACACATGGACTTCTACTGATCAGCCTGTGGAAGTCAGCGGTTTGACAGACGGCAAATATCAGCTCAAAGAAACAGGCAATCCGTTCTCCGTTTATGATGAAGCAACAGGCGAATATACCGCTTATGACGTGACCGACAGCACCACAGAATTTACTGTGGAAAAAGGTCTGGTCACCGACTTCACCACCGATAACGAGGACGCATTCGCAATCAATGCGGACAAAGACCACATCACCGTTTCCGATGCAGAATTCAAGCTGAAGATCTCCAAGGTTGAGATTGGCGGCGAAGAAGAACTGAACGGCGCAAGCCTGACGCTGACTGTTCCCGAAGATACCGACATCAGCAAGATCACCGTATCTGACGAAAAGGCAGTCATCGACACGGAAAACGGCACGATCAAGTGGACATCCGGCGGCACACCGATCGCAATCGGCAATCTGCCTGACGGCGTAGGTTACACCCTCGAGGAAACCGGCGACACATTCACCGATTCCAAGACCGGTATCGTCTACGATGTTGTTGACAGCAAGACGACATTCGATGTTGTCAATGGCTTGGTCACCAACGTGAAGATCGACAAAGCAGAGGATTATCAGTATGACGGCAAGTCCGTAATTACAGTATCTGATGCACGTTTCACCAGCCAGATCACCATTTCCAAGTCTGATATTACAGGCGAAAACGAACTCGCAGGCGCGAAGATGTCCATTACCCCTGCTGAGGGCAATGAGGCTTCCCTTGAGAACGTTCAGCTTGTACAGGCGGCTTCCGTCACGAACCCCGTGACCAACGAAGCAAGCGACAAAAAGACCGAAATTGCATGGACTTCCAACGGCGATGCAGTCATCGTTGAAGGTCTCCCGAACGGAAAGTACATCCTGAAAGAAACAGGCGATCCGTTCTATGATGCAGAAACCGGCAAGACCTATCTGGTCATCGAATCCACATTCACATTCGAGATCGCAGACGGCAAGCTTGCAAATGCAAGTGAAGTTGCCGGCACCGAAACGAAACCGCTTGGCACCGCGCCGAAGACTGACGCTGCGGAAGGCTATGCTTACACAGGGCTTGAAAAGATCACCCTTTGTGACGCAGAACAGGCTATCCAAATCGGTAAGTTCGACATTACGGGCGAAACGGAAGTATCGGGCGCACAGATCACAGTAACCGTTCCCGAAACCGTTGACTTGACAAAGGTAAATGTTACCGGCGGCAAGAACATCGAAATGAAGGACGGCAAGATCACATGGATCTCGAACGGCGAAACTGTTGTGATCAACGGTCTGACTGACGGCGTTTATACGCTCAGAGAAACCAACGATGACAACAACCCGATCCTTGACAACGGCAAGGAATACAGCGTTATTGATTCTGAGATGTCCTTCACCATCGAAAAGGGCGAAATCGTAAAGGTTACAGGCACCGCGTCGAAGCTCGACAAGGATGCTGAAAACGGTTACTATTTCTACGACGAGGACGAAGACATCATCCGTATCTGCGATGCGGAAGCTCCGAAGAAACCCGAAAATGTTGTCCAGATCTCCAAGGCTGATATTACAGGCCAGGCGGAAGTAAAGGGCGCATCTCTCGAAATCATTCCGGACACCGCAAATAAGGATAAGGATCTCTCGAACGTCACGCTGAACGGCGAGGCTGTCAAAGAGGATGCAGAAACAATCAGCTGGATCTCCGGCGAAGACAGCAAGAGTGTTATGACCGTCAAGGGACTTCCGAACGGTACCTACACACTCCGCGAATCCGCACCGGAAGGCGAGTACATCGAGTATGACGGCAAGAAGTATACCGTCATCGAAAGCGAACTGAAGTTCAAACTGGAAGATGGTAAGATCACCGTGATCAGCGGCGCAGCAGATGATTTCAATGCGGATGCTGAAGAAGGTTATTACGTTGTAGAAACCGCAAAGAACCTGATTACCGTATGCAACGCACAGGTTCCGGACGAAACAACCACCACGACTACGGAAACTACCACAACGACTTCCGAAACGACAACCACGACCACGGAAACCACGACGACGACTTCCGAAACGACAACTACGACCACGGAAACCACGACGACGACTTCCGAGACAACAACTACGACCACGGAAACGACGACAACGACTTCCGAGACAACAACCACGACTACGGAAACAACGACGACTTCCGAAACGACAACTACGACTACGGAAACCACGACGACTTCCGAGACGACAACCACGACTTCGGAAACCACAACAACGACTACCACAACCGAAACCACGACTGCCGAAACGACAACATCTGATACAACGACAGGCGGTCCTGACACGACAACTACAACGACTGAAACAACAACTACAACATCCGATACGACCTCGACGACAACGGAAACCACCACAACGACTACCACAACTGAAACGACAACTACGACCACGGAAACCACGACCACGGAAACTACGACGACGACTTCCGAGACAACAACTACGACTACGGAAACCACGACGACGACTTCCGAAACGACAACTACGACCACGGAAACTACTACGACGACTTCCGAAACGACAACCACGACCACGGAAACCACGACCACGACTACTGAAACAACAACTACAACCACGGAAACCACGACGACTTCCGAGACAACAACCACGACTTCGGAAACCACGACGACTTCCGAAACGACCACTACGACTTCGGAAACCATAACAATGACTACCACAACCGAAACCACGACCGCTGAAACAACAACATCTGATACCACAACAGGCGGTCCTGACACCACAACTACAACGACTGAAACAACAACTACCACATCCGAAACGACCTCGACGACAACGGAAACCACTACAACGCCGACGACTTCGGAGACTACCACAACAGCAGAAACGACAACTGCAACAACAACTGAAACCACCACAACGACCACTACAACCGAAACGACAACCACGCCCACGGAAACCACGACGA
>JAKSPL010000029.1 GCA_024404815.1 Oscillospiraceae bacterium
CTCTGTCCTCAGGCGACTTGATTATTCTACCATACATTTTCCGAAAAGTCAAGCCCTTTTTCTCGGTTCTGTGTTTTGCACAAAATCCGTCCAAGTTCCCAGAGAATTCTAAGTCAGCTTTCTTATTCGTCCTCTGTTTCCTTTTCTTCAGGATCGCCTAATATTACTGTAAATACGTTGATTCCATTGCCGCTGTCTGCTGTAATTGTGCCTCCGTGAAGCTGTGCAATACATCTTGCAACGCAAAGTCCCAGTCCGTAGCCGCCCGTATCACGCGCTCTCGATGGGTCAATTCGATAGAATCGGTCAAAGATATTTTCCAGATCCTTTTCGGATATTTTTTCACCCTCATTCGACACCACGATTCGCAGATGCTGCTTTCTGTCACGGTTCATGATCAATCGGATTTTTCCACCCTCGGGTGTATACTTTACGGCATTGTCCAGCAATTCTGTCAACATCTGGCGAATTCTGTCCCAGTCGCATTTATATAGTAGTCCATGTGTCATTTCATAGTCAAACTGTTTGCCTCCTTCGAAAATATCCGTTTCCCATTCCAGACACATTCCCTCGACCAGATCGGAAATCGGCTGTTCGCCCAGATTCAGTTTGATCTCATCTGCGTCGATTTTCGCAAGAAACAAAAGTCCGCTGACCAAACCTGCCATACGTGTCGTTTCACCGCGAATACTGCCAAGCCATTTCGCCTGACTGCCAACCGTTGCTTCAGGATTCGACAATACAGCTTCTGTATCTGCTGTGATAACCGCAAGCGGTGTTTTCAGTTCATGTGTAGCATCCGACACAAAATCATTCTGCTTTGCCCATGCAACTTCGATCGGCTTACTTGCCCAGCCTGACAGCAGAATACTGACAGGGATCAGCAGCAAACCGCCCAGCACCAGAAACCATACTATATTATGGAATATCAGATCCTTGACACGTTCTTCCTGTGTACAATCTGTGAGTGCGATCCAGACCTGATGCTGCGGTCGGATATACTGGTAGCGGTATGCCGTTCCTTCCAATACGATCCTTCCGCTGCCCTGTTCCGCCTGAAACAGATCACTTTCCGTCAGACGCTGTAAATTACCCTTCGATACAAAGATGCGCCATGTCCGACAGCCAAGAAGCTGTCCGTATTCATTCATGTACGCCATCAACAGTCCGCGCCCTGCATCTGTGTACAGTTCCGCAGGATCTTTCGCATCGTAATGCTCAATCGCCGTTTGGAGAACATCCTCTGACCGCGATACCTCTGTATGATATAAATATGCCGCAATTCCGCCGCATAGTGCCGCAAGAAGAATCATCATCAGCCCCCAGCTGATCAGCAGAAAACGCAGACGAAGCTTTTTTTGCAAGTCCCGGCACCTCCCCAGATTTTTTCCCCTCTATTATACACTATCTCTTTCCGTTACGGAATACAGCAAGCATAAATTTCATCCATTTATACCAGAAATTGCTTTGGATTTCCTCAAAATTCGGTATTCTGCCCCTTTGCAAATCCGTTGAAATGTGCTATAATAGTCTTTGTATATGAAGGGATTGCTATGTGTACATGTTTGATATGTAATGTACACCTGAAATGAATGGAGGAAATTATGTCTACTTCTGTCAATGAGCTTTATACGCTCTGGTGCGAATCTGCAACCGAAGATGCAGATCTCGTCACCGAACTTCGCAGCATCGAAGGGGACGATGATGCGATCACCGAACGGTTCTATAAAGAACTGGAATTCGGCACAGGCGGTCTGCGCGGTGTCATCGGTGCAGGTACTGCACGCATGAACATCTATACCGTCCGCCGCGCAACACAGGGACTCGCTGATTATGTCAAGTCCTCGTTTGCAGCCCCCAGCGTCGCAATTTCTTACGACAGCCGCATCAAATCCGATACCTTTGCAAAGGCAGCCGCTTCCGTTCTCGCAGCGAATGGAATCAAGGTTCACCTTTACACCGAGCTGATGCCCACCCCGATGCTCTCTTTCGCGGTTCGCGCACTCGGCTGTTCGGCAGGCATTATGGTGACCGCCAGCCACAACCCCGCAAAGTACAACGGCTATAAGGTCTATGGTGCAGACGGATGCCAGATCACCCTCGAAGTTGCTGAAACCGTTATCAACTGCATCAACCGCCTCGATATCTTCAAAGATGTCAAAACCTGTGACTTCGATCAGGCTGTCGCTGACGGCATGATCTCCTATATCGGTCAGGAAGTCATCGAGGATTACTATAAAAATGTTCTCGCGCAGGGCATCAATACAAAGCTCTGCCCCGACAGCGGTCTGAAAATCGTTTATACACCGCTCAACGGCACAGGCAACAAGCCCGTCCGCGAGATCCTTTCCCGCATCGGTATTTCCGATGTCACCATCGTCAAGGAACAGGAACTGCCTGACGGCAACTTCCCGACCTGCCCGTATCCGAATCCTGAGATTC
The DNA here is from genome assembly GCA_024404815.1 of Oscillospiraceae bacterium. Lineage (GTDB taxonomy): Bacteria > Bacillota > Clostridia > Oscillospirales > Ruminococcaceae > Firm-04. The sequence goes on from JAKSPL010000029.1 coordinate 2,443, forward strand.
GTGAGGCACTCGAATATGGTCTGCGTCTTTGCGATGAAGTGAAACCCGATCTGCTGCTTGCAACGGACCCCGACTGTGACCGTGTCGGCATTGCTGTTCCGAACGGCAAAGGCGGCTATGAACTGTTCAGCGGCAACGAAGTCGGTGCAATGCTCTTTGCATACATCTGCGAACAGCGCACAAAGCTCGGTACCATGCCGAAAAATCCGATCGCCGTCAAGACCATCGTCACCACTGACCTCGTCAAGCCGATCGCTGAGGAGTACGGCGTTGAGATCATCGACGTTCTGACTGGCTTCAAGTTCATCGGTGAACAGATCGGTCTGCTCGAACAGAAAGGCGAGGAAAACCGCTATATTCTCGGATTTGAGGAAAGCTACGGCTATCTCGCAGGCTCCTATGTCCGCGATAAGGATGCAGTTGTCGCTTCCATGCTGATCGTTGAAATGGCGGCTTACTACCGCACGCAGGGCATCACTATGCTGCAGGCACGCGAAAACCTCTACAACAAGTACGGCGTATTCAAGCACCAGCTCGAAAGCTTCACCTTTGAGGGTGCGGCAGGTATGCACAAAATGGCAGAACTCATGCAGTCTCTCCGCACCAATGCCCCCAAGGAGATCGCAGGACTTCCCGTACTGGAATTCGCTGACTACATCAAGGGTACTGCTGTCAACCTCGCAAACGGTGCAGAGCGTGATCTCAACCTCCCGAAATCCGATGTCATCACATTCTTCCTGCCCGACCATGCAAGCGTTGTTGTTCGTCCGTCGGGTACAGAACCGAAAATCAAGGTCTACTACACCACCACAGGCAAGACAATGGCTGATGCCAATGCACTTTCTGAGAAAATGCAGGCCGAAATGCACAAGCTGATTGCACAATAATCCAAAATACAAAGCGGCGGATTCCGTATATTCCGCCGCTTTTTGTTTCGGATAGCAAAAAATGCTTGCAATTCCAATCATCGTGTGATATAATAGATGTTGCGTAAATACCATAGCACTACTTTCCGGACAGTAATCGGACGGGCTGCTATGCTGAATACCGCCCAATTACAATCCGAAAGAGGTGAAAATCATGAAGGAAGGCATCCATCCCGTATGCGAAAAGACCACCATTACCTGCCACTGCGGCAACGTAATCGAGGTTCTTTCCACAAAGAAGGATATCACAGTTGAAATCTGTTCCAAATGCCACCCGTTCTTTACCGGTAAGCAGAAGCTGATCGATACCGGCGGACGTGTAGAGCGTTTCAACAAGCGTTTCAACCGCGGCTAATTTTCCGCAGCACAAAGCGGCGCATCTCAAAAGGATGCGCCGCTTTTTTATTTATTCGGATTCTTTTGGTTTTCTGTCTTTGCGTCTCAGCAGTTTTTCGGGGTCTTCAACGAAGCTCCTTACAACGCTGCCGCAATTCCGACAGACACAATGATACAAAGGAGCTCCGCCCCATGAATTGTTGACCGCAGAGACAGCACCGTATGCAGTCTGATATGTCAGAATCATTTCCATTCCGCCGCAGTATGGGCATCGGGAAACATAGTCATCCGTGTATCGTCCGTCCTTGAAAGTCATCTGAGAGCCGCCTCCTCAAAATCACATTATTGCGTGATATTCAGTGTCTTGCCATCGCTGACGATCTGAATGTCGCCGTCTGATGTGTAATACGCCGCGATTTTTCGCTTTTCAAAGGTACTGACCGTTTCGTCCTGTGCAAATTCCTTTTCCGAACAGCAAACCACCGCGTACTGCGGTTTGAACGCATCAAGGAATTTCTCAGTTGTTGCGAGATAATTGCCATGATACGGGTATTTCAGGAACGTGACTTTGCCGTAGTCTTTTGCGATGATTTCCTGCTGACGCGCTTCCTCGGCATCACCTGTAAACAGAAAACTGTTCTCGCCGTGCCGCGTATACAGACAGAGCGAAAAATCATTTTCCTCGTTCTTGCCATAGTCGGTTTTCTCTGCCGCGTCCAGCGTAAACGACACATCATCAAATGCCCATTCCGTATGCGCTCCTGCCGCAAGAACCTGCGGAGAAATGTCCGTTTCTGCGAGCTTTTCCTCGAACGCATTGTATTCGTCGATGTCACTTGCATAGTCGGGCAGGTAGATTTCTCCGATCTCCATATGATTGACCAGCCGTGCCGCGCCGCCCACATGGTCTTTGTCAAAATGTGAGAGAATCAGCGCGTCGATTTTCGTAATTTCTTGCTTTTCGAGGAATTTCTCGATATCCTTGCCGTCGCCCTTGTTGCCTGTGTCCAGTACAACTGTATGCGAAGCGGTTTGCAGTACCATCGCATCCGCCTTGCCCACATCGAATACGGTGATCTTGACTTCTCCCGTCACTTCAGGCGCATCCGACTGTTTGTCGCAGGCACAAAGCAGCATTGCCGCGGCAGTCAGTATAGATAATGCGCGAAACTTCGTATATTTCATAGTATCTCCTCAGATATTGCTGTATTTTGCATGAATCAGCGGCTTGTGTTCATTACACTCTGCGGAAATCTTCACATTCTCACGCAGTTTTGCAGCCGCTTCGTCGATTTTCTCCTCTGAATCCGCATAGAGCGTCATCAGCGCATCGCCCTTGTGTACCTCGTCACCGACCTGTACGTGCAGCCGAATGCCTGCCGCAGGGTCAATCGTATCCTCCATTGTCATTCTGCCTGCACCCAAAAGCACGCAGGCACGTCCGATTTCTTCGCTCTCCATTGCAGAGATCCAGCCATCCTGCTCCGATAAAAGGACACGGCTGCATTTCGCCTGCGGCAGTTTTTTCAGGTCATCCACAATGCCTGCGTCACCGCCCTGTCCTGCGACCATTGCACGGAATGTTTCCAGTGCCGCACCGCTTGTGACCGCCTGTTTTGCCATCGCAAGACAAGCGTCATGACTGCCTTTTCCTGCCATACAGAGTAATTCTGCGGCAAGTGTCGTACAGAGTTCGGCCAGCACGCCTGTTTCTTCGCCGCGCAGAACACGCACCGCTTCTTCGACTTCCAGCGCATTGCCGATACAGTAACCGAGTGGTCTGTCCATATCCGTCAGGATCGCCGTGCATTTTTTGCCGTCTGCGGTCGCCGCCGCGATCATCAACTTTGCAAGTTCTGCCGCTTCTTCGTCCGTTTTCATAAATGCACCGCTGCCGACCTTGACATCCAGCAGAATGCAGTCCGCACCCGTCGCAAGTTTCTTGCTCATGATGCTCGCACAAATCAGCGGAATGCTAAGTACCGTTTCAGTCACATCACGCAGAGCATATAGTTTTTTGTCCGCAGGTGCAAGGTTTCCCGTCTGCATTGCTACCGCACAGCCAACGGTTTCCGCAAGTTCCAGAAACCGCTCAGGGGACAATGCCGTAGTCAGCCCGGGGATCGACTCCAATTTGTCGATCGTACCGCCCGTATGACCGAGTCCTCTGCCCGACATTTTCGGCATCGGTACACCGCAAGCCGCCACGATCGGTGCGAGAATCAGCGTGGTTTTATCGCCGACACCGCCTGTACTGTGCTTATCCACCACAGTACCAAGTGTCGGATAGGACAATTTTTGTCCCGAATCGCGCATCGCCATTGTCAGCGTCGCCGTTTCACGGTCAGTCAGTCCGCGGAAACATACTGCCATCAGCCATGCCGCAAGCTGATACTCTGCAATTTTTTCAGCACCGTCTTTCCCGACAATGCCATTGACCAGCGACTGTATTTCTGCATCACTCAGCGCAATACCCTGTTTGGTCTTGCGAATGCACTCCGTCATCCGAAACTCTGCCATTTCTTCGCACCTCCGATATTTTATATGTTTATTCCGCTTGGATTTCTTCTGCAAGATTAGAAATCCAGACGCCTTTTTGAATCAGAATATATCCGATCGTCACTTTCAGAATGTCCGCCGCCTGTACTGCCGCATAAATGCCAAGAATCGGCAGAGGGGTAAATTTACACAGGATCTTCGCAAGCGGTACAATGATGACCCACGAATACACGCTGTCAAACAAAAATGTGACAAGCGTTTTTCCGCCCGACCGCAATGTAAAGTACAGCGCATTCAGATACGCCTGCACAGGGAAAAAGAGCGCGGTTATGATGATAAACCATGTCGCATAATTCCGCACCTCATCCGTTGCCTCGTACAGCCGCGGAAATACACGGGAAATTAAAATCAGGACGACTGTCAGAATCACCGTGACCAGTCCCGTAAAGCGCATCAGCCGAAATGCGTCCTTTTTGACACGTTTCGTTTCGCCCGCACCAAGCATCTGTCCGACCAGAATGCCGACCGCATTGCCCAGCGCGACAAACACCACATTCAGCAGGTTGCATATCGCATTGGAAATATTCAGTCCTGCCACAACCATCAGTCCGCGTGAGGAATAGGTCTGGGTGAGTGCCGCAAGACCGCCTGCCCACAGAAATTCATTGAGGAAAATCGGCAGACTTTTCCGCAGCATCTTTCCTGCCAGAACACGCGGCACTTTAATGCTTCGATAGACACCGCGCAAAAACGGATGTGCATCAATCTTTGCGTGTGTCCAGATGACAACGATCCCAAGTTCCACAAAACGTGCCAGAACCGTTGCGACTGCGGCACCGCGGACACCCAGTTTCGGGAAGCCGAACTTTCCGTAAATTAACAGATAATTAAATAATATGTCCGTCAATACCGAACCAATTCCAGCGATCATCGGCTTGACGCTGTTGCCTGTTTCGCGCAGACTGCCTGCATAGATCTGTGTCACCACAAATGGCGGCAGTCCGATCAGCATGATAGACAGGTATTGTTTCGCATAGAAAAGTGTCGCTGTTTTGTCGATCTGGTCGCTTTCGCCGTTGAGATATAACCCGATCAGTTGGTCATGCAGCAGAAGAAACGCCAGCAGTCCCAACACCAGACAGACACTCGAAATGAAGATCTTCATATGAAAACTCGCCTGAAAACCGTCTTTCGAATTCTTGCCATAGAACTGTGCGCCGTAAATTCCGGGCCCTGACAATGCACCAAAAATCGCCAGACTGAACACAAACAGAAGCTGTCCGACAATCGAAACGCCCGTAAATGCTTCAACTCCAAGACTTCCGACCATTACATTATCTATCAGTGTAACTGCATTTGTGATGCCGTTTTGTATCATCATCGGAACGGCAAGCCACAATGCACGCTGATAGAGTGTTTTATCTTTCATTATTCCCTTCCTTTTTTTCCAAAAAACTCATTATGTTCATCATACCATGAAATGGATAAAATGTCAATCAAAAAAAAGTGGCTGCGCTGTCGAAACGGACACGCAGCCAAATATTTTAGGGGGCTTCTTCACCAACACTTATAAAGAGAGAGGAAATAAGCATTGGCTGATAAGCGCAAGCACGCCTGAGAGGCAAATAGCGTGCTCCATGGTATATTATACAACAGATTTCTAATTCTTGCAATATCCTTTTCTCAGATTTACTGGATAATTTGCAGATGATTTTTAATTGCTTTTTGTATATTTTATACAAATCTAAATTCGGATTATCAATTATCGAACTGTGCCTCTGTAACAGGCATCAGTTTTTCTTCGTATTATCTTTGTTTTTCTTCCCCACAACATCCATTGGAGATTTTGCATTCATCTGGACGACTTTCATGATCAGTTCCAGCATCTGCTCGTCTTCCTCCTCTGTCAGTTCTTCCAGCGGAATATCCAAAGGGATTTTCAGTTCGTTGTCCATTCTGCTGACCTCCTTTCCGTATGTTCTTCTATTTTATCATGTTTTTTCGGTTTTGTCAAACTGTTCCGCAAAACAGCCGTCAATCAGCAGACGCGCACGATTGAGAATATTGACCTCACTGCTGCCGGAATCAAAGTCGATACTGACGATTTGTCCGCCCAGACGCCGCGCAAGGGAGGCATACTGTCCGCGCCCGAATACATGACTCGGCATACAGCCAAACGGCTGTACCGCAAGCACTTTCGGAATCCCGTGACGCAGGTACGCAGTCGCTTCCATGCCGATGAGCCAACCATCTCCGACACCGCCCTCTGTACTGATAAATTTCTGTACTTCCGCCTTGCTCTGTGCAAAATCAGGGAGCGCAAACAAGCCTGCCTCCCGAATCGCCGACAGCATCGCTTTTTGAATATGGAGCATAAATTTATATAATATCTTGCCGGCCAGACGCATCCACAGTCCGCCGTCGGAAAAATGAGAATTTATGTAATACAGCGCATACCACGAAAGTCCGTTGGTATACGACTCACAGCCCGATTCTTCCAGATATTTCACCATGTTCCGATTGCCCAAATGACAATACCGTATGTACAATTCGCCGACCAGGCCAATGCGCTGTTTTTTCTCACCCGTCCGCGGAATCGCAGCAAAGTCCTCTGCCATCCGTTTGAAATTCCGCTTCATTGCGCCGAGTGTCATATGTCTGCCCTGTTTCAAATCCTCGGACAGTTTCTCCACCCACCGCCAATAACACGCATCCGCCGCGCCATGTTCCGCTTCATACGGGCGTGTCTGCTGTGTCAGAAGCAGCAGCATATCGCCGTAATACAACCCGAACAATCCGCGCCAGACCATATACCATTCAATGTGCATCTGATGCTCCACATCAATTTTCTGGACATTCAGCGAAAGTACCTTGGTATCTGTAAAGCCTGCCTTCTCCACCGCTTTTCGCAGGATCTCCGTATAATTTGCTCCTCTGCACGCATCTCCTGCGGACGGCATCAGCAGCAATGTGTGTTTCGGATCATATACACCGCTTTGCAGAGCATCTATCATCTGTCCGACATTCAGAATGCACGGAAAACACATATCATTATGCACATACCGCAGACCTGTGGCAATGATATCCTTCTCATTTTCCAAAATCACAGGCGCATAACGCGGCGAGTAAAATGTGTATTTCAGCAGCGGAAAATGTACGTCCAGCATGGCAGGAATCATAAGCGTATCCGCTCTCTCATCCCGTTCCTCACGGATTTTGTACATCTGTCGCATCTCCTTTCGTGTCAGCAATATACAGATAATCAGCAAGCACATCCAGAATATAATGTTCGTCCAGTTTCTGCACAAATGCAAGTTCCCGTATATTTGAAAAATGCCCCATCTCTGCACGCAGCGACAGGATCGCATCTGCATTTTCTTCTGTCATCTGCGGAATCAGCAGCAGTTCTTCCTTTGTCACAAGATTCAACTCAAAGCAGACTGGGTATGTTGTAGGGATCTCTGTTGTTTCCGCAGGTTTTGACGGTTCTGAAGGTTCTGTCGGTTCTGTTTCAGTCTGCGGAGATATGGTCTGCAAGGCAGTCGTCAGCGGCGGCAATTCGTTCGGGATCTCAAATTCTGCAAGAATCCGTTCCGCCAGCACTTCTCCGATGCCTGAAATTTCCAGCAGTTCCGCACGCCTTGTAAATCCGCCGTGTGCATCACGGAATGCGGTGATCTCTGCGGCAAGTGCTTCACCAATTCCCTCTACACGCTGTAAATCCGCTGCTGTCGCAAGGTTGAGGTCACGGCAGAGTACAGTCGTCACGTAACTTGTTTCCACGGTGGGATTCTCTGAAAATACCGTTGTATCTGTGTTGACAGTCCGCAATATCGTTTCCGCTGCCGTGTCTGTTTCCGCAGGCATATAGCTGACCGACAGCGGCTGATCAGGGCGGGATGCCCATTCAGAATATACCGTTACGCCGATGATCGCCGCGATACCAACACACCACAGCAGAATCCCTGTCCCTTTCCGCACAGCCGTCCCCCCTTTTCCAAACAGAATTCCTGTTCTTTGATTATACCATATTTCGGCATTGAATTCAACCAAAAAACTTTTGCAAAACAGATTGCATTCTTTTCAAAAATGTGATATACTGTATAGAGGTATTACGCATGAAAGGAGTTCACGCATATGGAAGTCAAACAGATCCTCGGCATTATCATCGCCTGTGTCGCAGTTTGCATTCTGATCGGTATTTGCAGTGTCATCCGCGGAAAAAGTGATGCGGAAGATTCAGAATCCGAGCCTGCCGTCACAAGCGCTGTCTATACATCCGCGACAACAACCACCGATTTCTGGGAAAGCCTTCGCAAAGAACAGGAAACAACTGCGGAAACAACAACCGTTCCGAATACAGATACAATTTCTGAGGAGGATATTCCATCTGACGAACAGGATACCCCGAATGATGACGATACCGCAAATGCTGAAACCACCGCAGCACCTGAAAATACGGATGAGAATCCGGACGATGTCAACCCTGTCGATAATCCCTCTGCTGAATCCGGCGAAACCACCGCGACAACCGCTTCTCAGGAAAGCGCATACTCTAACCCCAATGTCGATGCAGACGGGCATTACCACATTGTCATCACACAATAACAGAAACGGAGTCTTGGCATGAATATCCTCATGGTCGGCGATGTGGTCGGAGAAAACGGATGCAGCTATCTTTCCCGTACATTGCCCAAACTGCGCCGCGAATGCGAAGCGGATGCAGTCATCGTCAACGGAGAAAATTCCGCAAAAGGCAACGGCATTACACCGCAATCCGCGGAGATGCTTTTTTCGGCAGGTGCGGATGTCATTACCACCGGCAACCATTGCTTCCGCAGACGCTGTGAATCCCTGTTTGACGAGAATCCGCGTATCCTGCGTCCTGCAAACTATCCCGACGGCACACCGGGCAGCGGTGTATGCGTGCTGGATCTCGGCAAAACCAGTCTTGCCGTCATCAACCTGATGGGAACGGCATTCATGGAACCGCTCGACAATCCGTTTGCAGTCATAGACACACTGCTGGAAAGCATCGAAACACGCTGTATTCTCGTTGATTTTCATGCTGAAGCAACCGCTGAAAAGCGTGCGCTCGGATACTATCTCGCAGGGCGTGTTTCGGCTGTCATCGGTACGCATACCCACACGCAGACCGCTGACGAAGAATGTATCGACGGGAAAACCGCCTACATTTCCGACGTCGGCATGGTCGGCGCACAGCGTTCCGTACTGGGCGTTTGCCCCGAACAAGCCATCCAAAAACAACGGTTTCATACGCCTGTGCAGTTTACCGAAGCGGATGGACCTTGTATTCTTGGTGCAGTTTGCCTGTCCATTGATAGTAAAACTGGCAATTCCAACAAAATTCGACGCATCATTCTAAAAGATGTGACGAATTGAAGAATTCCACTTGACAATTCCGTCAAAATGTATTATACTATCCATAAGGAAAACTCAAAAATGTATGCATTTTAACTGCATACAGCCAAGAAACGCAAACAGCATCAAATTACAGAAAAAGCTTTTTTTCACAACCAAAGGAGGACTATATCATGGAAGTATTGAAAGTATCATCGCACTCTGTTCCCAACTCCGTTGCAGGCGCAATCGCAGGTGTTATCCGCGAGCAGCACGTTGTTGAAGTACAGGCAGTCGGTGCCGGCGCAGCCAACCAGGCAATCAAATCCATTGCGATTGCACGCGGCTACCTCGCTCCGATTGGAATTGACCTGATTTGTGTGCCTGCTTTTGCAAGCATCGAAATCGACGGTGAAGAACGCACCGCCATCAAGCTGATTTGTGAACCTCGCTGAGTTTTCAGAAAACAAATCCGCAAGACCATTTCGCGTGGTCTTGCGGATTTTTTCGTTATTGGGAAAATGCCGATTCGATTGCTTCACGCAGGAAGATTTTCGTGGCGGTATCGGCAAAAGAAGCCGCCGCCGCATTCAGACAAAGCTGTTTGAGCTCTGCATCGGTCAGGTTGAATTCTTCCGTCAGCAGAGCAAGCTCGCGGCGAATGCTTGTCGCTGAAACTGTCGTATTATCTGTATTTATCGTAACACATACGCCTGCATTCATCAATGTGCGGAGCGGATAGTCTGCAAGAGTGGGGTAGACCGCCGTGTTGAGATTGCTCGTCGGACAAAGTTCCAGCGGTATCCCTGTTTCTGCCAGCTTTTTAAGCAAATCCGCACTTTCCACAGAGCGCACGCCATGTCCGATACGGGATGCACCAAAACGCAGGGCGGTTTCAACGCTCTCAGCACCTGCCGCTTCTCCTGCATGAATCGTAAACGGAACGCCTGATTTTCTCGCATATGCGAACAATTCAGAGAAATCCTCTGTTGGGAACAACGCCTCCGCGCCAGCCAGATCAACCGCGCAGACACCCTTTCCAAGCAATTCTTTTGCCACACGCACCGTTTCCAGATTCTCCGCAGCATTGTCATCACCGCGCATACAGCACAAAATCAGATTCGCCTTGATTTTTGCGCCCTGCAAGCCGGCAATCGCCGCCTGTGCCGCCTGCATCTGCGTCAGACCGCAGTCAGTCGATTTTTGTGGTGCAAAGCGGATCTCTGCGTATAGCAGCCCCTCTGCCGCAAGCTCCTCCAACAGGCAGGACACCGCTGCCGTCAGTCCACATTCCGTTTGCAGCAATCTGCAAGGAAATGCGAATTTTTCCAGATAGGTATTCAAATCAGGGCAATGCGCCCCGACCGTCAGCAGTTCCAACAGTTCTTTCTCATCGGACGGAATAGAAATTCCTTGCAGATCCGCAAGTTTCCGCACATTATTCGGTGAGAGTGAGCCGTCCAGATGCAAGTGAAGATCCAGCAGGCAATTCGGCAGAAGTTTCATGCAGACACCTCCGTACACTCGTATTTACACGATTTTTGTTGTCCAGTCTTCCAGACTCCAGATGTCCGTTGCGACATCCTGATAAAATTCAGGCTCATGGCTGACCAGCAGTACTGTGCCGCGATAGTCACGAATCGCCTGTTTGAGCGATTCCTTTGCATCGACATCCAGATGGTTTGTCGGCTCGTCCAAAACAAGCAGATTCACGCTTTTCAGCATAACACGACAGAGCCGCACCTTTGCATTTTCACCGCCCGACAGCACGCGCATCTGTGAGGTGATATGTTCCGTCGTCAGTCCGCATTTTGCCAGCGCGGCACGCACTTCGCCGTTGGTCATCGATGGATATTCGTCCCAGATCGTTTGAAGTGCCGTTGCTTCGGTCGCCGTTTCCTCCTGCTCGAAATAGCCGTACTCGACAAACTGGTCATGCTCGACTGTGCCCGAAATCGGCGGCAAAAGCCCAAGCAATGTCTTTAACAGCGTGGATTTTCCCAAGCCGTTGACACCGCGTATCGCAATTTTCTGACCGTATTCCACTTGCAGCGAAACAGGTCTGGTCAGCGGTTCATCGTATCCAAGCACAAGATCTTTGCACTCGATGACGATTCTGCCCGTTGCTCTTGCCGAGGAGAACGAAAATGTCGGCTTGGCTTTCTCTGCGGCGAGTGTGACTTTTTCCATTTTATCGAGCTTTTTCTGACGTGATTTCGCCATATTGGTCGTTGCGACACGCGCCTTGTTCCGCGCAATGAAATCTTCCAGATCGGCAATTTCTTTCTGCTGCTTTTCGTATGCCTGTTCCAGTTGCCGTTTTTTCAGTTCGTACATCCGCAGAAAATTCTCGTAGTCGCCTGCATAGCGCGTCAGCACTGCGTTCTCCACATGATAGATCACATTGACGACATCGTTCATAAACGAGGTATCATGTGACACCAGAATAAACGCATTCTCGTAGTTTTTCAGGAATTCCTTCAGCCATGCGATATGGTTTTCATCGAGAAAATTCGTCGGCTCATCGAGAATCAGGATCATCGGATTTTCCAACAGTACTTTTGCCAGCAGTACCTTGGCACGCTGTCCGCCTGAAAGCTCCGATACATCCCTGTCCAAACCGATCTCGCCGAGTCCCAAGCCGTTTGCATACTCTGAAATCTTCGCATCTATGGTATAATAGCCGCTGTAATCGAGAATGTTCTGGATTTCTCCGACATCCTCCATTGCCGCTTCCATTTCTTCCTCCGAACAGTCGCCGATCTTGTCGTAGAGCGCAAGCATTTCCTGTTCCAGCGATTCCAGATGTGCAAACGCACCGCGCAGAACGTCCGCAATGGTCTTGCCCTTTTCGAGCGTGCTGTACTGGTCGAGATAGCCTGTTGTGATTCGTCTGCACCACTCGATTTTGCCCTCGTCAGGCATCAGCTTGCCCGTGATGATGTTGAGAAATGTGGATTTTCCTTCGCCGTTCGCGCCGACCAGTCCGACGTGTTCCCCTTTCAGCAGACGAAACGATGCGTCATTGAGAATCTGACGTGCGCCAAAGCCATGCGTTACGTGTTCGACATTCAGAATACTCATACGTTCAGATCTCCGCCTGCCGCCGCTTCTGCATTGGCAGAATTTGCTGCAAAATTCTTGATCTCACGGAACAGTTCAATATCCTGCTGTGTCACTTTGATGTTGCAGAGCAGATCCTTGCCCTCCTCATTCTTGACTTTCAGCTCGATGACCGTGCCCTCCTTGACATATCGTCCTGCCACGCCGAAAAACGGGATGACCTTCGGATGATTCTCTCGGAATGCGTTCAGCAAGCCTTTCAGCTTCAATAATGCCATTGGATTCATACCATTTACCTCTTGTGTTTCATTTTTGTCTGATGTGTGTATAACTTATATAGTATACCACATTCGGCATGGTTTTGCAAGTCCTCAGAGATGCAAAACGGCTGCCCGTGCGGTACGGACAGCCGTTGTTTTTATTTCAGGCGTTCAATCGGGCTGAAACCTGCGGTTTTCTTGAAACTCATATTGTGCGGGAAAGAGCCGATAAAGTCGGACGGATCAATCAGCTCAAAATTCGCGGCATGGAACTTTTCACGTTCAAATGCGACAGAGAGAATGTCCATTTCTTCTTCGTGTCCCGTTGCGGTATTGAGCATCTTATCTTCCGCGTGGATGTATACATACTGTACAGGGAGCATCGCAAAAATCTCGCGTGCCAGACGAATCGCACAGCTGCACACATAGTCCTGTGTAATATCGTAATACTGTGTCTTTGTGAGTTCCTTGACGACAAGCTGTCCCGATTTGCTGAGCGATACGGATTCTTTCGGTACAACTGTATCGGACTTCACACGGAATTCGATCTCCATACGGTCGGGCGATTCCGTACCGAACTGGAAATCACTGCCGAAATCAAGCATCTCCTCGAACGGATTGGCTTCTTCGATGACATCAAGGTAAGCGTCAATATTGCCTTTCTTGATCTCTGCGGCAAAGCCTTTCATTTCTTCCCAGTTTTCGAGCAGCTCCATGTCCAGTTTTCTTGCTTCTGTCACAGCATCCTGCAATGCCTTTTTCTTCGCATCGTTCTCATCGCCGTGCAGCAGCTTGTCCATAAAGGACGGCTTGAACTGATTGTACACATCGAGTGCTTTTGATTCGTTCGGACCGATCGTTCCGCTTTCAAACGGAGGATTGTCCCCTGTCAGGGATTCCCAGTCGATCACAGGCTCGCACTCGGTATGGATCTTGCGGATGGCATCGAGATATTCTTCATACTCCTCGACCTTTTCGGCATTCTCCTGTGCTTCTGCTTCTTTTGCAACAGCAGCTTCCTCGCGTTCCTTTTCCTTCTCGTCACGCTTTGCAGCACCTGCAGCGATTGCCGCTTCCTTTGCAGCTTCCTTTTCCTTCTTTGCTGCTTCCTTTTCGGCTTCCTTGGCTTTCTTTTCCTTCTTCTTGTCAATTTCCTTCTTCAGGGTTTTCAGGTTCTTCGACTTGGTGTAATACAGACCTGTTCCCGGAAGACCGACAGACGCTGTTGTTCTGCCGCTGGAATTGATGGAGCAGTGGCAGCCTTTTTTGCCAACTGTGACACCGACTCCTGTCTTCGTAACATTGAGCTTGACGCCTTTACAAAGTGTAATGCTTTTTCGAAATTGCAGTCCCATAATGCTGCCTCCTATTCATTGATTGGGAATTTGCTGATTACCATTATATCATATCTGCTGACAAATTGCAACAATATTTTCTGCTCTTGTCATTTTGCCGAAAATATGGTATAATACTTGTGTAATATTACCTTGAAAGGACGTTGACTGATGGAATATATTCTCGCATCCGCCTCTCCGCGCAGAAAAGAACTGCTCGCTATGCTGGATGTCCCGTTTTCGATCGTTCCTGCGGTCGGAGAGGAATGCCTCCCTGCCGCACTTCCCGCATCACAGGCGGCGGAATATCTTGCAGTACAGAAAGCCGCTGAGGTCGCAAAAACACATCCCGATGCCATTGTCATCGGTGCAGATACCACAGTACTGCTCGATGAAGAAATTCTCGGGAAACCAAAGTCCAAAGAGGAATGCATCTCCATGCTCAGCAAGCTGTCAGGCAGACAGCACACCGTTCAGACGGGTGTTGCGCTGTTCTATGGCGGAAAATCGCTCAGCTTCACAGATGAAACACAGGTGCAGTTTTATCCGCTCTCTGCCGCAGAGATCGAAGCCTATGCCGACACGGACGAACCCTATGACAAGGCAGGCGGCTACGGCATTCAGGGAAAAGCCGCACTTTTGATCGCAGGCATTCACGGCGACTATTATAATGTCATGGGACTGCCGATCGCAAGGCTTGCAAGACAGCTTCGTGCTGCAAAAGCACTCTGGGGCTTGGCGGACTGCTGAAAATCCGAAAAAACCACTTGCCAAACTGCACAAAGTATGCTATAATATTTTGGTATGTTAATCTTCAATGGAGGGATTTATTTGTCAACTTTACAGGAGGAAATTCGTCGCAGACGTACTTTTGCGATTATTTCACACCCTGACGCAGGTAAAACGACACTCACCGAAAAGCTTCTGCTTTACGGCGGAGCAATTTCGATGGCTGGTGCCGTCAAGGGAAAGAAAAATGCCCGTCATGCTGTATCCGACTGGATGGAAATTGAGAAGCAGCGTGGTATTTCCGTCACTTCTTCCGTCATGCAGTTCGAATATCAGGGCGCGTGCATCAACATTCTGGATACCCCCGGACACCAGGACTTTTCCGAGGACACCTACCGCACGCTGATGGCGGCAGACGCAGCGATCATGGTCATCGATGCCTCCAAGGGTGTTGAGAACCAGACCAGAAAGCTGTTCAAAGTCTGTGTCATGCGTCATATCCCGATTTTTACCTTTATCAATAAAATGGACCGCGAGGCTCGCAACCCGTTCGATTTGCTCGAACAGATCGAACAGGAACTGGGCATCAAGACCTACGCTGTCAACTGGCCGATCGGCTGCGGTAAGGATTTCCGCGGTGTCTTTGATCTGGAAACGCGCCATATCCTCTCGTTTGAAGCAACGGGCGGCGCGCATACCGTTTCCAAAACTGAGGTTTCGCCTGATGATCCTTCGCTCGCTGACCTCATTGGAAAACAGAACCACGCACAGCTTGCAGAGGACATTGAACTGCTGGACGGTGCTTCCGAAGAATTTGATTTGGATGCCATCCAGTCTGGTAATCTTTCGCCGGTATTCTTCGGTTCTGCGCTGACGAATTTCGGTGTCGAGCCGTTCCTGAAACGCTTTCTGGAACTGACTCCGCCGCCGCTTGCACGCCTTGCCAACGGCGAGGAGGTTTCCCCGTTCGATGAGAAATTCTCCGCGTTCGTCTTTAAGATCCAGGCGAACATGAACAAGGCGCACCGCGACCGTGTAACATTTCTGCGTATCTGCTCGGGTAAATTCGAGCGCGATATGGAAGTCTACCACGTACAGGGCGACAAGAAAATGCGTCTTTCTCAGCCGCAGATGATGATGGCAGAGAACCGCGAGATCGTTGATGAAGCCTATGCAGGCGATATTATCGGCGTATTCGACCCCGGTCTTTTCTCCATCGGCGATACGATTTGTGCACCGAGCAAGAAAGTCTGCTTCGAGGGCATCCCGACCTTTGCGCCCGAACATTTCGCGCGCATCCGCCACAAGGACACCATGAAGCGCAAGCAGTTCGTCAAGGGTGTCATGCAGATCGCACAGGAAGGTGCGATTCAGATTTTCCACGAGCCTGATATGGGTATGGAAGAGGTCATTGTCGGCGTGGTCGGTGTTCTGCAATTCGAAGTATTTGAACACCGTATGCGGACTGAGTACAATGTCGAAGTCATCCGTGAGCCGCTTTCCTACCAGTATATCCGCTGGATCGGCGGCGAGGTCGAAACCCCGTCACACCTGACCATCAGCTCTGATACCAAGCTCGTTCAGGACTTCAAAGACCAGTATCTGCTGCTCTTTACCAGCGAATGGAACATCCGCTGGGCACTTGAAAAGAACGAAGGTCTGGAACTGCTCGACTTCTCGAAGAATTAACATGAAACGGGGAATTCTGCTGAGGGATTCTCCCGTTTTTTCGATGCAAAAGGAACGTGATATGCTATGATTATGAACCTGCACACGCACACGCACAACTCCCCTGATGCCCACAACACCGTTGCCGAACGTGTCAAAACAGCACAGGCACTCGGTTTGCAGTATCTGGCAATTACCGACCACTGCGAGATCAACCGCTTTGAAGATGCGGCATTTTACGGCAAGGAAGAATCCGAAATGTTCTTCTATAACAGCCGCCGCGTCACAGAAAATTCCATTGCGGAAACCGTTGCCGAACAGTCGCGCTGTACGGGACTGAAACTGCTCTGCGGTCTGGAACTCGGACAAATTCCGCAGGATCTTCCGCTCTCACGTAAGGTCTATCAGGATGAGCGGCTCGATCTGGTCATCGGTTCGGTGCATGAACTTCCCAATATGCCCGACTTCTATTTTCTAGATTACAAGGACATCGACATACCTGCGCTGATTTCTGCGTATTTTGAGGAGGTTCTTGCGCTTGCGGAATCCGATTGTTATGATGTACTGGGACATCTGACCTACGGACTGCGCTATCTCCCAGACCGTGCAGCATATGACATCACACCGCATCTTCCGCAGATTCGCGCCATTTACCGTGCGGTCATCGCAAAGGGCAAGGCAATCGAACTAAACGGCTCAAAGCTGAAAGTGCAGCCGCCTGCAACCGATCCGGATTTTGAGCTGCTGTGTTTGTATCGTGAAATGGGCGGTGAACTGCTGACACTCAGCACGGATGCGCATGAAAACCGTTTTGTCGGTCTGCATATGGACAAGCTGGAACAAATGGCAAAAGACGCTGGTTTTACAAAACTCACCTATTTCGAAAAGCATCAGCCGCATTTTGTCCCACTCAACTGAACAGCAAATACAAAGCCTATCTGTGGATTTCACAGATAGGTTTTTATTTGTACGTATAAAAATTAACGATAAGAGTGGCAAAACAGTGTTTCGACATTCAAAGTTGTACGTTTTTTTCGTTTATTCCCCTGATTCAGGCTGAATTTGTACGGTCAGCTATTAAAATAATAGACAAATTTTTTCAATATTTTTAAACCTATGCGGATTATCCACCAAATCTGCAAATTATACATTGCGATACTGACCAAATATTGCTAAAATGATAGAAGGGACAGTTTGAATTCTTGCAGACTTCAAAAACGGAATGAAAAGTTGTCCCTACATTTGTTTTTTCAGCAGTACAGAAAAACAAATGAATTTGTGCAAGCACACAAAAAAAGAACGGGGGTACTTTATGAAACTTTCAATCAGGAAAACTTTCGCAGGGCTTCTGAGCAGCGTTCTGCTGTTCTCCAGCCTCCCAAGCGTTTCGCTTGGAACCGCAGATGCCGCAAGCACCTGCACCATTGATACCGGCACGAAGTATCAGCATATCAGCGGCTTCGGCGGCATCAATCTTCAGGAATGGGCAGGCTCCGATATGACCTCTGCACAGGTACAGAAGGCATTCGGCAACGGCAACGATGAACTGGGCTTTACCATTCTCCGCATCTTTGTCAATGACAACAAGAACCAGTGGAACCTCGCGCTTCCAACCGCAAAGGCCGCACAAAAACTCGGTGCGACCGTATTTGCATCTCCGTGGAATCCGCCCTCTGCCATCTCCGAATCAGGCGGCAGCAAGGGACTCCACCATGTCAAGACCAACTCCTATGCAGCTTATGCGCAGCACCTCAACGACTATGTTCACTACATGAAGGACAACGGCGTTGACCTCTACGCGATCTCTATTCAGAATGAGCCTGACTACGCTTCGGAATGGACTTACTGGAGTTCCGATGAAACCACGAATTTCCTTGCAAACTATGCTGACCAGATTGATTGCCGCGTCATGTCGCCCGAAACCTTCCAGTATACCAACAAGGACTACTACTCCAAGATTCTCAACAACAGCAAGGCAATGGCAAACTGCGATCTGTTCGGCACACACTTCTACGGCACACAGCCCAGTCAGATGGACTTCCCTGCACTCGAACAAAGCGGCAAGGAAATCTGGATGACCGAAGTCTATGTCCCGAACAGCAGCGCAAATTCCGCAAACAACTGGCCGGAAGCTTTGCAGGTCGCACAGAATATGCACAACGGTCTGGTCATCGGCAACATGAGTGCATATGTCTGGTGGTTCATCCGCCGCAGCTACGGTCCGATGACCGAAGACGGCAAGATCTCCAAACGCGGCTACATGATGGCACAGTATTCCAAGTATGTCCGTCCGGACGCTTACCGCGTTGCCTGCACGGAATCCCCTGCAAACAACGTCCAGATCTCCGCATATAAGAATAAGGACGGTTCAATCGCTATTGTTGCGATCAACGGCAACTCCTCCGCTGTTTCACAGAACTTCTCTGTCAGCAGCAACGATACCATTACCGGCATCAAGGGCATCCGTTCCTCCGGCAACGAGAACCTCGTCAATGTTTCCGGACTTCAGCTGAACGGCAAGAACTTCTCCGCAAACCTCCTCGGACAGAGCGTTACCACATTCGTTCTTTCGGGCGACGGCACCTCTGATCCCGGCACCACTCCCGATGAACCGCAGGGACCGGATGAAAACGGCTACTACTTCCACGACACATTCGAAGGCTCTGAAAACAGCTGGACCGGCAGAGGCGATGCTTCCGCAGATGCCGCTTCCAAGAACGCTTATGCAGGCAGCGGCTCGCTCTCTGTCACAGGCAGATCTGCTTCGTGGAACGGCTGCTACAAGGAACTCTCTTCCCAGTTCTCCGCAGGCAGCAAGTACAGCTTCAGCGTGAATGTATGTCCCGCAAGCAGCTCTGATGCCTCGGAATATATGCTCTCCCTCCAGTACACCGACGCAAGCGACACCACCCAGTATGACCATATCGCTTCTGCGGTTTCAAGCAACGGCGGTTATGTACAGCTTGCAAACACCGACTACCAGATCCCATCGGGTGCTACCAATTTACAGCTCTATGTCGAGTCCGCAGACGGTACCGCTGATTTCTATATCGACGAAGCCATCGGTGCGGTTGCAGGTACTAAAATTGACGGTCCTGCGCCTGTTCCGTTTCTTCTCGGCGATGCAAATGCAGACGGCGTGATCACAGTTTCCGACCTGACGATCGCAAAGCGCGTTGTCATGGGCGGCACATTCTCCGCGGCTGCGAAAAAAGCGGCAGACGTCAATCAGGACAAGCGTGTTTCCATTTCCGACCTCGTCTGGTATGTCAAGTACCTCACCGGTCAGGTCAAGAGTTATCCTGAAAAGGGTGCTCTCGTTGACGGCGATACACAGAGTGCAGCTGCCATGAGACCAATGTCCGAATACACGCCGATCGTTGCGGCAAGTGTATCGGAATTTGAAACCAATGATTCCAAACAGCAGAAAAACGGTGTCGATTACGGCACGCTGAAAAGCGGCTCCTACTACTCCACCACCTGCCGCCGCAATAAGCCCTACAACATCCTGCTTCCAGCAGGTTACTCCGAAAGCAAGCAGTATCCTGTTCTCTACGTCATGCACGGCTACTACGAAAATCAGGACAGAATGATCCTCACAGGCAACAACACCATGTATACCAAGCAGATCATCGGCAACGCGATCGCATCCGGTGATGCAGAGGAAATGATCGTCGTATTCCCGTACATTTATTCCAGCGCAACACAGGCAGAATGCTCGGGCATGGACGATGCCAACAACCAGGCTTACGACAACTTCATCAACGACCTCATCACCGACCTGATGCCGCATATCGAACAGACTTACAGCATCAAGACAGGCAGAGAAAATACTGCGATCACGGGCTTTTCCATGGGCGGCAGAGAGTCGCTCCTCATCGGTATGAAGCGTCCTGACCTGTTCGGCTATGTCGGCGCGATCTGTCCTGCTCCCGGTGTCACGGGCAGCTTCAAATGGGCAAGCGAGGAAGAAGCACCTTCCCTGCTGTTCATCACCGCAGGTTCCAACGACGAAGTCGTCTACACCACCCCGAACGGCTACCACGAAAACTTTACGAACAACAATGTGCCGCACGTCTGGCACTATGTCAACGGCGGCTACCACGGCGACAACTCCATTCACGCTCATATCTACAACTTCGTTCGTGCGGTATTCAAAGCATAATTTCCATACAAAAAAACCGACTGCTTTCATGCAGTCGGTTCAGTCTGTCGAAAAAGTATGGGGGAACCCCTTGATAGGGTTCCCCCAAGCCCC
>JAKSPL010000003.1 GCA_024404815.1 Oscillospiraceae bacterium
TGATATTCACATTTACTACAAGTTTATTGATAAGGGTTATACTGCAAAGTCCGATATTTAATTCAATGGGTTACTTTATGGTTGCCTGACTAATGATGCGGAGAATGGTTGCAGCATCGTTTGCCGTGAGTTTCGTATCGCCGTCACAGTTTGCGTTAATCCGTCCCTGTTTTGTAATATTTGCAGATGGATCCTCTGCTGCAACACGAGCGGTCAGAATCGCATCAGAAATGTCAACATCATCGTTGCAGGTCGCATCGCCTCTCAGCGTCATGCCTTCCGGCATCGTTGTGGAGTGATCAGATGCGTTCATGGTCGACGTACCGATCGAGGTCGTGGTTGTATACGGTGTCGTGCTTGTTGTGGATGTACCGATTAATCTTGTAGTCGTTATTGTAGTGGGGGATGTAGATGTAGTTGTACCGATCTCGTACATATCTTCATTCAATGATGCAGATGTGGCTACACCGATCGCGTACATATCTTCATCCAATGATGCAGATGTGGTTGTACCGATCTCGTACATATCTTCATCCAATGATGCAGATGTGGTTGTACCAATCTCGTACATATCTTCGAACGGTGTAGTGCCGGTAGTAGTGACTTCGTTTGCGCTTGCAGACGCTGTGCTGCTCATCAGTGCGCAGCTGGATGAACCCATAGCAACAAGTGCCATCATAGAAGTGATTTGTTTTGTGAATTTTCTCATATCATTTTCCTCCGTTTTTGTTTGCAATCAATTCAAGTGCACATAATATCTGCACTTGTTCTTCCATACAGGCTGCTTCCGAAATGTCCCGCACGGTTCCTGTCGTGACCATTTTTCGGCAGGCACAGGAATTGCGGCAGTATTCGGCAATCTCACAGCCCTCACATCGTTCTGACAGCATCGAATAGTCAGGGAATGCTTCCCTTGCTTTTTCGGGCTGAATGCCGACAGATAAGCTGCCGCACAGGAATTCCGAACGGTTCTGGAACTGGACACAGGGATAAAACCGACCGTCCCAGTTGATGAACAGCTTATTTTTGCAGATCTCGCATAGACTTGTTTTTTTGCCTTTGATCCGCTCGATTTTCTGGGCAAGTTCAAACACCATCAGGTTCGGGATCCGTGCAATTTTCTGCCACTGTTCCTTCATGATATCACCGAATTGGTCGATGTCGGCAGGATCCGTATTTGCATCCAGAGTGGCGGATACTTTTTTCGCGCCGAGATTTTTGAGGTGCAGGATGTTGTCATATAAATACGGGAGCGTTTCTTCGGTGTAGACGAGCTGGAACAATGTGTTCGTATGATGCTTGACAAGCAGTTTTGCCTTTTCGTCCAGAAGCTTCGGGTCAACACCGCGTTCTGCACATTTTGCCCCGTCATGCGACATATTGAGAACAATTTTATGCTCTGCGCACCACATGATGAATTCTTCATCCAGCATAGTACCGTTTGTGGTGATGACCAGTGTTTTGGCTTTCAGGTTATCGCAAAAAAACCGTACCTTATCCTTGTAGAGCAGCGGTTCGCCTCCGAACAGGAATACGGTATCTGCATCTCCGCGCTGATTGATAAAATCCGCGACACGATGCATGGTTTCATCTGACATCGAGCCGAATTCCGTGTTCATCTTTTTTTCGTAGCAGTAGCTGCAATGCAGATTACATTGATTGGTAATACTGATCGTATATTCCAAGTAGTTCACCTCCTTGACGTATAAAATAGGATTTTTTGTCTGTTGGTTCATCTGCCACCATAAACATAGACGGGAAGCAGCAACAATGCGTCACATTTTTTTGAAAAATTTTTTATTCTTTTTGCAGCCGTGTTCCCGATTCTGTCGTCAGAATCATCAGCGGACCACATTGGACAGAAGCAGACGTTTCATCATGGAAAAATCAGACACGTTCAGTTGTCCGTCATTGCACAAATCAGCCGCTTTCCAGTTCGGAAGTGTCACATTCGGGAGCGTGAGAAGCCATTTCTGTATCAGTACAACATCGGCAATGGTAAACACCCCGTCTGCATTCACATCACCGACCACAGAATCGGACGGAACAAGTTCCAGTCTGTTTGTCGGCAGGGTATTCTGATTATCAAATTTGACAGTCGGATCTTTGCCTTTGACAAGCGAATTGTCGGTGTCATACATAGCCAGACAGATCGTTGCATTTTCATCGAGTTCTCCGTCATATTCAAACAGAAATGCTCTTTCATCCTCATCATGGAATGTGCCTTTTTCAATCAGGACAGGCTCACCGAAATTCTCCAGTTTGTTGCCGTTTCGATCGGTGATTTCAGCGCAAAGACTGATATTGAAAAATGCGGGCGCAACACCTGTGTTTTTGATCGTCACTTTCAGCTTGTTTTCGTTTCGCTTTGCGGAGGTCACGGTGAAATTATAGCCGATCCGATTCACCATTTCGTCAATCAGATCTTTTTGTTCGCTATAAAATTTGTATCCGCATTGGCCGTCCTGATCGAGTGCTGTGAGCGTCAGATGTGCAATTTCAATGCATTCACGGAAACGCGTTTCTGTCCATTTCAGCGGTCCGTATGGATTGTTATCGTATGCCAGCATCATGCTGTATGGTCCCAGATTTTCCGCAAGGACAGGCATATTTGCATAGTACGATCTGCGCAGGTTCCATTCTCTGCCGACACTTCCGATCAGACCGTCATCACGTTTGGCAACACCGATCGACAAAGCATAATCATATACATCATTTTTTGCATCGGACGTGATCGCAAGCAGCGTTTTCTGGAATGCATCCTTGTAATGTTTGATCATATCCTTCTGGATTTCAACAGACGGCATTTCACTTCCGTTCACCTGTGAAAAATGCCATTCTCCCCAGTTGCCGAACGGTCGGATATCAATCAATTCCACTCTGGGATCCCCATCGAAATGTTCTGCCATAGCCGTGGCAAAATCTTTGCAGGCCTGCAAATAGATCGGATCATCCCAGACAGGGACATCCAGTTCGATATTCGGATTGTCTTTCAGGGTGACTCTTTTTTTCTTTGCGCCTTTGTCATAGATCCATTTCGGCACAAAATTGTGTTCTTCTCCGAAATTTGCGTCAGAACCGACAAGGTGCGAATACGGCAGGATTCGTATGACATAGGTCATGCCGTGCTTTTCGCAGGCATCCAGCATATCGTCGATTTCTTTCCAGTTGTATACGCCTTCCTGCGGATTGATGTCGTTCCAGTAATGGACACCGTTGACCAGAGTTGTAATATCCCATGCGTGATTATTCATGGAACCGCCGTTTCCGTATGGGAAGGATGCTTCGAACATTTCAGGCTCGTATACTGTCATCACAAAGCCCTTGTGTGGATTCGGAACGGCTTTTCCCGATACTTCTGTTTCATAGGTTATCGCTGATGATGCGTCAAAATTCTTGTAGGGGTCATAGATTTCTTTCGGCGGTGCTTCTGGAGCGAACAGCAGTTCATTGACCATCTCCGCCATTTTCTCCGCACCCTTTAAGTTCATATAAAGTCCGTCTTCTGTATAGTATTCGATTGCAGATTCGTATGTTTCTTCCAGACAGAACGTCAGCCATGGTGTGAAAATATCCAGAATTTCCACCTGTTCCTGTTTCGCAATTTCTTCCAGAACATCCCCGAACCACTTTGTCTGAATCAGCGGATATCTGATGCAGTCACTCAGTTCGGTGTGCTGTTTGGTAAGATAGACAGTCATGCCCTTGGCTTTTGCACGGCGTACCATTTCGGTGACGGCGTTTCGGTATTCTGTTGCATCGGGATTGTTTCTGTTTTTGCTGTATGCAGAAATATAATCGCTGACACCCACGGCAAGAATGAAAATATCTCTGCTTTTGCCATAGTGTTCGACCGTATCAAAAAAATTGAGGCTGAGAAGCTGTTTTGCATAGATACCGTCCACGGAAAGATTGTGCAGACTGTATTTGTCCGTATCGACATAGTTTCCCAAATACTGTGCCCAGCTGTGATAGTCGTCGGATGCTGTGTTGTAGCGGCTTGCGACTGTTGCATCCCCACAAGTCCATATCGTCGGATTCTGTGCGGCACTTGCTGAAACCTGTTCGATTTCAAGTGCGCTGATAGAAAAAGGCGTTCCCGAAATACCTGCGGTTGCGTAGATATTCAGCTGACCATCTGTGACAGGGATCGTGAATGAATCGACCGCATTGTTGCCTGTCATAAAAAGCAGCTGTGCATAGCCTTCCGCATAGATGGAAGTGGAATCGACCTTTCCTGTTGCGACTGTGATTTTGTAAACACCGTCAGGCAAATCAACGTTGAAAGTATATGCGCTGCTGCCTGTTGTAAAGCGTACAGCGTCAGAGAGTGCGCCGACACCGTCTGCGGTGACATTTTCGACTTTGGATGTATCAGAAAATCCGCAGCCTTTTGCCGAACTATATGCGTCAGATGCAGAAATACCGATATATCCGCTTGCAGTACCGAGTCCGCCGAAATCATATTTTTTTGAAACAAGTGTTTCAGCGTTGACAACGGTTTGCATCGGCAGTGACATTGCCGTGATAATTGCAGCAAGCGCAGCAGCGATAAAACGTTTCATATACTCATCTCCATTCAGATTTTTCATTCTATAAAGGTCAAAGACGGTGGCGAAAACGCATATGTGCGATTGTACTATTATATTATACAATGATTCCTGAATTTTGTCAATAAGTGAAAAGAGAGCTTTCGTCCTTTGCTGTGTCGGAGGACGAAATATATGACCGTTACAAATAACTCCCTTGATCCCCTGAAGCCTGCGGAGTTTGTTTGATGTTCGCAGAATGCTTTTTAATGAATGAGAATGAAATAGAGGTGTGCCCTTATAAAAGCATTGCTCAAATTGTTGGGAAATAAAAAAAGAAGGCACGCAAAAAGCGTACCTTCTAGCTTTTATGGTCGAGGTGACAGGACTTGAACCTGCGGCCTCTGCGTCCCGAACGCAGCGCTCTACCAAACTGAGCCACACCTCGATGAAATTGGAAAAACAACAAAAAAGTGCTTTCAGCTGAGAACTTGTTTTGCTCTCTCATCTGACTGCTTAGATATTATAGCACAAAGTTTCATGAAAGTCAATAGGAAATTTAGCGTTTTGAAAAAAATTATCAGAAATCACAATTTACCTCTTGAAATTTCAAAAGGAATGTGTTATAATAAATACTGTCAGTGAAACAAAGAACAAAAATCCGCAGAAATTCCGGATTATAGGTGTGCGGGCCCTGTGCAGCAAAGCACCGTGAACCATGTCAGGCGGGGAACCGAGCAGCATTAAGCGGATCGCTTGGCGTGCCGCAGTCAGCCTGCACACCTATGCTCCGGAATTTTTTTGCAGCAGATCGTTTTCGGATCTGCCCGAATTTGATGCAGAAAGGGTGAGTGGAATGCCTGCTTATGAGGCACTATACCGCAAATGGCGTCCGCAGACATTCGATGATATTGTCGCACAGCCGCATATCACGCGCACCCTTGTCAATCAGATCCTCCGCGACAAAACTGCCCATGCTTATCTGTTTACAGGTTCGCGCGGTACAGGTAAAACGACTTGTGCCCGTATCTTTGCAAAGGCAGTCAACTGTCTGCACCCGAAGAACGGCAATCCCTGTCTGGAATGCGAGATCTGCTGTGATGCGGAAGCAGGTGCGCTGACCGATATCATCGAAATCGACGGTGCATCGAACAATGGTGTAGACGAGGTCAGAAGCCTGCGCGACAATGCCGCATTCATGCCCGTTCGCTGCAAATATAAAGTATACATTATAGATGAAGTTCATATGATGTCCGCAGGTGCGTTCAATGCATTGCTGAAAATGATTGAAGAACCGCCTGCCTATGTTAAATTTGTATTTGCAACAACGGAAATCCATAAAGTTCCTGCGACCATTCTTTCCAGATGTCAGCGGTTTGATTTCCGCCGTATTCTGCCGAATGATATTGCAGGGCGAATTCAGTATATCGCAGACCACGAGGAGTTTTCTGTGTCGGACGAGGCGGCACTCCGTATCGCTTCCCTTGCGGACGGCGGTATGCGTGATGCGCTCAGTTTGCTCGATCAATGCGCTGCGGTATCTGATGACATTCAGATCTCCACAGTCGAGGAAGCAGTCGGTGTCGCAGGCAAGGAATCCGTTTTTTCCGTGCTTGGCAATATCGCACAGCATGACGCATCTTCTGCACTCGGTACGATTGACGCACTCTATCGTCAGTCGAAGGACATGACGCGGTTTGCGGACGAGCTTTCCCAGCAGCTTCGCAGTCTGATGCTGCTGAAAACTGCGCCGAATGATACTGGATTATTACAGTGTATGCCTGATGATCTGGAGGCTTTGCGCGGACTTTCCGAGCAGTTTACGATGCCTGCCGTTCTGGAAGCGTTGGATGCGATTCGGCAATGCTGCGACCGTATGACACGTTCCGGCAGCCGCCGCATGGAGCTGGAAATGACGTTGATACGCCTTTGTACGGATTTGAAAGCACAGCAGGGGGATACATCTGCACTTTCCGACCGTATTGCAAAACTGGAAGCACAGCTTGCGGATCTGCAGAAAAACGGCATCGCAGTCAATCCAAGTGGTGCAGCGCAAAAGCAAAAGTCCAATAAAGATGTATTGGCGACCAATCTGCAAACTTCAACGCCTGCGGAAAAGGAATCCCTGCCGCCTGTGAAAAACTGGGCGGTGATTCTTGAAGAATACGATCGCATCAATCCGAGCGTCACAGGACTGCTGAGCGGCTCGGAGGCATATTATATCACCAAAAAGGACGGCAAGGAAGCCATTCATATCGTGGTCAAAAACCGTCTGTTTACCAAGCTGTTTTCCAAGGACGATGCCATCGCTCTTGGCGGATGCATCTCCAAGATTCTCGGAAAACGCTATGGACTCGGCATTTCCTACGCTGACAGCGACAAACCGCAGACTTCTCCTGTGGATGTGCTGTTACAGCGTGCCAAGGAAAGCGGCATGGACGTTTCTGCGCCCGATGCCAACCAGTTATAATCTTGCTTATAGAACGCAAATGCGTTTTATAGATACAGCCGATGCGGAAACCGCAGATACGGCACTACATTTTTGAAAATTAAAGGAGAAATTCATATGAAAGCCAGAGTACCGAAACAGTTCCAGGGCGGCGGTCAGAACATGGACAGCATGATCCATCAGGCAAAGAAAATGCAGGATCAGATCACCGCATTGCAGGAAGACATCGAACAGCGCACTTTTGAAGCTGCTGCAGGCGGCGGCGCAGTTAAGGTCGTCCTCACCGGTAAAAAGACCATCGAAGCAATCACCCTCGACCCCGAAATGGTCAAGGAAGGCGATGTCGAGATGATGCAGGATCTGATTATTTCTGCTGTCAACGAGGCAATCAATACTGTGGAAGAAACCACCGAAAAGGAAATGAGCAAGATCACCGGCGGCGTTGCTCTGCCCGGTCTGTTCTGATTCCATATGGAAAATTTCAGCGCATTACCGCTTGTTGTATTGTCTGAAAAATTTGCAGCCCTGCCCGGCATCGGCATGAAAACCGCACAGCGTCTTGCGTATGCGGTGATGGAAATGCCTGCCGAGCAGGCTGAAAGTTTTGCTCAGGCAATTCTGGACGCGAAGCACAATGTCCGTGAATGCCCCGTCTGTCATAATCTCACCGAGCAGAACCTTTGTCCCATCTGTGAAAGCACAAAGCGTGATGCAAGCACGATCTGCGTTGTGGAAGGGCCGAAGGATATTACGGCGATCGAGCGGACAGGGGAGTATCATGGTGTTTATCATGTGCTGCACGGTCTGATCTCGCCGCTGGACGGCGTCACCCCCGAACATCTCCGCATCAGCGAATTGCTGAAACGGATCCAGAACGGCGGTGTGAACGAACTCATTATGGCGACGAATCCCAGCGTGGAGGGCGAAGCAACGGCGATGTATCTCTCGCGCATCTGTAAGCCGCTGGGCGTGAAAGTCACGCGGCTCGCGTTTGGTCTGCCTGTTGGCGGAATCATCGAATATACGGATGAGATCACATTGTTCCGTGCGCTGACGAATCGGAGCGAGATGTGATGGGACTGCGCGGAATCATTTTCGATCTGGACGGCACATTGCTGGACTCCATGCCCATGTGGCATGAACTCGACAGGCGTTTTCTCCGCGAGTACGGCATTGAAGCACCGCCCGATATTTCGGACATCGTAAAGAATATGACCATCGAGCAGTCGTCTGCGTACTATGCAGAGCGATTCCGTTTGCCTGTGACCGCAGAGCAGGTTGCTGACCGCATCGAACAGCTGGCAGCGGATGCCTACCGTTATGATTTACAGCTGAAAAACGGTGCAGAAGCGTTGCTTTCAGAACTGCATCGGCGTGGGATACCCTGTGCGATCGCAAGTGTCACCTATCCGAAACTGCTGGATGCTGTGCTGGAGCGGCTGCAAATCAAATCGTATTTTCAGACCGTTATGACACCGCCTGAGGGCGCAAACGGCAAGCATACGCCTGTGTTTTACAACGCGGTGCTTGCGGAAATGGGATTGAAAGCCTGTGAGACTGTTGTTGTCGAGGACGCGCTGTATGCCGCAGAAACCGCGCAGAAGATGGGCTTTTTCACGGTTGGCATGAAAGATGATCTGGCGAAAGAGGAATGGTGCGGACTGGAAGAGATATGCCGCCTGACCATTCACGACTGGACTGCGCTGAATCACGCGGAATTTTTGAATCTGTTTGCCTGAACGTCGCCTGATGCGGCGTTTTTTTCTGTATATGAGAGGAGCGTTTCCGATGCTGATAGATTTTCACACGCATATTTTCCCTGAGAAAATTGCATCGCGTACACTTGCGGCACTCATCGACGGTGTCCGCAAAGAACAGGGCGAGGCATATGTCAACGGACGGACGATGAATTATACCGACGGAACGGCTGACGGGCTGCTGCACAACATGGATGAAAATGGCGTAGATATGTGCGTTTGCCTGCCTATCGTCACAAAGATGTCCCAGACAGAGAGCATCAATCGCTTTGCGGAAACGATTCGGACAGACCGACTGCTTTCGTTTGGCAGCCTGCACCCGATGCAGGAGGACTGGGAAGAAGTTTTGGAGAATCTTGCGGAGCACGGCTTCCGCGGTATCAAGCTCCATCATCAGTTTCAGGGCTGCCGCATCGACAGCAAAGAATCCATTCGTGTATTGAAAAAGGCGCAGGAGCTGGGATTGCTGGTTGTTTTCCATGCAGGTATCGACATCGGACTTCCTGCGCCGTATATGGCATCGCCCGAACAGATTCGCAATATCCTCACAGAAATGGACGGGAGCAATCTGATTGCGGCGCATCTTGGCGGCTGGATGCAATGGGATGATGTTGAGAAATATCTCGTTGGTACGAATATTTTGATGGACTTGGCATTCGTGAAGGATTTCATCTCCAAAGAACAATGTCAGCGTATTATCCGTGGGCATGGTGCAGAAAAAATACTGTTTGCGACCGACTCGCCGTGGGAATCGGCAGGGGATACGCTGCGGTTTCTGGACACGCTGGAGCTGACAGCACAGGAGCGCGAGATGATATGCTCAGGGAATGCGAAACGTCTGCTCGGAATGGAGGATGCTCCATGAAAACTGTCGAAATTGCAGGGATTTCTGTACCGCAGACCGCCGCACTTGCACCGATGGCATCGGTAGCAGATACCTCGTATCGACTGCTTTGCGCAGAACATGGCGCGTGCATGACCACAAGCGAACTGATCTCAGCAAAAGGACTCTGCTATGGCAGCAAAGGAAGCGCAGAACTTTGCCAGATCACTCCGAAGGAGCGTCCGATGGGATTGCAGTTGTTTGGCAGTGAACCTGAATTTATCGCAGAAGCTGTCAAAATGCTGCGTGACTATCATCCTGACTGGATCGACTTGAACATGGGCTGTCCTGTGCCGAAGGTCGTTGGGCAGGGGGCAGGTTCGGCATTGATGCGGACACCTGAACTCGCAGAGAAAATCGTAGAATCTGCTGTAAAATCCGCAGGAGATACCCCTGTGACGGTGAAAATGCGGATCGGCTGGGATGAGAATTCTGTCAACGCTGTGCCGTTTGCGAAGCGCATGGAGGCGGCAGGAGCGGCGGCTCTGACCGTTCACGGCAGAACGCGGACACAGTTTTACAGCGGTACTGCCGACTGGAAACCGATTGCAGAAGTCAAGCAGGCGGTGTCTGTTCCAGTCATTGGAAACGGTGATATTCTGTGCGGTGCGGATGCCGTCAGGATGTATCAGGAAACGGGCTGTGACCTTGTGATGGTCGGACGCGCAACCTATGGAAATCCATGGATTTTTGAGGATATTGCACACGCGGTCAACGGCGAGGAATACACCTATCCCGATGTTCCCGAGCGGCTCAATGAAATGCTCAAACACATTCGTATGATACTGGAAAGGTCGGAAAAATCCGAGACACTTGCCATGCGTGAGGTCAGAAAACACGCGCTCTGGTATCTCCGCGGCAGGGCAGGGGCGGCGGCATTCCGTGCGAAATGCTGTACGCTGAACAGCTATGCTGACGCAGAACGACTGGTTGCAGAGTATCTGGAACATTATATGTAAGACACGAAAATACAAATGCGATGTTTGTACAGAATCACGATTTTTGCTCGGTTCTGTGACCATCGCATTTTGTTTTCCGTATATGATATTAGAAGGGCTTTTTCACAAAAATTTCAAGTACATACGTGATGTCGCTTTCTTGACAAAGTTGTCCCGATATGGTATACTTTAATATTGGGATATTGAACTTTGAAAGGAGAAAATCTGTGACAGAATTCTTCCAGAATGGTCAGAATCTCGGCGAACTGCTTTCAGTATTTATTGTGGTTTTCGTCGATTTCTGTGCGCTCATGATTCTGTTGGCCGCGGGCAGAGAACGCAAACGCGGCGATGAGATATGGGCGAAAGAAGCCAAAGGCTATATGCTTTCCGAGCACGGAACGATTTATCCGCTCGGCGCAGCAGAAATTATTATCGGACGGCATCCGAGTGCGGACATCCGTTTTTCTGACAAAGAAATTTCTCGTTTTCATGCGATTTTAACGCTGTCGGATGGAAGATGGCATATCGAGGACCTCGGTTCGGGCAGCGGCACTTATGTCAATGGTGTCCGCATCAAAACGCCGCGAACGCTCCACAGAGATGATGAAATTCGCATCGGCAGACGCAGCCTGCGTGTCATCAAGGGTAACGGAAAGGTCGTGTCACAATGAATAAACGACCTGTTTCTCACCCGATCCTGATGTTTTTGATCCTCATTGCACATTCCGCGATGCTGCTGCTGGTCATTCTCACGCTGGGATTTTCCGCAGAGGCAGTCAAGCTGACCTGTGCGGTTCTGGCTGCTGATTTTGTCGGTTCTATGATACTTTCGCTTGTTCACCGTCAGGCCTGCACCGTGGATATGGTGCTGCTTCTGGTGCTGGGAATGAGTACGATCTATCAGTCTTGTTTTGGCGGTGTCCATTTTGCCGCAAAGCATTACATCTTCGGGATTCTTGCATTTATCGCGTGTCAGCTTTCCTATCTTCTGGTGCGGAATCCAATCCGCGCAGAGAAGATGAAACCGTTTTGGTACGGTGCATTTTTCGTTCTGGTTGGAGCGATTTTCTTCCTGACGGGAGAACGCGGCATCTGGATTGATCTGGGATTTATAACGATTCAGCCGAGCGAATTTGTCAAACCCGTGTTCGTGCTGATCTGTGCATCTTCGATTTCCACACAGCTTCGGAAGAAAACCTTCCTCGGTATTCACTATGTCCCTGATAATCTTGCAATGCTTGGCTGTACGGCTGTGATCGTCGTGCTGCAATGGTGGTGCAGAGATCTGGGCAGTCTGCCGACATTTCTTGCAGTAGCAGGATTCGGCATCGTGTTCCGTTTCTTCTATCTCCGCGAAAAAATGTCGCTGCGGTTTGTGATATTCCTTTGTGCCTGTGCGTGTGTAGTATGCGTTGTTGCGCTGAAATTTGCGCCCGACTATGTACAGGACAGACTGCATTCCGACATCTGGGCGGATATGGAAGGTCACGGCTATCAGCAATGCCATGCGCTGACTGCGATCGCAGAGGGCGGATGGTTCGGAAAGGGTGCAGGCGGCGGTTTGCTGCATCGTGTGTTTGCATCCGATACGGATATTGTATTTTCCAGCATCTGCGAGGAATGGGGACTGTTCTCAGGCATCCTGACCGTTGTATTGGTTCTGTTTTTGCCTGCGTCTGTTCTGACGGTTCCGCCGCGCAGTTATTATCATGCAGGACTTGCCGCAGGGGTTGCGAGCGTGTTTGTGGTGCAGATGGCACTCAACATTTTCGGCTCCTGCAACATTATCCCGTTCACGGGTGTTACAATCCCCTTTATCTCACAGGGCGGCAGTTCGATGCTGTCGAGCGGCATTCTCGCAGGATTCCTGAAAGCCGCACAAGCCCCTGTGCTGACCACGAAGGACGGCAGGAAAAAAGCCGCTGAAAGGGGGAAGCAGTCCGCATGAAGCAACAGCAAAATAAGCCGAAAACCATGCCGATCGACATTCGTGCGCCGCGGAGTACGCTGCGTGCAGGACGTGCGGTGACGCTTCTGATCCTCTGCTTTCTGCTGGGAATGGGGTATCTTTCCTATGTTCTGATCACCGAATCTCCGATGTACATGGCGAAGTCAGGGAAAACAACCTACGGTGTTGTGTATGACCGCACAGGCGATGTGCTATTTGACGGTACAAAGCCGCTGACCGATTACCCGTCAGGACAGTTTGCGGATGTCGGTAATTTTATCGGGGACACCAGCGGTCAGATGACCAATACACTGGTTGCAAAAAATCTGACTGCACTTGCAAATTACAGCTTTACCGCAGGCATTCACGGAACTGCTTCTTTGCAGACGACGCTTTCCCATTCTGCAAATCAGGCAGCCTATAAAGCACTCGGCAGCAAAAACGGTACTATTATCGCCTGCAACTGGAAAACGGGCGAACTGCTGGTCTGTGTCAGCAAACCCTGTGTCGATATTGCCAAAGGCTACGCGGATATTGCGTCTATGCCAAACGGCAGCCTGCTCTGCAAGGCGTTTTACCCGATGGTACCGGGTTCGACACAAAAGGTTTCCACGCTGATTGCCGCATATGAAACGCTCGGTGTGAAAACCGTCAATGATATCGAATATTCCTGCGAGGGTTCGTGGCTCAATGCCAACGGACAGCGCATCAAGTGCCACAGATCCGAGGGGCATGGTCACCAGACACTTGCAGAAGCCTTTGCGAACAGCTGTAACCCGTTCTTTGCACAGCTTGTACAGTCGGAACAGCTTCCGCTGACGAGTATCATTGAGGTATATCAGCGGATGGGTTATTCTGTCAACAAGTCTGCTGCGGAAAACTATTCGCTCGACGGCATTTCCATTGCACCTGCCTCGACTGTCCTGACTGACGATACCGATTTTGATACACAATGGGGATGTCTTGGACAGGGCGAAACGCTTGTCAGTCCATACCAGCTGATGCTCTGGCAGACGGCGGTCGCAAACGGCACAGGTACGGCAATTTTACCTTACGCGGTGGAAGCCTGTACGTCAGCAGAAGGCAAGATGGTGCAGGTCGGGAAAACCACGCGTACACCACAGCTTTTCTCTGTATCTGCGGCGAAAGCGGTGCAGGAGGTAATGATTGCCAATGCCGAAAATCACTACTATGTTTCGCTGCCCGACTACAACTGCGGTGTCAAAAGCGGTACCGCACAAGTGACGGACAACGGCAGGGAATATGAAAATTCGCTGCTGGTCGGGTTCTGTCTGGATGAAACCTGTCCTGTTGCGTTCTGCATACTCATTGAAGAACGTACAAGCAAGGACATTTCTACCGCACAAGTAGCAAAAGCTCTCTTGAATGCTTTGTCTGCCGCCGAATGAGAGCTTCGGTCGGCACATTTCCATTGAGGGGATATGAACGATGTTTACCAATATGAAAGAAAAAATGCTGCGGCATGAAACGCTGATCGTCAGCGTTCTGCTCGCTGTCGTGCTGTGTTGTATTGCAGGAATCATGCTGATGCATCCGAATGGCGGGATGCACGCATCTGCTATTGTTTTCGGTACAACGGATACGGAGATCACCGCAGTGACCAGTGTTCCGCCGTCCAGAGGAATTGGCCGTGACGCTGCAAAGGAAACCACGGAAACCACCACAACGGTGCTGTATTATAAAAACACGCCTGTTTCGCAGTTCCGTGTGGAAGATCTGACACCGCTGGTCGATACGGATATGGACTATACATTGTGGTGGTACAGCGAACGCGAAGACTGCCGCTATCTGTTCCTGCCTGCGACTGCGGACATCACCAAGCTGAAGATCACCTATACCTGCAAAGATTCGCTTTACCTGAACGATACAAAAATCGTGTCAGGTGAAACAACGGATCTGTTCTCGAAAGAAACGGAGTTTACGATCCGTGTTGCGAACAAGGATTACGGCAAGCTTTATGTGATGCAGTCAGATTTGCCGGTCGTGTATATGGAACTGGATACAGGAAGTCTTGCATTTGTCGAGAAGAAAAACGGCAATAAGGATTCTGGCAAGATCCTGATGCTGAAATCAGACAGTACCGTAGAATACGACGGCAAACTCGAAAGCATCGGCGGACACGGCAACAGCTCATGGGATTACAGTTCGAAGAAGCCTTACAACATCAAACTTGCAGAAAAAACCAAGCTCTACGGCATGGGCAAAGCGAAAAAGTGGGCGCTTCTCAGCAACAACCTTGACCACGGTATGATGCGAAACTCTGTGGCGATGATGCTCAGCAAAGACGCAGGCTGTGAGTTCACGATGCAGTATGAATATGTCGATCTCTACGCGCACGGCGAGTACCGCGGTACGTACCAGCTTTTTGAACGGGTACAGGTGCATAAACACCGTGTCGAGATCACCGATCTGGAGGAAGCAAACGAAGCCGCGAACGATGCCGCATTGGATTCTTATGCGCAGATCAGCTCCGATGGCGATTTGAAGACCGTGCTTCCGAACACCTACAAATACTGGGATATCCCGAAGAATCCTGAGGATATTACAGGCGGCTATCTGATTCAGTTCCAGACCTGGAACCGCTATCCGAAAAAGGCTGCAAGCGGATTTATCACGAAGCGCGGACAATGCGTGCAGATGCAAACGCCCGAACACGCGACCAAAGCGGAAATTGACTACATCCGTAATTTTGTACAGGACTTGGAGGACGCGATCTATTCCGAAACGGGATACAACGCGAAAGGCAAGCATTATTCCGATTATCTCGATGTGGATTCCATCATTCTGAACCACCTGATTCAGGAGATCACCAGCAATGCGGACGGCAGCTACACCAGTTTTTATTTCTGGAAAGAGTCCGACCTGACGGGTGACGGCAAGCTGCACAGCGGTCCTGTCTGGGATTTCGATTTGGGATTTGCGAATTTCGGCAGAGCGATTTTCGGGAAGGGCTGCTGCAGTGTGAAGAACTTCTTTGCGATGTATCTTCCGATTCACGGCTACGAGAACTATGAAGATACGATTCCTGAGATGAAAGTCGGCTGGCTCGGTACGCTCTATGCGAAGCCTGAATATCAGCAGCGCATGAGAGAACTCTACTTTGAACGCTTCGATACGCAGATCGACAAGATCGCACAGGAGAAAATACCTGCGCTGGAAGCCTATCTGCAAAAGAGTGCGGATATGAACAATGCACGCTGGAATATGCTCGGCAAGAATCGGCGGCTTGGACCTGTGAACGGCTATACGTATCACGAATGCGTGCAGTATATCACGAATTTTCTGACGAAGCATCAGGCGTTCATTCAGTCGGAATGGCTGGGGCCATCACAAATGGAACTTTCTGACGGTCTTGCAGCACAGATGAACCAGCTTCCGCTGTTCCGTTATGGCGAAGACGGGCTGGAACAGCTGAAAAAGAAAGTTGCACAGGGACAGGCGGCGATTCTTGCGGCGAAAAGCTATGCGGAGTCGGAAAGTGCCTACAATGCGGCTGTGAATGCGCTGGAGTCCGTTCCGTTTGAGGAACGCTGCGGCGATTATGACGACAACGGTCTGGTGGACTGTGATGATGCGACTGCGGTTCTGATCCATTACAGCAAGTATCTTGCGGAGATTGATGATCCGATCTCAGAACGTGCGGCACGCTGCGGTGATGTGGACGGCGACGGAAAACTCACCGCTGACGATGCGATGCACATTCTGCTGCATTATCTCTATGAACTGACAGATCAATCCTATCCGCTCCCGACCGACCTGCCAGTCATTCAATAATAAAAACGCATGACCTGCGGAATGACAGGTCATGCGTTTTTTTGTTACGCCATTTTCAAAAAAATGCGTCTATATGCTGATTTTCCAGTTTCTTGTCTAACGCATCAGCTTGACAAACTGGGATTTATCTTTGTTTCCATTGTTCCAGTGTGATAAAGGTAGCATGTCCAAGACGAACTTCATTAAGCAGAGGAACAGGCATTCTTTCAGCGTGGTCATATTCAAATCCAAGTTTTTCCTGAACTCTTTTAGATTTATTATTTCCATCATAATATCCACACCAGATTTTTTTCATTCCAAGTTCTTCAAATCCTCTTTTTAAAAGAGATTTCGCAGCTTCGGGCATATAACCTTTTCCCCAGAATGGTTCGCCAAGCCAGTATCCAAGCTCACATTCATCATCTCTTTCTGTCATATCAGTATGACCATTGAGTTTAAGTTCAACAGCTCCAATTGCAACATTATTCTCTTTCTCGCAAATTGCATAGCATTCTGCTCCTTGGAGAACATTAGTTATTACTTCTCTGCTTTCTTCAATGCTTGTATGCGGAGGCCAACCTGCCATTGGACCAACATTAGGATTTTTAGCATATTCAAATAAGCTTTCTGCGTCTTCATTCGTCCATTTTCTTAAAAGTAATCTTTCTGTTTCTATTATCATTTGGAAATACATCCTTTCAAGGTCAAATTCATATTTGTCTGATTCTGAAAATCGGAAATTTATCTGTCTATCTTATCAGACACACAAATAAAAACAGAGCCTTTTGTTATTCGATTTGAATGCCGCCCTGAATGAGGGTAGGATCGAGCTGGTCTGTGCGTGTGGCTTTGAAGTCCTGAATATCGAGTGTCAGCGGATAGAACGTACCGGATTTTGCATCTGACGGGATGTCGAAATAAACGGTAATGACCATGCCGTCATTTGTAGCAGCTTGTGCGCCTGCCGAAGCAAAGCCGATCATGCGCTTGGCGGTATCGACTGCCGATACCGTCATCATGCCCTGAGAAGCATCGCCTGTGATACATTTGGTTTTGTCCTCAGATTCACACAGCGGCGAAAGTCCCTCACCATAGTAAATGCGGACGCCGCAGTTGATATAGCCTGGGTTGTTGAACAGCATGACACGGACAGGCACTTCTTTTTCGCCTGCTTTTGCGGAAATACTGTCCATTACCAGAGTGACACCATCGTAGGTGTTTTCGGGGAGTGTATCACGCGAAAACAGCGAGACATTCTCGCCTGCATTTTCAGAGGCTGCGGTGGGTTCCTGCGGTGTCTGCTGCGTATCCTTGTCTTTGCAGCTGCAAAGCGACAGGCAGAGAATGCCGCAGAGGAAAAGTACTGTATATTGTTTCAGTTTCATGGTGATCTCCTTTGGGTATGGTTTATATAAAATCAGTATACCATTTTATTGCGGAAAAGTCAATGCAGAATCCTATTTACTTCGTTTTTTTGCATTCTGCAACAGTATCAAAGAATTCCAGTATCAGGGAATTGGTATCAAATCCTGCAAACTGTTCACGCGGCCATGTATGTGAGCCGTCCTCGATGACCACAGACCATACGCAGGCTTCTGCGGTACTGCCGCCGTACTTGGTGAGTGTGGATTTTTCAGAGAGGGCAGTTTTTTCGGTTTGTTCGAGTTTTCCTTCTGAGATAAAGAAATCCAGTGTGTCTTCGATCGCAGGGGCATTCGTGTTGCCTGCGGCAGTATTGGCACGCATCGGGATTACATCATCTTTTGTGCCGCTGATTTGCAGAAAGCTGACAGGACCGATTGATGTGCGATTTTCCCATGTTTGTTCGGGTGTCATGCCTGCTACGGACGCAAAACCGCTGAATGTATCAGCAGCTTCGAGTGCCAGCCGATGTACCATGAAAGCACCGTTGCTGAATCCTGCGGCATAGGTTCTGTCGGCATCGCAGCCGAGGTTTTCCCAAGCATAGTGTGCGAGTGCTTTCAGGAATCCCGTGTCATCGACAGGCGAAGTGCCGATTCCCGAATTCCAGCAGGATGCAGAGGTCTTATCCGTCGGGTTTGGAATGCCTGATACATAGATAACGGTGTAGCCTTGCGGACAGGCAGTTTTGTCCATTTTGGTATCCAGCTGAAAGGATTCCGCCTTTGAACCGTAGCCGTGCAGCATGAAAATAACAGGGGAGGATTCAGTCCGGATTTCGGGCGGACAGACCAGAAATTCCCGTTCAGTACCTAGATATGTACAAGTATAGCAGCCGTTTGTGCCGACAGTTTCTGCCTGTTCGATTTGCGGAAGGGCGGGTTCTTTCCCGCACGCAGTCAACAATATGGTCATGCAGATGCAGCCAAACAGCGTTCGAATATTCAGCATACAATCGCCTCCGATCAAAAGAATGTTACCGCTATTATATCACAGAATGCTTAGAATGTCCAGCCGCAGATTGCAAAAATCGCACCCTCTGTCATTCCGAACAGAGGGTGCTTTATGTGGAGGAAGGAAAATGCGGTTACTGCGCTATGAATTCTTTTGATTCGAGGATCTTTCCGACATTTTCATCGGAGAAGAAGTTGACGTATTTGACGATCTCATCGACAGAGAGCGGAAGGAGCTTATCGTTCGGCTTGTACCATTCTTCGACCAGACCGTTGTCAACGTGTACAGGGACGATGACTCTGCCGGACTGTCTTTCGAGACATTGGTAAATTGCGGGTGTCATGCAGTCTTTGTTCTTTTCGATGGCTTCTGTGGCAAGATGATAGTATTCGTTGTTGCTGACAAGAAAATTGCTTCCGGAGCTGACCTGCATACGAGGGCCGATCATGTCATTGAGCGCGTAGAAGATAAACTCAATATATTCGTTGTTTTCGATGATTCTTCCCATGCATTCACCGAATGCTTCGGGGAGGACTTTTACAGTAAGATGCTGATAGAGCAGTTCCATATCCTTGTCTGTTACGGTGCGCCAGAATTCGCTTTCGATTGTCTGTACCTGTTCGGGATCAATCGTGATATAGGTATCCCACAGCGCGTCTGATACAAGCTTGGAATGCGGCACACGGTTGGTGATCTCGACGGCTTCTCCGGAGAACGGAGTCGCCGTTCGATCCGAATGGAAAATATAGTAATAACTGCCGCTTTCTTCGTGCCATTCAAACAGATCGACAGGGTAGTACTCACCGAGTGTCGTGTTGTAGGCGTATTTCGGGTTGTTTGCGAACGGGCTGGCGGTCGTGGCTGTGGTCGAAGAAACAGTTGAACCTGCTGCGGATGCGCCTGTGGTGGTCGTTGTTGTGGTGGAGGATACAGTGGGGGTCGTTTTGCGGACATTGCTGTCTGTGCTGTATGTGTTGTCGGTCATGATGCCGAGGTCGTTGGAGACTGTTGTGGTGAAAGTTGTATCTGTGGTGTCTGCGGTCAATGCAGTAGTCGATTCGGTGGTGCCGGTATAGGACGGCTGCTGGGTGTCAGGTTTCGAGTTTCGTGTCAGCGCGTAGACACCGACTGCTGCAACGACAAGTTCTGCGGCGACAACGGTGACAAGAGCGGTTTTCGAAATATGCCATGAGATCTTGCGCTTCGGCTGCATGGCTTCCATGATCAGATCCTCATCAATGCGGGTGATAGCTGTATTCAATGTATTCTTATTCATAATATTCATCCTTTCTGTATGTTTCAAAGGGAAAAGCCCTGATTTGCGAGATATGCGGCGAGCTTTTTTCTGGTGCGGAGCAAGCTGCCCGACACATTGTTTTCAGTCATATCGAATGCTTCTGCGATGTCCTTGACGCTGTCGCCTGCGAAGTAACGCCGTATGAAAATCTGGCGGTTGACGGTTTTCTGTCCGCGGAGAAATTCGCTGATCGCGGCGGAAAGTTCGTCTGCATCGCAGCTGTCCTCGGGAGAATCCTGTATGGTGCACAGTACCTCTGCCAATTCATCGATGGGGAGCGATTCGTAATTGCCCTTCCGTTTTTCAGCGGAATTGTATTCGATTTTTTTGAGCGAGAGGTTTCGGGTGATCTTGCAGAGGAATGCGCCCAGATAATTGGGTGTTTCGGGGGGGATGCGGTTCCATGCGGTCAGGAGCGTATCGTTGCATACCTCCTCGGCGTCCTCGGTGGAACGGAGCATATTTCCCGCGATCTGTCTGCAAAGTCTGCCGTATTTTTTCTGCATCATTTCGATTGCAGATTCCTTTCGCTGTGAGAGCATAGAAATAATTGCGCTGTCTTCCATATTTGGAATCCTCCTGTTGATTTTTGAATCAGACGTCTTCATCCTATGTGTACGAGTTTGAAAAGCAATCTTTGTTTTTTCGAAAAAACTTTTTTGCGGATTTTTTGTCTGCGGTCTGCATTGTTTCAGAACCGCCTTCACTCTATCAGTACGAATGGGAAATCCAATCTTTGTTTTTTTCTGAAAAATTTTTTCTTCTGATTTTGAAAGTATTTCTATTCTATCATATGTGTACGGATTTTGCAATCAAATGGCGGAATTGATGCAAAAAAGATTGACAAACAAAGCGGCGGATGATATACTTTATAGGTAACAAATCGAATCCGAATGTTTATATAAAGGAGTAAGACAATGGTCAAACATATTATTTTATGGCAGTTAAAAGATACCCTTTCCGCAGAGGAAGCGGCAGCGGTCAAACAGGGCATCAAGGAAGGTCTGGAAGGTTTGCAGGGAAAAATCGACGGACTGACGGCGATTCATGTGCAGACAGACTGTCTGCCAACTTCCAACGCAGATGTCATGCTCGATGCAACGCTGACAGATGCGGCGGCATTGCAGGGTTACGCGGTGCATCCTGCCCATGTGGCGGTCGCGGACAGCAAAGTACGTCCCTACACACAAACCCGTGTCTGCATGGATTTTGAGGTGTAAGACTGCAAATTATATAACGAAGTGAAAACAGAGGGAATATGAAATGAGAATGCCAAATGGGTACAGAAGAGTTTCTGCGGCTTTGCTTGCTATGGTACTGCTGTTTTCGACTGCCTGCGGGGAAACCTCGCACAAAGCAGAGCAAACGACTGCTGAAACAACTGTGACAACGATGCAGACAACGGAAACAGAAACCACAGGATCCACATCAGAAACAACCAGACGAACCACGAAAACAACAACGACTGCTTCGGAAACAACAGAAACGACAGAAACAACGACCACAACAAAGGCATCTGTCCAGCAGGCAGAAACGGAAGCTGCCGCACAGGAAGCCTATCAGTATCAGAATTATGCACAGAGCGACGATGAATCTGCGCAGGAAGTCGTTCTTCCGCCTGCGGAACAGACACAGCCTCCGCAGACGACCGCCGCAATGAAAGCAACAACGGCAACAGCGGCAGTTGACTATGTTGCGAAGATGAATTCCCTGATCAAAAAGTATCCGCGGCAATGCGCAGTCCTTCTGTACAG
This sequence comes from Oscillospiraceae bacterium, assembly GCA_024404815.1. Taxonomy (GTDB): domain Bacteria; phylum Bacillota; class Clostridia; order Oscillospirales; family Ruminococcaceae; genus Firm-04. The sequence goes on from JAKSPL010000003.1 coordinate 21,709, forward strand.
TATGGACGGCACAACGCTCTATTCATATCACGAAAACACGGCGATTTCTGGTGCGAGTGTCATTAAACTGCCGTATGTATACTATTGCTGTACGAAGCTTTCCGGCGGAGTCCGCAGTCTGAACGAAACGATTACCTATACAAAATCGTGGTATCACGGCGGCGCAGGCATTATCCGCAAGAACGGCTACGGCAAAAGCTATACGATCGCACAGCTGATCGACTATGCGCTGCGGTATTCCGATAATGTTGCTTACGATATGCTTGTGTATCTGTTCGGCATCAATGAATTTAACAGTATGGTGAAATCGTGGGGCTATTCGGTATCTATCAGTCAGTCTACACGATTCCCTGCGGTGACGGCATCCTTTATGAAGACATCCATGGCGAAAATGCACGAAAAGTCTGACGACGGCGAGTGCTGGCGCATTGCATGGAATGCACTTGTCAATTCGGTACAGAGTTACGTCCGCGATACCATCGGCGGTGAGGTGGCAGTCAAATACGGCAGTATCCCGAAGCAGTACCATGAGGTCTGCTATATTGCAGGGGAAACACCGTATATTCTGGTCATTCTCAGCGGCGCGGTCAATTCCAATCCCGATGTGAAGTTCGTACAGAATGTTGCAGGCTGCGCAAAGAGTATGGCACAGCAGTATTTCGATGCGAAAACAACAACGACGACCACTACTACGACTACCACTACAACCACCACAACAACCACAACAACGACGACTACGACAACGACTGCAACGACCGTACCGTCCGAAACAACGACCAATACATCTGTGACTCCCGATTTCGAAACGACCGAAGCCACATGATCCGAAAAAGAGATCCCCGAACTGCGAAAACGGTTCGGGGATTTTTGTAATGTACGTAACAGTGTGCTTCTGTGAGGCGGCTTGACATGGCGGCAAAATCATGGTATAATAAGACTGCGATTCCGAACATTCTGCTTTTTCACGAAACGAAAACTGCAACGGAGGGCTCCTGCAATGAATTTATATGATGTACTCAAAAGTAATGCTGCAAAACGAAATTTTCTGCTCGGACTCATCCGCGTTGCAAAAGCGGACGGCAAGGTCAACAGCGAAGAATATGCGTATTTTACCTCATTCGGACTGCATATCGGTCTGGATCAGGATGCTGTGGATGAGATTTCGTGGTGGTGGGGGAAGTCCCAGAAACCGCAGATCTCATTTGAAACACGGAGAGAAGCACTCTATTTTATCCGTGAGGCAATTCAGCTTTGCCATGTGGACCAGAAATATACAGAGTCCGAACAGCGAGAGATTTATGCCATTGCAGAGGAACTCGGCATTGAAAAAGCGGCAGTCGAACCCATCGAAGCATGGGTCGCGGAAGGTATGGATTGGAACGCACGCGGTGATGCACTGCTCGAACTGTAAGGAGGATATACAAATGAGCTTTGGCAAGTATTTGTTCGGCACGGTATCTGCTGTCGGTGCGGTTGTTGCGGCACCTGCATCTTTGGCGGCAGCATATGCAGCAGTCGATACAAGCAACAGTATGTGCAAGGAGAACGTCAAAAAGGACGAATGCTCCGACGCAAACAAATGAACTGAATTTCATGCGGTGAATGGTTTCATTCACCGCTTTTTCTTTGGAAAAAGAAATTGCATCATTGTGTCTTGTATATGGAAAGAACGCGGTATAATTATGCCGCGTTTTTCATTTATTCCCATTTGAAACGTGGTCGAATTCGTGTCCGAATTTGTCGTAAAAATGCGTATATGTCATCTAATATTTGCATAATATATGCAGGCGCAAATAAATAAAAAACCACGTATATACGACACAAATGCGCATATACGTGATTTTGCTTTGGTGGAGGCGAGGAGAATTGAACTCCTGTCCGAAAACCGCTCCATCCGGTCATCTACGAGTGTAGTTTGTCGATTAGATTCCCGCGAATGCACGCCGACAAACAGGCTTACAAGGGCGGTAGCTCGTTATGCGACTGCTGCTTCCGAGCGCAGGCAGCAGACGTTCACCGTGTCATGACGCCTGACACCGAACCCACGGTATGTTTCGGGCAGACGGACGGCCTTAAGCGGCCATCAAAACGGAATCGTTGTTCTCGTTTAAATTTATAAAGTTGCACCATTTGCGGGCAGTGCGCCCCGACTCGCCGACCAAACTTCACAGCCCCCGTCGAAACCTTTACGCCCCCATATTGCGTGGGAAAAGGGGAGAGAGCCGAATCCGTTTGTTTATTCTCTGCCGCGGTGTTCCTTTACCGCACGGTCAATCTCACGGTTTGCGGAACGTACAGCGGCGTCCTCACGCTTATCGTGGAGTTTTTTACCTTTGCAGAGTCCGATTTGCACCTTGACGCGGCTGTCTTTGAAGTACAGCGACAGCGGAATCAAAGTTAAACCCTGTGTTTTGAGTGTGCCGAACAGCTTCAGGATCTCGCGCTTATGCAGCAGCAGTCTGCGCGGACGTCTTGGCTCGCGGTTGAATACATTGCCCTTTTCGTAGGGGGAGATGTGCATATCGCGGAGAAACAGTTCGCCGTTTTCGATCGCACACCAGCTGTCCTTGAGGTTGACATTGCCCTGACGGATGGATTTTACCTCCGTACCGACCAGTTCGATGCCTGCCTCGTAGGATTCCAGAATGAAATAATCGTGGCGAGCTTTGCGGTTTTCCGCGATTTGTTTTGTTCCCGGCTGACGCAAATCCGTCACGCTCCTTTCGTTGGGACATAGAAACAGTATACCATAAAACGGACGATTTGTCAAGCACCGCAATCGGTCAGGATTTGTCAGATACGGTCATTTTCTTGACATAGAAAACCAGCGTCAGACGTTCGTTGATGGCCATTTCTTTGTCGGGGATTCGCACAAATCCGCATTTTTCGTAGAGATGGCAGTTGCCTTTTTCCTGCTTGATCGTTTCGAGTGTCCAGAGTTTTGCATCGGGATAGGAATCAAACAGCATCCCGATGACCTGCTGTGCGATGCCGCGGTTCTGATACATTGGACGGATGAACAGCGGACTGATACGGTTTTCGTTGTGTTCGCAGCGGACAACACGCACGCCGCCCACGGGTTCGCCGTCCATATGGATGACATAGTAGTCGGTCTGCGGCTGATTGAGCCGTTCGATGAGTTTGTTGATCGGCTCTGCGGCAGGGTTTGTGTCGTGGTCCTGATATTTCTGATAGAGCGGCAGAAAAGCTTCGACCTGCATTTTGTAGAGCAATTCTGCGTCCTGCAATGTTGCAGGAATGCGTGTGATATTCATTGAAATTCCTTTCTAAAAGCCGCCTGAGCATAACACTCAGGCGGTTTTTGTGTGTGATGGAAAGCTTACCAGTCCCAGTCCTCCATAAATCTGCCGGCTTTCACTTTGAGTGATTCGCCGCGCTGTTTGCAGAGTTCGTTGATTGCCGCGATCGCGATCAGGATAACGCCGATCACCAGAAGGAATATCCACCAGCCGAATTCAGGGAAGATCTCCGTGTTCATATAGAAGGCGATGCAGAGGAGAGAAATACCGCCCAGCAGGAACCATTTTTTCTGCTTGACAAAAAACGATACGATAAAGATGGCAGCGGAGAGCAGAATAACAGTCAGCAGATCCAGAGGCGTTTCGCTGCGGAGTGCCTGAAAACCGAGTGCGAGAATGGAATACGTACCAACAAAGAACAGCGTCCAGCTGCCGATCTCCTTGGTGTAGAGCTTTCGGATCACAAGGGCGAAACCGAGCAGCGGCAGGAGATGTGCTTTGCCGTCCAGATAGGTGTCTGTGAAATTGAACAGCGGGAACAGCCAGATGGCGATGGTCAGGGCAGCCGCAGCAGCAACCGTTGTACCGCGCTGTTTTGCAGGACTGTATGTCGTGAAGCGGAAATGCAGGAGAAAACCTGCGAGAATTGCGAAGAAGGTGAATGCGACCCATTCTTTCTGGATCGGGAATTTCGACTGGAAGCTGACTGTGTGGGCAAATAGCAGCCAGAGCAGCGTACAGCCGCCGGTCATGGACAAGGACAGCGCACGGCGCGGCTGCGATTTGCGCAGGAGAATGTCAATACCGCAGAACAGCATACAAATAACAGCAGTCCCGACAAGCCAGACGACCAGATTCGGGGTAAATTCCATACGGGAAACGGTATTGTCGCGGAAGGCTTCCAGCGCGATCAGCGAGGAAACACCGCAGACAGTCGGGAGCAGAAAATCGGTACGTTTGGTCGAGAGCCAGCCTGCCGCACAGAAAATCAGTGTGAACAGCAGGTAGAATGTATCCCAGTCGTCGTGTGAAAGACCATTCAGCTGACAGGATAGGATAAATGCAAACAGGGGCATCAGGAATCTTGCAGTATTGGAGAGCGCGTAGTCACCGACAAAGCGCACGGTGCGGCGTCTGATGAAAATTGTCAGGATGCCGACCAACAGTACCGCAATGCTTGTGAACATCAGGACAGGGAAATCAGGACCATCCTTGAACACGTACGATTGAAACAGATCGTAGATCGCTTCACAAGCCAGCAGTACGGCACACAGAAAACTGAACGTACTGCGTTTCCGCATTCCGTGAACAGAGAAGATGCGCCAGACGCCAAGACACGCGGCGGCGGTGATCAGTATGTCAGCGAGGATATAGATACCTGAAGCATCATTGCCTAAGATCAGTGCTAGGACGATCGGGGGAATGAGGAACAGGTTGAACAGCAGCTTGCGGACAGAATGGAATTTTCCTTTGGTCGTGAAGTAGGTGAGAAATACAAAACCGAGCGAAAGTACCGTCCAGCCGAGAATGAACAGATCACTGTCCAGATCCCAGAAAGTTGTAAAGTTGGTGAGGAGAGCAGCCGAGCACAATGCCAAAGGTGAGAATACAACAAAGAAATGCTGGGATATGGTGCGAGTGCGGTGTTCGGTCGCCAGCAGCCAGAATACAACAGTCAGGAACAGCATGATGCCGAACGAAACATTTGCCTGCCATTCGGAATCGAACGAGATAGAAAGACAGAAGGAGAAGAAGCCGACAGTCAGCGGAAAGGCAAAGTCCGCAAATGTCGTGTGAAGATACTTGCAGAAATGGAACGGAATCCAGAAAAGTAGGAGCAGCGCAGGAATCAGCAGAAGTGTCAGCGGCTCATAATCAATCTCGATAGATTCTCCGAAGAACACGCCGATTCCCATGCAAAGCAGAACTGCTTCCGCTGCTGCCAATCCTTTCGGAAAGGCTTTTCCTGTGCGGAGCGTGTGGAGAATGGTCGCAGCAAACAAAACAATGTTTGCAGTAAACAGCAGCCAATGGTATTCGACTGCCGAAGCGATACAATAGAATGTCACCAGAAGTCCTGCGCCTGCACAGAGATAGAATGCGGCGCGGAAGCCGACTGCGGTATCCTCAGGGATTTTTTCCGCAGCAGCAATCAGGAGCATACAGAGTGCGCAGAAGATACAGACAAATGCGGCAACGGTTTCAGCAGGAAGTGAGAATGCACCGTTGTCTGTCAGGGGGTGCATCAGTTCTGCAAGTCCGTAAAGGCTCATGCCGCAGACAGGGATTGCCGCGAAGCCTTTGATGGAACGCAGGGCATAGGGTGTCAGGAAACAAGCAGCAGTCAGGATGCCTGCCACACCATAGACGAGAGGATGTTCGCTTGGGTGGATCAGAACAAGGTATATCAGCAGGAATGCCGCGACCAATGAAAACGTCGGGAGCGGCTTGCTGATCGGGAGCGGCAGATGTTCCGAAAGCGGTTTTGCAAGATAATTCATTGCACAGATGAATACAGCCAATGCGGCGATCTGATATGCGTGTTCACCGCTGATTGCCTGCGCGAGCCATGCAAAAGAAATGGTCAGACCGCTGAGGAACAGAACACCCCAGCCTGTTTTCTTGTAGATTCGAACGGCAAGCAATGAGATGATCGCAAATATACCGAATGAAATGCCCATCAGCCACGGGTTTGACGCACCAGACAGCGACTTGCCGAGCAGTTCCAGATAACCTGCCGCCCAGACGGAGATCGGCAGAAATGCGCTGCCGAGAATGAAAAATGCAGAGCCTGTGCGTTCCAGCTTCCAAAGCTTGTGTGCGAGGGCGGATGCTCCGAAGAACAGGACGCTTCCTGCGGCGAGAACGGCGAGTCTGCCGCCAGCCGCAAGGCTTTCCCATTGAGTGCGAACCAGCAGAACACCTGCCAGAATGATAAAGACAACGCCGACCGCCAGCATAAAGCTGATGGAGGAAATGGTCTTTTTTTCTTTCGGCTGCTGTATCGGAGCAGGCATAGGACGGGGCGGCCGGTACTGTGGGACTGCCACAGGCGGCTGTACAGGAACAGGATCCTGCGGCGCAGTCACAGGCGGCGGATTTGTCACCGCGGACTGCGGTACAGTCGGTTCTGACGGTTCTGTTTTGACTGTCTGCGGAGTCGGAAGCGATGGTGGTGTCGGATTGGTGAGCACAGGCGGCTGAATGGCAGGGGGTGCCTGGAAAGCAGACGGTTTCGGCGGCAGGGGAATGCCCAAGTCGCGCAGTTCCTGTTCGGAAATGACCTGTCGTTTGCCGAGTTCACGCAGTTTCATCTCGTACTTTTTTTGTTTCTGGTCAGATGAGATCAGCAGGATAGTGAGAACCACGATGCCGACTATCAGAATGAAAGAGAACAACAAGAATCTCCTCCTTTTTATTCAAATGAATCTGAACATATTATAACATAAAGACGGATGAAATGCAAGTATTTTTGCAGGATATTCAAAACGGCTCTTTGCAGGCGTTTTCACCTGTAAAGAGCCGATTGACCGAGAGATCGTTTATGCTGTTTGCGGCAGTTTGTTCCAGTCGCGCATAATGCGGCGCAGTTTCCAGAGATTGATGAGTGCGCGTGTGCCCTCGTCCACAATGACCGAGATGAACACACCGATAATGCCGAGGTGGATGCCATAGACCAGAAATGCTGCCGCGGCGATGACCAGTACGGTGCCGAACAGTTGTGTGCCGAGCATCCAGATGGTATTGCCGCTGCCGCGGATACTGTTTCCGATGATAATATTGCCCGATTTGCCAAAAAGGTTCAGGCAGACCAGCAGGAGATAGATGCCGCAGCCTGTAATGATGGCGGTATCTTTTGTGAACATTCCGAGGATCTGCTGCGGGAACAGCGCACAGACAATGAGTGTGACAACTGCGATGCCTGCGGAAAGCAGATACGCAATTTTACAAATGGATTTGTACTGTTTCAGATCGCCGCTGCCTTTTGCTTCGCCCGAAAGTGTCATGGTACCTCTGCCGATCGCACCGATCATGACCACGACCAGCACTTCCACGCTGAAAACGATTGCATAGATACCTGCGGCTTTTTCGTCGATCGTATTGAGAATGCGGATCAGAACGAGGTTGCCGAAATTCCAGCCGAAGTCCTCCAGTGCTGCATTTGTGCCGAGCTTGACGGACTCAAAAAACGGTCGGAACGGCGCGGAAAGAATACTCCGAAACGGCGGCATGGTGTCGAGATGCTGTGTTTTCAGCACAACGGCCAGCGTGAACAGGAATCCGACATACTCTGCGATCGTTGTTGCGATGGCTGCACCTTTTATGCCGAGTCTGGGAAATCCGAAATGTCCGAATATCAGAATCCAGTCAAGGAGTATATTGGTCCCTGCGCGGATGATACCGAAATAAACCATCGGTTTCGTGTAGTTGGAGGTTTGCAGAATGTTTGTGAATGCACATTCCAGACCGAGAATCAGGAATACGGGTGTATAGTATCGCGTATAGGTCAGACAGTAGGGCATGACATTCTCCGAAACGCCCATGATCTCAAAAAGCTGCCGTGCAAAGAATGTCCAGAAGAGAAACAGCAGGATCGGCAGCAAGCTGTTCCATTTGATCAGAGAGGAAGCGTAGGTTTCGACTTTTTTTCGGTTGTCTGCGCCGACATTCTGGCTGATCAGGATGGAAGCACCCATAGCGAGAGAATAACAGCACGACATAGTCGTCCACATCGGAGAGGTGACGTTGCCGATCGCACTCATATACAGGTCGTCCATTCGCCCAAGAAAGACCCTGTCGATAATCATTTGGAGCTGTGAGATCGCATCGCTCAGCATCAGCGGAACTGCGATGATCAGCAGCTTTTTCAGGTAGTTTTGTTTCATTATATTCGCCTCTTTTGTCGTTTGCATCATGTCAGAAATCGTATGCAAATCGCGGCTGCAACCCTGACATCATTATACACATTGTAATTTACTTTGTCAAGGATAATTTGAGGACAGTTTTGTCAGGTGTGAAAAAGAGAGCCCTCCAAAGTGAGGGCTCTCTTGATCTGCGGTTATTTTTTCGTTTTTGCAGTTGATTTTTTCTGTTTGGCGAGCTTTGCTTTCTTGGCTTTTTTCTTCTTTTTCTTTGAGCTGACTGCCGATACAATGATAATCAGGAGTATCAACAGTACTGCGCCTGCTGCGATCCAAAGGAAGATGCAGTATCCCATCGGCTGCGGACAGAATCCGCAGATCGTGCAGTCGGTCGGGTGGAGGAAACCGCTGTCCTGCGGTTCTTCCGCCGCCATTGTCGGGTTTGTGCCGATCTCGTTGGACCATTCGGATGCCATGCCGTCCAGACCGTTGCAGACAAGTCTTGCGCGGAGTTCCACATGGTTGTCCTCAGTCAGGTTTCCTGCGGCGGATTCCGCAGTACGCGAACCGCTTGTCAGCCATGGACACGCTTCCGCAGTCGGTGTTTCCCATTCTCCGTCATCCACGCGCATCTGTGTTTCCAGCTGATAGGGTTCTTCCAGATGCCCCTCAGTCAGAAAATAGGTTTCGCCGTCATAGATGCTGTCAGGAACATCGAGATAATAGCTGACAGAGAAGCTGTCCCCGTTTTTGACCATAGAAAAATCAGAAAGTGTCGGTGCATCCACGGCTGTCGGTTTCGGAAGGGCTTGCTGTGTACCGTTCAGACCGATGACCGTTTCGGGTGACCAATCGCTGAAGAGGACATAGCCGCTGTCACACGGGTACTCTCCGTCAAAATCGGGGAGGAAATAGGTGACAAAACAGCGGTAACGGTAGAATATGGTGTGTTCAGTAAAGTCAAAGCTTTTGCCGTCCTCTGTGCGGTAGTCCGCAAAGTAATCGCATTTTCCGGTCGTTTCATCGAATGCCGCAAGATTACTCTGTGTATAATGATGCAGTTTTGCGGTGTCCTGTGCCCAGAACATATCGGAAAGTGAGAACGCAGGATTGGCAAAGTCGATGTCGGGCATATAGTAGAAGATGTCCCAGTTGCATCGTCTTGAGATCCAGTCGGTATCTTCAAAATGGGTGTCTATCTGAATGCCGATGCGGTTGATGTTGACACCGTATTTTTCAGAGAATCCCGTATCGCCGAGTTCCTGATAGGCTGAACACATGGCGATCAGATCGTCAGGCACTTCATAGAACATTTCCAGCGTGCCGCAGCCGTCCGATTTGTCTGCATAGATGTACGGGGCATCGGCAGGGGTACTGATGTTCTCACTTTGGAAAAATGCGGAGAGAAACGCGGTATCGTCCGCAGAAACAGGCAGAGCGCAGATAGAACCTAGTATTGAAACAGCCGTCAGGACTGTAAAAAGCTTTTTCATGGGTATCCTCCCGAATATGATAAAATTCTGTACGGTATACCAAAAGACACCATTTTATTATACAGGATTGTCGAATAAAAGTCAATTGGTGCAAAGAGAAAAACGGACAGAATTTCGCTGTACCGTTTTGACTGTTCAGGAATTATTCATTGACTTTATCCTCAAAACGTGCTATAATTTGTACAAACATTCCACATATGTGGAAAACTAAGTGGAAAGAGGTGCTTGCCATGAGAAAAAAGACACGGACGCGTCTGCTTGCAGGCGTGACCGCGATGTGTTGTGTATTGCCGCAAATGCGTGCAGAAGCGGCAGAAAGTCTTGCAGGGGATGTGAATGCGGACGGTACGGTGTCTGTTGCGGACGCGGTCAGTCTGGTCAGGTTTCTGACGAATGAAGCGGAAACCATCGCAAGTCCGCAAAACGCCGATATGAACGGGGATGCAAAGCTGAATGTATCGGATCTGACCTTGCTGAAACGGCTGCTGCTTGGAAAGAAACAGTCCGTGCGCTCTGTGTATGTGACCAATACGGAAGAACTCAAAGCGGCACTTGCGGATGCGCAGGCAGGGGATGAGATCGTACTGGCAGAAGGGACATATGTATACAGCGGTTCGACCGCAAAAGGTTATATGTTCCAGAGCGGCGGAGAGGGGACAGAAGAAGCCCCCATTCGCATTCATTCCGAAAATCCGGAGAAACCTGCTGTGCTGTCAGGCAGCGATATCGAGCATAATTTTGTGTTCTCGATATTCGGCGACTGGTGGATCGTGGAGGATCTGGTGCTGACGACCGCACAGAAAGGCATGATCCTCGACAACTCCAACCACAGCATCATCCGCAATGTTGAGGTCTGCAATCTCGGTTCGGAGGGCATCCATTTCCGTGATGACAGTTCCTATTGTCTTGCAGAGAACTGCTATGTGCATGATACAGGACTGATCTCTCCGGGATATGGGGAAGCTATCTATATCGGCAGTGCAAAGAACACCACCGAGTACGGACATGACTGTCACTATAATACGGTGCGCGGCTGTAAGCTCGGCCCGAATGTTGCCGCTGAGCATATTGATGTCAAGGAGTATACCATCGGTACGCTGATCGAGGACTGCATCTTTGACGGCAAGGGCATGAGCGGTGAAAACTATGCCGACAGCTTTGTGGACATCAAGGGCAATGACTGTGTCCTGCGGAACTGTGTCGGGTATCGGAACGGCTGCGAGAAGATCAACCGCGCATTTGAATCCAATCAGGTCGTGGACGGCTGGGGACAAAACGCATTTGTCTACGGCAACAAAGCCTATATGGATACACCGACCAATGCAGGCGGCAAAAAGATGTATTTCCTGAACTGCTGGGATTGTACCGTGACTGCGTGGGACAACTTTATCGCCTACGAGGATGAAACGCTCAAAAGTGTAGATGATCCTGCGGACAAGTGGAGTTACTATAATTGTAACATGATCACTTACGGCGATGCATCGTATGAAGAAAAGCTGCCCTGATTTTGTCAGGTATGCTGTTTGCGGAACTGTTTGGGGGTAATGCCTCGGCTCCGCTTGAAGCTCTTGATCATATGACTGCAATCAGAAAACCCTGTTTCCTGACTGATATAATTCAAATCGAAATCTGTAAACAGTAAAAATTCCTCGACCTGAAACAGCCGCATGGTTTCGATGTATGCCTTGCAGCTTTTTCCGTAGATCTCCTGAAAGCGTTTGGCGAAATACGAATAGCTCATGCCGCAGCGTTCTGCCAGCTCATTGACACGGATACCGTCACAGATATGGGCGTCGATAAACTCGGTGATGCTGTAAATATCGTTCTGGGAATCCTCGGCAAAGGTTTCGCTGTCCACAGCAAAGCCGTGCGCCTGCCAGAAACGGAGAATCTCCACCAGCATCGTGTAGATTTTCGAACGGACGATGAGATCATAGCCGTAGTGCTTGGTGTTCATTTCGGTAATGCACTCGCGGAACACCTCGCCGTAGTTTTCTTTCTGCTGGAAACTCTGCGGAAAGACAGGCTGCATTCCGCGTTTCTCCGCACAGCGGAAGATGCTGCGGAGTTTCGGCGCATACGATGAGGTCGCGCCAAGCTGGTTGATGTCGAATTTCATGCCCATATATTTGAGCGGTTTTTCGTCCACGGCATAGATGGCGTGGACAGACTTCGGGTGAAAGAGCATGAGGTCGCCCTCGTGGAGAATATACCGCTGTTCACCCGTCTGCATCTCGGCATTTCCCTCGGTGATGTAGATGATTTCCATAAAATAATGCCAGTGCGGCTTGACGGGAAACGGCATGACCGCGGTGTCATAATCAAAGCATTCTATGGGCGTTTCCAGAATGTCGCTGCTCTCAAACAAATGATACATGGCGTACTCCTCCAAAATAGTTTTTTACGATTTTTATGTGAGATTATTATAGCACACTTTTTTCAAAAATGCTATACTGTTTTCAGATTCTAACAGAAAAAAAGGAGAATCTTATGAATTCGTTCAACTTTTACAGTCCGACTGAATTTGTATTCGGTAAAGATACCGAAAAACAATGCGGAACACTTGTCAAAAAATACGGTGGAAGCCGTGTTCTTGTTCATTACGGTTCGGGTTCGGCGGTTCGTTCCGGACTCATCGAACGTGTGACTGCTTCGCTGGAGGCAGCAGGAATTACATATTTTTTACTTGGCGGCGTCAAGCCCAATCCGCGTGACACGAAGATCCGCGAGGGCATTGCCATCTGCAAAAAGGAAAATGTTGACTTTATTCTTTCCGTCGGCGGCGGCTCGTGCATCGACAGTTCCAAAGCGATCGCACTCGGCAGCCTTTACGACGGCGATTTCTGGGATTTCTACGGCACAGGCAAACCTGTGGAGCGTGCGCTCCCCGTCGGCACGGTTCTGACCATCGCAGCCGCAGGCAGTGAGGGTTCGGGTGCATCCGTTGTCACCAAAGAGGAAGGCATGGAAAAGCGCGATACAGGTTCCGATCTGCTCCGTCCGAAATTCTCTGTCATGAACCCCGAACTGCTGTTCACGCTTCCTGCCTATCAGACAGCGTGCGGCGCAACGGATATCATGGCACATGTTTTTGAACGCTATTTTACCACCACGCCTGAGGTCAATGTCACAGACCGTCTGTGCGAGGCTTTGCTCCTGACGATGATTCAGGAAACGCCGCGTGTGCTTGCAGACCCCTGCAATTATGAGGCACGCGCAAATATCATGTGGGCGGGTACTGTCGCACATAACGACATTGTCGGTGTCGGCAGAGCGCAGGACTGGAACAGTCACGGTCTGGAACATGAGCTTTCGGGACTGTATGACGTTGCACACGGCGCAGGTCTTGCAGTCGTCATGCCTGCATGGATGGAATATGTTGTCGATACCGATGTGATGCGGTTCGCACAGGTCGCTGTCCGCGTCTGGGGCTGTCAGATGGATTATTTCAATCCGAGAAACACCGCACTTGCAGGTATCCGCGCATTCCGTCAGTTCCTCCACAGCATCGGAATGCCGATCAATTTCGAAGAACTCGGTGCAAAGGAAGAAGATATTCCGACACTCGTTGAAAAGCTCGGCATCGGTGACGGCGTCCGCGGCGGCTTCCGTTCGCTGAACGCTGAAGATGTCGCAAATATCTATCGTATTGCAGCACACGCATCACTCTAAATTATACAGAAACTGAGGTGAAACCTATGAAAGCATTATTCATCGGCGGTACCGGTACCATCAGCATGGCGATTACCCGTCTTGCGGCAGAACGCGGCTGGGAGATGTATCTTCTGAACCGCGGCAATCGCTCCGCAGAACTCCCTGACAATGTCAAAGTGCTGCCTGTGGATATCAACGATGAAGCAGCGGCGGCGAATCTGCTGGAAGGTATGCAGTTTGATACCGTCTGTGATTTCATCGGTTTTGTTCCGTCTCAGTTGGAACGCGATTATCGCTTGTTTGCAGGAAAAACCAAGCAGTTTATGTATATCAGCAGCGCGTCTGCCTATCAGAAGCCGATGTCGAATTTCCGCATCAATGAAGGAACGCCGCTGGCAAACCCCTACTGGCAGTATTCACGCGACAAGATCGCCTGCGAGGATTTCCTGATGAAAATGTACCGCGAGAACGGTTTCCCTGTGACGATCATCCGTCCGAGCCATACGTTCGATGAGCGTTCGGTGCCGATGGGTGTACACGGAAACGGCGGCAGCTGGCAGGTCGTCAAGCGGATGCTGGAGGGCAAACCCGTTATCATTCACGGTGACGGTACTTCGCTCTGGACGATGACTTTCAACCGCGATTTCGCAAAAGGATTTGTCGGTCTGATGGGCAATCTCCATGCAATCGGCGAAGCATTCCAGATCACAACGACCGAAACCCTGACATGGAATCAGATCTATCAGTCAATCGCAAACGCTCTCGGTGTGGAACTGCATCCTTATTATGTTCCCTCCGATTTCCTGATGGCGGTCAGCGATTACGATTTCGAAGGCTCTCTGATCGGCGACAAGGCAAATTCTGTTGTGTTTGATAACAGCAAGCTGAAACGGGCGGTGCCTGATTTCTGTCCGTCCTATCGTTTTGATGAAGCGATCCGCATCACCATTGATTATGTACTGTCCCATCCTGAATGTCAGAATGAGGATGCAGAATTCGATGCATGGTGCGATAAGGTCATAGCCGCACTCGAAGCTGCCAAGACAGCGATTCGCGGCAACTAATATTACCATCTCCATCCCTTCACTTGGAGATACCGCCTTGGGCAGCGGTCACGGTTTCGCACGAGATACAAGACTCGTCGCAAATGCCATTCTTTGCGGTCCACAAGCCATCTTGGACCACAGCCGTGGAATCGGGAATGCTCTCTAATCCCTGATTCTCTCCATTTTACAGCAGCGGTTGGATTGACTTCAATGCATGATACAGAGAGAGGGCTGTATGCTGCATTGAAGCCAACCAATGCTGGAATATTCTGCTTCAAGTGCTTTATGCAGCTTGAAAAAAGGGGAAGAAAACGGATTCATTTTGGAATCAGGTTTTCCAATACGCTGCGACAGGGCTTGTACCTCCCCTGTCGTGGGTATTGCTTTTCCCACTCCTCCATCTTGCTTACTCTGCGTAACTATGCTCACGCGTCATAGTTGCGGAGTGCCCCTATTTTGTATTGCTCTTCCCATTAAACCCCCATTTGCTTTTCGGCAGATGGGGCAATTTTTTTGCTTTTTTGTACACCTTCCATGCAGGATTGGATAAATCTCCGAAACTGAGTTGGGATTCTTGCATCAAACAGCGTTTCATGCTATACTATAATTGATAATAATATGGAAGGAGCATCCTATGAAACGGCTGCTTTGTTATCTCCGTGATTACCGCAAAGAGGCAATCTGCGCTCCGATTTTCAAGATTCTGGAAGCATCGTTTGAACTGTGTATTCCGCTTGTTGTCGCTGCAATGATAGACAAGGGCATTCCAAGCGGTGACCGCGGTTATCTCTTAAAAATGTGCGGACTGATGGTGCTGCTTGGCGCGGTCGGACTTTGCAGTACACTGATCGCCCAGTTCTTTGCTGCAAAAGCAGCAACAGGTTTCAGCGCAAAACTGCGTCACGCCATGATGTCACATATTCAGAAGCTGTCCTATACCGATCTGGATACCATCGGCACATCAACGCTTGTGACACGTATGACCAGCGATGTCGGGCAGGTGCAAAACGGCGTGAATCTTGCGCTGCGGCTGTTTTTGCGGTCACCGTTCATCGTGTTCGGCGCAATGATCATGGCATTCACGGTCGATGTAAAATGTGCGCTGGTGTTTGTTGCGTTGATTCCTGCGCTGTCGGTTGTGGTGTTCGGTATCATGCTTCTGACGATGCCGCTTTACCGAAATGTGCAGAATCAGCTTGATACCGTGACGGACATTACAAGAGAAAATCTTACAGGCTACCGTGTTCTGCGTGCATTCCGCAAAGAACAGTCGGAAATCAGCCGATTCAGCGAACAAAACAGGATTCTGACGGCGATGCAGAACAAGGTCGGTTCGATTTCCGCACTCATGAATCCGCTGACCTATGTGCTTGTGAACGGTGCTGTCATTGTTTTGCTCTATTGCGGTGCTGTGCGTGTCGATGGGGGAGTGCTTTCGCAGGGACAGGTCATTGCACTTTACAACTACCTTTCGCAGATTCTCGTGGAATTGATAAAGCTTGCCAATCTGCTGATTACCCTGACAAAGACTGCCGCCTGTGCAAACCGTATCGCAGATATGCTGGAAACAGGCGGTGAAGAAGAAAACACGGCAGAAATGCCTGCTGTATCCGAACAGGGTACAGTCGTGTTTGACCATGTGTCGCTGACTTATCAGGGCGCAGGAGATGCGTCGCTGACTGATATTTCATTTACAGCCAAGCAGGGCGAAGTGATCGGAATTATCGGCGGAACAGGCGCAGGAAAGACCTCACTTGTCAATCTGATACCGCGATTTTATGAGCCGACAGCGGGCAGTATCCGCATTGACGGCATAGACAGCAAAGAATTTCCGAAAGCTGCTTTGCGAGAGAAAATCGGCGTTGTTCCGCAGCGTGCGGTACTGTTTCAGGGTACGATTCGGGAGAATCTTCTCTGGGGAAATACCGATGCGGACGAAACGGTATTGGCAGAAGCACTCGAAACTGCACAGGCTGCGGAAGTTGTTGCTTCAAAGCCGCTCGGATTGGATGAACCGATTTCCGAACAGGGCGGCAATCTTTCCGGCGGACAGCGGCAGCGACTGACGATCGCGCGTGCGCTGGTGCGAAAGCCTGAGATCCTGATTCTTGACGACAGCGCGTCTGCGCTTGACTATGCAACCGATGCGGCACTCCGACAGGCACTTCGCAGTCTGCATGAACAGCCGACTGTTTTTCTGGTGTCCCAGCGTACAGCTTCCATTCGCTTTGCAGATCAGATCCTTGTGCTGGAGGACGGAACGCTTGCGGACAGCGGTACGCACAAAGAACTGCTGGCACGCTGTCCCATTTATCAGGAGATACACTATTCCCAGTTTCAGAAGGAGGCACCGCATGAAACAGCATAAGACCTCCAAACGGTTTGCGACACTCCGCCGTGTTCTGACACTTCTTCAAGGCTCGAAGAAATGGCTGATTCTTTCACTGCTTTTGTCTTTGGTGACCGTGACATTGACGCTGTATGTTCCGATTCTGGTCGGCGATGCGATCGACAGTATGGCAGATGCAGGCATTGTCGATTTTCCTTCGATTTTCCGCATTTTACTGCTGATCGGTATTTCGGTCGGCATTACAGCCCTTTCGCAGTGGCTGATGAGCATTTTCGGCAATAAGATCACCTATGCCGCTGTGGCACATATTCGTTCAGATGCGATACGAAAAATTGAAGTGCTTCCTGTGTCCTATCTGGATTCTCATGCGTCAGGTGAACTGCTCAGCCGTGTGATTGCCGATGCAGACACGGTTGCGGACGGACTCCTGCTCGGATTTACACAGTTTTTCACAGGCATTATGACCATTTTCGGGACGCTGCTGTTTATGCTGACAGTCAATGTCTGGATCACGCTGGTCGTTGTGGTAATGACACCGATCTCCCTGTTTGCCGCAAAATTCATTGCATCCAAGACGTATCATCTGTTCCGACAGCAGGCAGATACCCGTGCGGAACAGACCGCTTATCTCAATGAGATCATTCACAATCAGCGAGTGGTACAGGCGTTTGGACAGGAAGAAAATGTCCTTTCCAAATTTGATGAAATGAACGGCAGACTGTTAGACTGTTCTCTGAAAGCGACCTTTTTCTCCTCGCTGACGAATCCGACCACGCGCTTTGTGAATGCGATGGTATATGCGGCAGTTGGTCTGACGGGTGCATTCGCAGCGGTTTCGGGACGCATTTCTGTCGGCGGACTGAGCTGTTTTCTGAGCTATGCAAACCAGTACACCAAGCCGTTTAATGAGATTTCAGGCGTCGTTACAGAACTGCAAAATGCACTTGCCTGCGCTGACAGAATTTTCAATCTGCTGGAAGAAGCGGAACGTCCGTCTGATGCACACGATGCAAAAGTGCTTTCTCAGGCAAACGGCAATGTGGATTTTCAGGATGTGTCGTTTTCGTATGTGCCTGAGCGTCCTCTGATTTCCCATTGCAACCTGCACATTGCACAAGGACAGCGTGTTGCGATTGTCGGACCGACAGGCTGCGGAAAGACCACGCTGATGAATCTGCTGATGCGTTTTTATGATGTGACGGACGGCAGTATTTCTGTGGACGAAACAGATATTCGTGCAATGACACGCGACAGTCTGCGCGAGAATTTCGGCATGGTCTTGCAGGACACATGGCTTTCGGGAACTTCCATTCGGGAAAATATCCGTATGGGGAATCCCGATGCAACGGATGAAGATGTGATCTCTGCCGCCAAAGCAGCCCATGCGCATAGTTTCATCCGCCGTCTGCCGCAGGGGTATGACACTGTTATTTCTGACAAAACAGGCGGACTTTCGCAGGGACAGCGTCAGCTGCTTTGCATTGCACGGCTGATGCTTGCACTGCCGCCGATGCTGATTCTGGATGAGGCAACCTCCTCGATTGACACACGTACCGAACAGAAGATCCAGTCCGCATTTCAGACGATGATGCAGGGACGCACAAGTTTCATTGTTGCGCACCGCTTGTCAACCATCCAGGAAGCGGATCTGATACTTGTGATGCGTGATGGTAATATTATTGAACAAGGAAATCACGATTCTTTGCTTGCGAAAAACGGATTTTACGCAGAGTTATATCACAGCCAATTTATACCATAATGCGTAATTATGAACAAATATATCCCCTCCGTATGTTTCAAAATATATACGGAGGGGATATTTTTTGTTTATTTTCATAACCTTTTCGGTGGAAGTGTACAAACGGGATGGATATTTTTGTAATGTGAAACGAATTTTGCAGGAAACTATGGAAATTATTTAATGAATGTGATATAATACATATAGTTTGATACTTTTTAGGAATATTTCAGTAATATATTACGAAAGGATGAACAAGAATGAAACATCGGATGCTAGCTTTCGCAGCTGCTGCCTGCCTTGCATTCCCGTCCCTCCCCGTCGGAATGCTTGATGAAATGAAGGTATATGCTGCTTCTACGAATCTGCCTGACATCTCCGCAGATTATGCGGAGATGTTGGGCGCGAATGTCGTCTTAAACGGTGGAATCGGCATGACTTTCTATCTGAAAATCGGAGAAAAGCTGAATTCGGTGCTTGATTCTGCCTATATGAGCTTTCAAATCGGCGATAGCAAAGACGCACAGATCGTCCCTTTGAAATCTCTGACGCCTGTGACGGTGAATGGAAGTCCATGCTATGCTGTCAGCTGTCAGCTGGTCGCCCGTCAGATGAACGATCGTATCCATGTGAAACTTGTGCTGGATGATAAGACCGAAAGCGGTGAAATTGAGTATTCGGTCAGCCAGTATGCGCAGTCGATTCTGTCGGATACAACCGGCTCGTATACCGATATCACGAAGAATCTTGTAAAAGCGATGCTGGATTACGGTTCTTATACGCAGGTGTATTTCAACTATCATGCGAGCGCATTGCCAAACGGCGGTACTCCGCTGACAACGCTTCCGACTGCGATTCCCGATACGTACAACATGGATATTTCAGGCACTATTCCGGAAGGCTTGACGCATTACGGAGAAACACTTCTTCTGCAAACCCAAACGGGTATGCGCCAGTATTTCAAAGTGGATGAAGGACATTCCATCAAAGAATACACCTTCAAGCTGAAAGATGAATCCGGAAAAAAACCGCTGGAACCCAAGGAAAACGGCGATCTTTACTATGTAGAGATTCCGAATATTGCAGCGAAAAACCTCGGTACAAAGTTCACGCTGACTGTGACAGATGAAAACGGCAGCGAATATAAGGCGAAAATCTGTCCACTGAGCTACGGTGTCAATTCGCTGGGCAAAGGCAAGGACAATCTGGACAACGTCGTTTACGCGCTCTATGGTTATTACCTTGCCGCTCTGGATTATGTGGCTGAATCGAATCAGATGATGCTTGACCAGAACTACAAGGGACTTGTCATCAACGAGGTATGCAGCGTCAATACTTCTTGTCTGAAAGATAACGCAGGCAATTATCCTGACTGGCTGGAACTTTACAACGGTTCTGACCATGAGATCGAACTGGACGGAATCGGTATTTCGGACGATACAGACAAGCCGTTCAGCTTTACATTCCCTGAGAATACCAAAATCGGAAAGGGTGCGTATCTGCTGGTTTATTGCGACAGTAAGGACACGGAGCAGTTTACCACATCGTTCGGTTTGTCATCGAGCGGCGAAACGCTGACGCTGACACATCCCGAATACGGCTTGATCGATACCGTGACATTTGAAACCATTGATACCGACCTGTCCTATGCGCGAAAGCCTGACGGCGGTACTGAGTGGGATATTTACCACGTAACACCGGGCAAATCCAACAACAGTGCAAAGAGCGCAGTCCCGGCTGCTGCCCCGGAATTCTCCAAGTCTTCCCGTTTTTATTCTGGCACACAGTCGCTGACGCTGACTGTACCGACAGGCTGCAAAGTCTATTATACATTGGATGGTTCCGATCCGACAACAAGTACATCGAAAATCGAGTATAACAATGCAATTTCGATTACCGACGGCACCGACCGTACAAACAGCTTGGCTGCCTGTGATGATTTCTGGATTGGCAACAAGTATTCGAAGGAACCGTTTGTTCCGTCGAAAGAGAATGTCCCGAAAGGCACGGTTATCAAGGCAGTTGCAGTCCCGACAGACGGCAGCGAACCGAGCAAAGTCGTTACCAATACCTATTTTGTGGACAAGAATGACAGCTTCTACAATGATATGTACGTCATTTCGCTCTCGTCCGATCCCGACAACTTCATCGGTGAAGAGAATGGTATTCTGGTTTGCGGCAAGAACTACTATGAAAAGAAAGACAATCCCGAATACAAAGATCTTCCCGATTACAGCAAGGAAAACCCGACCAACTACAATTCCGATATGGAATGTGAAGTGACGATGGAAGTCTTCAAGAACCAGGAACCCGTCTATTCTGGCAATGTCGGCTTGCAGGTTTCGGGTAATGCGACACGTTCTTACAGACAAAAGAGCATGAACCTCTACGCCCGCGCAAAGTACGGCAGCACCTCGATCGACTATCCGTTCTTTGCGGGATTGAAGAGTGAAGCAGGCGAGGATATTACATCGTTCTCCAAGCTGACACTCCGCAACGGCGGCAATGACTACGGCAATGCGCGTGTTCGCGATGACATCATTCAGAATCTTGTAGCAGATGATACAAACTATGAGGAAGGCAACGAAGTCAAGGTCGGAACACTTGCAAAGTGCGATACTGTTGTATTCCTCGATGGTGAATTCTGGGGCTACTACTCCATGCAGGAAAAACTGTGTGAAACCTATGTCGCATCGCACTATGGTGTCAAGGAAAAGAACGTATCTATTATCAAGAGCGGTGACGAGATTCCTGATAAAGACGGCAAAACTGACCTTGATTCCGACGGCGAAAAATATATGGCTTATGCAGCAGTAGCAAGCAAGGCAGATATGACCGTTGCTGAAAATTATGAAACTTTCTGTAATACGGTTGATATCGACAGCTTTATTGATTATGTTGCAGTCGAAGCCTATATTGCAAACTATGACTGGTCCAATGAATTGGGCACGAATAACTGGTTCATGTGGCGCAGCACTAAGAAAGACGGCGAGGGTTACAACGATGGAAAATGGAGATTTGCACTCTATGACACAGAGTTTTCGACCAATCTCTATGGTGATAATGATACGAGATGTTGTCATAATACCGATATTTTCAGTTACTATTCTTCTTGCCCAGATGACACCAGCCTTGGACGTATTTTTATGAATCTGCTGAAAAACACAGAGTTCAGAGATCGCTTCTACGCAAGATTCGATGAGATTGCAAAGAAAACTTTCTATGGTGAAGACTCTTCGACTGTAAGCAAAATGGTTGATGCAAATGTAGAAAGAATCAAATTGGCAGTCGCGGCTTCCAGCACACGTTGGGATAAGCATGATCTGGATGAATATGCAATCAACTTCCTGAAAGGTTTCTTTGAAAAGCGTTATAATCCTGCAATGGAAAGCCTTGACTATCTGCTGGGCTACAAGGAAGTCCCGAAAGACGATCTGATTACAAACAAGGACAACTGGAAAGCAAATAACTATGACGGCGGTGATTCTGCAATGCAGAAGACATCGGCAACTGAATTTACGATTGAAGTCAAGAATTGCGGTTCCAATTATTATTCGGTTCAGCCGGCGTATAGCGGTTTGAAGCTTTTCAGCGGTTACCAGTATGAACTGACTTACGATATTTCCTGCAATACCAACGGAAAACTGAAAGTCAATGTTATGCAGGACTATGATCCGTGGATAGAATTCTATGCAGCCGTTGAAGAACCGACTCCGTCCAATCCTGTACAGTGCAAGACAACGTTCAATATGACGGAAGGATGCGGCAACGCACGCATCAGCTTTGATATCGGTAACGGCTACAACAAGGGTACTTACACAATTTCCAATATCCAACTGCATTGCGTTGGAAAGATTCCAACCGAATAATTCTATTCTTCCTTTCTGAGCATCAGCCCATCTGTACATCGCCGTGCAGATGGGCTGAATGCTGTCCATGCAACAAGAAATCCGAGTGCGTGAAACACTCGGATTTTTGTTTTATGCGGAATTACGCTTTTCGTTGATACGGTCGATCTCTTCCTGAATGATTTGCTGGAAGGTCGTGTCGTCCAGTTCGGCAGTTTGAGCAGCTGCGGTCGATTCGTCCGCAAATGCATCGAATTGTTCTTGCTTGTTGGCGAGCAGCTCAAGAATTTTCTCCTCGATAGTGTCCTCACAGAGCAGCCGATAGACCAGCACATTTCGTGTTTGTCCCATACGGTAGGCACGCGATACCGCCTGATGTTCAATGGACGGTTTGAACTGCGGCTCGCAAAGTATGACTACACTTGCCGCCTGAATGTTGAGTCCCGTACCGCCTGCCTGAATCTGTGCGGCGAGCACAGAACCTGCGGGCGCGTTCTCGAATTTGTCAATGATCTCCTGCCGTTTTGCAGGGGGTGTCGAGCCGTTGACAGGTTCAGAGCATTGTTCACCGAGCAGCTTGCAAATGGTTTCAATCGTATTGCGGAAAAACGAAAATACGATAATTTTCCGACCGTCCTCTTTCGCATCCGCAATCAGTTCCAACAGACGGTTCGCCTTTGCAGATTGTGTCAGATCGGGTGCATTCCATGACATTTGCCGTGCCTGCGGATATTGTTTTGCCAGAACGGCGTCTTCGTAGACTTTTTCCTCGTCAGGCAGCAGCGTACACCATTCCCTGTTCTCAATCAGTTCGGGCAGTTCCGTCAGGACATCCTCGCGTTTTCTGCGGTAGTAGACAGGTGCGATTTTCTCGCGGAACTGTGGTGCTGACGAAAGAAATGCGATTTCATGAATTTCAGATGCTAACTGCGGCTGTAAAATCCGAATCAGGGAAATCATTTCGTCTACGTTGTTTTCGAGAGCCGTGCCGGTCATAAACAGCAGTCTTTCGGCGTGTTCACAGATACGTGCTGTGTTCTGAGTGCGCTTGGCGTTCTGGTTTTTGATGTAATGCGCTTCATCGACGATTACCATGCCGATTTTTTCATCGGGTTCGAATGTAAAGAGCGCAGTCGCTTCGTAAGTCGTCACCGCGACACCACCGCTTTTTTGCCATTGCAGCAGCGCATCCTCTTTGGCAGCACCGTGGATCTTCGTGACGGAAAGCTTGCTTTTGCTGCGGATCTCTCTGCACCAGTTTGCAAGGACACTTGCAGGACATACGACGAGAAAATGCGTAGCACCTGTGTTTTTCAGCGATACCATAGCGGCGATCGCCTGCACGGTTTTGCCCAGTCCCATTTCATCGCCGAGCAGAACACGTTCCTGGTGGAGGATATATTTCACGCCCAGTTCCTGATAGTGGCGGAGCTCACAGAGCAGTCCGTCGGGGAAAAATCCCTCGTCCTGAATTTCGCGTGCGAGGTCCTCGGGCAGTCCGTATCGGGTATCGCTGCCGCCGATCGCACCGGGAACAAGGGTTTCCAGCACATTGAAATACAGAATGGAGTTCTTTTCGAAATCCGCCCAGACAGCATCATCGTCAAGCGGCTGAAAATCGAGCATTTCCTGACAGATCTGCGAGACGGTCTGCGCGTATTCGCCATTGCACATCACAGAAAGATCCTCGTAGGCATTCAAAATCAGCCGTTTTTCATCGTATGCCAAGAACAGCCATTCGGCACAATTTTCGAGCTTTGCGAGCTGTGCTTCTGCGGTTTTGAAATTATGCGCGTGTGCCTGTTGATAGACTTCCAGCGTGTGCTGCTTGTCGGAGAGTGTGCGGTACGTGTGGATATTTTTGAGAAGCTGTGTGGATTCAGGCGTTCGGCTGTCGGCGTTCAGCTTGATTTTCGCGCTGCTGACGGTTTGTTCCGCACGGTTTTGCGCCAGCAGTTTGATTGCCGCTGCGGCAGTGTCGCTGATGCCGTTTGCGGAGGCAATTTGGCGTTCGGTTGCGGAATAAATATCCGCCATTGTTTCAAACCCGAAGTCGCGCAGCGTCTTGACGCGGAAACCGCCTTTGTCACGATTCAATTCCTCCACAGGAATCGTTTTGAGGATCTCGAGTACATCCGCCATGACCATACGGTTAGCGGTTTCGCTGACCTGCTGCTGTTCGGATTGGATGCGAGCGGATGCTTTATCGGACAGCGCATCAAGAGCGCGTAGTTTGTCAAGCAGAGCAGTCACACATTCCGCCGTATCGGATTCCTTACAGACGGCAAAAAAAGTGTCACGGTAAGCAGAGGGCTCTGCGGAGAATTCGTCGAGTGCCGCAATATCAGCCTGATATTTCACCGCATTGACTTCCGCTTCACATGACCAGATGGTCTGTGCATAGGAACCTGCAAGCAGTTCGGAAAGCGACTGGAATGCCGCATCTGCCTGCGCTTTTTTTGTATTGGAGGCGAACATCCACTTGACGCCGTTTGTGCCTGCGGCGACATCGTCCAGTTTGGCTGTAATATCAAATTCGTACTGATATTTCAGCTGTCCGCAGCAGTCCGCGATCGGCTGAACCGTTTTGGAACGCACCAGCGCAAGCATCAGGGTATGAAACTGCTGGGGAATCGGTTCAGAGGGCGCATCTGCCTGAATATCGCCGTTCACCCATTCGGAAAATGCGCGTTTCCCAAGCAGCAGTTTTCCTTCATTTTGCAGAGCATTCGTGCAGGTATCACGATATGCGAGAATATCTGTGTAAGTTTTTCGGAGCTGTTGGTGGTCAGCAATCAGTTTTTTTGCTTCTTTGCCGGAAAATGACCGTGCCATGCGTAGACTCCTTTCCATGTAATGATTTTATTATACAATATTCGCGACTGAAAAGTCAAGCGATTCCGAAAAAAGCGCAGGAATCGGCTTGCAAAACGACATGGAAATATGCTATAATCGAATCGGAAAAATTTTTGCGGAAAATTTGCGGATTACCCCGATTATTCGCATTGTTGTCCGTAAACTATATTTAATAAGGGGGGGAGATAATGGATTCGACGGCACATGAGATCGTGGAACAGGTCTATCAGGCAAAAAATGACAGCCGTGCCGCTGACGAACTGATTGCGGCGTATATGCCGTTTATCAAGTCCGAAACGGCAAAATTCCTGAAACGTCCGCCGGAAGCGGAGGACGATGAACTGAGTATTGCGATGTTCGCGTTTTATGAATCCATTTGTAAATATTCCAAGCGGCGCGGTTCGTTTTTGAGCTTTGCAGCCTTGCAGATCAAGAACCGACTGATCGACAACTACCGCAGAGAAAGCCGCAACAAAGGACATATTTCACTTGACACAACAACCAATGAGGATGAAGACACGGAATTGATGGACACCATTCAGGACCCGAAGAATGCGTTTGAAAGCAACGAGCTTCGGGATGCTACTAGAGCAGAAATTTCCGAATTGTCCACAGAAATGGAAACCTTTGGTGTTTCGATGCAGGAGGTCACAGAGGATTCGCCGCGGCAGCAGCGCACGCTGGAAATCTGTCGGAAAGCGGTGTCCTATGCGAAAGGAAATCCTGAAATACTATCGGAATTTATGCGGACAAAGCGTGTACCGCTCGCAAAAATCGCAAAAGGCGCGGCGGTCGAACGAAAACCGCTCGAACGGCATCGGCGATATCTGGTCGCTGTCCTGTTGATCTGTGCAAAACCATATGAAATTTTGTGGCAGCATATCGTACAAGTATTTGAGAGAGGAGGAGAATCATGAGCTATATTGTGATGGAATGTCATCCTGCCTACGTGATTCTGATGGATGAGGCTTCCAATTTTGTGAAAGCGGCGAATCTGCACTATTCCGTTGGACAGACCGTAACGGATCCGATTCTGATGGAACCGACTGCGGAGAAAGCAAAACCGAATATCCGCGTGATTATCGGGACGATCGCCGCAGCAGCAGCCTGTCTTGCGATCGCATCTGTCGGTGGGTATCAGTACTATGCAAAGAATCTGAAAACGGAATCTGTGGTCATGATCTCGACGGAAGCCCAGTTTAAGATGGGCGTCAACCATAAAGGTGAAGTGGTCTATATTGAGAGTGAGGATGCATACGGCTCGGAGATTCTCAAAACGTATGACGGCAAGGGAAAGGACAGTATGACTGTCGCAAACGAATTGCTGGAAATCGAAAAAGCGCATGGATATCTGGACGAAGGAGATACATTTGATATGTATATCTCCGCAGATGATGCAGAAAGCTATGACACATTGAAATCGGATTTCGAAAAGGAAATATCCGAGTTGAATCTCAATGTTCATGTACAGACGCTGGACGCATACGATTCTGCGGACGGACACAAGCCGCCGAAGGCAGGGGACGGGAAACCCCAGCCGCCAAAAGCAGATGACAGGCCTGTTTCTGATGCGGATAAACCTGCACCGCACGAAAACGATGCGCATGATCCGTCAGTACAACCGCCGACCGTTCATGATACCCCCAAGCATACCGAGGGCAATGAACTGCCGCAGCCGAAGTCGGACGATGTACCTGCATTGCCGCCGTCTGAGGAAGATTTGCCGCAGCCGAAGGAGAATGATGATGTGCCTGTGGCTGAACCGCCAGCTCAGCCAATAGAGCCGCCTGTAAAACCTGAAAAGCAGGAAGCGGAACCGAATGCCCCTGTGGAGAAATCCGAAGAGGGCGAAGAAATCGTTCCGCCGCTGCCTGTACATCCGCCCAAAGCAGAGAAGCCGCAGCCCATCGAACCGCCGATCCTGCCTGTTCCCGAACAGGAAACAGAAAATCTGATGCTTCCGCAGCCACAGAATGCTGTAATGGAAAACGAAGCAGATATGGAGATTTTGGAGGTTTCTGCGGCGGAGGAAATGACAGAAGAACCACAAATCGAAAAAATTTCCGAAAAAATTTTCTGAGATACCCCACTTTTCGGTAGGACGTTCCGTAACCTGTAATTAGAAACCCCAAAACACAGCACAAAGCAAGCCGCTTCAGCTTGCCATTGCCAAGCGGCATCTCCCTTCCCTAATGCTTTGTGCCGTGTTCCCTATCCCCCAGTTCATTTTGCTCCAATAGGAGTGGAATAGAAAAAACAAAATTTGAAACAAGGAGCGTTTTACCAATGAAAAGCAAGAAGATCCTTTCCGCACTCGCTGCTCTTGCTGTCCTGACCGGTACGACCGGTGTTTGCGTATTCGCAAATAACCTGTCTGACGCAAAGGAAGAGAGCGACACCGCAATCGTAACGACCACCGATGAAGCTGCTGAAGAAGAAGCTGCTGAGGAAGAAGTCATCGAAGAAGTTGTTGAAGAAACAACGGAAGACGATACTGCTACCGAAGAGACTGCTGATGCAGAAGAAGCTGGTGACGTTGCTGCTGAAACCGAAGAAAAGGTTGAACCGAAGAAGCACATCGGCGTCAAGGAAATGGTCAAGAAGGATTTTGACCTCGAAGCACTCGATTTTGTTGATGATGATGCAAAAGACGAATGGTTCGATTTCTGCGAGAACGATTTCCTCGTAGAGCCGAAAAAGCCGGAAGCACCTGTCGTTGACGATGCTGAGAAGCCGGAACCCCCTGTAGCATCTGCTGAGGACGACGCTGAAAAGCCGGTGCCTCCTGTAGCACCTGCTGAGGATGATGCTGAGAAGCCGGAGCCGCCCGTTGTTGACGATGCCAACAAGCCTGAGCCTCCTGCAAAGCCGGTTGACGTTAAGGAACTGGTAAAAGCAACATTTGATTTTGAGAACAAGACTTTCGTTGATGATGATGCAAAGGCAGCTTGGTTTGATTTCGTAATCAACACCATGATGGCTGAGCCTGCTGCACCGATCGCTCCTGCTGATGACGAAAAGCCGCAGCCGCCCGTCGTCGACGACACCAATAAGCCGGAACCGCCTGCTGGCCCTGCTGATGGCGAAAAGCCGCAGCCGCCCGTCGTTGACGATTCCAACAAGCCGGAGCCGCCTGCAGCACCTGCAGAGCTGGTAAAGCCGGAACCGCCTGTTGCTCCTGAGGATGCACCGATTCCTCCGCATCTGAGAGCACAGATGGAAAAAGAAGCTGCTGCTGAAGAAGAAGCAGCTTCTGATGAAACTGTTGATACCGAAGCAAGCGAGGAAGAATAATCTCTCTCATTGCATTCGTGTACTCTTCCCTTACCCCTGAAACCCTTTTCCTGAACTCTCATGATTTGATTTCCAAAAAAGCGCCTCTGTCAGACAACAGTTTGACAGAGGCATATTTTTATATTGAAAACGGCTGTGCATCACAAATTGTGATACACAGCCGTTTGTTCATCTTACAGTTCTGCAAAACGCTTTGCTTTCTCGAGTAATTTCAGAAAATAGTCTTTTTCCCAGACATTCTTGTAGTCGTTATACGCTTCGATCTGCTGACGGATGGGTTCGACCTGTGCATCTGCCTCAGGACTTTTAGCCGCATAGAGAATGTTCAGCTTGGAAATCGGACTCATCAGACCTGTCCGATCATATTTGGCATTTGCAGCCTGCTCCAGCTGATAATAGTAATTTGCAATATCAGAATAACCGCAGGCAGATGAGAGCGTCGCAACGCAGTCATAGAATGCACCGCAGAATCTTGCGCGTCCCGGAGAACCCCAGTAGATGTTGAGATATTTTTGTTCACGCTTCAGGATGCTGATGGCTTCGTCTTTGCGTTTGGTGAGCATGAGGTAGTTCATCAATACATAGTAGTACATACCTTTTTCGTCATCGTCAGACATGAATCCGATATGAATGCTGTCCAGAATTTCGCCCGCTTTATCAAATTGGTCGATTGCGAGATACATGTCGGCAATCAGACACTTGTCAAATGTTTTCGGCTTCGGATGGAGTGCGTGATACGCTTCAACATACTCAGGGCATAATCCTTTTTCCGTATAGATTTTCTGCACTTCTTCGCTCGTACCTGCGAGTTTATACAGTACTTTTTGCAGCAGTCCCATGGTATCGCATCCTTTCTTTGCGGTTTGTAAGCATATTATACCATAATACTGTAAAAAAGTCAATAGAATCTGCCTTTCCGAGGGAAACAAACATGCAGAAACCCCCTCTGCCGCAACAAAGGACAGAGGGGGCTTTTGTCAGGGATTATGCACCCCAGACCATACCGTCTTTGTCAGTAAACTTGCCCATGATGACACGAATCAGGTCTACCAGCCAGCCGATACCGAACAAGCCGAATGTCAGCAGCCAGAGAATGCCTGTACCGATTCTGCCTGTCATAAATCTGTGGACGCCAAGACCGCCCAGGAACCAAGTGATAAGAATTGCGCCTGCTTTGCTCATAGTAGTAGTCCTCCATAATCATATGTTTTGAATTGTATTTTCGGGTTGTACACCCCCGATGATGTTATCATATCACATAATAGTTAAATATACAAATTGTACTAGAACCAAGTACACCCTAGATTTTCAAAAAATGATATGTATGCTTCCATATGCTCTTTGTATCTTAAATTTATAAAAAGTTGGGTATGATTCGAAAAGTGCTTCGTTTGATATGAAATTTGGCGTATCTATGTATAAAAATGACGTTATTCCCGTTTTTGTATCTCATTTGTATCTCTGATTGTGGTATGATATAGGAAATTAGTGTTGAAAAAATCCGAAAAGGAGGGGATCTCATGCGAAAAAAGCTTTTGGCTTGTATGTTTGCGGCTGCTGCATTGTGCGGTGTCGGAATGACGCCGCTGACTGTCGGGGCGGCAGATGTATGCTGTACTGTAACGGCAGACGGTCAGACGCTCGAATACGATGATTTTGGATTGGCATGGAGTGATGCGGTTACAAAGAGCCGCAGTCTGCAAACACAGGTATCCATTCAGATGATGCAGGATATTCATGCAAAGGAATCGTTTCGAAGTGAGAAAGTTGTGGAGAATTATGATGCGTTCAAGAACGGCGGCTTACAGCTTCCTTCCGGTACAAGAATCGCGCTTGATCTGAACGGTCATGTTCTGGACCGTGGTCTGACAAATGTCCGCAGTCAAGAAAGTTCTATCGTTTCTATGCTGATGGACAGCGAACTGACGATTACAGATTCCAACCCTGACATGGTGCATGACGACTATGTGCAGAAAGGCGGCATCCTGACAGGCGGCTATTCGCGGTATGTCGATGCATCGGGAATTCAAATGACAGCCAATACCAAACTCTGCATGAACGGCGGTTCGTTTGTAAACTGCCGCAGTGAGTGCTTTGGCGGAGCGATCGGTGCAAAAGGCTTCAACTATGAGGATACGCAGGAGTATCTGGGCAAGAGTGAAAATCAGGGAAAGACAGTCGAACCGCCCGTTCTGGAAATCAACGGTGCAGGTTTTTATGCAAATGGTTCGGACGGTCTGGACGGCGGTGCAATTTTCCTGCGTTTTGCCAATGCTGTGATCACGAACACGATATTTGACGGAAACTATGCGGCACAAGGCGGTGCAGTCATGGTGGAGAAAGGTGCTTCCTGTCAGTTGGAAAATTCTTATTTCTACGGCAATTACGCCCAAAGAGAAGGCGGCGCTTTGTATGTGGATATTGACTCGGAGTCATTTGCAATGGACAACTGCCGCTTTACATTCAATCGTGCAGAAAACGGCGGCGCGTGCTATCTGGACTGGCTGGGTAAGAATACTTCTCTGCCGCTGATCCTGAAAGACAATGTACTGCAATACAACCATGCAGAGGAAACAGGCGGCGCACTGTATGCATCCTCATCGATGTGTCTTTCCAACTGTCTGATCACAGAGAATACCGCAGGAGAGCACGGCGGCGGTGTGTACCACGACACGCCTGCGGATCTGTCTGTACAGAATCGTGTTGTCATAGCAGAGAATACCGTAAAAAACAAGTCTGACAATGTGTATCTGTACTATGGTGTCATCAACTGCGGCGGTCTGGAAGAGGGCTCTGCCATTTATGTTTCGACCGATGAGGACGAAGAAGAGATCGCTGTTGAAAACGCAAGTTATTATCAGGCGCAGAATTATCTTTTTGCCGACAGCGGAAAGAAGAATTTTAAGGCTGTTACAACGAAAACCGAAAAGCTTTATACGGCATCCGCAGTTGGTGCTGGCAGTCTGACTGCGATCGTAGTCGGTCTGACGATTATGATATTGGGTGCAGCACTCGCATTGCTGTACAAGAAAGGCAGGGTGAAGAAAGATGCGCGGTAAACTCTATCAGAAGATCATTGCGCCGGTCATTGCCCTGATGCTGACATTTGTGTTCGTGTTGGAATCCTCTGCCGATTCTGCTGTTATGGCAGAGATGGATTACACCTATGTATCCGCTGTGCAGTTGTTTTCAGGTTCCACTTATGAAGCTGCGCTGAACGAATGCAGAAAAGCAGGGTTTATTCCGCAGGAGGGCAACCTGAAAGAGGGGACAACTGCTTCACCGCTGGTGCTTGGCTACCAGACGACCAAACGGCGTGATCAGGCAATCACAAAGATCTCCATGCTGCAAATGTGCAATGGGTATGAAGCGTATGATTATACAACAGTCGTAGATCAGCAGGCAAAAAGTATGCTGCCGCTGGCAGAGGAGCTGTTTTCGTGTGCAGATGAGATGTGTGACAACCTTGCCAAAGGCAGTCCTTCTGCCGCTGCTGCATACAGAATGCTCAACTATTTTTATGTAGATGAAGAAGATATGCTGCTCGGCGATTACCTGCTGAGTGATCAGCGGGATGCGGAATTTCTGACACGTATGATGACACGTTCGTCTGTGTCGTTTGTGACTGCACTCTATTCTGCCATGCTTGGAGCAGTTGCGGATTATAACCCCGATGAACAGTTCGAACCGCAGGAATATGTTGTCACAGCGGCTGAAACTGTCCCTGTGGATCTGGGCGATGAACCGTCCATTCTGCCGTGGGAAAATGCAGAAACCGAGGAGGTTGTCACAACATCGGCAACGGAAACAACAACTGCATCGACCATAGAAACGACAACAACTTCCACCGAAGAAGTTACAGAAACGACAGCGGATGTGACAACGGAAGCAGAACAGACAACGATGTTTTCTGACGAAACCACTGCACTTCCCATCGAAACAACGGACACTTCGGAATTTGCAGAAACAACAACTGCTGCAGCCACGACAACGGAAGAAACAACGGCTGCGTTGACATCGGCAGAAGTCGTGGTGAAATGTTCTCCGACATACAACAACTGGGCATCGAGAATCAGCCGTACAGGCATTGTCGAACTGTTGGATGCGGATGAACTGACCGCAGAGTATGATGCGGTATACTATGATGCGGCTGTGAAATTACGCCGAATCGTACAGGTGTTTGCATCGGATTATGAAGATGCCGCTGCGAGAACAGCTGAAAAAGGTGCAGAATCAGCAATTTCTGAGGAAGCGAATGCCATCTCGGATGTAGAAGATGTTCATGAGTTGGTGATGGAACAGCCTGCGGATGAGGAAAATGCGGATCTCGGTGTGTTGCTTGCATATAATATTCTGTCGGATTATCGGTATAATGATCAGATGTCTGTGGCGGAATATCTTATCAAAGCAGGCAAGCAGACCTATGCGGCAAAGAACGACTATCAGATGCTGTATCCGCTTGTCGCCGCCATGACACGCGGGCAGGTGACTGCAACACAGCTCAACGGTCTGCCTATGTCCATTATGAACCTCTGTTCCGATCCGGATGCTGCAAAGATCGAACAGGAACGAAACGATGCGTTTCAGTCTTTTGAGGATGCCATTCACGACTACAACGGACAGAAATACATTTCCGTCTGGGAGGGCGTGGATCAGAGTATTTTTGAAAAACAGGTTGCTGTAACGAGCGAAGCGATTTCCGGTGAGCGTGCAGGCAAAGAGCATGAATTCCTGATGAAACGGACAACGGTCGCCGAGGATGTCAACCATGTTTTTGAAGTAGCCAACAATATCATGGTCTATGTATTCGCAGTCGTATCTGTTGTGAATCTGGCAATGGCGATCCTGCCGTGTTCTGCCTCTGCGATCACATTCAGTCTGTGGATGGGACTGATCACAAGTGGAAGTGCGCTTGGAATCATCGGCGGTGCCATCGGCTGTATTCTCTGGGCAGCAGGCTATATCGGATTGATCGCGCTTGCGGCGATGCTCGTCTGGAAAATTGTGGAGATGATATTCTTCTCCGATGAAGAACTGAGCGACAAGGTGAGCTACGAGCCGCCTCCGGAAGGAATCTTTGACAGCGTGGAGGACGATACCTACTGGCTCTACTATCAGGCGGTATCTGCACCTGCCAAAGACAATGACCTGAATTTCGGTAAGGGGAAAGACAAACGCTGGAACGTGCTTTACTATACAAAGGAGGAGAAAGCAGGCAGTCCGCTTTGTCTGGATGAAAACGGGAATGTGTTCCGTGTACAGAAGGGTTCTGTGTCCGTTCCGAGCGGCTATACACCGCTTTGCTGCTTTAACCGTCCGACAGCGGCGAATCTGAATTCCTATCTGTCACAGTCCACACGGTACGATACGTATTTGTTCTATCGCACCGAAGCCAATGCCAATGTGACGATCAATGAGGGGACAGAAACCAAATCTGCGGAGCAGCTCTATGTCAAATCGGTCAAGCTGATGCCCGGCCGTTCGCCGGAGGAAGCGAAAACTGCGCTTCAGATGGAAAACTATACCGCACTCGATACGGCGATTTCCGATCTGTTGACCAACCGCGGTACAGAGCATCTGTATTTCGGCTATCAGACAACGACCAATCCGAAAGAAGCGGTAACGGATATCCGAGTGATGTCACAGTCGGCAGAAAAGCAGATGATGTTCGGAAAGGGAACATATTCATCCGCAGGTACATCGCAGACAGGCGACACGCTGTACTTTACAAAGCTCGAATGTATGGGTTCACCGATCCTTGCAGATTTTCTGGTGACAGAGGATGTAAAAACCATTCCTGAGGGGTATGAACCTGTCAATCTGTTCGGCGGACTGCCGTATAATTTCAATCTTCCGCGCAGAGAGCCGCTTGACCGCGGTACGGAGGAATACAGCAAGGCGGAAGCAGAGAAAAAGGATGACGATGACCTGATCCCGCTTCCGAAACGCTTCATATATTTCCGTCCGTCTGTGGAATATACATCGCATTCGGAGGACGGTGCATCCGAACAGTATCTCGGCGGTCTGACGCTTGTTGTCGGCAGATCGTATTACAGGCATTATACGGAGTCCGGAAAGAATTCTGTCAGGAATTATGTGAATCTTCTTGCCGACAGCGTCAACGGCAAAGTTGTGCCCCTGCATCTCAATGATGATGTGCTGATGACAGATGATCACACATTCGGCGACATTACGGATATGAACTACTGGGAGAATCCCCATGATATGCCGATGGAATCCTATTTGATCTACACGACGACCTACAATCCGAAACGTGCGCTCTATGACATTCGTTCGTATACCGCGGCACCGCAGGTGGAATCTCTGCCTGTGTTTCTCGGAAACTATAAGAATGAATCGTCCAACGGTGCATATGCAGCGTGCAGTGTGTGCTATGACCTCTATCACTTTTATATGAATGCGCATTATCATCTTCTCGGATACAGCAGCACGCATGATTATCTGAACACTACGCTTGGCGCATCGGATGAATTGTATGACCTGCGTGAGAATATGCTGCCGGAGGATTTTGAGCAGACAGGGGAGGAAGCATCGAATGTCAGCTGGGCGGCTTCAACGCTCCGTTGTAAGAATCTCTATCTGTTGGGTGCAGGCAGCGGACTGACACCGCTGAGAGCATCAGATGTACTTGTTCTGCCGCTGCCGTTTGAGAAGAGCACAGCAGCGGATACGGCGCTTTATGCGCTGGACGGTACAGCAGTCACATCAGAAGGCTTTGTGTCTGTGCAGGATGTTCGTACACCGAACCGCACCGAACCGCACAATCTGGCATACGCCTCCAAAAAGAAAAGCACCTATGGGTGTTATCTGTATCTGCGGAAGCAGGTAACGGAAAAGCCTTATATCAAATCGGTCTATGTTGCATCATACAGCGCATCGGATAATGCTGCTGCGCAGGGGATGGAATGGGCGAAACTTGACAAAGACATGGTAAAGATGCTGGAAAAGCCGAGTGAAATGGCGTGTATTTCCAAGCTTGCAATGCAATGTACCGATGAAGTCTGGCCGTGTAATTTTGCATCGGAAACGCCGTGGCAGAAAGACTGGAAAAACTATCTGACAGATAACAGTTCGTATGTTGGCGTGAGCCGCACAAGCGTACAGGGCGAGGCGATTACCGATATTATCAAATACGATGCGGCAAACGGTCTGGCAGCGGATTCCGTCAAAATAGACGGAGTGAACTATGAACGCTGCGGCGATATGATAAAGGACACGGACGGCAATTCGTATTATCTCTATGCGACACGCAATCAGGGCGCAGGCACAGGCAGACCGATCACCGATATAGATTTTTCCGCGCTTCCGATCGTGGGCAGCGCATCTACCGTACTGGAATATCGGAAAGAGAACGGTGAGGGCGTGTATCATGCCAAGAAGAACTGCGGTTTGTATCTGCATACCTATGCGGATGATTCGAAGAGCTATATGGAGGCATTGTATCTGGGACACGGTGCAACGCTGGAAGATGCGCTTTGCGATTTGCTGGAAATGAACTGTACCTGTGCATTACCGTGTAATCTCAACAAGGATCCGAACGATGAATGTGTAGTGCTCGGCTTTTCGAAGTACAATCCGCTTTCAAAAGATACAACAGGCACGCAGGCAATCAAGGATATTTTCTATACCATTGATCAGCCGCCGCAGGACGAAATGAAAGTGGACGGGATCCTCTACAAGCGTGCAAGAGATATATACTACATGAACGATCTGGAGGGTGCGGTGACAATCAATTCTGAGCATCCGATCTACATTTACTATACGACGAAGAATACAACAAAAGTCAAGCAGAAATTCCCGAACACGATTTGCGGACTGGGTGTCGCAGAGGGCGACAGGATCCCTGATAAACTCAGCGGAAGCGTCTGGGAAAACATTCTGACACTTGGCGGAAATCGTATGAATCTTGGCGAAAGCATTGTGGCATACGAATATGATCCTCGCACAGACCGTGCGTCTGATTTGATAGATACCCGACTGTATCTGTATGCCAATCGCAAGGGCGACAAAACGAAGGAAGGCGCAGAGATCACCGGCGGACATTGCGAGGCTGCATCTCAATATGGAAATGTGCTTGTATCTCCGTAAAAAAACGGA
This sequence comes from Oscillospiraceae bacterium, assembly GCA_024404815.1. Classification (GTDB taxonomy): domain Bacteria; phylum Bacillota; class Clostridia; order Oscillospirales; family Ruminococcaceae; genus Firm-04. Next base: position 58,228 of record JAKSPL010000003.1, read on the forward strand.
CATTCCCGATGTGGGAATGTCCGTTTGTTTTTGAGGAATTATTCATAGATAAATGGTTTCTGAATGCCGAGGAGTTTTTGGAGTGTCGGATCAAGGTCAGCGCGGTAGAAGAATTTTTCCGGATTCTTGAAGCATTGGTTCAGAACCGAATCGCAGACGAGTCCGCCGTGTTGGTCATGCGGCGTTTCCGCAGTACCGTTTCGCAGGGCATTCAGATAGGCGGAAGCATCGTTTTCACTCATCTGTGTCAAATCAATTTGTCCGGGTGCAGCGATCAGGACTGCGGTGTCGTTGCTTTCTCCAACGGTAGAATAGATGGAGGGGATGGCAGTCAGAACACTGCGCTGATTGATGGATACATCCTGCAAATAGAGCGACAGTTCATCAAAATCCCATGTGAAGTTGACATTCAGCCGCATTGCAATCTGTTCGACAACGCCCGGCACCCAGACATCGACTGCAAAGGTTTTGTCGGAGCCGCGGAATTTTTGGGTGATCTCAGGATTCATATTACGGCTTTCGTAGCTGTTCCATGAACAGTCCAGACGGTAGGTTTTGAGTTCGTTTGCGAACCCGTTTTCTTCACGGTATTTGAAATCAAACCATAGTTCGTCGATTTTGTCGGCAGGTGCGTCAGCATCGAGTGGGTTGTCGATTACGAACAGCAAGGTGTATTTATAGAAACTCGGTTCATCAAAGTGCGGGAATTTCTGATTGATCTCGCCGTCATAGGACGCGACATAATTGTTCAGATATTTCTGACAGAGAATCGCGTTATACTGGTCGCGGAGAAAGGAATTCTTATCAAGACCTTTGACACAGTTTTCGATTTCTTTTGCAGTAAACGTATCGCCCAGAAAATCGTTTTTCTGTAAAAAAGCAGAGCAGTCTGAAAATTCCATCGCGCAGGAAATTACACCGTCCGAGTCGCTGTAAGCGGAGGAAACATAGTCTGTGCCGAGGTTGATTTTCTTCCTGTTGCAGAGAATTTCCTTGACAGTAAAGCCGAGACGTTCACCGCCGTCCATGTTGAGGTGCATTTGGACTTCCGTCAGCTTTCCGGGCAGCCAGATATAGAACGTATCATTTTGCTGGTTATCGTTCGGTCGGATGAAATGTGTTTTCAGGAAGTCGGCGTTGCGATTTTTGCTGCCGTCCCATGAAAAATCCAAATCGAGCGTTTCTGTATTGCCGAGACCGTTCTCTTTCACATAGTAAAAAGAGAAGGTGAATTCGTTGATGGCATCATTGTCCATGTCGTTGCTGTTGCAGGGGTTATAGAGGTCGATGTTGAACTGATAACAGTAACTTCCTGCATCTTCCGCATGGGACATCAGCGGATTGTATGAATTGCCTGCCGCCGAAACATCCGATTTTGCAGTTGGAAGCCATCCAAGACAAAGAGCAGCGGTACAAAACGTCAGCAGCCGCATTGCAGAGCGTTTCACAGGGATTCCCCCTTTCCGAGTATCTGAATTTCTTCTATATTATAGCATGGGAACAGATACAAAAGAGATACAAATGATATGCTGCTTGTATCTCATTTGTATTTCTTGCTGTGCTATAATAGCCTATGTGTCCGTTTGTCGATCGGGCAGGATATTGTATTTCATCGGAAAGCATGAGAAAGAGCTGCTTTCGTTTGCAGAAAATATTTTTTTGAATTTCTGTGATATTTTTCAGATTCGTGCGTCTTATCTGTGAAAGGGCAAAAAACAGAAAGGAGGAAGGACTTCGTATGGAGAATTTTGATGAAGCATACCGTGCGTATTTTGATGATGTGTTTCGGTTTCTGCGCGGAATCAGCGGCAGTGAGACCATAGCCGAGGAACTGACACAGGAAACTTTTTTTCGTGCATTTCAGTCAATAGATACTTACCGCGGAGAATCGGAACTGCGTGTCTGGCTCTGTTCGATCGCACGCAATTTGTATCTGACGCATTGTCGCAAACAGAAACATCAGGCATCGGAGGACGCGCTGGATGCTTTGGCAGACGATACCCCCGATTTTACAGAACTGATCGGCGACAAGGAAACTGCAATGCAGATCCACCGTCTGCTGCATACGCTGCACGAACCATATAAAGAAGTCTTTTCTTTGCGGATATTCGGAGAGTTGTCGTTTGCAGAGATCGGAACGCTGTTTGAGAAGAATGCACACTGGGCGTGTGTGACATTTCATCGCGCCAATGCGATGTTACAGGAGAAAATGAAGGAGGCTGAGAATCATGCTGAGATGTGAGATTGTCAAGGACCTGCTGCCGCTGTATGCGGAGAAAATGCTGAGTTCGTATTCAACGGATGAGGTCAAGGCGCATCTGGAACAATGCACGGAATGCTCTGCTGCATACACTGCTATGACAGAGCCGACTGCGGATGTGCAGCTTCGTGTGGATACTGCACAGGAATTTTCGAAGTACCAGAAAAAGCAGAAACGTAAGCTTGGCTGGAAAGTCGGAGTGATTTGTCTGATCGTGTATGTCTTGGTGAACAGTCTGCTTGTGAGCCTTTTCTTCCTTTTTATGTGGGGTTCCGACCCGAAAACGGATACAGATGTCCGCAACTATACGCTTTATATGGGTGAAAACGCTTATGAGGAATATCGTGCAAAATGGGGGATGGATGAAACGATCTTCCCTGCCGAGATCACTGAGGATATGCAGGTGCCCGAATATAAAATGGTCTACTACAACCCGTGGGATGCCCAGTTCCTGAGCTATCTGACTGTGACGTATTCCGAGGAGGACTATGCCGCAGAATGCGCAAGACTCGATGCCTACGAAAGCGGGGACTATGCAGGTGTTTACGGCGTGACTGGATTCTGCGGCGGAAAGGATCCGCTCGCTGTTTATGTCGATGACTACCACGGCTTTGTCTATGCTATCCCGACACCTGAACAGGAAAACTCGATTACCTATGTGGAAATTATTTTCTGCAACTACTTCATGGATCTGGAGTATGAAGAGTATATTCCGCTTTCGTATCTCCCTGACGGATTCGATGCAACATCCAATAATCCGTACGAAAAGAAGATGATGAAAGAGGATTGATTCTGAAAAGCGAACCGCTCTGCATTGAAAGTGAATGCAGGGCGGTATTTTGTTTGATTGAAAAGCATAGTCAAGGAAACGGCTGCATATGCATATACCAAATGAAAACGGGAGGTATGCAGAATATGCAGCCAGTCATCAAGAAAATTGTACGAAAAAGCGGATATTTGCTGCTGATGCTCGGGCTTTGCGGTATTGGGATCCGTACTGCGATTGCGAGAAATGAAATCGGACAGCAACAAGATGCCGTACCGACAGCAAAAGGTCAGCGCGATGAGGTGGTGTTTGTGCTGGACGCAGGACATGGCGAGTCAACTTAAACCAAGTTTTTGTTTCTTCGTATCTTCGATGCTTTTATTGAGTCGCATCTTGAAGAATTTGTCAATCAGTCGAGCTTTGCTATTTTGCGGATGATCGCCTGCCAGTATGCGCCGCGCACGTTCGCAGATGACCGTATCCTTTGCGTTCTGCTCTGTGTCAAAGATAAAGTGGCACAGTTCTTTTTCCTCCGCAGTCAGGGCGTTGTAGTTGGAAATGCAGAGGTCGTAGCAGAGAAACTTCTCCCAGAGGGTGCTGTCGGTTTCAGCCGCCGCGCCGCTCCATGCGGAGAACGAACTGATCGCCATAAGGCTTGCAATACACGCAGATAGGATTCTTTTCATATTGATTCCGCCTTTCTGTTTCGTTCGAAAAAACAACAGGTTGCTTCTGCAATTATTTTACCACAAACCGTTTTTTGTCAAGATATTTTGTACATTTCAACAGTTCTTGTCTGAAACGCCAAAAGACACGAATGACGTTTTTTATAAAAGCTTAATCGAAAGGGTAAAATCATCCGCGTATTCCCATCAAGGTTGAAAAATGGCATAGAGAAGTCTTGAAAAAGTCGTTTGACTGTTTTTGACCAAATGAGACAGGCTAAATCAAATCTGCGTGTGACAAAGAAATCTATACAATTAGTAATTGTGCACAATAACAGCACGATTTATTTTATGTCAAAAAGCACATTGATTCTCGCTGCTTCTATTGACATTACATTGAAAATGTAGTATAATATAATAGGTTTTTGATGATGCAAAACAAAAACCGATAAAATATATACGGGAGGTAAAATAATGGCAAAAAATTACTTTAAGAAAATTTTGGCAGGCATCTTCGCCGTTGCGCTTGTCGCATCAGCCGTTCCGCTTGCCCCGTACACAAAGGTGCTGAACAGCATCTCGATCACCGCAAGTGCGGCTGAGACCGAAGACGGCTTGGCGTATTCGGTTAACAGCAGCACGAATACAGTTACGATCACAGGTTATCATGGCTCAAGCAGTCACATTGTAATTCCGGAAAAAATCGACGGCTATGATGTTACAGCGATCGGTGCGAACGCTTTTGAAGAAAATAGAAATATTGAATCCATATCAATGCCAAGCGTTACAACAATCGGCGACTATGCATTTGCATATTGTGGTAAGCTTTCAACCGCTGAAATTCCAAAAGTAACATCAATGGGAGAAAATGCCTTTGACAACTGCGCTTTAACTTCTGTTGTAATACCGGAAGGCGTTACAAGATTGGAATCTTGCGTTTTTTCAGGAAACAAGCAACTTGCATTTGTCCAAATACCGGCAAGTGTTGAATACATCGGCGAATGGGCTTTTGGTTACGCTGACATCGCCAGAACTCTGCAATTTGCCGGCTGCCCGAAAGATTTGCATTCTCAAGCATTTAATTATTCTTCTAATAATACGTTGCTTGTTCCTGCTGACAAGCTGAATGATTGGAAGGCTGTATTCGGCATGACAGATGAAAACCCGGACGGTACGACCACACTCGGTGCAACAGGTAAGATCACGCTGAAAGCTGGCTATACTCTGAATTTTGATACACAGGGCAAAGGTGCTCCGATCGATTCTCAGTTTGTTGAAATCAACGAAAAGGCAGAAAAGCCGAAAACACCGACTACTGACGGCTATTCGTTCGCAGGCTGGTACACTGATGCTGACTGCACAGAGGGTAATGCGTTCGATTTTGACGCACCGCTGACTGCTTCTGCTACCGTCTATGCGAAGTGGGCACAACAACATACTGTCTCCTTTGATACAGGCACAACGGGTATTTCTATTGACGATGTGCTTGTGGATGACGGTGATTTTGTATCCGCACCGAAAGATTTTACAACACCGGACGAATATATGTTTATCGGTTGGTTCTGCGAGGAAGTCTGTTTTACACCATGTTTGTTTAATTGGCCTATTACCGAGGATACGACTATATACGGCAGATGGTGTCCGCTTTCCGGTGAATGCGGTGAAGATCTGACATGGTCATTCGACAAAGATACCAAAGAGCTGACGATTTCAGGCAATGGTGAAGCGCTTGGAGACTATCTGGAAGATCTGACGGATTTCTATGGTTTGCCGATCCAAAGTATCAAGTTTGAAACGACGAATCTGAAAAAGATCGGAGAAGGTTTCTTCTGGAATCTTACCGAGCTGACAGAAATTACGCTTCCCGATACTGTGACAACGATTGGTAAATATGCTTTCGCTGAATGTAGTTCGCTGACAAGCGTTACACTTCCGGATAGTGTAACGAAGATTGATGACTATGCTTTTAGCAGATGTTCTGAACTGAAAAACATCGCAATTCCGAATAATGTAACGCAGATTGGTGAATGTGCTTTTGCAAGATGTACTGCACTGAAAAACTTCACAATTCCTGAATCTGTTTTGTCTTTGGGTGCTAAAGTATTTGAAAAGTCAGGACTCGAAACGATCACATTTGAGAGCTCGGAAGCTGATGAAATCGCCAGCTTGAATTGCAATGGCGAAACCATATTCAAGGATTGTACGCTGCTCACCGCAATCTATGTTCCTGAGGGGTTTGCAGCAAAATATAAGGCTTCCGCAGGCTATCAGGCTGCATTCGGTGACAACATTGAACTGCTCCAAGAGAAGATGCCGGTGGTAAAGGCAGAGGGCGTATCTGCATCCTATAACGGCGATGTCACGATCAACTTCCACTACCTGGTGAGCGATTCCTACAAGAACGGCTATGTCAAGTTCAGCGATGATTTAGTGGTATATGTTTCTGAGGCTTCCACCGACAAAGACGGATACTATGTATTCCCGATCAGTATGCCTGCAAAGAATATGTACGATGAGATCACCGCACAGTTCTGTGACGAGGAAGGCAACGCTGTCGGCGCAGAAGTCGAATTCTATCTTGAAAGATACATGGATGGGGTAAAGAATTACGATCCCAATTATTCTGATTTCGTGGACAGCTTCCTCGAATACGGCGCACAGGCTGCTGCATACTTCGGTGTCAGCGGTGCACCTGCCGGAAAGTCCTATACGGAAGATGATTACAACAAGATTTCCGAGGCACTCGCAGCTTACGCTACCGTCGATATGGACGAGCACTTTGTCGGCGCAACCCTGCTGCTGAAATCTGTTCCGAAACTTCGTCTTTACTACGATAACGATACAGCGGTCGAGGACCTTGAGGCGAGCGATAATAACCCCGGTCTCTATTATGTGGAGCAGGAATTCAAGCCGAGTAATTTCCGCGGCGATCTGAACGGCTATTCGGTCTATAACTACATCTACAAAGCATTGCAGACCGGCTCAGACGAACTAAAACCGCTTTGTGCAGCACTCTACAACCTGAGCAGTCAGTTCAACTGAAGAAAGGAGTAACACATGAAAAACATTTATACATCTCCGGAGCTTACCCTGACAGAGTTTGAATCGGAGGATGTTATTACAACATCCCCGGGCATTAAAAATGATATAACAAATGATGAAACAGAAGGACTGTAAAACGAAACCCTGATATACGAAGCGCCGCCGTTTTCAGGCGGCGCTCTGCTTTTGTGTGTTTGCGGCTTATAACACTACCGAACATTTATCATTAGGTACAACGCTTTCCATTCGCATACAGCACCGCTTCGGAATTCAAACTCCGAAGCGGTGTTTGTTATATGGCGGTAAGAATCAACACTCCAATTCGACTTTCCATCCTTGCCTAAAACTTGCAAAATGCTTTGAGATGTAGTATAATGGTGCTATTCAATCAGATACTTGGATGAAAAAGAAGGAAGATGTTTAGAATGAAATCCATGTCGGAAATCAAAAAGCTGTTCAGATATTATCGTCCATATCGGCGGTTGTTTATCACGGATTTGCTGTTTGCGGTGTTGTCTGCGGCAATCGCGCTTGCCATTCCAATGGTTGTCCGCTATGTGACCAACACGCTGATCTACTGCGAATCCTCTGTGATTTTACAACGGATGTGTATCATTGCAGTTTGCCTGTTCATTTTGCTGGCCGCCGACTGTTATGCACGATATTATATCGGTTACGTTGGTCATGTCATGGGCGCAAAAATCGAGTATGATATGCGTGAGGAAATTTTTGCACATATGCAAAAGCTGTCGTTTTCCTTTTTCGATGATCAGAAGGTGGGGCAGCTCATGAGCCGCATCACGACCGATTTGTTTGATATTACGGAACTTTTGCATCATGGTCCTGAAAATATCATTCTGTCCGTTCTGAAAATCATCGGTGCGCTTGTGATTTTGCTTGGTGTCAATCCTTGGCTGGTTCTTGCGGCATTTCTCATTCTGCCGATTCTGTTCATTTTTGCGTATAAGCTGAATCGGCGGATGCGTGAGGGATTCAAGGAAAGTCGTGCTAAGATCGCGGAGATCAATGCGCAGATCGAGGATAATCTTTCAGGAATTCGTGTCGTAAAGTCCTTTGCCAATGAGTCTGTGGAGAATGAAAAATTCAAAACAGGCAACGACGGTTTTCTGGCAGCCAAAACCAAGCAATACCGCTATATGGGCACATTTCAGGCAGGTGTCGGTATTTTCACGACATTGATCCAGGTGAATGTCATCATTGCAGGCGGCATTCTGATCGCCTACAATCGGCTTTCCATTTCTGATCTCATCACGTTTTTGCTGTATATTGGGGTGTTCACAGAGCCGATTCGTACCCTTGTAGATTTTACGGAGCAATTCCAGAACGGATATTCAGGTTTTGAACGGTTTCGTGAGATCATGAAAATCGAACCTGACATTGCAGATAAACCGGATGCGATGGAACTGCGGAATGTGAAAGGGGACATCTCGTTTCGCAATGTATCGTTTCGCTATCAGGACAACGCGGATGTGGTGCTCAGTCATGTCAGTCTGAATGTGCCGGCAGGGGCATATATGGCTTTGGTCGGTTCATCCGGTGCAGGAAAAACGACACTCTGTTCGCTCATCCCGCGCTTTTATGATGTGACGGACGGTGCTGTGGAGATCGACGGACAGGACGTGCGAAATTTCACGCTGAAAAGTCTGCGCAGTCAAATTGGGATCGTGCAGCAGGATATCTATTTGTTTGCAGGGACGATTGCTGAAAACATCGCCTACAGAAAGCCGAACGCAACGGAAGAAGAGATCATTGCTGCTGCGAAAAATGCAAATGCCCATGAGTTTATCATGTCATTCCCTGACGGCTACCAGACCGACATCGGGCAGCGAGGCATTAAGCTTTCAGGCGGTCAGAAACAGCGGCTTTCGATTGCAAGAGTATTCCTGAAAAATCCACCGATCCTGATTTTCGATGAAGCGACCAGTGCATTGGACAATGAAAGTGAACGTGTCGTACAGGAATCTTTGGAAAAGCTTGCGAAAAACCGCACAACGTTTGTGATTGCCCACAGACTGACCACGATCCAGAATGCAGAGAAGATACTCGTGCTGACAGAAAACGGCATTGCCGAATCAGGCACACATGAAGAACTTCTGGCGGCAGGCGGCATCTACGAAAAGCTCTATCATATGCACAGATAAAAGCAGATACAAAACAGCGCTTTGTGATTTGAACCACGAAGCGCTGTTTGCTGTATCTTAGTTGTCAGAGTTAGATTTTCCATGCCTTTTATACAATTTGGGTGATCGAGGGAATGATACGGAATACAATATGTAGAATTCAGCAAGAATATAACTAGGTTTCTATGTTGCGACGAAGAATCAAATCTTCATATCGTTGACAAATTGTACGGAATATGGTACACTATGAAAAGACAGACATCTATGGTGAATGTTACTATGAATATTACAGGAGGTATAATAATGCTTAATAATTACTTAAAGAGAACTGCGGCAGGCATTCTTTCTGCTGCGGTCGTTGCATCTGCGATACCGTTTTCTACGTATGCACCGTTCTTAGAAACTGTTTCACTTTCGGCTTCTGCTGCGGTCACGGCAACCTATTATGATTACAACTACAGTACGAAAAATTTCGATTCGGTGACGATGGAATGCTCGGTGATTGACAGCGAAACAGAGCTTGCTACAAATGAAAACGGACAGCTGATTTTGTCGGGCGGCTGGTATGTCGTTGTTGGAGAGGTCACATGGGAACCGCGTGTAATTGTAAATAATGATGTGAGACTGATTCTGTCTGACAACTGCAAGCTGACTGCGAATCAGGGCATTCAGGTTGAAGGGGAGGACACTCTGATGATCTCTGCCACCTCTTTCGGCGATGAAATGGGTGAGCTGATCGCAAATGTGGATATAGACCTTTATGAAGCTGCTGCAATCGGTTCTGATCGTCAGGCGGATTCCGGTAAGATCACCATAAACGGCGGCAAAATTTCCGCATACGGCGGCGGTAACAGCGCAGCGATCGGAGGCGGTGTCGGCGGAAAATGCAATACCATAACGATCAATGGCGGTATCATATGGGCAGAAGGACAATCGTTCGGTCCGGGTATCGGCAGCGGTGCTCACAGTTCCGGCGGTGAGATCGTAATCAATGGCGGTGAGATTACAGCGTATGGCAATCAATACGCCGGCGGCATCGGCGGAGGGCATATGGGCAAAAATGTCACCATCACCATTAACGGCGGCAAAATTGAGGCGATGGCAGGTGAAAAATGTCCGCTTGGAATCTCCGACGGCAATACGCCCTACTACGATAGTCAAACGATCATTGTCGGCGATGGTGTCGAACTGGGAGAATATCGCAAAGGGGATACGATCACCAAAACAGATGCCCAACAATGGAACGATGTTTTTAAATCATTGGGAAAGCTTGTGTCTGTGGAAGCACACGGTCATGCTTTTTCCGATGCATACGAATGCAACGGAAAGAGCCATTGGCATCCCTGTACTGCACAAGGCTGTGATCTGACGGATTATTTCGGCGTGGAACAGTCAGGATACGGCGACCACATTGATGAAAACGAAGACGATCTGTGCGATGTCTGTCTGTTCGATATGCAGCTTGAACGCGAGAAAGAACAATCTATTGCGTTACTGAAAGAGGCTGCGAAGGATTACCCGTCTGATAAAGCCGATACCATTCTTGAAAATGCGATCGCCGCGATCAATGCAGCGAATACCATTGAAGAAGTGAAGACTATTACTGATCAGGCTTCGGTGGATTTTGTCTCGGAACTGCTGGATGCTTTCGTTGCGAATCTGGTTCCTGCGGATGCGCCTGCTTCTCTGAACGAATATGCAGACAGTATGGTATTGCAGATGAAGAGTTCGCATACGATCGACGATTTGCTGGAATTGCTGAATGAAACCGTATCGGAAACTCAAAAACGCTATGCACAAGCATACGATGATAACAAGGAGAATGCGCAGACTGTCATCAACAATGCGGCAGACGGCGATCAATCCGATGCAATGGCGCAGATACTGGAGGAGTTCAACGATGCTCTCGATGAATGCGAAACCATCAGCGAAGTCAACAAAGCGGTGAGTGCCGCAAAGACGAAGATCAGCCGTCTGCACGCTGTGGTTCCTGAATTTGTCGGTATGAATGCCGCAGTCGGCGGCGACATCTGTCTGGAATTCTGCCTGACGATTCCGCAATCTTATGCGGATGGTCTGGACGGTAGTGTTGTCATTTCCATGAATGGTGCCGAAGACAAGAACTTTACAGATTTCGGCACGCCTGACGAAAACGGCGATTATCACTTTTCTTACAATATCAATGCGATCCAGATGGGTGAAACCATCACAGCAGCGTATGTGGATAAGGACGGCGAAATCGTTTCTGAACAAAGTATCACGTTTGAAGAATACACAGCAAAACTGCTGAATGAAACTTCTATCCTCGGACAGAGAACTTTCCTCAATGCAATCCTAAACTACGGAAACGCAGCACAGCAGGCGCTTTCTGCCGTAAACGGCTGGGAACTCGGCAAGGATTATGCTGCAATGACAAGAGTCTATCAGAAACCTGCTGACCACAGCGAGGAACTGAAAGCCTATCAGGCAAATGTACAGAGAAACACCGAAGATGCTGATGTTACAAGAATGCAGTTCTCTGTCTTGTTTGACAGCAAAGCAGAACTGAATCTTTATCTGACCGCAGATGCTGAACCGACCGTTTCTGTTGGCTCTGTTATTGACGGAGAGAAATGTGAGGGAACTGACAACGTCTGGAAATATGTGATTTCCGATTATCGTGCATTTAAGCTCGGCGATGCGAAGACTGTTGATATCAACAGCAAGAGCATCTGCATCGAGAACTTTTCTCCCATGAGTTACGCCTATGCAATGCTGAGCGACGCGGACGAAAAAACAGCAGATCTCGCAAACGCTTTCTATGAGTTCTACATTGCTGCACAAGCACTTTTGTAATGGATGAAATGATCGCAGGCGTTCCGGCTGATACAGCGGTGTTCATGTCATTTACAAATTTGAATACGAAACAAAGCTCCTCTGATGAATTCGTCAGAGGAGCTTTGTAGAAATGAAAAAAGTTTTGCAGGTTTATTTTGTGCAATTACTGCTGTGTCGGAAGTTCATCTTCACTGGCTGTGATGATGTCATTCGACTGAAATGTGGTGATCGTCAATTCAGGTTTCAAGTAAGCTTCCATAATCATTCTCCTTATGAATTCAGGTGTTCGTAGAAATCTGCTGCCTCTTTGCCATAGTAGTAGAGTGCGGCGCAGATATTCTTGAGGTCAGCAGTTGATTCGCTGTTGGTCAAAACCTTGTAGATATAGTCGTTGACACAATAGTTATCCTTGTCAGCATAGAGATGTGCAGGGATGGATTTCTGCTTATAGGACAATTCCGAATCTTCATCGGTGAAGTAGTGACGCAGAATGGTACTGGATCTCAGCAACAGAGAAGAACCGTAGTAATTTTCTCCCAGCGCAGCAGTCTTATCGCTGAGTGTTGAAGATTTTGTTGCGATTTCGATTTTTTCCCAGGAAGAAGAAAAATCAGCGACAGTTGCTGTATCATCGAAATATGCCGCTGCTGCCTGGCAGTATGCTTCCAATGTTTTTGCAATGCCCCTTGTAGGGATTTTTTCTTGGTACTTCGTAAGAATATCCGCAACTTTGAAAGTCACAACAGGTTCGCCATTCTGTTCAAGCACAATATCCTGCATGAAATCTTTTGCAGCAACCTCATATGTTGCGATCTTGTGTGTTGTGGTGAATCCCTTGCGATAATATGTTGATGATTTTCAAAGTATTATCATCAAGCAAAAATCTCCATAGAAATATAGATGCTGTCATTTCGAAAAAGACAGGCATCGTTTTCTTAATCCCATTTCATTTCGCGTAAACTTCAAAACCTTCCTGAAAAAAATTTTTTCGAAAAAAACAAAGATTTCTTTCCGTTTCCGTACTTATTAAGTGAGGACGTCCTGCATTCATGAACCTAGCATGAAACCCTGAAACAAACGCAAACCACCCGCAAGAAAATCTGAAAATTTTTTCGAAAAAAAGCAAAGATTCTCAAAAAAATTCGTACTTATATAATGAGGACGTCTAATCACAAAATGGAGGCTGCAACTATGGAAGACAGCGAAATCTTACTGCAACTTTCGGATCGGAAGCAATCCGCCATCGAAAATATGCTTTCAAAATACGGCAAACTCTGCAAGCAGATCGCAGGCAATATGCTCAAATCCCATGAGGATGTTGAGGAAGTCGTCAACGATACGCTTTTGATGGCGTGGAACCGCATTCCGCCTGAAACACCCAATTATCTGGGCGCGTTTCTCTGCAAGATCGCGAGAAACCTGTCTCTGAAAAAAATTGAATACAATACGGCAGATAAGCGGCAAAGCAATTTGGATGCGCTTCCGCTGGACGAACTTGCCGAAACTCTCTGTACTTCGCAAGAATCCCCCGAAGAAAAAACCGATGCGGCAGAACTTGGCGAATGCATCAGTGAATTTCTGTTTACACAAAAACAACTCAACCGCAAGATATTCATGCGCCGTTATTTTGCAGGAGAAAGCGTCAAGCAGATCGCGGAAGAATTCGATATGTCAGAAAACAATGTTTCAGGCAGCCTTCTGCGCACGAGAAAAAAGCTTGCTGAATATCTGAAAGCGAACGGCTTTTCGATTTAAGCTTACAGAAAGGATGCATGATTATGAAGAAATCAACTTTGAATAAAGCAATGGATTACGTTGATGACAAACTCGTTCTCGAAATGATGGAGCCGAACCGCAAGATCGGATGGCATATCAATAAAACCGCGATCGGAGTTGTGATCGCAGCAGAACTGGTCATTGCGGCAGTCGGTGTTTACGCTTTGACACGCAATTCGAGAGAGATCGTCAACCCGGCGGATCCTGTGGAAACTACCGCAATCACGGATACAACCATCAACACGGACATCACCTTTACAGACATCACAGATACCGAGCTCATCTTTGGAGGCTCCGAAATCGACGTCGATCCTACAAAGCTCACCACGACCACCACAGTCATAACCACACATATCGTCGATGAAAACGCGAAAAAGCCCGAAACCAAGCCTGTGGTTGTCTCTCAATCCGAACGCTACGGCGATATTTATTATAATCCTGACCTGAAAGAGAACTACCCCGGCGAAATACTCAAATGGAATTCCGCAGAGCAGAAATACGAGATCATCCAAGATGCTAAGCATTTCGACCACGATAGAACCTACAGCCGCGAAAAAATGGTTGAATTTGTAGGCGAAGTTTCAAATGAAGTATTTGATGCCCTGATGGAATTTGAACAGAAGGGCAGTACTGCGGCTCTGGACGCTGTTGCTGTGGAGCATTTCAACGAAATTCTTGGCCTTGCCATCAGCGGCAGCCAGTACGATACTGTTTGTTCGGACACCGTCAAGCGTGTGCTGCACTGCGATGATCTGCCTGATGGCGGTCAGGCTCTCTACGGTGCAATCGTACAGAAACATGCTGATGTAGAGGTCGTTTACGAAAGCTGTTATGAAGCCAACGTGAAAAATCCCTGCGGCAAGGCTTTAGAAGCCATCTTTGAGGAATACGGCTTCTTTATCTCGCGCGTATATGATGACATAGAAATGACCGCAGAAGAAAAAGCATATCTTGATCAGATGAAACCCTGCGCTGAGCTGGATAGGTATTCTTCGATGCTCCACGATGTGTGTATGTGGTATGACGATGCTGTACTGTACGCCGAGAAACCGCAGTTTCCTGTGTTTGACTTCAATGACTGGGAAAATTGGGCACAGGGTACTTTCGATGGCCTTACAATGAATGTATGCAATTCTTATATCGAGTACTGCAACGGAGAAACCATCCCCGTAGGCCTTACAATCACTGCTGATCAAAATATGGAGAAAGTCTTTGAAAAAGCGAAGAAAGTCCTGAGCTATTCCGAAAGTGAATCCGCCCCGGATTATTCGGATATTCAGGTTGAGATCGGTCAGAAGACAGGACAGCCGCTCCAGATCCCGGAGGGGAAAAAGGGCATTGCCCGTGTGATCTCCGATGACGGCGGTTTGCATGGTGTTGTTGAAGCACTGCTTGAAATCGACGACAGCATAAACCCGAATATCAAATCCACGATGAGCTTCTCGTATCAGTACAGACTTTACGCAACACCGGGATCTTTGGAAGTCTGCATTCCCAAGCTGACAATGAATCTGCTTGGTCAGACCATCGAATAAGCTGTGAAACCTGACGGATTCCATATCAGAAACGCCGCCTGAAAAGGGCGGCGCTTTTGATATCATGAATCATTTTGATTTGACCTTTTTTCCCATCTGTTGCAATTTATTGAAAACCGCTAGAAAAGGCTGCGAAATTTCTACGGAAATAACATCAGATTCTGCGTGACTTTTCATGATTATTGTGATATAATGAAAGGGGACTGCTATGCAGTTCGAAGCGTTTGACGATAAAGTCAGGAGGAATATGATGAAAATAGGAAAAAAGCTTCTCGCAGCCTGTATGTCTGCACTGATGCTGACAGGTGTTCTGCCTGCGCTGCCTATGTCCGAATTTTTCAATGAGAGTACATTGACAGCAAGTGCTGATTATGGAGAGGAAAACCTGCTGAAAATTGATGTTTTACAACAACTGATTAAAGAAACAAATGCAACAAAAGTCTTTTTCACATCAAGTTCGCCCAGAGAAAGCAACATTTTTCAGGGCAAAACTCTTACAAATGTAACCCCTTTAGCTGATTTCGTACCGACGGGTGAAACAGTGCCAAGAACAACAGGTGCTTATTGTGCGGCAGATGATACAGTATATGTATATTCTTCCGATCAAAGCGGCTGGCCGGCAATTGCACCTGAGGATTGTTCCGGTCTGTTTAAGGGTATGGAGCAGCTTGTGTCCGTCAATATGAATGGCCTTTCCCTTGCACAGACAAAGAATATGAAATGGATGTTCTACGGATGCTCTAATCTGAAAGATGTCTACATGCTCACCGATACAGGAAAGTGTGAGAACATGAAAGGATTGTTTTTCAACTGCGGTAAGCTGGAAACAATTGAGCTTGGAGTTTCTAATTTCAAGGAGAATCTGGATACTTCAAACGTTAAGTACTTCAATGATATGTTCTGCGGCTGTTACGCACTGAAAGAGTTTCCGATCAATCATATTGATACCGGAAGCGCAGAAGATATGAGTGGAATGTTTTATCAGTGTGCATCGGCTAATTCGCTTGATGTGAGCAGTTTCGATACATCCAATGTAACGTCGATGGAGCAAATGTTTTTTCACTGCAAGTCTTTGACAGAATTGAATCTCAGTAATTTTGACACAAAAAATGTCACAAACTTTATCGGAATGTTTGATGAGTGCTACAATCTGAAATCTCTCGATATATCGAATTTCACGTTCAAACCGAGCATCAACGTAGCTGAGATTCAGAATTTTGTTTATCTGCCTAGGAGCGAGGCGGAAGCGGCAAGATTCGAACCGATTGAGCTCACTGTACCCCTCGATTATTATGATGCGTTCCAATTTGACAAAAATTATGTAAAAAGAAATAAAACAGCGATTGAAGGCGTTGTTGCAAACGGTGCGTCGATGGATCTCGATACAGACGGTTCCTTCAAACTCTACGTATATATGAATCGAAAAGATGAACTGTTTACAGCTCCCGATTCTCAAGCCTTTCTTTGCATCACAATGCCGGATGGTTCTGTTCTGAAATTTGATAAGAAAAGTACAGCTCAAAAACAGTGGTTGTGCACCCTGAATGGCGATGGGGTTGTCTGCGATGGCTTTTCTCTGCCGCTTGGTGCAAAAGATTTTGATAAGACCATCACACTTGAGCTTTATAAGGATGCGAATACAAGAATCGGCGGCAGTTTCCATTTCTCTGCGACACAGTATTTGGAAGAATGGAAAGACCTCTACGCAGGGAAGGCGGATCGGTCGGGAGTACCTCAAATAAGCGCGGCTGTTACGGATTTCGTCGATGCCATGGAGAACTATGGTGTTTATGCAGACGTGTATTTTAATCACAAATATTTAGGTGCCACTAGTTCAAATCCCAAAGGATACACGCAAGAAACTTATAACTATTATGTGGATAATAATCTACAGTACACCTATGACATATTGTGTAAGGAGATCCCCGATGAAAACTACTACGGTACAACGCTGATCTTAGAAAACAGTATCACGCTCCGTCATTATTTTACTGAACAGGTTCCCGGCTCCGTAGAAAGCGAATTGAACAAAGGATTATACTATCTTGAAAAATCGTTTCCTGCATTAAAGTTTTCAAAAGGGATAGAGGGTTACGAATATTTCTCTGTAGATGATTATATCTATTTTGTTCTGAAGGATAATGAGAGAACAGATGACGACTATATCAGACTGAAAAACCTTTGCGTTGCGTTGGTTAAGTTCCAATATTACGCATCAGAATACGAAAGAAATTATAGAATGTACGGCGATAAGTTAGATTGAAGAATGAGGTGCCAATATGAAAGAAACCTATATTTCTCCGCTGCTGGAAATGACCGAATTTTCAGCGCAGGATGTCATTACAACCAGCTTCCAGTATGATAATAATGAAACAGAGATGCACAAAAACAGTGACAGCTGAAAGACATTGCTGCGCAATGAAAGTGCTGCCGCGAATCAAATGATAAGAAAAATGCCCTTGATACAGGAATGTATCAGGGGCATTCTTTTTCATCGGTGTTCGGCGTTTTATTGATTGACAAATGTATCAAAAAATGGTATGATAAGATGAAAGCCGAAAGGCAAAAAATATAGATGGAGGTCAATATGAAAGGGAAACTATCGAAAAGACTAACAGCCCTGCTGAGTACAGCGGCAATGCTGCTGACGTGTGCGGATCTTTCCGCAATGGATCTCTCGGTACACGCTGAGGGTACTCCTGAGTATGTAGCGTTTGACGTAAACGGTGACGGAGAAACGGCAGAGGGAGAACTGGCCTATAAGCTTGTTTCTGCTGAGGATCTTTATTGGTTTGCAAATAAGGTAAACAGCGGAGATGAATTTTTAGCAGCTTTCCTTGCAAATGACATCACAGTAAACAGTGCTGTTCTTGATGAAAACGGCAAGCTGAATGAAGGCGATTCTTTTAAAAATTGGACACCGGCCGGAAATGATTCAAACATATATAGCGGCAAATTTAACGGCGCAGGCCACACAATCAGCGGACTCTATTTCAATGACAGCGGTACAGATTATGTCGGCTTGTTTGGATATGTTTCAAGCGGCGGTGAAATCAGGAATGTTACCGTTGCTGACAGCTATTTCTGTGGCAGATACTATGTCGGCGGTGCCTGCGGACAGAATTATGGCTTGTTCGAAAATTGCTGTAACGCAGGTGCAGTTATAGGTAATACGATCGTCGGCGGTGTCTGCGGAGATAACTGTGGCACGATCAAAAAATGCTATAACACAGGAGATGTAGAGGGCAATCGAATCGGCGGTATCTGCGGAATGAATACCAACACGCTCGAAAACTGCTATAACAAAGGTGCAGTGAAAGGTAATAATTCAGGCGGTATCTGCGGAACAAACAAAAGCACGATCTCAAACTGCTATTATCTTGCTGATTCAGACGACGGAAACGGCGGAAAGACTGAAAACCAGTTCAGATCAGGTGAAGTCTGCTGGCTTCTGAACGGAGAAAAGGCAGAGGCTCCTGTATTCTTCCAGACGCTCGGCACAGATGAAAGCCCTGTCCTTGACAGCACGCACAATACGGTTTATAAAAATAAAGCCTGCGACGGCGTCAGCGATTACTATAACAGCGAAAACAAAGATCAGGAACACGCATACGAAAACGGTATCTGTACGATTTGTGACGGCTATGAGCCTGCAACGGATTCAGACAGCGACGGCGTTTACGAGATCTCAAATGCAGGTCAGCTTTACTGGTTTACAAACGAGGTTAACATCGACAATGATGGTGATGCAAATGCTGTGCTTACAAAGGATATCACAGTAAACAGCGGTGTTCTTGATGAAAACGGTGAGCTGAATTCAGATACAAGCAATTTCAGAGCATGGATCAATTACGGTTCACAGTATTATCAAGGCACGTTTGACGGTGCGGGTTATACAATAAGTGGACTTTATTTCAATGACAGCGATACAACTTATGTCGGCTTGTTTGGATTAAATTCCGGCACAATAAAAAATGTTTCCGTAACAGACAGCTATTTCTGCGGAAACGGGTATGTCGGCGGTGTTTGCGGATATAATAAAGGAATAATTGAAAACTGCTCAAACACAGGCACAGCTGAAAGCAATTGTTATGCGGGCGGTATCTGCGGATATAATGGCTGCACAATCAAAAACTGCTCTAACACAGGTGCAGTTGAAGGTTCTGAATCTGCCGGCGGTATCTGCGGCGATAACGCTAAAGACGGCACAATCGAATACTGCTATAACATAGGTGATGCTACTGCAATAGGAGAAAATGCTTACGCCGGCGGTGTCTGCGGATATAATTATGGCACAATCGAAAATTGCTATTACCTTGACACAGTTGCAGAAGATTCATATGCAACGGCAATGTCTGAAACAGCGTTTGCAAGCGGCGAAGTCTGCTGGCTTCTGAACGGAGAAAAGGGTGAAAGCCCTGCATTCTTCCAGAATCTCGGCACAGATAATTTCCCTGTCCTTGACAACACGCACAATACGGTTTATAAAAATAAAGCCTGCGACGGCGTCAGCGATCACTATAATCATGAAAACAAAAATCAGGAACACGCATACGAAAACGGTATCTGTACGATTTGTGACGGTTGTGTGCCTGCGAAAGCTGTTGCAGACGTAAACGATATTGACGGCGACGGCGAGACAAGTGATGATGTTTACGAAATCTCAAATGCAGGTCAGCTTTACTGGTTTGCAGGTCTTGTAAACGGAACACTTGAAGGTGTTGGACAAAAAAGATATGCAAATGCTGTTCTTACAAAGGACATCACAGTAAACAGCGGTGTTCTTGATGAAGACGGCGAGCTTAATGAAGGCGATTTCAGAGCATGGACACCTATCGGATATTACGATTCTTTAAACAAAAGCTTATGCAAATATAGCGGCACATTTGACGGCGCAGGATATACAATAAGCGGACTTTATTTCAATGACAGCGGTGCAGATTATGTCGGCTTGTTTGGAGCAAACGGCAGCACAATTAAAAACGTTATCGTAGCAGACAGCTATTTCTGCGGTAAAGAAAAAGTTGGCGGTATCTGCGGAAGCAATAGTAATAAAAAAGGCAAAATTGAAAACTGCTATAACACAGCCAAAGTATCAGGCAGTATATATGTCGGCGGTGTCTGCGGATATAACTATCAGGCAACAATCTCAAACTGTTTTAATACAGGCAATATTTCAGCTGAAGAATATGTCGGCGGTGTTTGTGGAAATAACAAAACTGAATCCACAATTCTGAACTGCTATAATACAGGCAAAGTATCAGGCAGTGAAAAAGTCGGCGGTATCAGCGGAGAGAACAGCGACATCAACTTAATTACAAACTGTTATAACACAGGTAAAGTTGAAGGCAGTACGGATGTCGGCGGTATCTGTGGTAATAATTGTATTTATTGTGAAGTTACAAACTGCTATTACCTTGAAGTTGACGGCTTAAACGGAATAAATGGTTACAAAAATTCAGCAGAAGTAACAGCAAAGAACGAAACAGATTTTGCAAGCGGTGAAGTCTGCTGGCTTCTGAACGGCGGTGAGACACAGGCTGAAACTCCTGTATTCTTCCAGACGCTCGGTGAAGATGATTTCCCTGTTTTAGACAGCACGCACAAAACGGTTTATCTCACATCTCCTTGCATTGCATATACCAATACAGAGGGCGAAACAGCAGAACATTGCTTCAAGGACGAGATCTGCGAAAAATGCGGCGCATTCAAGGACGGTATCGGTGCTAGACTTTCGGGCGTTTCCCTTGTTCTTGACG
>JAKSPL010000030.1 GCA_024404815.1 Oscillospiraceae bacterium
AAATCGCAGGGGTTGAGGGGGCGGCGCCCCTCATCGCGCTCCGCAGAGCGCGAAACTCTCTTTTCTCCTTCCAACAGGTCAGGAGGGGGCATGGGGGAACCCTACCAAGGGGTTCCCCCATACATGAGGACACAACCGTTATAAAGATAGAATTCGCATGTGGGGGGCATCGTAAGGCAAGCCTATGAGTTTGCTTGCAAACTCACCCCTGAAAACAAAA
Organism: Oscillospiraceae bacterium; assembly: GCA_024404815.1. Lineage (GTDB taxonomy): Bacteria > Bacillota > Clostridia > Oscillospirales > Ruminococcaceae > Firm-04. The sequence continues at coordinate 221 of JAKSPL010000030.1, forward strand.
ACCCCCGAAGCCGCAAAGCCTCGGGGGTTGATCTGCAAATTAGTCAGCAGTGTAAGGAATCAGTGCAACGTATCTAGCGCGCTTGATAGCAGTGGTCAGCGCACGCTGATGGTAAGCACAGGTACCGGTGACACGACGGGGCAGAATCTTGGAACGCTCAGTCATGCACTTCTTCAGACGGTTGATGTCCTTATAGTCGATGGTCTGAACCTTATCAACACAGAACATACATACCTTTCTACGCGGTCTTTTTGCGCCGCGCTGCGGTCTTTCGTGATCCATAGGCATAGTAAATTCCCTCCTTTTCAGGAATTGTCATCAGAACGGAACTTCTCCGTCACTCAAAATTTCTTCGAATTCTCCGAGGTCGCCAACGCTCAGCGAGCCACCCTGCGGTGCAGGTGCAGAAGCAGCAGGTGCTGCCTGATACGAGGGCTGCTGATACTGCTGGGGTGCAGGCTGGTTGTAGGCAGGATCGGCATAGCCGTTCGGCTGCTGATAACCGCCGCCGCCCTGAGAAGCACTTTTGCTTTCGCCAAAAGAGCATCTGTCGGCAACAACATTCATACGGTACTGTTTCACACCGTTATTGTCGGTATAATTATCGTTCTGCAAGCTGCCTTCCACGATAATCATTTTACCTTTTGTGAAATAACGGGAAACGAATTCTGCATTCTGCCGCCATGCAACAACATTGATGAAATCGGCTTCGCGCTCGCCGGTCTGCCGATTGGCAAACTGACGATCAACCGCAACCGAAAAGCGGCAGCACGGAATTCCGGAGGTCGTCTGCCGAAAATCAGGATCTCTTGTCAGTCGTCCCATCAAAATAACCTTGTTAATCATTGAGAACAGCCTCCTAATCAATCATTTACTGGAAATTTGATTACTCAACAACAGTAATCATGGAGCGAAGAACGCCATCTGTGATTTGCAGAATACGGTCCAGCTCAGCAGGGAACTCAGGCGCAGACGTGAAGTTTGCGACAATGTAGTAGCCCTCGGTTTCGTCAGCGATTTCGTAAGCCAGCTTACGCTTACCCCACTCATCGACTTCGCCAAGCTCTGCGTTCTTCTCGATGAGAGCCTTGAACTTCTCCCATACAGACTGAACTGCCTCCTCGCCCTTTGCAACGCTCAGAACGAGCATCAGCTCATACTTTGCAGACAACTTTGCCATGTTGATACACCTCCTTTTGGATTTGAAGCCCGTCCGTTTCTTCGGGCGGACAAGGAATGGGCGCACTTGTCCTCATATGGACACGCCACGTTATATATTGTACCAGATTTCCAGCCGTTTGTCAAGGGGTATTTTGAGATTTTTTGATGTCCGATTATAAAATCCGCCCTCAAATGAAATGTTTGAGGGCGGATTTTATGGTTATGAATATGAAGAAGTATTCTCAACGCTTTGTCCATGAAGAACAACATGGCGCGCCGTTTCTATCTTCTGCACCTCGGGCAATATGCCACTTCCCCCATACCGTCGGGGTCTTTATAAGACGCACAGCTCTTACACACCCATTTGTCGCACACATAACAGCTTTCCAGATTATTCAATGTGTATCGGCGATTACACACACAACACACGGCTGTTCCGTCATCGTCTACATAGTTGTCGGGATATTCTCCGTTGTCTCCACCTAGGATTTTAAACAAATCCAAATCTCCAAATAAACTCATAATAAATCTCCTTCTTTTCGTGTATTTAGTACTTATTAGTACTATAATCAACATTATAGTCGATTTTTGTGATAAAGTCAATAGTACCGATAAATACTAACAAAAAATCAGCGATAGCACCAAGACAAAGGAGGTATATTTGTGCATTTTCCCAGATTGCGTGATTTACGAGAGGATAAAGACCTTAATCAAACCCAAATTGCCACGCTGCTCCACACAAGTCAAACCGTTTATTCCCGATACGAGCGCGGCTATCAGACGATTCCCATTGAACATTTGCTGATACTTGCGGATTTCTATGCCGTATCCACAGATTACATCCTCGGTCGTACAAATAAAAAAGCGGTCAATAAATAAAAAACGACAGGTCTGAGCAACCTGTCGTTTTTGCTTTTGAGTAATTTCACATTTTGTGAAAAAAATGATAGCCCCTCACTCGCCAATCGGCTTGTTGAGGATATCTTTCAGCTTCTTGAAGAATCCCTCACGCTTTGCGTAGTTCTTCGTTTCGAGAGATGCTTCCAACTGGGTAATCAGCTCTTTCTGCTTCTTGTTCAGGTTCTTCGGCACTTCCACAAAGACCTTGACATACTGATCGCCGCGGTCATTGCGGTTCGGTCGGGTGACGCCCTTGCCGCGCAGACGGAATACCGTACCGTTCTGTGTGCCCTCGCTGATGCGGTATTTTACATTGCCGTCGATCGTCGGAACGATAATTTCATCGCCCAGTGCCGCCTGTGCATATGTGATCGGAATGTCGCAGTGGATGTCATAGCCCTCGCGGACGTACAGCGGATGCGGACGCACGCTGACTGCGACATACAGATTACCGTTCGGACCGCCGTTTGTACCGGCATCGCCCTGTCCGCCGACCGACAGCGTCTGACCGTTGTCGATGCCTGCGGGGATATTGACGGTAATGCTTTTCTGGACGCGGACTCTGCCTGCGCCCTTACATTTCTGGCACGGATTCTTGATGACCTTGCCTTTGCCGCCGCATCGCGGACACGGCTTCGAGCTGGAGATCACACCAAACGGCGTGCGCTGTGTTGCCTTGACAGTACCGCGGCCCTGACATTCGGAACAGACTTCCGCTGCGGAATCGCCTGCGCTGCCGCTGCCTTTACAGTCGGGACAGTTTTCCATGCGATGAACCTGAATGGTCTGTGACTTGCCCTTGACAGCTTCCATGAAATCCAGCGTGACACTTGCAGACAGATCTCTGCCCTGACGCGGTGCGTTGGCATTCACGGTACGGCCGCCGCCGAACATTCCGCCCATGCCCATGCCGCCGAACAGGCTTTCGAGGATCTCGCTGACATCGGAGAAGCCGCCTGCACCTGCGCCCATGCCGCCGTTTTCCAGTCCGTCATGGCCGTATTGGTCGTAAATATTACGCTTTTCAGGATTCGAGAGGACCTCATACGCCTCGGTAATTTCCTTGAACTTTTCCTCGGCAGTCGGATCATCGGGATGTAAGTCGGGGTGGTATTCTCTTGCAAGCTGGCGATAGACTTTTTTCAGATCTGCGTCGGTGACACTGCGATCAACGCCCAGCACCTCATAATAATCCCGCTTGTCAGCCATAGCACAACCAACCTTTCGTGTAGAGTTTGCGGCGATTGTTCATCTCCGCACAGTTATTCCTCGTCATTATAGCATATTTTGTCTGCGGATGCAAGGACTTTGCGGAATTTCCTTGCAATTCTCCAAAATGCACCAAAATTGCACGGAGGGGGCGGTGAAATATTCCTCCGCCCCCAAATAAATTACTGAATTACGCTTCGGTGAAGTCTGCATCGACAACATTGTCGTCGTTCGGTGCGCTGCCGCCCATATCGCCCATACCGTCCATGCCGCTCATATCAGGTGCGCCGTTCGGAGCTGCATTCTGATAGACCTTGCCGCTGAGCGCATAGAATGCCTGCTGAAGTGCATCAGTCTTGGACTTGATTGCCTCATAGTTGTCACCCTTGAGTGCTTCTCTGAGGTCAGCGATCGCGGTGTTGATAGGAGCTTTTTCTTCCTCAGTCACCTTGTCGCCGAATTCTTCCATTGCCTTTTCGCACTGGAAGCAGAGGCTCTCGCCGTTGTTCTTCGCATCGACTTCTTCCTTGCGCTTCTTGTCCTCTTCTGCGAACTGTTCTGCTTCGCGGACAGCGCGGTCGATATCGTCTTTGCTCATGTTGGTAGAAGCGGTGATGGAGATGTTCTGTTCCTTGCCTGTACCGAGGTCCTTTGCGGAAACATGAACGATACCGTTTGCGTCAATGTCGAAGGTAACTTCGATCTGGGGCACGCCGCGCGGAGCGGGAGCGATGCCGTCCAGACGGAATTCGCCCAGCTTCTTGTTGTCTTTTGCGAACTCACGTTCACCCTGAAGAACACAGATATCAACAGCAGGCTGGTTGTCAGCTGCGGTGGAGAAGACCTGGGATTTCTTGGTCGGGATGGTGGTGTTGCGCTCGATGAGCTTTGTGCAGATACCGCCCATGGTTTCCAGACCGAGGGACAGCGGAGTAACGTCGAGCAGGAGCAGACCGCCCTTGACATCGCCGCCGAGAACGCCGCCCTGATATGCAGCACCCAGAGCAACACATTCGTCAGGGTTGATGCCCTTGAACGGCTCTTTGCCGATGCGTTCCTTGACTGCCTGCTGGACTGCCGGGATTCTCGAAGAACCGCCGACGAGCAGAACCTTGTCGAGTTCGGATGCGTTCAGACCGGAATCGCGCAGAGCCTGCTCAACAGGTCCCATGGTTGCGCGGACGAGGTCTGCGGTCATTTCGTTGAACTTTGCCTGAGAAAGGGTGAGGTCGAGGTGCTTCGGGCCGGTCGCGTCAACAGCGATGAACGGCTGGTTGATGCTGGTGGTGGTCATCGAGGACAGTTCGATCTTTGCCTTTTCTGCGGACTCCTTCAGACGCTGCATAGCGGTCTTGTCGCCGCGGAGGTCGATACCCTCTGCCTTCTTGAATTCCTCTACCATCCAGTCGATGATTCTCTGGTCGAAGTCATCGCCGCCGAGGTGGTTGTTACCTGCGGTCGCAAGAACTTCGGTAACGCCATCGCCCATGTCGATGATGGAAACGTCGAACGTACCGCCGCCGAGGTCGAAGACCATGATCTTCTGCTCATCTTCCTTGTCGATACCGTAGGAAAGTGCAGCAGCAGTCGGCTCGTTGATGATACGCTTGACATTCAGACCTGCGATCTGACCTGCGTCCTTGGTTGCCTGACGCTGAGAGTCGGTGAAGTATGCAGGAACGGTGATAACAGCTTCGGTCACAGGCTCGCCCAGATATGCTTCTGCATCGGACTTCAGCTTCTGAAGGATCATTGCAGAGATTTCCTGCGGGGTGTAAGCCTTGTCTGCGATGGTGACCTTCTGGTCAGTACCCATCTTACGCTTGATCGAAATGACGGTGTTGTCAGGGTTTGCGATTGCCTGACGCTTTGCGATCTGACCGACCAGACGCTCGCCTGTCTTGGAAACAGCAACAACGGACGGGGTGGTTCTTGCGCCCTCTGCGTTCGGGATGACAACAGCGTTGCCGCCCTCCATAACTGCGACACAAGAGTTGGTCGTACCAAGGTCAATACCAATAACTTTTCCCATAATAATTCCTCCTTCAAGGTTTGGGTGAATAAAATTTACAAATATAGTATGTGCAGTCCATGCACGTGGGATTCAAAAATCAGTTTGCGACAGCGACCATCGCACAGCGGATCATGTGTGTTCCGAGGGTGTAGCCTTTCTGGTAGACTTCGCAAACGGTGCTTTCACCGAAGTTCTCGTCCTCGACCTGTCGGATCGCGTTATGTACCTTCGGGTCAAACGGCTCGCCCATCGCAGGAATTTCCTCAACGCCGAGCTTTTTCAGCAGTCCGACCATCTGTTCATAGATCTTTGCCATGCCCGTCTGATATGCCTCATCGGTGCAGGGGGCAGCGAGTGCGCGTTCGAAGCTGTCCACCGCAGGCAAAAGCTCCTCAACAGTCTTTGCGACTGCGTCCTGATAGGTCTCGGATTTTTCTTTTGCGGTGCGTTTGCGATAGTTGTCAAACTCCGCAAACAGTCGCATATACTTTTCTTTCGTGTCAGCAAGTTCCTTTTCGACACCGTCCGGCTCGATCATATCGGGTTCGCCGTCATCGGTTTCCTCGAACGGGATCTCTTCCTCCGTTTGCTCGGCAGAAGCCGCCTCGTCATGCAGTCCGCTTTCCTCCAAGGATTCGTAATCCTCGCAGCCGTCTGCGTCACGCAGTTCCTCTGTCATCAGTCATCGTCCTCCTTTTCGGAAATCAAATCCGTAATTTTCTGTGTGAAATATTCCAGGTACGGAATCACTTTCGCGTAGTTGAGCCGCATCGGTCCGATGATGCCCAGACCGCCCGCATCGCGTCCGTCCTTATGATACCGTCCGACAATCATGCTGGAATTGCCGATGACGAAAGTATTGCTTTGTGCGGCTGAATGTGCCTCCTCGCTGAACATGACATGGATACCGCTGAACGTATCGTTCAGAAGCGGCATGATGACATCTTCCTGATGCTCCATGAATTCCACGATATCCTGCGTATTCAGCTCGTTGCAGGTCAGCAGATTGCGTGTGCCGTTGACGGTCAGCTCCTGCCGCATCATATCGCGTGACAGTTCGTAAAGTCCCTGTACCAGCGGCGAAAGCGTCACCATGTATGTTCCAAGCGCGGTAATCAGCTGCTCCATCATTTCGGCAGACAAGTCGTTGACCGAAACACCGTGCAGATGTTCTGTCAGGAATGCGGTGAAGAATTCGAGCTGTTCCTCCGAAAGGTCAAATTCCAGTCGGCAGGCTTTGTTCTTGATGCTCCCTGCGGAAGTGATGAGCAGGATCACATAGAGCCGCTTGCCTGTCGGGATGACCTCCACCTTGGAGATGACCGAAAACTGCGGCGTTGCATTGACTGCAACGGCGGCGCATTTGGTGATCTCTGCAAGGGCATTGGTCGCGGACTGTATCAGGAGTTCTTCTGTCAGCGGTACATCATCGGAAAACATTCCGTCGAGCCGCTCACGTTCATCTTCGCTCAGAACCGCGGCAGGCATACATTTTTCAATGTACATTTTGTAGCCCTGAAAAGTCGGGACTCTGCCGGCGGAGGTGTGCGGCTGTTCGAGCAGTCCGAGCTGTTCGAGCATCGCCATGTCATTGCGGATGGTTGCAGGAGAAACGTGAATATCGGGGAGTGCTGCAATGGTTTTTGAACCGACCGGTTCACCCGTGGTGACATAGGCATCCACGACTGCGGCCAGGATTTTCAGCTTGCGGTCGTCCAAAACGATTCACGCTCCTTCCCTGTCGGCATCTGCAAATCGCAGACCAACATTTCATCTGCTAGCACTCAGTCTGTTTGAGTGCTAAGCATAGAATACCACGTTTTTCCCCTGATGTCAAGCAGCCTGCGAAACTTTGTAGGTTTTGCACAGGAAAACGCTGAAAGAATGTCGGCTTCCTGTCTTTGTGACAAGGAACATCGTCTGCGGAATACGGATTTCCTCTTGACAGATTGCCAAAAAACGGGTATAATATAATATGTATTGCTGAAAGCTTCGGGCTTGACAGAAAGGATGCAGCCGCATGGGTTTCCATCCCGCGGTCTGCGAATACAACTATGAACGATGCAAAGCAAAAACACAGCGTCCGAAAAAGCTATCGTGTCGCACTCGGCGGCATTGTCGCGGCATTCTGCCTGATGACCATGTTCCTGACGGGAGTGCTGCCTGCACTCTATATCGCGGCACCGATGGCGGCAGGGATTTTGCTGATGATCTTGGTCGAGGAGGTTTCCGTCGGCTGGGCATTACTCACATATGTCGCGGTTTCGCTCCTTTCGATGGTCGTGACCTTCGACAAGGAAGCCGCCATTATGTTCATTCTGTTTTTCGGCTATTACCCGATCCTGCGCCCCTACGGAATGCGCGTCAATTCAAAAGTATTCCAAATCATCTGGAAACTGGTGCTTTACAACTCTTTTCTTGTGCTGGATTACTGGATGACGGTCTATGTGCTGGGACTGCCGACCTTTGACGGCGACAAGGCATGGGTGCTGCTCGCGCTCGCCATTGCCGCAAATATCGTCTTTTTCATCTACGACAGGGTGCTCGGCAAACTCGGGTGGTTTATCCGCAAAGTATTCATGCCGCGCGTACTCGGCAAAAAACAAAAATCACACTAGCAATTCTTCTCCGACAGTTTTTGCCGTTCGGAGATACAGATTCAGGAGGAATTTTATTCTATGGACAATATGCAAGGATTCAAGCGCACGCACTACTGCGGCGAAGTCCTCGAAGCCGGCAAGACTGTCACAGTCGGCGGCTTCTGCGATACCGTCCGCGACAAGGGCGGCATCATCTTCATCGTCCTGCGTGACCGCACAGGCGTTGTACAGCTGACCTTTGACGATACGACCGACAGAGCCGTATTTGAAAAAGCCGCTTCCTGCAAGAGCGAATATGTCATCATGGCACGCGGCGAGGTCAGAGAGCGCGAAAGCAAAAACTTCAAGATCCCGACAGGTCAGGTCGAGATCTATGTCACCGAACTGCGTATCCTCGCAAAGGCAAAAACACCGCCTTTTGAGATCACCGCAGAAACCAAGGTCAACGAGGAACTGCGCCTGAAATACCGCTACCTCGACCTCAGACGCGCACCGCTCCAGCAGAACCTCATTCTGCGTCACAAGATCGCACAGTGCGCAAGACAGTATTTCTATGAAAACGGCTTCCTCGAGATCGAAACCCCGATGATGATGAAGTCTACCCCCGAGGGCGCAAGAGATTATCTTGTTCCGTCGCGTGTCCACCACGGCGAATTCTATGCGCTGCCGCAGTCCCCGCAGATCTACAAGCAGCTTCTGATGGTCGCAGGCTATGACCGTTACATCCAGCTCGCACGCTGCTTCCGCGACGAGGATCTCCGTGCAGACCGTCAGCCTGAATTCACTCAGATCGACCTGGAAATGTCCTTTGTCGATGTCGATGATATTCTGGACATCACCGAGGGCTTCCTGATTCGTCTTTGGAAAGATGTCATGGGCAAGGAACTGAATGTTCCGCTGCTGCGCCTGACCTACACCGAGGCAATGAACCGCTACGGCTCGGACAAGCCCGACACCCGTTTCGGCATGGAATTGCAGGATCTCTCCGAAGTCGTCAAGGACTGCGAATTCCCCGTCTTTGCAAATGCACTTTCCGCAGGCGGCACAGTCCGCTGCATCGTCGCAAAGAATGCGGCAAAAACACTCACCCGCAAAGAGATCGACAAGCTGACCGAAATGGTCAAGGGCATCGGCGCAAAGGGTCTGGCATATGTCCGCTGGGTAGATGCAGAACCTTCCTGCTCGTTCGGCAAGTTCCTCAAAGAGGGCGAACTTTCTGCAATGCTGCAAGCTGTCGGCGCAGAGCAGGGTGACGTTGTCCTGATCGTTGCAGACAAAAAGTCTGTCACGCTCCCTGTACTCGGTGCGCTCCGCTGCCACGTTGCAAGACAGCTCGACCTCATCCCGACAGGCGTGTTCAATTTCCTCTGGATCACCGAATTCCCGTTCTTCGAAAAGGACGAGGAAACAGGCGAATGGCTGGCAATGCACCACCCGTTCACCATGCCGCTTGACGAGTGCCTGCAATATCTCGACACCGCACCCGAAAAGGTCTTTGCAAAGGCATATGACCTTGTCCTCAACGGCACAGAGCTTTGCTCGGGTTCTATCCGTATCACAGACTACGAATTGCAGCAGAAAATGTTCGAATCTCTGGGACTTTCCGAGGAAGAGATCGAAGCGAAATTCGGCTTCCTCGTACAGGCATACCAGTACGGCGCACCGCCCCACGGCGGTCTGGGCATCGGTCTGGACAGACTGACCATGACACTCGCAGAAGCAGAAAGCCTCCGCGATGTTGTCGCATTCCCGAAGGTGCAGAACGCAAGAGAACTGATGAGCGGCTGCCCGTCCCCTGTCGCACAGGCAGACCTCGATGTGCTTGCCATCAAGACCGTCGAAGAAAAATAATATCTCCTGCACGCCGCAGCCACAGCACGCACGCTGCGGCGTGTACCATATCTGAAAAGAGAGGGATCATCCATGACTATTGAAGAACTGAAAGCAAAAGTTGACGCCGCCCTGACAGGCGACGCACAGACCGATATTCACTATATCAACACGCTGTCTGAATCCGTCAAGCGCGAAGAAAATGCCGAGGAACTGGTTTCTGTCCTTGCAGAATACGCCTTTGACCTGCTCCCCGATGACCAGAAAAAGTATATGCTGGAAGCGACTTTTGTCCGCGATATGCGCATGGACAAGGCGTTCGGTGAAGCACTCAAAATGATCGACGCAGGCAAACTGGACGATGCGGAACAGCTTCTCTCCGAGATCTCTGATAAGATCCGCACGCATTTCGAGGAGGGCGAGACCCTGTGGTTCAGCTTCCGCAATCCGTTTGAATACCACCTCTACCGCACCTACTATCCGACCACGACCGAATTTGAACGCGCACCGTTTGATTTCGCCCATTATCTCACGATCTACGGCTATGTCCTGCTCGAACAGCACAAGCTGGAGGAAGCAGCTGCGGCAGTAGAGCGCGGCATCTCGTTCAACCCTGTCAATGCGGACTACCGCTTTGAGCTTGCAGAGATCTGCAAACTCGGCAGAAACGCTGATATGCTCCTGCGCGTCAATCAGGATACTCTGCGCGTCTGTACGAGTGCCGACCGCATCGCAAGAACACTCTGCAATATGGGCTACTTCTGCAACATGATCGGCGACCTGTTCTCCGCAGGCGTGTTCTACTTCGAAAGCATCCGCTTCAACCCCAGCAAAGCTGTGGAATGGGAATTGCAGGATGTTGTCCGCCACATGAAAGAGATCGGTCAGAAATTCAATCCGCCAACACACGGTCAGGTCATCGACACCTACGAAAAGTACGGACTCCAGCCGCCCCCGAACGATACCGTTGTGGAGCTTGCTGTCACACTCGGCAAGCAGGCACATGGATACGGCAAGCCTGAGCTGGAGGGACTGTTCTATCGCATCGCCTACGACCTCACCAGAGAACCGGAATTTCTGGAAATCGTCAAGCAGGTCGATGAAAAACTGGGATTCAATCAACCCGAATAAACCGCATACGGGAAAGGATGTGACAACATGGCAAATCTCACAACTCTGACAGGCCCAAAACTGGTTTCGAAAATCCGCAGAGCAAATCTCTGGAAACTTTTCGTGTTTGGACTTCTTCTGCTGCTTGGCATTTTGATCGTTGCGGCGGCAGTTGCGTTCGTGCGGAATGAGCATGAATATCTGAAAGCGATCCTGATGCTCGCAGTCGGTGTACTGCTGTGCTGGTGGTCGGGTACGGAACTCGGCAAACGGCTGAAAGTACTTGTCAATGTCCGCAACAGCCGAATGTTCCGAAAGTACGGCAGTCCTGAGGAAATCGCATCCATCATTGCAAACAGCGCGGAAAGCAGCCTGATCGTCAACAAAAAAGTACTGCTGACAGAAAGCTTTATCTTTACGCCAAGCAACCCCGAAAGTTATATCCCGTTTGAATCCGTGCGACTGTTTTATCGGAAAGAGCATCGCACAAACGGCGTGCAGGACGGGCTGTATATTACCGTCTGGGATGAATTCGGCGATACATATGACTACCCGTTCAAGATGGGCACGCGCCATGCAGTTGATTTTGAGGACGCAATGAAAGAACTCTCTGTCCGCTGCAAAAACACCATGATCGGCTATTCGGCAGCAAATATCAGCACAGTGAAAGCGAATAAACGTGATATTTGATCGTTCCTGCAATCAAAAAACAAAAGGGCGGAGATGCAGTTCTCCGCCCTTTCAGTTTGTCGGTAAAGTGGTATCTGCGATGCATTCATAATGGAGCTCCGCTCCAAACCTCGCCAAAGGGTATGATATACCCTTTGGAATCCCATTATGAGGGGCGAGTACGCGAAGCGCAACAAAAGCTTTACTCGATTTTTCTCGAAAAATCGCAGGTTCTTAGGGCAGCGCCCTAAGTCGCGCTCCGCAGAGCGCGAAATACCCCCTCCTTCCAAAAGATCAGGAGGGGGCTTGGGGGAACCCTATCAAGGGGTTCCCCCATACTTTTTCGACAGACTGAAAGAGCGGAGATGCAGTTCTCCGCCCTTTTTCACATATTCATACGAGAATAACCAAACAGAATCTTATTCAAATTCCATATTCGGATTCAGCGCTGCCGGCGATTTCCAATGGATTCCAAATTCCGAACGGAGAATCAGCCGCTTTGCCATCCAGTAATCCTTGCAGTATTCATAGTATCCGCGCTGATGTTCCAGCGCATCGTCGATCTTTTCTTCCAGCTCATAGCGAATCGCCAGGTATTCAGGTGTGTACTCCACAGGATCCACAACCACATCTCCGACCGAATCATTCGCCTCCTGCAAAACAAACGCAAAATTCTCTGCGCCCAGATCCGATTGGAGCATCTCCTCCATTTCCGCAGTCAAGCCGTCCTTTGTATGCAGCGCATACTCGCAAATCAGGCAGGCCGTATCGCGCAGATCCAGCATCTCGCCGTTTTCCAGCAGCGTAACCTTCTTTTTCAGGAGCTGCTTGCTGTAACGATGTGCGCGGAATGCGTAATCCAGAGCCTCCGGCCAGAACCGCGCCTCTGCATACGTTGCCGCTGTTTCCTGACAGAAACGGAAACAATCCGAAAGCTTCCCGTCAGATTCCAGCGAAACCAGCGCATTTTCACACTTTTGGATTGCAGGGTGTGAACGCCAGTTATCAAAATCCATTGCATGAAACTGCTGCAAAAGCAGGCAGTTATAGAGCAGATCCACCGCAAGATCTGAGGTCGGATGTGCCGAAAATGCCTGATACACGCGCTCCATCAGCCGCTCCGAAAACTCTACGCCGACTTTTGCCGCACGCTGACTGTTCAGCAGTTCCAGATATTCCATGAGTGCGACCTGTTTATCCTGCTCGGAAATATGTGCCTCCTGCAAAAGCTGTTCGAGGGATTCCCCGCGTTCCCGCAGTGCCACCTCGTCAAATCCGCAATCACCAGACTGATACATTCCGTTACCTCCGTTTCGCTATTCAAACTGTCTGAAAAATAAAACATATAACAGTAGAATTTTAGATGAATTGGTTCTTTTATCATACCACAAAATTGTCAAGATGTCAAGCAAATTTTCAAATTCTCCATATTTTTCAGGTGAGAGCCTGAAAATACGCCTGCACCACAAAAAACAGCGATGCAGGCGTATGGTCTAGGTATTGCAGAAATCGTCGAAATAGAACGTATCTGTTGTCTGAATACCATGCTGATTGCCGCGCAGGAGAATGCGGCTGACTCTGCCCGTGACAAATCCGTTCAAGGTCACGGCATCTTCCAGATCCTCGCCGCAGTAGCCAAGATAGCTGACCGATTTCTGTGTCAGTCTGCGGTTGCTGTATGCGATGCGGTAGGCAAGCGCGTCCTCGGGGTTATAGAGGAACTGTCGGTCGCATGGGATCTGCTTGACACGGACAATACCGCGCTCCGCCGCGCGTGGGTTGGACATCGTAAACTGCCCGTAGGTACCGTCAATATCCGCCATATCAATGCGGCTGACGATTGCTGACGCATCGCCGCCGACCGATCGGGCAGTTACATTGTTTTGCGGCAGGACGATCGGTGTATCGCCCGTTTTCGGCGTCATCCGCAGGTGATTACAGCGCGTCACATACGGATACCCCAGATTGTACTTGTAGTTAAACGCGGAAACCGCGTCCCACATTGCCGTGCTTTCCTTGACATAGATGTAATTTGTTTCGGACAGTCCGCTCTCATAGGTCAGATGCGGCAGAGCGTAGGTCGTCATCAGCGATTCCAGCGTCACATGGAAATACAGCCCCGGTACAAGCTGATTGTGCAGCAGGGACTCGCCAAAACCGCGCGATGTCACCTGCATCAGCCTGCGGTTTTTGCTCTGCTCGGTTTTACAGCTCCGCACGATCCCGTCATGAAGTGTCACACCGTCCAGCGCAAACACCGCACGGACAGGATTCGGCATTCCGACCGTTTCGCAAAGCACCGCCGCAGTCAGCGTGTCATAGGGCAGATACCGCTCTTTCAGCAATGAAAACGATATACATTGCCGCTCGGTAAACACCGTCCCGTCTGCATTGTATAGTGTCAGATGTGCAGTCATCCGTTCGGGACCTCCTCACCATAGAGCCTGCCGCCCAGCGTCAGCGATACCTGCACATACCGCGCATCTGCATCCTTTTTCACCGCATATTCCCGAATGGTCATATTCTGGAATTTCATGCAGTCAAAGATGAATGAAAATGCCGTGTTGTCTGCGACCGCGCTGCGGATGGCGTATCTTGCCGCATAGGCGTCCGACGACAACAAACGACACGACACACAGAGCGTACAGGGCAGAACGTCCAATGCCGTTTCCACATAACTGCCGTCCACCAGCGTTGTGCGGTCAGTCGGTCTGCATAGTTCCATACGGTAGCTGTCAGCCGTCAGTTCCAGTTCCCCAAGCGTCAGCCGCAGCGGTTCTTCCGCTGTATTCAGTCTTGTCATGCGTTCTCACACTCCGTTTGCGAAGGTGTCTGCGCGACATAGCCATGCAGGATGCAGGCAGCACGCATCACCATTTTTCCGAGATTGCGGTCGTATTCGGGCGTGTACAGCTTCATGCGCTGCAAATCATAGCCTGCATCGGAAAACGCAGGCAAAATCAGCGATTCGTAAAGCGCAGAAAGCGCCTGTACATCCGTTTCAGGAGCCTGATGCAGACGAAGCCGAAGCTGCAAAGTCACGGGGAATGCCCGACCGCCGCAGTACGGCAAAGCAGGCTCGTATTCCGCCGATTCCAGTGCGATCGTCAGATACCGCTCCGCGGCGTGCTTCGAAAGCGGTTGGTTGGGATATTCCAGTTCTGCTGACACACCGCGTTCGCGCAGCAGCGATACAATTTCTCCCAGAAACGTTGCGTAGTATGCCATACGCTCCCCCCTTTCATTTTCTCATTCTGTCCTCAGATAATACCCGTAAAGACAAAACTGCGGTCTTTCAGCAGATCTGCCGCGGCATTACGGTACTGATACACCAGCCGCTCCGCAAATCCGCAGGGAACGGTTTCATCGTGCTGTTTGGCAAGCGTACCCGCATAGGTATGGGACAGTTCGCTTCTCGCCGCAAGCATCTGTACATAGCGCAGGTGTGCAAGCGCGGCACAGTAGTAGCAGAGCCGCCGGTCGGACACATCCGCCTCGGGCAGAAGTTCTCCGCGCACCTCCTCGACAGCGGCATCGAGCAAAGCCTGATAGGGTGTGCCGTCCTCCAGCCCTGCAAACAGCACAAACAACCGCATCGCAAGCGCTGTATTCATCGTGCATCGCCGTCCTTTCTGCGGTGCATACGAAATTCGCCCATGTCGGCTTCTGCGGCTGTCCCTGTCCCCTTCTGCGGACAGAGCTGCGATGTGACAGCCGCCGCAGATTTTTCCGCATGAGCCTGTGCGCCGACCAGCAGACTCTGCCGCAGCTCCAGCAAAGCATCGGCATCCATATGGATGGTCGAGTCAGCAAGTGCCTTTGCACAAGCGGTTTCTCCGCCGCGGTAACAAAGACGGATGACATCTCTGCGGAGGGCATCGGTCAGCTTGTCAAGGCTGTCGTTTGCGGCATCCAGAGCCTGTTCGAGCATCTGTGTTTCGGGCAAAAGTTCTGTACTGCCGCCCATTGTTTTGGTCACACCTGCGTGTTTTTGTGCAGGAACAGCCACAAAGCTCCATTCGTACGCATCGGAAATGCCGTCCAGCGTACAGTAGCAGACCGCGCCCTGATAGCTTCTCCCCTTGATATGTCCGCAGGGCTTTTTCAGCTTGTTTGCGCCGCAGACAGAACAGATCTGTTCGGACGCGGCACAGGAAATGCTGACTTCCTTTTTGATGCCTGCGTCGATTTCCCGAATGAGGTCGGCATTGGCATCTGTCCGCACCATATACGCATTCGCTTTCAGATAACGGTAAGGCTTGCCTGTTCTGGTCTGCCGCGAAGCATCTGTGACGACCTGTGTGCGGAAAATGCGGGCCGTCTGGTTGCCCGACTTGGGGTTGTGGTCGAAAATCCCCGTCACACCGACAAACAGCTTCTGCATCGTTTCGAGCGCATGGTCAGAAAAGCAGTCCCCGTCGCGGTCGATCTCGTTGTCGCAGAGGATCAGGTCAAAGAGATAGACCTCCTCCATCTTGTGTTCGCGCCGCGTGAAATGGTTCAGTTCGCGCAGCATCTCAGCGTCATTGTTCGGCATAGATTCCCCTCCATCTTCTCGTTGGAATGTGGGGGAGTCCGCAAAAGACTCCCCCGTTTGCAAGGTTTTCCTCAGGCGGATTCGCTTGTCCAGTCAAGAACAGCAGTCGCACCATCCATCAAAGGCTGGAAGCCGACACGTACAGACACCGCGATGCGGTCAAGCTGACAGTCGATCAGCTGGTCGGTTTCGAGGAGAACATCCGAACCCGTGACGCATTCCAGCGCAAAGTCCTTCGAGATGCCGATAATGGTCGTATCGGACAGCGTGGAGTCTTTGAGCAGCTTTGCGCCAAACGGCAGACGAATCGTACCATCGGCATCGAGGGTGCGCTCCTGCATCTCGTCCATCGCCAGAATCGCCGCGACATTCTTCGGGGAGGCGATGACCGTAGTCAGATCGTAGTCGGAGAACTCGCCGAAGAGCGCGACCAGATCTGCGTATGCCAGAGCCGTACCCGTAATGGTGATCGGTGTGACGGAATCTGCAAGCACATCGAGTGCCGCACCCGCGATCGCAGCAGCCAGCTTGTGACCGATCGCACGCAGCGTCACGGAAAAGACGTCGATACGCTGCTGACGAACGATCTCATAGGATGCCGTGACCACTCTGCCGAACTTATTCAGCGAAATAGCGACCTCGGACTCGGTGATCGCGGTGATTTTCAGCTCCTCGCCCTGATCGAAGGTTTCAGAGTATGCACCGTCGTCCTCGTCGATGGCAAAACCCTTGTAGGAAGTGCCGTTGGTCTTGGTGACCGCCGCGCAGAGTTCGGGGAGAATGGATTCCTCCATGCCCTGCTTGACGGCTCTGCGGATGAATTCGGGGAACAGCACTGCGCTCTCGGTCGAAGCATAGAACTTCTCGACCTTGTCGCAGTGGTCGCCGCTCAGATGAATGTCAAAACGCTTGAGCTGACGTTCGAACGCATCGAGTTCAGCAAGCGGTGTGCCTGTGTACTGCTCAGACGGGTCTGCCTGCTCCAAAGCATCCAGAAACGAACGATTGGCAAGATGATACATTCCTTTTTCGAGTTTTACAGAATCGTACATAAACCTGACTCCTTTCAAATTTCGGCGGAACTGCGGCGTTCAGACGCTTCCAGTTCCAGTTCGATTTGCTTTGCCTGCGCGTTTTTGAGGCGTGCCTCGGCAAGTTCCGTTTCGTCCTGCAAATTGATGTTATCCCAGTCGATGCCCACGGTTTCGGAAAAACCTGCGCTGTGCAGAACGGCATTTCCGATCTTTCGCAGTATCGGGGAAAGCACCCTGCGGAAATATTCCAGCTCCGAGGTCAGAATATCCGCCTGCTGAGCAGACATCCGCTCGGTTGTGGACCATGAAAATCCGAGCAGGAACGGCGGAATCGAAAGCTTCGACACAATCTGTTCGAGCAGCTGCCGCACGGGAATATTGGTATCGAACAGCTGGTTTTCCGCGCCGATGACTTTGATATCCACATCGCCGACCGCGACAAAATCCTGTACATCGCCGCACGCTGCTGCCTGCATTCCGCTTTTCCACGCATCGCTGATCTCCTTTGCGTGGTTCTGCGCGAATGCCGCGGCATTTGCATCGGGGTGGTAGGTCACAGCGTAACGGACATTGCCTGCACGGTCGTAGTTCTGCCCGACACACTCGTAAATGCGCAGGAGAATCTGCGACAGAACGGGCAGTCCGCGCAGAACCGATACACCGTAAATGCCAGATGGCGGCGGAGAAAGTGCCGCAAAGAGAATTTGTTCGGGGTGCGCAAGCGGCTGTTCTGCTTTGCCGTTTTCGCCGCGCAGGTAAAACCTGCACGACACGGGTGAATCTGCCGCAATGGCGATCGCAGAGGGGTGCGCGGTGACAAGTCCCAGCGGCACACCGCTCTCCGCATCGCAGATCAGTTCTCCGACGGCATTGCCGTAGGTCAGCAGCGCATCGAGCATCTGGTCTGCAAACGATTGCAGCGAACAGCCTGCCGCATTGACAGGAACATTCTCCGCAAACGCATCGAGCAAAGCCTGTGCCGCCTCGTCCTCTGCGGTCAGCCGAAAACCGCCGCAAAGTCTGACGATTTTCTGGAGCGCGGCATCGACCACAGGGACAGCGTACCGCAGCGCATCGTAAAGCTGCCACTCCGCAGGGGAAGGCGGCGGCGGTGGTTTCAGCGGCAATGTCTGCGCGGTATTTGCAGACGCGGAACGGTTCGGTGTCAGCAAAAGCGGCATCGTTTCCGAGGTCGGTCTGCGCCGTTTTCTTGGAGGAATGGGAAATCGCAAAATCAAAAGCCTCCTTTCAGTTGCCTGCATCGGCACGGGAGAGCGATGCCACGTAAAACGAGGATTCTTCGCCGCGTTCCAGAACGGTGCTGACGAAATAACGAATATCGTCCATTGCGTGGTCGTTCTCCTTGACAGGCGTATCCGCCGCGGCGCGTTCATCCCAAGCGTAAAGGGAAAACTCACGCAGCGCGTCCGTACACCCTGCACCAATGCGTATCTTCTCCGCACGAATGGCGTCTGCGACACGGTGAATGCCTGCCAGAACGTCATTTTTTGCAGGGACAGCCGTAAAGCGTCCATGCTTTCGGATGCAGGCGATAAAGCTTGCAGCCGAAGGGTCGATCACGATCTGCTCGATCGGGTAGTCCGCCGCAAGGGCTTCGAGGGCAAGATAATGTTCCTCGTCCGTTTTCGGCACACCGACTTTCCGCGCATCATAATAGGATTCTGCGATACGGTACCAACAGCCTTCGCAGAGTCCCCACAGCCCGAAAGAAGTGGGGTTCATTGTCCCGTAGTCGCAGGAGATCACATACCGCTCACAGAGCGAGGGCGGTTCTGCAACGTGCTTTTGCGGCGAGAACATCGGATAGACAAGCCCCTGCGATGCCACCCACAAGCCTTTCACATAGCGGTCGTAGAATGCACCATCGTACATCCGCTCGTAGCGTGCGCGGATCTCAGGTGTCAGAGATGCGTTGTCCTCCATGGTGAAATGCAGATAGAGGGCGTTTTTCTGCTTCGCCATGAGGATCCATTCCCGATAAAACCAATGGGACGGCTTATCGGGATTGCAGGAAAACCACATCTTTGACTGCGGTACAGAGCATCGCGCCAACGCCTGCTCGACAAACGATCTGGGCATTAAAGCAACTTCATCCATTAGCAATCCGGCGAGCGTGATGCCCTGAATCAAAGCCGCAGAACCTTCGTCCTTGCCGCCAAAGCAGTAAAACCGATTCCGATGTCCGTGGAACGAGATGTCCAGATAGGCTTTGCTGACTTTTTCCTCGACATGAAATCCGAGCAGCCGAAGCGTGGAGAGCAGCGGTGTCACCAGATTTCGGCGCAGCGAGGTGACGGTTTTTCCGCAGAGCGCAAAACTCTGACCGTCAAACCGTACCGAAGCCCAGATGACAAAACCGAGTGCCAGCGCGGTAGTCTTTCCCGAACGAATCGCACCGTCACAGATAATCGCATCACGGTGCATCGTTTCAGGCTGCATCCACCAGTTAAGGACGCGCCGCTGTTTTGCGGAAAAGGGCATCAGCTTCGGCATCGTCAAGTGCATTCGCCTCCTCCTGCGGAACACTCAGCGCGGACAGCAAAGCATTCGCCGCCGCTGAGGAATCCGCATTCACCGCGCATTCCAGCAGTCGTTCGAGCGCTTTCTGGCGGTCAAAGAGTTTGATCTCCACACCGCCTCCCTTGTCACGTTTCAGCTCCGCGACCTGAAACAGGTCGAGTTTTGCAAGCGTATCATCGGACGGCATTTCCTCCGAAAAAACGAGCTTGACCGCGTCTTTTGCAGAGCCGAACGCAAGGCGTGAAAGTCCTGCCAGCACCATCGTCTGCATAGGGATCGCAGGCTGCGCGGCAAGTTTTGCCAAATAGGCACGGCAGCTGGGATTTTGCAGCAGTGCCAGCGCGTCCTGTGCGGCAGTATCGGGCGGAAAGCCTGCCCTGACCGCCGCCTCCTCCGCGTTGCCGAGGAGCAGATAATAACGGCAGAAGTTTTTCCGCATAAACGGTGAGATCGCAGAAGAATCCTGCATTTTGAACACCCGCCTTTCGAGATTGTGATCTGAAAGCGATGCTGTGCGGAGAAACAAAACACCGCTTTCACCCATGGGGCAAAAGCGGTGTTTTCATGTACGGCGGTGTACAAGTTTCAGAATCATTTTTCAGCATTTCAGAGAATCGAACAAATGTGCGGCGAAACTTGTACGGGGATTTGGGGGTTTTGTGGGGACGGAGTCCCCCACGCCCCCTGCCAAAGGCCATTGTCCCTTTGGAATCCCATTATGATGGAACAAGAACGCGAAGCGCAACAAAAGTTTTACTCGATTTTTTTCAAAAAATCGCGGGGGTTGAGGGGGCAGAGCCCCTCATCGCGCTCCGCAGAGCGCGAAACCCCTTTTTCGTCCAACAAATCAGGATGGGGGGCATGGGGGGAAACCCTATTAAGGGGTTTCCCCCCATACAAGAGAGTACAAACGGTATAGAGATAGAGCCAATTCGGAACGGGCATTGCAGACAATATCCCCAAAAGAAAAACGGATGCGACAATTACTTGCCGCATCCGTGTGCTTTTTCTGCTCCGCCTTGCCGTCGTCCGACGCATAAAACCCGCACAAAGCAGGTGGGTATCCGCCTGCGCCTTTCACGCTCCCTTCGTCCGCCTGCTCCGAAATTGAACAGGTCAGGAGGTCTGCAATTCACGCACAGAGCCAAGATTCCCTGATATGAAGTGTTGGATTATATCATATCGGACTTGCTCGCACAAGGCAGAAAGCTTTTTTGATTCCGTTTCATCAAAGAGAGGATGGTAATAGTATATGCCGCCTCTCCGAAAAAATCAAGCGGAATTTCCTGACAGATCATGTCGCTGACTGTCAGGGAATCGGGAAATCAGTCGTGGTGGTGGCAGCCGCAGTCGCAGTCATCATCGTCACAATCGCAGCAGTCTTCTTCCAGACGCTCGATAAAGAGGTTTGCAACGCGCTCATACTCCTCATCGCTTTCGACCGGCGCGAGGATTTCATTTCCCTTATCGTCAGTTGTGACGGAAAGAACAGCCAGTTCGCATTCCTCCAGCAGATCCTGAGGATTTTCTACGTGAGGAATCAAAGCGAAATAAACCTTGTCGCCTTCTTCGAGGACATCGACCAGTTCAAACAGCTTTTCATTGCCATCCTCATCGACGAGGGTGTAAAGATCAGGTTCAAAATCTGCGTTCATTTCGTTCTGTGCATTTTCATCGTTGTGATCCAGCATAGTATCGTACTCCGTTCTGCCGAAGCGGAAGGCTTCGGTCTGTTTTTTGCAAATCCATTGATTTGCTTGACTATATTGTACCTTATTTTTTCCAAGTTGTCAAGCCCTATTCTTTTGAAATTTTCATACAAAATTTTTCAAAAAGGTATTGACAAATCTATTTCTTTGTGCTATAATACAATTACAGGATAAGACAAGCGATCCTCACAGATCCGAAAGCAGATGCACGGAAATTTAGGGTATCGGTGCATCAAAAGCATCGGGTTCATCGCAGCTACCTCTGCGCTGCAAGCCGCAGGATTGTCTGAGTCCTGACGAATCCACGGCAGCGTTTCTCCCGTATTCCGCGCAGCTTCGCATCAGAAGCCGCACGCAATTCGGTTCGAAGCAGATCCGTTCGCCGTAAAATGAATCGGAAAGGTTGTGTGAGTCCAATGGAAACGGAATCAAGCGTCCCGTCCATTGATGCAGGCTCGATGACAGCTTCTTCTGTGCATATCGCAGGGTTCGCCTGAACGGTTGATTTGAATTCGCCGCGATGCAACCTGCATTCCGATATGGAAGCCGCACAGCAGAAACGTAAATCAATGGGTTTGCGATATGTACGAGCCGAACGCAGAGTGCATCAAGTGCGGCAAGAGATGATCCTGCCGCAGCCGAAAAAAGAATGACGAAACTCTGGTGTCAATGGCGTAATGGGAAATCAAAAAATATAACATCCCATATAGGAGCGGTTGCTCCCCTTACGACCTTGCGGTCTGATATAAAGTCATTTTGGGCGCATAAAAATTGAATACAAATAGAAGGGAAAGCGCAATGACGCTTTCCCTCTATTTTTTCCATGTTTACATACAAAAAGGGCGGAGAACCATCTCTCCGCTCTTTTCTTGTTCTCATTCGTGCTAAAATAGGATTCCAAAGGAACAATGTCCCTTTGGCAGAGGGCGTGGGGGTGAGTTCGCTTGCAAACTCATAGGCTTGCCTTACGGAATTCCACCACAAAACACTTCACGCCGTTCGGTTTTCAGGGGAAACCCCTCGTTGGGGTTTCCCCTCTTTGATTGCTCCGCAATCAAATTCACCCTTTCCTGCGTTTTGGAAGGAGAGGGTGTTTCGCTGTCTGCGGACAGCGACCAGAGGCGCCGCCTCTGGACTCCGCAAGCTTTTGAAAAAGCTTGACCAAAACTTTTGATTCGCTTCGCGTGTTCCAATACAAAAAGGGCGAAGAACCGATTCTCCGCCCTTTCTATATAATCGTTCGTGCTAAAATGGGATTCCAAAGGGACAATGTCCCTTTGGCAGGGGTTTGGGG
>JAKSPL010000031.1 GCA_024404815.1 Oscillospiraceae bacterium
TTCCCCTCTTTGATTGCTCCGCAATCAAATTCACCCTTTCCTGCGTTTGGAAAGGGGAAGGGAATTCCGCCGACTGCGGTCGGCGGCAAGGGGCTCTGCCCCTTTGAACCCTGCGATTTTTTGAAAAAAATCGAGTAAAACTTTTATTGCGCTTCGCGTGTTCGCACACAAAAAAGGGCGGAGAACCGAATCTCCGCCCTTTCTATACTATCATTCGTGCTAAAATGGGATTCCAAAGGGACAATGTCCCCAAAATAAAACAATTACTTTTTCTCCAGCAGCGTCCCCTGTCTGGTTTCACGAATCTCCCAGCCAAGTGCCTGAATCTGTGCGCGAATCTCGTCTGCTTTTGCAAAATCCTTTGCCTGACGCGCCGCCTTGCGCTCCTCGACCAATGCCAGAACCTCCGCAGGTGCTTCCTCTGCGTCCGTCTTTTCGTCTGCCATCGCCTTTGCCGCATCGACCAGTCCCAGCGACAGCACGCCGTCCATCTCCTCGATGCACGCAAGTTTTGTCGCCGCAGTCGTGTCTGCTTTCAGGACATCGTACAGCACGGTAACTGCCTGTGCCGTGTTCAGGTCATTGTCCATTGCCTCGCGGAATTTTGCAATAAATTCGTCTTTTTTCGCATTGTCAACTGCGCCGCCCTCTTGCAGCAGCGTGTGAACCTTTGCGACCAGCTTCTGATATGCCTGTGCCGCGTTGTCGAGGTTCTCATAGGTGAACACCAGCGACTTGCGGTAGTGCGACTGCAAGCAGAAGAAACGGTATGCAAGCGGCGCATAGCCTTTGCTTTCGAGCAGGGAAACCGTCAGGAATTCGCCTTTTGACTTGCTCATTTTGCCGCTCTTGGTGTTGAGGTGCAGAACGTGGAACCAATGCTTGCACCATTCGTGTCCGAGGTAGGCTTCGGACTGTGCAATTTCGTTGGTGTGGTGGGGGAATACATTGTCGATGCCGCCGCAGTGAAGGTCGAGCGTTTCGCCGCAGTATTTCATCGAAATGCAGGAGCATTCGATATGCCAGCCGGGATAGCCGATACCCCACGGGCTTTCCCATTTCAGTTCCTGATCGTCGAATTTCGACTTGGTGAACCAGAGAACGAAATCCGCCTTGTTGCGTTTGTTTTCGTCTGCGTCTACGCCCTCGCGCACGCCGACTTCCAGATCTTCCTCCTTGAAATCGAGGAACACATAGTACTGTTCCAGCTTGGAGGTATCGAAGTAGATATTGCCGCCTGCTTCGTAGGCATAGCCCTTGTCGAGCAACGCCTGAATCGTTTCGATGAACTCCTTGATGCAGCCTGTTGCGGGCTGTACGACCTCAGGACGGCGGATGTTCAGCTTTTTGCAGTCCTCAAAGAACGCATCTGTGTAGAATTTTGCGATCTCCATGACGGTTTTATGCTCACGCTTTGCGCCTTTGAGCATCTTGTCGTCACCCGTATCGCCGTCGGAGGTGAGGTGTCCGACGTCGGTAATATTCATCACGCGCAGTACATCATAGCCGATGTAGCGGAGGTAGCGGTCGAGAACGTCCTCCATCATATAGGTGCGGAGGTTGCCGATGTGGGCATAGTGGTAGACCGTAGGGCCGCAGGTGTACATTTTCACCTTGTTCGGCTCGATGGTCTGAAATTCTTCCTTTTTGCGTGTCAGCGAATTATAAAGCAGCATGGCGTTTTCCTTTCTGTTGCCTGAATTTGTTCCGTACTATTATAGCACAGACTTTCCGCAAAGTCAAGAAAAACCGTGTGTGCGGCAGATATTACGCAAAGAACTCCTCCCAGAACATTTGCACGATGAAGGTGTCCCCTTTCAGAACGGCAGTCAGAAAGATGACACTCAGCACCAGACACACCGCCGCGCCGATGGCACAGATGACTGATTTTTTCTTGACAGCGAGGGTTCCTGCCTCTGCGGTGCAGCCGACAAACGTCAGCAGCAGATACGGGTAAATGTCCTGATGCCGTAAAATAGCAAGGATCAGCAGAAACATCGTCGTCAGAACCGTTGCGATGACCGCCGTGTTTTCCGCAAGCAAATGGGAGTGCTTTTCCAGTTCGTCACCATGTTTGTTTTCTTCGCGGCTTTTTGCAAGAATCATTTCCTTATCCATGTTTTTTCTCCTTAAAAATAGAACAGATCTTCAAATTTCATATCGAGTGCGATACAGAGGATGAGGGCGAGTTTTGCGGTCGGCTGATACTGTCCCGTTTCGAGCGAGCTGATGGTATTGCGCGAAACACCGACCATTTTCGCCAAGTCCGCCTGTGAGATCTTCTTCTCTGTCCGCACTTCTTTCAGGTTGTTTTTGAGTATCAATGCGTCATTCATTTGATTTTCTCCATGCCTTTGTCATCCAAACGCTTCCTTTCGTTTTTGCCAAGCGTACTTGGCGTTCATTGATGCCATTATAGCATTGCCAAGTGTACTTGTCAATAGGTTTGCCAAGTTTTCTTTGCAAGATTGTGACAATTTCCAATCAGGCACAGTTTACAGCATGGATAGATATGCGATATGTACAAATTATGAAACGGATTGGAGCGTGGTGTCGGGGTAATAGTGTGCGAGAATCTCCTGATAGCCGCTCCCGTTCTGCGCCATGACATTCGCGCCGTACTGACTCATCCCGACCGCATGACCGTAGCCTTTTGTGGTGAAACGATACACCCCGTCCGCATACTCCACCGCAAAGCACGCCGACCGCAATTTCAGCACTTCGCGCACCTGCTGACCGTTCAGCACCTGATTGCCGCACTGTGCTTGTAAAACCGTACCTGCATCGCTGACCGACAGCACCGTACACCATGCAGACGGTTCCTCCGAAAATACTATGTCGGGATGCTTTTGCAGAAATGCGGTTTTCAGCTCGTCCTGCGAGAACGTAACGGTTTCCAGATACTGCGGTGCGGCGGCATCTGCGGCGGAGTCCACCGAAACCAGATAC
The DNA here is from genome assembly GCA_024404815.1 of Oscillospiraceae bacterium. Lineage (GTDB taxonomy): Bacteria > Bacillota > Clostridia > Oscillospirales > Ruminococcaceae > Firm-04. The sequence goes on from JAKSPL010000031.1 coordinate 2,950, forward strand.
GCCAACGGTTCACCCCAGACTGTTTCGGCGGACTCGGTTTTTCCCGTGGAAATCGCATGAAACGCCGCGATGATCGGTTCGCCCTCGTAGCAGAGCAGTTCCTTCTCCACCGCACCGACCGCCGCCGCGACTTTTGCATAGCAGGTGTCGTAGGCATCCCCGTATGCCTGTCGGAGCTGACTGTCGGTGTAATACGCCTGATATTTCGCGCTGTCATTGGAAAAATCCGCACCGAGCAGAGAGGCGTCGGGGAATTTCTGACTGCGGCGGCGGATGCGTTCTGCGTAGGTGTGGACGGCGACCGCCTGCGCTTTGAGGGCTTCTGTTTCAAATGTCGCAGGCATCTCCGCACAAACCGCCCCGATGATATAATCGCGGACAGGAACATTCAGCACCTCCCCCGTGGAGATGTCCAGTACATGGTAGCAGTCCTCCGCCGCGGCAGATTCCTGTGCGGATACGGCAGAAACCGATGTGCTGACAGCTGTATTCTGTGCCTCTGCACTCTCCTGCGGCAAAAGCACCGCGGCAGGCAGAAGAAGAATGGCGGCGGCGGTGAATCCGTAAAAACCAAGGCTTTGTTTCATGGCAGTCTGTCCCTCCGAAAAAGCAGTGAAATCCCCTTGACAGGGGGCGAAAAAAGGGGTATAATATAAATAAGTGTACATTGTCGGCTGTATGCCGAATCCTATCATCTGAAAGGACGCTTCTTTATGAACTCAACGGAATCCAATGCTCTGATTCAATCCTTATGCGAAGGCTTGCGCGATTATTCCGCGATCGAGCCGAATCTCTATGAAAAATTCCATGTCAACCGCGGTCTGCGGAAATCTGACGGCACAGGCGTTGTCGCAGGTATCACAAAAGTCTGCAATGTGCATGGTTATGTGCTGAACGAGGGCGAACTGGAACCGATCCCCGGAGAACTGATCTACCGCGGCTACCAGATCACCGACCTTGTCAAAGCTGTTGAAAAAGAGCATCGGTTTGGATATGAGGAAGTCGCGTATCTGCTGCTGTTCGGCAAGCTCCCGAACCAAACGGAACTCGCAGAATTCTGTCAGCTGCTTGCTGAAAGCAGAGTACTCCCCGACGGCTTTGTCCTCGACATGATCGCAAAAGCCCCCTCGAACAATATCATGAACAAGCTGGCACGCTCTGTGCTGGCACTCTATTCGTATGACCCCGACTGTGAGGATCATTCCCTCGAAAACGAAGTTCGTATTGCGATTTCGATGATCGCGCGTCTGCCTGTCATTATGACCTCTGCATATCAGGTCAAGCGTCAGCATTTCGATGGAGACAGTCTTTTTATGCATCCGCTGCGTCCCGAAGAAACCAACGCACAGACCATTCTCTCTCTGCTGCGTCTGGATCGTCAGTACACAGAGGATGAAGCGCATCTGCTGGACATTTGCATGATGCTCCACGCGGAACACGGCGGCGGAAACAACTCCGCATTTGCCTGCCGTGTACTGACCTCCTCGGGTACTGATCCCTATGCTGCATATGCGGCGGCGATCGGTGCGCTGAAAGGTTTCCGTCACGGCGGCGCAAACCTGAAAGTCATCGAACAGCTCGAATTTTTCAAGAAGAACCTGAAAAATCCTGAAAACGAGGGTGAAGTCGCAGACCTGATCCGCAAGGTCATGCGCCGCGAAGCAAACGACGGCACGGGACTGGTCTACGGTATGGGACACGCGGTCTATACGCTGTCCGATCCGCGTGCGGTGCTGCTGAAAGAAAAGGCATTCAAGCTCGCAGAGGGTAAGGACATCGAAGCGGATTTCCGTCTGCTCAACACCATCGAAACCCTCACACCGCAGCTTCTCGCCGAGAAATCGCAGCGTGCAGCAGCGAAAAGTGTCTGCGCAAATGTCGATATGTATTCAGGACTGGTCTATCGGATGCTGGGCATTCCCGAAGAATTGTTCACGCCGATGTTCGCAGTTTCGAGAATCGCAGGCTGGGCGGCACACCGTATCGAAGAAGTGCTGACAGGCGGCAGAATTATTCGTCCTGCCTACAAGTCCATTGCAAAATCGACCGAATACACCGCGCTTTCGGGGCGTGATTGAGCCTGATGCTGCGAATCGGAATCGGACTGCGGTGTGCGGCTTGTCTGCTGGCGGCTTTGCCGCTGCTGGACGGCTGTAACCTGACCGCAGGTATTGACACTTTGCTCTCTGCGCCGCGTCTGACTGCGGAGCAGGAGGAGATCTACAAGGAACTGATGAAATCGGCGGCGGGCACAGGCATCAGCCTGAAATACCCGAAATCCGGCGAACATCTTTCGGCGTTTACAGTCGCAGACTTAGACAGCGACCACGAAAATGAAGCCATCGTGTTCTATGAAATTCCGGGGACGGCGGCGGAGGAAAATCCGCTGCGTGTCTGTCTGCTCGACCAGAAAGACGGAAAGTGGAGCGCGGTGAAAGACTATACGACCGCAGGTGCGGAAATCGAAAGTGTATCCATCACACAGCTTGGCGAAAACTCACGCAAGAACCTGATTTTCTGTTACAGCATGGTGGACGGTGCAGAGTATTCCGTCGAGGTGCTGCACTACGATAACGGTGCGCTGGAACGGACACTTTCCGAGAATTATTCCGTGATGGATGTCAAGGATCTGGATTTTGACGGGACGGATGAACTGCTGCTGATATCGGCGGCAACGGTTTCGACCTCTGCCTCCGCGACCGTCTATCATCTGGATGCGGAGGGCAGCTATTACCGCTCCCAGCTCGCACTCCCCGATTCCTTCACGGAGATCACCAAAATGCTCTACGGGAAGATCCCGTCGGATAACCCGGAAATCGCAAACAGCGGTCTGGCAGTCTATCTGGACGGCATGACGGGTGCGACAACGATGCAGACCGAGATCATTACCTATGCAAGGCGAATGCTCCAGCTGCAATATGCCGACAGCCCCGATAAATTCCCGAACACCACACGTACCGCAGGCTGTCCCTCAATGGACATCGACCACGACGGCGAAACGGAAATACCGATACAGACGGTGTTTTACGGCTATGCAGCTGCGGATGAAGCCGACCAGATCCCGATGACAAGCTGGTATAGCTGCCGCGGCGGTCAGCTGATGCGGAAAAAAGCATCCTACTATTCTGCGTCCAAAGGCTTTGCGTTTTTGCTGCCCGAACGGTGGGAGAAGAAAGTCACCGCAGTACCTGTTGAGGATGAGGTCGTGTTCTATGTGCTCGATACGGATACCGTAGTCGAGGAAGGACTGCCCGTACTGCGCGAGCCGCTGCTGCGCATTACAGTGGTCAGCGATGCGGAAACCGCGTCGAATCTGGAAAATAATGGATATCTTCTGATGCGGCAGCGCGGAGAGCTGCGGTATCTGACAAAAATAGAGGATAGTGCATCTCCGCTTGCGCCGACACAGAGCGAACTGCTGTTTGCGATGCGCTACTTCTGACATCATGTACAACATACGCCCCGAATTTGAAAGGACGGTGCTTTTTACTTATGAAACGAGTTCTCGTTTGTGAGGATGAGGAAGTCATCCGCGATTTTGTGGTCATCAACCTGAAACGTGCAGGATATGACGTTGTCGATGTAGACTGCGGCGAAGCCTGCCTGCAAATGTTCGAAAAGGAACACGGCAATTTTGACATCGTACTGCTGGATATTATGATGCCCGGCATTGACGGCTTCACAGTCTGCAAGCGTCTGCGCGAAAAATCACAGGCGATCGGTATTATCATGCTGACGGCAAAGTCGCAGGAAATGGACAAGGTCAACGGTCTGATGATCGGTGCGGACGACTATATTACCAAGCCGTTTGCTCCGTCGGAACTGACCGCTCGTGTCGATGCGATCTACCGCAGAGTGTGCATGAGCTTTATGAAGGACGAAAAAACGATCATTCTGGAATCAGGCCCGTTTGAGCTGAACCTGAAAAGCCGTACCATTACGAAAAACGGCGAGATGATCGACCTGACACAGGTGGAATATCAGATCCTCGAATATTTCCTCAACAACAAAAATACCGCGCTGGACCGCAAAAGCATCCTGACGCATATCTGGGGCGAAAGCTACTACGGCGATGACAAGATCGTTGATGTCAATATCCGCCGTATCCGCATGAAAATCGAGGACGAGCCTTCAAATCCGCAGTATATCATCACGATCTGGGGCTACGGCTATAAATGGAATGAAAACGGCTGAGTAACAAATGGCGAAAAAAAGCATTACACGCCGCTGGCTGACGAATAACTTCGGTATCGTTGTCCTGATACTGCTTGTGATCTCTGTTGCGATGATCACTTCCGTACAGAGCTATTATTACAGCTCGGCACAGCAGTATCTCGTTTCCAAGCTGAACGCGGTGAACGGCATTCTCACGCGGTATGCGGAGGATGCGGGAACAGATTTGAACACAGAACTTCGTTCTACGCTGGAACGCTTTTCCGACAAGGAACGAATGGAACTGATGGCGATCGACTACGAGGGAAGAATCGTTCTGACCTCATCGGGATTTTCGTCCAATTCGCTGACGAATATGCCCGACTACGACAGCGCGATGAACAACAGCAATTCCTACGGTTACAGTATGCTCCACACCGAAAATGACGAGCATATCATGGCTGTTACCTACCCGATCTCGGCGATCAGTTCGGAATTCAGTGCGATCCGTGTCGTGACCTCGCTGGAAGCCATCGACCATACTGTCAACGGCATTGCGCTGCTGATTATCGGTATTGCAGTGGCGATCATCCTGCTGCTGGGCGGCATGGGTATGTATTTCATGCGCTCTTTGATTCGTCCGATCCGTGAGATCAACGCAAGCACGGAGAAATTTGCAAAGGGCGACTTCTCTGCACGCATCAATCCGCGCGGCGAGGACGAGATCAGCGAACTCTGTGTCAGTATCAACCATATGGCGGACGCGCTGTCCAATATGGAGGATATGAAAAACGAATTCATCAGTTCGGTATCGCATGAACTGCGCACGCCGCTGACTGCGATCAAGGGCTGGGCGGAAACACTCAACGATGTCGGCGTGGACAGCCAGACCACACAGAAAGGTTTGCGCGTCATCATCGGCGAAACGGAGCGTCTGTCACAAATGGTCGAGGAACTGCTGGACTTTTCGAGAATGCAGAGCGGTCACTTCACCTTGCAGCAGGCGAATATGGATGTTCTCGCGGAGCTTGGCGATGCGGTACTGATCTACATGGAGCGTGCCAAGAAAGACGAGATCCGCATTATCTATGATGAGCCTGAAATGCTCCCGTTCGTCTTTGGCGACAAAAGCCGCATCCGACAGGTGTTTATCAACATTATCGACAACGCCATCAAGTATTCGGAGCGCGGCGGACTGGTCGAGATCACCGCAGACGCACCCGACGAAAAGTCGGTACGCATTGTTGTAAAAGACCACGGCTGCGGCATCAAGGCATCCGACCTCCCGAAAATCAAGACGAAATTCTATAAACCGAACCACACGCGCCGCGGCTCAGGCATCGGTCTTGCCGTTGCGGACGAGATCATCACGATGCACGGCGGAACGCTGGACATCGCGTCCGAGGAGCAGGTGGGTACAACGGTCACGATCACACTTCCTGCGGAGCAGGGAAAATCACAATCCTAAGCACGAAAGGGGAACATCATGTCGGAAGAACAGCAGAATCAGACGGCATCCGAAAACGCAGCAAAAGCGAAATATGCACATAAATCGAAAATCGGCGGACAGGCACTTGTCGAGGGTATCATGATGAAAGGTGCGTTTCGCGGTGCGATGGCGTGCAGACTCCCGAACGGCGAGATCGACCTCGAAACATGGGACATCCCTGCGAAATTTGTAACTGATCCGAAAACGGGCGAGCAGCGGCTTGCACTCCCGTGGTACCAGAAAACTCCGCTGGTACGCGGCTGTGTGAACTTTGTGACCTCGATGATAGACGCTTACCGCTGTATGATGAAATCGGCGGACAAGCAGATGGACGAGGAACTGGACGACTACTGCCTCTGGAAGAAAAAGCAGAAGTTCGACAAGCTCCCCGAAGAAGAACAGAAAACGAAATTTGCCGCATGGCTTGCTGAATACGAAGAAAAAAAGTACAAGGCGAAGGCAAAGGAATCGAAAGAAGAACTTCCGCCGTTTGAAGCCCCCGATGAGGCGGCGACTGCAAAACGCTTCGCATATCTGGAAAAGGCATCGGAGCATTACGAAGTCGAAGAACCGTCCAAATTCGGGCAATGGCTGGACGAAAAACTGGGTGACGAGGTTTTCAACATTGTGATGGTTCTGGTGTTGATTCTCAGCGTTGCGCTCTGTCTGGGACTGTTTCTGTACCTGCCGCGCTGGGTGGTTTCGTGGATTCAGCCGCTGACCGAAAACCGCATTATCCGTTCCTGCGCGGAGGGTATCGTCAAAATGGCGTTGTTCATCGCCTACATGGCATTGACAGGCTGTATCAAAGGCGTGCGCCGTACCTACGAATTCCACGGCGCAGAACACAAAACCATCGCGTGTTTTGAGGCGGCATTGCCGCTGACGGTGGAAAATGTCCGCAAACAAACGAGATTCCATCCGCGCTGCGGCACAAGCTTCATTTTCCTTGTGCTGATCATCAGCATCTTTGTCGGATGCTTCAACCCGTTCGATGTGACATGGCAGCGCGTGTTGTTCAGCCTTGTGCTGCTGCCGCTGGTCATGGGCATTTCCTACGAGCTGATTCGTCTTGCTGGCAGAGCAGACAACGCATTTACGCGGATTTTGTCCGCTCCCGGTCTGTGGGTACAGCGCATCACCACAAAAGAACCCGATGACGAACAGATTCAGTGCGCAATTACGGCAATTACCCCGTGCATCCCTGAGCATCTGGAGGACGACGAGTGGTAACGCCGCACGAAGAACTGACAGAAATTTTGCGGCAGGGCGGCATCGAGGATGCGGAACTGGAAGCAAAATGGATTTTAGAGGATATTGATAATTTCGAAACAGCGCGAGAAATCGCAAAACGCCGCGCAAACCGTGAGCCGCTGCAATATCTGCTGGGCGCATGGGAGTTTTTCGGCATGAAAATGCTGGTCGGGGACGGTGTCCTGATTCCCCGTGCGGACACGGAAACGCTGGTCGAAGCGGTGCTGGAACGCATCCCGAACGGAAAACCCTGCAAGGGCATCGACCTCTGTACGGGCAGCGGCTGCATCGCGCTGGCACTCAGACAAAACCTTCCGCAAATGGAGATCTGCGGACTCGATCTGAGTGAACAGGCATTATCTTATGCAAAGAAAAACGCGCATCTGCATGGTTTGAATGTGCCGATGCTGCAATGTGACGTCTGCGATGTATCGGTTGCGGCGGCGTATCGGGATTTGGATGTGATCGTCAGCAATCCGCCCTACCTGACCGCTGAGGACATGGAAAATTTGCAGACAGAAGTGACCTATGAGCCGCGGACGGCACTCGACGGCGGCGCGGACGGTCTGGATTTTTACCGCACAATTACAGAATGCTGGCGAACGAGTCTCAAAACAGGCGGAATGCTCGCGTTTGAGGTCGGCATCCATCAGGCGATGGATGTGTCGGAAATTCTGGAACAGCGCGGTTTTACGAATGTACAGCGAATCCCCGACTTAAACGGCATTGACCGTGTGGTGCTGGGGTATCTGACCTAATCAGAAAGGATTACGATTATGGCAAAAGCAGAACTCAAAAAGAAATCCGCAGTCACTACGCCTGCATCGGCGGACGACCGCAAGAAAGCCCTTGAAAATGCCATCGCGCAGATCGAAAAGCAGTACGGTGCAGGCGCAGTTATGCGTCTTGGACAGAACACCGCGCTGAATGTACAGGCGATCTCGACAGGCTCTCTGTCGCTCGATATGGCACTCGGTATCGGCGGTGTGCCGCGCGGCAGAATCGTTGAGATCTATGGACCGGAAAGCTCCGGTAAGACGACCGTTGCGCTCCATGTCATCGCAGAAGCGCAGAAAAACGGCGGTGAAGCGGCGTTTATCGACGTCGAACACGCGCTCGATCCTGTCTATGCGGAGGCACTCGGCGTCAACATTGACAATCTGCTGGTCGCACAGCCCGACAGCGGCGAACAGGCACTCGAAATCGCGGAAGCTTTGGTTCGTTCGGGTGCGATCGACGTTATCGTTATCGACTCGGTCGCGGCAATGACTACCCGTGCGGAGATCGAGGGCGAAATGGGCGATTCCCATGTCGGTATGCTCGCAAGACTGATGTCGCAGGCGATGCGCAAGCTGACTTCTGTCATTTCGAAATCCAACTGTGTCGCAATTTTTATCAATCAGGTACGTGAAAAGATCGGTGTCATGTACGGCAACCCCGAAACGACAACGGGCGGCAGAGCGCTGAAATTCTACGCATCGGTGCGTATGGAAGTCCGCAAGGGCGAGGCACTCAAAAGCGGCGCGGAGGTCATCGGCAACCGCACAAGAGTCAAGATCGTCAAGAACAAGGTCGCACCGCCGTTCCGCGAGTGCGAGTTCGATATGATGTACGGCAAGGGCATTTCCAAGATCGGCGAAATTCTCGACATGGCGACCGAACTGGACATCGTTCACAAGAGCGGCTCGTGGTTCAGCTACGGCGAACGCAAGCTCGGACAGGGCAGAGATGCCGTCAAGGACCTGCTGGAACGTGAACCTGCACTCTGCGAAGAACTCGAAAAGAAGATCTGCGAGCAGAAGGAAAGTCTTGTACTTGCGTCCAAAAAGAACAAGAAAGACGCGGCTGTCACAGCGGCGAAGGCAAAGGCGGAATCCGCAGTACAAGCGGCTGCCGAACTGAGCGCAGGCGCGGCGGCAGATGACGAGAATTTTGAGGAATTCGCACCCGAAGAAGCATGAAAATCATCGGAATCACGTCCGAAAAAGGAAAGCTGAACCGTGTGGAGCTGGAAGACGGGGAAACGCTCTGGCTGCACACGGACTTGCTTGTGTCGGAGCATCTGAAAGTCGGAACGGAACTGCCGCCTGAACGCATCGAAGAGATCGCGTATGCGGCGGCACTCCACAGAAGCTACGAGTATGCGCTCTACTGTCTGGAACGGCGTGCGTATTCCTATCGGGAACTGTATCAAAAGCTCATGTCTGCGAAGAATCCGAACGAGGAAGCGGTACAGGAAACGCTGGAAAAGCTGCTGCGGCTGGGACTGCTGAACGATGCGAAATATGCGCAGTCGCTGGCAAGGCTGTACGTGGAAACACGGCACTACGGGGCAAGACGCGCGGCATATGAAATGCTGCAAAAAGGCTTGTCACAGACGGACATCGCGGATGCGCTCGCGCCCTACGAGGACAGCGAACAGGTGTCGGCACAGCTTCAGGAGCTCCTGCATAAAAAGTACGCAAGACAACTCACAGACGCGGACGACCGCAAAGCGATCGAGCGTGTCACCGCATCGCTTGTCCGCCGCGGTTTCCGCTATCAGGACATCCGATATGCGCTCGAGGACTATTTTGCGGAGTATGAATAGTAAACCTGCGGGCGACCACAGGTTCACCCCTACAAACAATCGCGTCCGCAAATTCTCATATCAAAAGTTTTACTCGATTTTTTTCAAAAAATCGCAGGGGTTGAGGGGACAGAGTCCCCCATTGCGCTCCGCAGAGCGCGAAACTCCCTCCTCCTTTCCAAACGCAGGAAAGGGTGAATTTGATTGCGGAGCAATCAAAGAGGGGAAACCAAACGGCACGCACACATAAAACAGAAAATCCCGTTACATTTGGAGGAAAGAAATCCATGATAGTCAGTATGGTATCCTTAGGCTGCGCGAAAAATCTGGTTGATTCGGAGCGTATGCTGTATCTGCTTCGGCAGAAAGGTTATGAATTAACCGTAGAACCGGGCGATGCGGATATTGCGATCGTCAACACCTGCGGCTTTATTCAGGCAGCAAAGGAAGAAGCCATCGAAACCATTCTCGAACTGGTACAGCTCAAAGCCGAGGGCACGCTGAAACATATTATCGTGACAGGCTGCCTTGCAGAGCGGTACAAAGAAGAAGCCGCAGAACTGTTCCCTGAGGTCGATGCCGTTGTCGGTATCGGTGATGAGGCGGAGATCTGTGCGGTTCTCGACCGCATCACGGCAGGCGAGCGTGTGGTGCAGTTTGCGCCGAAATGCAATATGCCCCTGACGGGCGGAAGAATCATTTCCACGCTTCCCTTTTTCGCATATCTGAAAGTCGCGGAGGGCTGTTCGAACGGCTGTACCTACTGCGCAATTCCGCAGATCCGCGGAAAATTCCGTTCTGTACCGATGGACGAGGTGCTGAAAGAAGCAAACTGGCTCGCAGAAAACGGTGTCACCGAACTGGTCGTTGTCGCACAGGATACCACAAGATACGGCGAGGACTTGAATGACGGCGTGTCGCTGCTGCCCGAACTGCTCAGAAATCTCTGTAAAATCGACGGTTTCCATTGGATTCGCGTGCTGTACTGCTACCCCGAACGCATCTCCGACGAGCTGATCGACGTCATCGCAAGCGAGCCGAAAATCGTGAAATATCTGGATATTCCGATTCAGCATTGCAACGGTGATGTGCTGAGATCCATGCGGAGAGAGGGCGATGCGCAGTCGCTGCGTACATTGTTTGCAAAACTCCGCGACCGCATTCCCGACATTACCCTCCGTACAACGCTGATGACAGGTTTCCCGACCGAAACCGAAGAAGCATTCACGGAACTTGCGGAATTCGCGCAGGAGCTGAAATTTGAACGCATGGGATGCTTTGCGTACTCCGAGGAGGAGAATACCCCTGCTGCAAAAATGGAGCCGCAGATTGACGAGGAAATTCGTCAGCACCGTGCGGACATCCTCATGGAACAGCAGATGAACCTCGCCGCACAGTATAATGAAAATCGCCTCGGAACTGTCACCGAAGCGGTCATTGAAGGATATGATAAATGGGGGGAGTGCTGGTTTGGACGCACCGCAGCGGATGCCCCCGACATCGACGGCAAGCTTTTCATCGCAGGTACGCCAAAAGACGGCTACCAGATCGGACAGTATGTACAGGTGAAAATTACAGATATTCTCGATTATGACCTGATGGGTGAGGTGATTTCCATTGAACACGGCGAATAAACTGACGATTGCAAGAGTGCTGATGGTGCCGCTGTTTGTACTCCTGTTCTATTTGCAATTCCCGGGGCATTACTTGCTCTCTATGCTGGTTTTCATCGCCGCGTCGATCACAGATGCAGTCGATGGAAAAATGGCACGGAAATACAATCTCATCACCGACTTCGGAAAATTTCTCGATCCGCTCGCAGACAAGGTGCTGGTTATTACGGCAATGGCGTGTCTGCTGCAACAGCGGTATCTGAACATCATCCCGTTTTTGCTGATTATCGCAAGAGAATTCATGGTGGATGCGCTGCGGCTTGTCGTTGCAGGAAAAGGTACCGTCGTGCCGGCAGGCTTCGCAGGCAAGCTCAAAACCGCATTCACGATGGTTGCAATTATCGCAGAACTCCTGTTCCTTACGATCTATTGGGACTGCTGCGGATATTTGGGGATCGGTGTTGGCGTTCCGGAGGCATTCTGGGGCGGCATCCAGATTTTCCTTTCGGTTCTGTTCTGGATTGCAGCGATCCTGACGGTGTATTCGGGAGTGAAATATCTGGTCGCCTACTGGAAAGACATCAACCCGAACCAATAAGGAGGCAAGGCTATGCTGAAAGAACTGCGCGAGGAGGTCGCGCTGATACGGGACAGAGACCCTGCGGCACGAAGCTCGCTGGAAGTCATTCTGACCTATTCGGGACTGCACGCCATCGCGGCATACCGTTTTTCGCATAAACTGTTGAAAGCAGGCTTTCCGACACTCGCAAGAATCGTATCTCAGCTTGCAAAATTCCTGACAGGTATTGAAATTCACCCTGGCGCGACAATCGGCAAAGGACTGTTCATCGACCACGGCATGGGTGTGGTCATCGGTGAAACAACGGTCATCGGCGACAACTGCACGCTGTATCAGGGCGTGACGCTGGGCGGTACGGGAAAAGACCGCGGCAAGCGTCACCCGACACTCGGCAACAATGTGACTGTCGGCGCAGGCGCAAAGGTACTCGGCCCGTTCAAGGTCGGGGACAATGCGAAAATCGCAGCAGGTGCTGTGGTATTGAAAGAAGTTCCTGCGAATGCAACAGCAGTCGGCGTGCCTGCAAGAGTCGTGAAAATGAACGGCGTGCGTGTGCCGGATTTAGACCAGATCCACATTCCTGACCCTGTCGCACAGGAACTTGCAAAAATGAACCAGCGAATCAAGGCACTCGAACGAAGAACAAAATAACGGTGGGGTTTTTGTGGGGGACTCTCATGTTTCGCAAAGCGAAACGGGGCAGTTTGCTGCGCAAACGTGCCACCCCACATCCCTGCCAAAGGGACATTGTCCCTTTGGAATCCCATTTTAGCACGAATGATAGCATAGTAAGGGCGGAGACAGAGTTCTCCGCCCTTTTTTGTATGTGAACACGCGAAGCGCACCGCCGAATCAAGAGAAATGCTGTTGACCACAGCTCGCCCCCACACGGCTGCAATAAAACCCGTATAAAAATGAAAATTCCCCTCTACCCAATCGGTAAAGGGGAATGCTGCATCGCATACGCATTCAAATAGCATCGAATCAATCGATTTCAACAGCTACTTTCAGATTCTCTCTTGCCGCGCCGGCACGCATCAGTGTACGAATCGCTTTTGCGATTCTGCCCTGCTTGCCGATAACTCTGCCCATGTCGTCAGCGGCGACATTCAGATGCAGAACAATGACGCCTTCCTCATTCGGAGCATCCTCCGTGATCTGGATGGCGGCCTTGTCAGCGACGAGTCCTTCTACGATAGCATACAACAGTTCTTTCATGTCGTTTCTCCCAAAAATACGTTTGTTACGTTCGTTTCGGATAGCGATTGCGGATCAAAGTACGCCCTGCTTTTTCAGGATGACGCGAACTGTATCCGTAGGCTGTGCGCCGTTTGCGAGCCAGGTCTTTGCCTTTTCTGCATCAACTTTGACAACAGACGGTTCCTTGGTCGGATCGTAGTAACCGATTTCCTCGATAAAACGACCATCTCTCGGGTATCTGCCATCAGCAACGACGATACGGTAGAACGGAGCCTTCTTTGCACCCATTCTTCTCAGACGAATCTTTACTGCCATGGTATTTTCACCTCCACAAAGAATTAAAAAGTAATGTTTGTATATTCAACGCAATGAATGCGATGAAATCAGAATACCGATTCTCCGGAAACACCGAAACATAAGCCGGCAACGAGAATCACAATGCCCAGAATGATATAGAATACTCTTGCACCGTTTCTGCCGAACAGCTTGACAAACAGCGCCGCCTTGCTGCTTTCCATAAAGAAATCATAGTCCTTTACGGCACAGAAAATACAGAAAACTCCGCCTGCCAGCATCAGCAACACAAACAAAATCTGCATACTATTTTTCCTTTTCTGTTTACTGCGGGACGAACAATATCCCGCGAATCAGCCAGACGCCGACAACGAGTGCTGCCAGTCCGACTGCCGCATACACGATCCGCATTCCTGTCACACCGATCTTATCGGTCAGCGGACGGATGCGCTCGTTGGAAAGGATTTTCTCGCGTTTTCCAAAAGCATACACGACCGACGCCCCGAAAGACAGCAGACACAGCAGCGCGATCAGCGCACCGTACAGCATATCCAACGAAAATCTGCCGTTCATAGCTTCGGGAATCCTTTCATATCACCGAGCATCGACGGGTCAATTTTCGGCATCCGCATTTTGCGTTTGCCAAAGAGTCCTTTGCCGCCCTTGCCCATCTTTTTCATGATCTGCTGCATCTGGTCGTACTGTTTCAGCAGTCTGTTGACGTCCTCGACCTTGGTGCCGCTGCCCGCTGCAATTCTCCGCTTGCGCGACGGATTGATGATAGACGGCTTTGCACGTTCAGCAGGTGTCATCGAGGTGATCATCGCTTCGACCTTGCCGAATGCGCCCTCGTCGATGTCCGCATCTTTGACCTTATCGCCGCCGGGGATCATCGAGAGGAGCTTTTTCATATCGCCCATCTTCTTGATCTGGCGCAGCTGGTCGAGCAGGTCATCCATATCGAACTGATTTTTCGTCAGCTTCTGTGCAAGGCGTTCTGCCTCCTGCTTGGAATAGACATCCTCCGCCTTTTCGATCAGCGAGAGCACATCACCCATGCCGAGGATTCTGGACGCCATACGGTCAGCGTGGAACTGCTCGAAATCGTCGAGTTTTTCGCCCATACCGACATATTTGATCGGCTTACCCGTGACGGAGAGAACGGACAGTGCCGCACCGCCTCTGGTATCCGAATCGAGTTTTGACATCAGAATACTGTGAATGCCGAGTGCTTCATCGAACGACTTTGCAACATTGACGGCATCCTGACCTGTCATGGCATCGACTACGAGCATGATCTCATCGGGATGGGTTTCCGCCTTGATGTTTTTCAGCTCATCCATGAGTTTTTCGTCGATATGCAGACGGCCTGCGGTATCGAGAATGACAACATCGTGGTTGTGGTCTTCTGCAAAGCGAACGCCCTTTTTGGCGATGTCCACAGGGTCGCTCTGTCCCATTTCAAAGACCTTGACCTCTGCTTTTTCACCGACAATGACCAACTGGTCGATTGCAGCAGGACGATAAACGTCGCAGGCAACGAGTAGCGGATGGTGACCTTCTTTTTTGAGCATCTTCGCAAGTTTTGCGGCGTGTGTGGTTTTACCTGAACCTTGCAGGCCGCAGAACATGATGACCGTAGGCGGCTTGGAAGCGAAATTCAGTCTGGCATCGCCGTCACCCATGAGGGCGACAAGTTCCTCGTTGACGATCTTGACGACCTGCTGTGCAGGAGTCAGGCTTGCGAGAACCTCCTCGCCGACTGCACGCTCCGAAACTTTTGCGACAAAGTCCTTGACGACCTTATAGCTGACATCGGCTTCGAGAAGTGCAAGGCGCACCTCACGCATGGCTTCCTTGACATCAGCCTCGGTGAGCTTGCCGCGTGCTTTCAGCTTTTTGAATACCTGACCAAGCTTATCGGATAAACTTTCGAATGCCATACGGTTCACTTCCCATCTTATAGTAATGCTTTTCCGTCCTTTGCGGCATCGGCGATCTGTGAGCCGATCTCGCTGTCGGAGTCGGAAAGCTGAGTGGTTAATATCTCAATTTTCTCGAACAGGCTGCGGCAGTTTTTGAGTCGTGCGGCAAGCCCCATCTGTTCCTCGAAGGAAAGGAGCTGTCGTTCGCCGCGGCGAATGCTGTCGTGGACTGCCTGTCGGGAGATGCCGCGTGGTTCAGCGAGTTCTGCGAGGGATAGATCCTCGTTGTAGTAGCCATCGAGCAGGTCACGCTGACGTTCGGTCAGCAGGCCGCCGTAGCAGTCGAGCAGGAGAACGAAATCCAGATTTTTCATAGGATACGGAACGCCTGCCTTTCGCTGTGGTTTGCTGTCATGGTGAAAGCCTTTACACGGGCAAGATTTATTATAACAGATTCGGAGGGAAAAGTCAAGAGTTCTGGAAAACTCTCTGTTTTGCACAAAAGCGCAGGTTTCAGATGTGAGATTTATGGCTTTGATTCTTCGCTTTTATTGTCTGCGGCGGTATTTTGTGCGCTAAGTTGGGGGATGCTGTCCTCACGATCTCCCCTCTCCCCACACTGCATCTGCCGAATCAGCCTTTGCCGTATCAGCTCTACAAAACTCTGCGGCGATGTCACGCGCACCAGCGGCCCAAACGATAAAATGCGGATCACCAGTTCTGTTTCATCATTCTTATCGTACTGCATCCTGAGCATATAGTGCTTCTCATCCAGCCGTTCCACTTCCTTTTCAAAATGTGCAAAATGCAGCAGTACACGTTCCAGCGCATTCCGTTCGTCCGTCAGTTCAACTTCCAGCGTATGCGGTCGGGCGTTCTCCGATGGCTGTACCGAAAAAGAACCCTCAAACCGTTCGCATGACACGATTCGCCCGAGATTGATGATCGTACTGAAACGACAGCCGGAAGTGATCAGCCGGAATTTATCGTCCTTTTCCGAATATTCGAGCGATTTCGGCATTACATGAAAATGCTTCTCATTCCCGTTTGGTGTGATCATTGTGATGCTGAGGGGGTACCGATTCCTGAGCGCATCAAGAATTGTGCGGAAATTGTTGATATACGCGGCATCTTCAAACGCATCCCCGTCTGTATATCGGTCGAATACGCAGAAATCGTCTGCCGTAAACAGCGGTTCCACATCGTCAAGTGCAGGAAAATCATCCGTAAACAGACGAATCCTTGCATCCAGAGAGATCGCTTTCAGCCACCGTTTCTGCAAGGTCGTCAGGGGCATGGTCGGTGTATGCCGCAGAGAAGTTGTCCCGTCCTTGTGCAGAAGCTGCCAGCGTTCTCCGCAAAGTGCAGGTTCAATGTTGAGAATACTTTCCCCGAACGCCGTTTCCTCGATGATCGTCCGCAGTTCCTTTTTTTCCAGCGGCTGTTCGATTGCAGCTGTCAGGATCCTCGCAACAGTATTGTAATATGCACTATATAATTCGCTGAAAATCATGTGCAGCCGCCCTCCTCTATGCCGTACAGACGGTACATCGCCTGAATATCCTCGGTGAACCGCTTCTGCAAAGCAGGGTTCGAAAAGCTGTATTCGGTAATACGGCAGAGAAATGTCCGCATCCACGGGATCAATTCTGCGGCATCGTAGACTTCTGCGGTAAAACGGCAGGTGTTTGCGTCTATTTGTTCGATCGTACCGCATCGTTTTTCCCGTTCCAGCCGTTTGGGGATATGGCGTTCATCGTCTGCATACCGAATCGTAAAGCTGACCTGTTCCAGATGTTCGCCCGAAAGGCTTTGCGTACTGACACCCCACATATGCGGCATCATCTCGTCAAGCCGCTGTCTGTGTGCATCAAAATCCGCACAGACCTCCCCTGTTTTCACAGATAGAATATTGTCCAGACGCGTGGATATCATCCGCCGGTAACGTCTTGTATATGCCATCAGATATTGTCTGCCGTTTTGTACACTCATCATCACGCGCAGAGGTGCAACGCGGCTTTCGGTAATATGGGCATGGGCACGGTGTGCGATTTCCAGCGTGACGAAGCGTTTTTCCTGCATCGCCTGAAACAGGGAACATAAAATCTCGCTGTCCATCGCGCCTGTAATATAGTGGTGCTTGAATGAAAAACGGTCGCTGCGGCAGTCCTGTTTGTCGAGCAGATATGAACCGACCACACCGCAGGGCGCGACCTCCGAAAAGAAATCCAGTACATCCGCATCACAAAGAGGTGTCTGTTGTGCGCGGCGGTAAAAAACTGTCTTGCCCTGTTTTTCGGAGAGAAGGATCCCTTCCTCGACATACTCTTTCAGCTTTTTGCGGACGGTGGATTCATCGAACATTTTCGGCTTGGCAAAATCGCAGAGATAGTCGTCCATGCATTCGGTGATCTCACTCAGCGTCATGGAGATCTCTGTGTCATGGAGAATATCAAACAGGATGAAATGCAGGGTAATGTCTCCGTCCGTAAAGCTCTTTGTTTTCCATGCTTTATAGAACGGATTGTGACGGGATACGCGGCTGTCGATGGATAAAAACACGTTTTTTCCGTCCGCCGTCTGCCGAAAGCGCATATAGTCCCCGAGCCAGCTTTCCATGCGCCGCCGCTCATCGTCATACGACCGCGCACTTTTCTTTGTGAATTCCTCACGGCTCCGAAAACCGTAAACATAAAACTCACGCATATAGTCCCGAATCTTATTGAAATTCTTGACCAGCTCGCTGTATGCCATGCTTCCGCCTCCTCTGTCGTGCTTTTCTGCTATTATAGCAAAAAATCTGCGCAAAGTCAAGAAATCTGACAGCGCAGACCATATAAAAAGCACGGGAATCCGCGAAATTTCGTGGATCCTCGTGCTTCATGGCACCCCGAACCGGAATCGAACCGATGGCCTGCTGCTTAGGAGGCAGAAGGCCCATATCCAAGATCGTCCATTTCGTCTGAAATGGGCTTTTTTATTGGTTTTACGGGCTTTTGTCCAATCCAAATTACGCATTTTCGTCTGTATAATCCATTCAGTTTTTCTGATTGCTGGCAGTTTGCTGGCGGATTTGCTGGCACTTTTTGCTGGCGGATTTTGCATCGCCTATTCTGTTTCAAACGATTGAAACGGAGGAAGTAATCATGTATACGACCGGAATCCCGACCTGTGACCAGCTGAGAGAAGTTGCCTTCACCGGAAACGTAATACCGCAGATATGGTATCGTGTGTTCGTCAAGTCTGATCTCAAACACCCGAAACCGCATCTGCTGGCAATCAACATCCTCGCGGATATCGTCTATTGGTATCGCCCGCGAGAGATTCGGGATGAAGGGAGCGGTCAGATCATCGGTTATCAGAAGAAGTTTCG
Source organism: Oscillospiraceae bacterium (assembly GCA_024404815.1). Lineage (GTDB taxonomy): Bacteria > Bacillota > Clostridia > Oscillospirales > Ruminococcaceae > Firm-04. The sequence continues at coordinate 21,399 of JAKSPL010000031.1, forward strand.
TGATGATTTGCTCCAGCGCAGCTATGCACAGA
>JAKSPL010000032.1 GCA_024404815.1 Oscillospiraceae bacterium
TGGGAACTACAGGGCTCGAACCTGTGACCCTCTGCTTGTAAGGCAGATGCTCTCCCAGCTGAGCTAAGCTCCCACATTATTTACACACTCTCTTGCGGAGTGCTTTATTATTATACTACATCATCTCGAAAATGTCAAGGCTTTTTCTTCAATAACTTATTATTTTTTTAATTTAACAATCTTGTTTTTCTTTTTCCTCTGCCATGGTACGTACCTCGTTCGGCGTAAATACGTACTTATTGGTGCAGAAATGGCAGCAAACCTCGATTTCAGGCATTTCGTTCGCCATATCGAGCAAAGACTGCTTGTCGAGAGATCTGAGCATTCGTTCGGTGCGTTCTCTGGAACAGTCACAGCGATATGCAGGGGTGGATTCGTCCAGCAGTTCGGCGTCCAGACCATTTAAGAGGCGGTTTGCGATGTCCTCGGCGGTCATGCCCTGTTCGAGCATTGCGGTGATGCTGGTGATGCCTGCGAGATTGCGTTCCAGCTGCGCGATGGTTTCCTCGGGGGCAAACGGCAGAAGCTGGATGAGGTATCCGCCTGCTTTTGCGACGGTCAGATCAGGATTGACCAGCACGCCCAGACCGCAAGCGGAGGGAATCTGTTCGCTGGATGCGAAATACTGTGTGACATCCTCAGCGATCTCGCCGGAAACGAGGGCGATTTGACCGGAGTACGGCTCTTTCAGTCCCAGATCCTTGATGACATAGAGGGTGCCGTCCGTGCCGACTGCGCCTGCAACGTCTAGCTTTCCTTTGGCGTTGAGCGGCAGTTCGACGATCGGATTATCCGCGTAGCTTTTGACATTTCCGTGGTAGTCGGCGACTGCGAGCAGAATGCCTGCGGGGCCGCCGCCGTCCAGACGGACTGTGACTGTGTCATCGGGATTTTTCAAATCGTAGCCGATCAGCGATGCCGCCATCGAAAGCCGACCGAGAGCCGCTGTCACGACCGCAGAGGGGTGGTGAATGCGCTCCAGTTCAGAAATCATTTCCGTGCCGTCGAGGACGGAGCAGACGACTGCGCCGTTTGCGGAGAGATACCGTTTGAGAATGCCGTTCATGGTTGGGATGTTTCCTTTCGTGCAATGTAAAGCAGCCGCTGTGTGGTTTCGCACGGCGCGGCAAAGGTATCCCCGTCGAGGACGTCCAGCAGTGAAAAGCCTGTGTCTGCAAGCATTTTGCGGATGTCCGCGTCGGGGTAGATATGTTCGGTAAAGGTTTCGCTCATGCGTTCATACTGTCCGTTTTCGAGCTTCTCGAAGAAATCAAGCTGAATCGTGACGGGGTAGTCTGGCGCATGGTCGTCCAGCGCATTCTGCCAGACGCAGTATACCTCAGGCAGGTCGTAGACGAAGCATTGCTCCGCGAGCAGATTGCGGTGTTTATATTCGGTATTGACATCGAACAAAAACAGCGCGTCTGGATTCGAAAACAAGCTGACGCGAGAAAAAACACGTTCCACATCCGCAGTTGTCGGGAGGTGGTTGATGCTGTCGAGGGTGCAGAGGGTGACGCTGATCGTGCCGAATAAATCGAGTTTTCGCATATCCTGCTGCAAATACTGAATGGGCAGACCGCTGTCGAATTTCTTGTCGAGTGCGATGTTCAGCATTTCCATCGAGCCGTCCACGCCGATGACATCCCAGCCGAGTTTTGCCATTTCCTCCGAGAGCGAACCTGTGCCGCAGGCGAGGTCGAGCAAAATATGGTCGGGCATTTCCGCAGGGAGGTACTTCCCGATGCAGGAATGCAGCATTTTCGCACGTTTTGCATATTCAACATTCTGTGTCAGCGCGTCATAATATTGTGCAAAGGCGGTATAGCTTCGCATGGCTTACTTTTGATCCTTGTTCAGGCGGTTGAAAACGACTTCGTAGCCGCCTGCACCGTCGATGCTCAGCGAGCGGTTGACGCGGCTGATGGTTGCGGTACTTGCGCCTGTCAGCTCCACGATTTCCGCGTATCTGCGTTCTTCGGAGAGAAGCTTCGCAACCTGATACCGCTGAGAAATGGCTTTCAGCTCCTGAATTGTGCAGAGGTCGCGCAGGAATTTCTGTGCTTCCTCTTTGGTTTCCAAGCAAAGGATCGCCTCGTACAGCGCGTCCATGCTTTCTTTGTCGAGATGGTTCAACATACGCATTGCCTCCATTTCAGAAGATGGTATTCTGCTTCTCACATTTTAACACACTAACTTATAAAAGTAAAGACTTTTTCAATATATTTTATAATTATAACAAATTCACGTTGCCCACTCATCTGGCAGGCAGATGCGAAATGCAGTGGGGAGGGCGGCGCCGGTCAGCATTTTCTCCTTTGTAACCCACGTAAAATCGGGCGTTTTCTGCCTGCATTGCAGATGCACACAGGTCATATGCCATTCGATGTGCGTGAAGATGTGGACGCGGTTGGTGACGGAAATCAGTTCAGTCGGTTGGCAGTTCCACGCGGTCTGCGCGTCTGTGAGGGCCTGCTGTGCGGAGCGTGCGCCGTCGAGGTGTGGGAGTTCCCAGAGTCCTGCGAGGAGTCCCTTTGCTCCGCGCTTTGCAATGGCGATCTCCTCACCGCATTGGAGCGTGTATACGGTATAATATTCGATTCTGCGCGACTTTTTCTCTTTGCGGATGGGCAGCTTGCCGATCGTTCCCTCGCGTTTCGCGGTACAGATCTCCCGACAGGGACAGCTGTCACAATGTGGGACACCGTTGGGGACGCAGACCGTTGCGCCCAGTTCCATGAGTGCCTGTGTCAGCATTCCGCGTTCGGGGCAGTCCTCGTAGACGGCTTTCAGCGTGTCACGGATGCTGTTTTTGACTTTCTGGTCGTCTACACAGCGGTCATCACCGCAGATTCTTGCAGCCACACGCAGGACATTGCCGTCCACGGCAGGTGTCGGCTGTTCAAAACAGATCGAAGCGATCGCCCCTGCGGTATAGTCACCGATACCTGTCAGCGCATGGATTTCTTCGTATTTCTGCGGAAAATCACCGCTGTACAAGTCCATGATCTGCCGCGCCGCCTTTGCGAGATTCCGCACGCGGCTGTAATAGCCAAGCCCCTCCCAGAGTTTCAGCAGTTGATCTTCCTCGCACTCTGCCAGCGACCGAATGGTCGGGAGTGCCGCCAGAAACCGCGCGTAGTAGGGCTTTACCGCCTCAACGCGCGTCTGCTGAAGCATGATCTCGGACAGCCAGACATGGTACGGTTCACGGTCTTTGCGCCACGGCAGATCACGCGCATTCGCAGAAAACCACGGCAGAAGCCGTTCGGGGAGCCGGGACAGCAGGTCGGTGTTTGCTTGCATGGAAATTCCTCCGAAGAAAGCATATGCTGCCGCCAGAACGACGACAGCATAGCAAAATATCAGATGTTATAAAGAATATCGGAATAGGACGGGAACGGCCATTGCTCAGACGGTATCAGCGTTTCCAGCGCATCTGCACTCGAACGCAGACGCTCCATTGCAGGAACAACCAGTTTGCGGTAGGCTTTTGCCACGTCCACGGAGTTGCTCTGGGAGGATGCCTCCGCGATCTGTTCACGCAAATCGTTGATGGCTTCAAACAGGCTTTCCGTCAGGTCGCTGATCTGCGATGCGAGGGTGTCCTCAACAACAGAACGAATCCGCAGATCGTTGAAAATGTCGCGCTTCACTGAGATGGCATCGCAGAGCTGCTTGGTGTAGGAAATGCACACAGGCAGGATCTTTTTGCGTGCGATGTCCAGCATGGTCTTTGCTTCAATGCAGACGGTCTTGCTGTAATTGTCCAGCAGGATCTCCTTACGGGAGGTCACTTCTGCCTGCGTGAGAATGTTGTATTTTTCGAACAGCTCGACGAATTCTGGGCGGTCATACTGCATGAGTGCCTCGACGGTCGAGGGGTAATTCGGGAGTCCGCGGCGTTTGCATTCTTCGATCCACTCATCGCCGTAGCCGTTGCCGTTGAAGATGATGTCCTTGTTCTCGCGGATGGTGCGGACGAGCAATTCTTTGAGCTTGCTCTGGAAATCGTCTGCCTGTTCCAATTCGGTCGCAAACTGGTCGATCTCCCATGCGAACAGGGTGTTCATCATGAAGTTGCAGCAGGAAATGGAATCTGCCGCGCCGAGCATACGGAATTCGAACTTGTTGCCCGTGAATGCCATCGGGGAGGTACGGTTGCGGTCGGTGGTGTCCTTGCGGAACTGCGGCATCGCATCGACACCGACATTGAAGGACATTTTGCCGTTGCTGTCGAGGGGTTTGTTCTGCTCGATGGCTTCCAGCACCCGTTCCAGATCATCGCCGATAAAGACGGAAATGACGGTCGGAGGTGCTTCGTTTCCGCCAAGACGGCAGTCGTTGCCTGCGGAGGCGGAAGCCAGACGCAGCAGCGGTGCAAATTCCTTGACACCTTTCAGGATCGCGCAGAGAATCAGCAAAAACTGCATATTGTCCTGCGGCGTATCGCCCGGGTCGAGCAGGTTTTGTCCGTCATCGGTGGTCAGCGACCAGTTGTTGTGCTTGCCCGAGCCGCTGATGCCGTTGAACGGCTTTTCGTGCAGCAGGCAGACAAGCCCGTGCTTCAAAGCGATTTTCTTCATCAGCTCCATGGTCAGCTGGTTGTGGTCTGCTGCGATGTTGGATGTGGTATAAACGGGTGCCAGCTCATGCTGTGCAGGAGCGACCTCGTTATGTTCTGTTTTTGCGTAGATGCCCAGTTTCCAGAGTTCCTCGTCCAGCTCACGCATGAAATCGGATACGCGCTGTGTGAGGTTGCCGAAGTAGTGGTCGTCCATTTCCTCGCCCTTCGGCGGCATTGCGCCAAAGAGGGTTCTGCCTGTGAGGATCAGATCTTCGCGCTGGTCATAGGCAGCCTTGTCGATGAGGAAATATTCCTGTTCGGGGCCGACGGTAGTGACAACGCGCTGCACGCGGTCGTTGCCGAACAGCCGCAGCAGTCTGACGGTCTGTTTGCTGACGACTTCCATGGAACGCAGGAGCGGTGTTTTCTTGTCCAGCACTTCGCCTGTATAGGCACAGAATGCGGTAGGGATGCAGAGGGTGCGGTCTTTAATGAACGCATCCGAGGTGGGGTCCCACGCGGTATAGCCTCTTGCTTCAAATGTTGCACGCAGGCCGCCTGACGGGAACGATGACGCATCCGGTTCGCCTTTGATCAGTTCTTTGCCTGAAAATTCGAGAATGACGCCGCTGCCGACGGGGGTAAGAAAGGCATCGTGCTTTTCGGCTGTGACACCTGTCATCGGCTGGAACCAGTGGGTATAGTGGGTACAGCCCTTGGCGACCGCCCAGTCCTTCATCGCATTTGCGACGATATCGGCGGCTTCCTTCGGGAGGGGCGTTCCCATCCGTTTGGTATTCATGACTGCCTGAAAGACTTTGTTGGGCAGTCTGCTCCGCATGACCGTTTCGTTAAAAACATTGCACCCGAAATATTCGTCGGGGCGTTTTGCGGTATCCGTTCCGCTGACGGCTTCGATAGTTTGCATTTGTTCCTCCTTGTGTCGGGCATTCTGCGTCCCGACAATCCATTCCCATTTATTATAGCAGACTTTGCGGAAGAAATCAAGTCTAAATCCGCACAAAAATGCTGCCAATTCAAAAACTGGCAGCATTTTTTCGTGTGATTCGGTTTTCAGGACAAAGCCGCTGTGACTCTGGTGATCGGAGCAGTAGCTTTGATCTTGACATTGAACGTAGCAGAACCGTTTCCGCCGACGCTTCCCGTGTATCGCATAGTTGCGTTCGGTGTGCTGTACGAAACGAGAGAGCAATCGCTGCTCAGCGACTCTACGCGGTCAAATGAACCGTTCGTGGTGCATTTGATCACAAACGGAATGACAGCGCTGCTGGCGGTGGAACTTCTGTTGATGAGAGAAACCTGGATGGTGTATACATAAAGGTCGCCCTCACGTTCAAATCCTGCAAATTCCGCGCCCTGACACATCACATTCGGCTTCGGCAGCGTTGTCGTTGTCGTGGTAGTCGTGGTGGTGGTCGGACGAGGCGTTGTTGTCGTCATTCTGGTGGTTGCTTTGGTGGTTGCTCTGGTAGTGGTCGTTGCTCTTGTTGTAGCCTTTGTGGTGGTGGTTGCTCTTGTTGTAGCTCTTGTTGTGGTAGTGAGCCGCGTTGTTGTTCTGGCAGTCGTGGTGGTCATGCGGGGTGTTGTGACGGGTGCAACAACGGGCTGGACGGCTGGCTCGGTCGCAATCTGCTGCAATTCTGTTGCGGCAGGCTGTTCCGGCTGTCCGATATTCTGCGGCTGTTCCTGCTGGACTGCGGCTGCGCTGCTTGTGGTGGACGTCGATGTTGTGGACTGTCCGGGAAGTGTGGAACTGGTCGCAGTTGTCGATGTGGTGGAAGTGAGAGAAGTGTCCGCGGCTGCTTCGGAAACAGGCAGACTTTCTGCTGCATTGTTTTCGGCAGGGGCATCCGCAGGTTCTGCTTCCTGCTTGGTAATGGTCGTTGTGGTGGTGGCAGCAGTTGTGGCTGCCGGCTGCGGCTTGCGGAGCGCATCATCGCCCTTGGAGGAGATGGCAATGCCTCCTGCAACAGCAGAGATCAGGATCACGGCGATCGCTGCAACAGCAATGCCGCGTTTGCCGATGCGTTCAAAGAAAGACGGTTCGACACGGCGAGCACCGAGCGCCTTGCGCTGTGCATTCATGAAATATTCTGTCGCACGGTCGAGATTGTCGATGTCCGAGAAATCCATGTCGGTATTTCTGCGGGGTTTTGCGGCTGCCGCCTTTTTCTTTTGTTCGCTGTCTTTCTGATTGGTTTCCTTGCTTTCCTTTTCGCTTTTGACTTCCTTGGTATCGTTCTCCATTGGAATCAGCCCTCTCTTTTTTATTATATGGAATCAAACTATTGGATTATACTGTCTGTAAAATCTAACACCTCTCTCTGTAACCAATGAGTTTATCCCAAGCTAATCATATCACACCCTAATGAGAATGTCAATCAGCCATTGCTTTTTTTAACGCAGATTTCATAATGTTTGGACGTTTCAACAAAAACTCTTAAAACTCTCTGTATAGTATTGCCAACTGCTTTTGCTTGACGAATTTGCCGAATCATGGTATACTGAAAGTAGATTGCATTTCAAAGAAAACGGAGGCGAACAGCCATGAAATACAGCGGGGCGGAAATTGTCACAAAGGTACTTTCGGAACAGAATGTCACCCATTTGTTCGGGTATCCCGGCGGACAGGTTCTCCCGATTTACGATGCTTTGCGGCGGTGCAGAACGCTGCGGCATATCCTGACTGCGCATGAGCAGGGTGCTGTCCACGCGGCAGACGGTTTTGCGAGGGCATCGGGAAAAGTCGGCGTGGTGCTGGCGACCTCAGGACCGGGCGCGACCAATCTCATCACGGGACTTGCCGCAGCATATGCGGATTCTGTGCCGATCGTTGCGATCACGGGCAATGTGCCGCGAACGCTGGTCGGTCGGGACGGTTTTCAGGAAGTCGATACATGGGGACTGTCGCTCCCCGTTACCAAGCACAGCTTTCTGGTCAAGGACATTGCACAGCTCGCCCCGACACTCCGCAATGCGTTCCGTATCGCCATGAGCGGCAGAAAAGGGCCTGTACTGGTCGATATCCCTAAGGATATCCAGACGGAACTGACAGAATATTCCCCCGAACCGCCCCAGCAGCCGCGGCAGATCCCGTCTGTTTCCGAGGAGGAACTGGATGCGGCGGCAGAACTGCTGTCGGGTGTGCATCGTCCGTATGTTTACTGCGGCGGCGGCGTGGTACAGAGCGGTGCGGAGGAACTGCTCGAAGCACTTGCCGAACGGATCGACGCTCCCATCGGATGCAGTATGATGGGACTTTCCGCGGTGTCGGACGAGAATCCGCGCAAGCTGGGGATGCAGGGAATGCACGGGCGGTTTGCGTCCTCGGCGGCGATGGAGGAGGCGGATCTGCTGCTTGCACTCGGCGTACGGTTTTCGGACCGTGCCCACACCGTACAGGGCAAGCGCATCCTGCATATCGACATTGATGCGGCGGAGATCGGAAAAAATGTGTCGGCGTATCTGGGACTTTGCGGCGATTTGAAAGAGATCCTCGAACGGCTTTTGCCGCGGCTCGCACAGCAGTCCCACCCGACATGGCATACCAGACTGCGTGCGCTCCGGACGGAGGAAGCCAAGCGGTTACAGGAATACGATGCCCCGATGCACCCTGCGCGGCTGATTCGGCAGGCTTCGGAAGCGTTTCCCGATGCGGTGTTTGTGACCGATGTCGGGCAGCACCAGATGTGGGCGGCACAATGCTGTAAACTGACGCGTCCGCGTACATTCCTGACCAGCGGCGGACTCGGTGCTATGGGTTACGGCATGGGTGCGGCAGTCGGCGCGGCACTCGCAGCAAAACAGCGTGCGGTGCTGTTTACAGGCGATGGGAGCTTCGGTATGAACTGTACGGAACTCGCGGCGGCGGTCAGCGAACATCTGCCCGTGACGATCATTCTGCTCAACAACAGCAGTCTGGGCATGATCAGACAATGGCAGGACGCGGCGTATGACGGCAAGCGGTTTGCAAGTGATCTGCCGCGTAAAACGGATTTTGTAAAGCTTGCGGAGGCATTCGGCGCAAAGGGCTGTACGGCTTCGGATGATGCGGAATTTGCGGCGGCACTCCAAAAAGCCGCGAGATCGCACAGACCGTTTCTGATCGACTGTCGGATCTCTTCGGAATGGAATGTGATACCGATGCTGCTGAAACCCGATGAACCTGTGGAGAAACCGCGGACAAAGCGTACAAAATCGCAGTCAGACAATGTAAAACAACATTGACATCATGTGACAAATCTGCTATGATGAATATATAAATGCCATAAAGCGCAAACACATAGAAAATGGGAGGGAAACACATGAAAAAAGGACTATTTCGTGCCGCTGCGGTACTATTCACCGCTGCATCGCTTTCGGGGGCACTTGCTTTGCACGGCAGCGCGGCATATGAGGAACAGCTTGTCGGGTATCTCGGCGATGTCAACGCGGATATGTCTGTGAACATTGCGGATGCCGTTTTGCTGACACAATTTCTGGAAGGAACAGCGCAGCTTCCTGCGGAGGGACACCCCGACATGGACGCAAGCGAAACGGTGACAGTTTCCGACCTGACATTGCTGAAACGTCTGCTTCTGACACAGGGCGTTCCGCTTCCGATCTACGATCAGGTCTGGGTGGAAGATCCGCCCGAGGTACCGATATCACCGCCTGTCGAAAATCTGAACCCGACACTTCCTTCCACAGGCGATATTCAGATTCTGATGTTCACGGTGGAGTTCCCCGACTGCAAGTTCACAGAGGGTTACTCGACCGAACAGGTCTGGAATCTCGCATTCGGACCTGAGGACAAGACAAGCGAAGCCTATCCGCTCGAAAGCATTGCCGCATATTATGATCGTGCTTCCTATGGAAAGCTGCATGTCAACGGCGATGTGTATACCTATACCGCGCGTCACAACATCGACTACTATGTGGATAATACGGATACGCTGGTCGAGGAAGTGCTGGCTTCTTTCGATTCACAGCTCGACTACCACAAGTATGATGTCAATGCCGACAACGAAATGGATACGCTGATTTTAGCACTCCCGAAGGATGCTGGAACAGAGAACTGGTGGCCTTGTTCGGGCGGCTATTACGGCTGGAAAAAGTATGATCATATCCGTGCAAGCAATTTGCTCATCGGCGGCTGGGCACTGGACGACCGTGCCGGTTTTAACAGTACATGGATCCACGAAATGGGACACGGCATGGGACTGCCCGACTATTATATGTACGAGAATTACAGCGGCAATGACTGCTATGGTCTGAACGGCGATGCAGGCTGGCTGATGATGGACGATGCCTACGGGGATATGTGCTGTTTCGATAAGCTGATGTACGGCTGGTACAACGAGGACGATGTGCAGGTGTACGAGGGCGGCACACAGACCTTTACGCTGAGATCTTCACAGCGCGAGGCAGGGTGTATTCTGATCCCGCGGTATGATGACGGCGGCTATCTCACAGAGTATTTCATGCTGGAATATGTCACGCATGAGGGCAACAATGCGACATGGTGGCTCTTTAAGGACGGCGGTATCCGTATTCTGCATTGTGACGCGGAGATCTGCGAGGGCTACTGGGGACCTGAATTCAAATGGAACAACTACGGAATGTACTATGACACGAGCAACCAGAGGCAGCGCGTGCTGCGGCTTGTGAACGACAAAGGCGGCTTCTTCAAAACAGGCGCGAATATCGACAGCAGTACCAAGGGATTCCAGTGGTATGACCAGAACGGTTATCAGACGGTGACACCGCAGTTGAGAATCACGATCGGCGAGCTTGTCAACGGCGAATACACCATCACGATCTCTGCACTGTAACAGAGAAATTTCTCATAGGAAAAGCGGCACGAATGACGAAAACAAAACGTCATTCGTGCCGCTTTTGGCATTGGAATTTGTCAGCGTGCAAGTTTTCGGGCGTCTGACGGTTTCGCAATGCGTGCGGTCAGCGGCTCGGACGCCGAAACACGATGCCGCGAAAACAGTTTTGGCACCCCTGCCGCAAGCGGTACCGCAAAGCTGAATCCGAGGGCGGTATAGAGCGGTGTGCCATGCAAAGCGGCAGTCGAGAAGATACCCTGCAATGCAGGCAGGAACAGCGCCGCAGCGGTGACAAGTACCGACACCAGTACCGCCAGAATCAACTTTCCATTGGAAAAATACGGGACGGAAAACAGCGTACCGTCTTCTGTTTTGCATTCAAAAACATGGATAAGCTGGGAGAAAATCAGCGTGACGAGGGCGGCGGTTCGGGCGGCGTTCATATCGCCGCAGGTCTGCCGCCAGACTGTCGTGAACGCGCCGAGTGTCGAGAGGGCGATGAAAATGCCGCGAAACAGGATACTCGACAGCAGACCGTTTGCAAAAAAGCTTTCGTCTGCGGCACGCGGCGGTTTCCGCATCGTATTTTTTGCAGGCGGTTCGAGTCCCAGCGCGATCGCAGGCAGTCCGTCCGTCACCAGATTGACCAGCAAAATCTGTGTCGGGAGCAGTACCATCGGCAGGCCCATGAGGATGCCCAGAAGCATCGTCAGCACCTCGCCGATGTTGCAGGCAAGCAGATAACACACGAATTTTCGTATATTTGCATAGACCGTTCTGCCCTGCTCGACAGCCGCGGCCAGCGTATCAAAACGGTCGTCCAGCAGTACCATATCTGCCGCCTGCCGCGTGACGTCTGTGCCGTTTTTGCCCATTGCCACACCGATATCCGCTTCCTTGACCGCAGGTGCGTCGTTGACGCCGTCGCCTGTCATGGTCACGATCTGTCCTTTTGCCTGATAGGCACGTACCAGCCGCAGTTTGTGGGCAGGTGTCACTCGTGCAAATACCGCGTACTGTTCGATCGCCGCGGCAAGCGCATCATCGGAGAGGGTATCCAGTTCCGCACCTGTCATCGCATTGTTTCCGTGCGGGATACCTGCCAGCTTTGCCACAGCCGATGCGGTTTTGACATGGTCACCCGTCAGCATGACAACACGGATGCCTGCACGCACACAGTCTGCGATCGCCTGTTTTGCCTGTTCGCGCGGCGGATCGAGCATTCCCATGAGTCCGAGAAAGACCATGTCACGATCCGGTTCTGTATCAGATACCGCAGAAACGTCTTTTTCGGCAAATGCCAGTACGCGGAGCGCATCGCCTGCCCAGTTGTCCGCCGTCCGCATGATCTCTGCGCGGCGTTCGGAGGTCAGCGGTACGGTATGCCCATGCTCCCGATAAGATCCGCACGCAGACAGTATGACATCTGCGGCACCTTTTCGCAGGGCGGTCAGGTGTTCGGTCTGTTCTCCGCGGCAAAACACCGTCATGGAGCGTGTTTCGCTTTCAAATGGGATCTCGTGGACTGTGCGGAAACGTGTCAGTCCGTCCGCTGTGACACCGCATTTTGCGGCGGCGACCAACAGCGCGATCTCTGTGGCGTCCCCTGTGACAGCCCATTCGTCTTTGGCAGGGGATATTTTTGCGCGGTTACAGAGGACAGCACAGCGCAGGAGCGGCTGTAAGTCCGTGTTTGCGTGGGGATTGCATGGCGCACCGCAGCAGGTGAGAACGCCGTCTTTTTGCCAGCCGCTGCCCGAAAGAGCAAATTCGTCCTGTCCTGCGAGCAGTTTTTGTACGGTCATTTTATTCTCTGTGATCGTACCTGTTTTGTCCGAGCAGATGACCGAGGTACAGCCGAGTGTTTCGACGGCGTGCAGGCGATTGACGAGCGCACCGCGTCCGAGCATCCGTCTGACTGCCAGCGCGAGCGCGATGGTGACGGTCGCAGGGAGTCCTTCAGGGATCGCTGCGATCGCAACTGTAATGCCGATCATCAGCATCTCAAAAGCAGGTTCTCCGCGCAGAACGCCTGCGAGAAAGACCAGCACACAGACTGCCGCACAGAGCAAAGCGACAACCTTTCCGAGTTCCGCAAGCCGTTTTTGCAGGGGTGTCTGTGTATCGCCGATTTCGTGGAGCAGCTGAGAGATTTGTCCCATTTGTGTCGATTTTCCGATGGCGATAACCTGACAGTCCGCGCTTCCGCGCGTGACAGATGTGCCTGCATACAGCACATCGCCGCGTCCTGCCGCATTGTCAGAAACGGGATCTGTGACAGGATCGTGCGGATGCTTTGCGACTGCGGCTGATTCGCCTGTGAGAATGGATTCTTCCGCATAGAGTTTTGCGCTCGTCTGAATCAGCGCATCCGCAGGGACACGGTCGCCTGCTTCCAGATGAATGCAGTCGCCGCAGACGAGCTGTTCCGCAGGGAGTGTGACAAGTTTCCCGTCGCGCCAGACCTGTGCGGTCGGGGCGGTCATTTCGCGGAGTGCCAGCAGCGTTTTTTCGGTGCGGAATTCCTGTATGAATCCCAGAATCGCATTCAGCAGAACGATGACTGCGATCGTCAGCGCATCGGTGTATTCTCCCAGTACCGCCGAAACCGCCGTCGCCGCCAGCAATACCATGACCATGACATCCCGAAATTGTCCGAGAAAAATGCGGACGGGATGTGATTTTGCCTGTTCTGCGAGGGTATTGCTGCCTGACTGCCTGCGCCGCCGCTCCGCCTCCTGCGTGGATAATCCGAACATATTTGCACGCACGCTCCTTTCCTTTGCTTCCAGAATATGTGGTCGGTGGGGAAAATATGCAGATGTGGTTCAGGCAAGACATTCATTCAGCGTCAGAAACAGGAGCATCCCCCAGAGGGACGGGTTGCGGATGCCGCAGAACAGCAGAAACAGCGTCAGAAGAACGGTACTGCACATCGGGATGCTGTGCCGCAGGACAGAAAGCGCGTGCGGATGCCGTTCCAGCAGGAGGTGTTCCAGCCACGCACCGAGGAGTGTACCGCCGTCCGCCGCACGGTAGGGCAGAAGATTGAACAGTCCGAGCGAGAGATTTGCCGCCGCCGCATCTGTACAGCCGAAATGTGCATACAGCAGCGCGGCGAGAAAATTTGCCCCTGCACCTGCCAGCAGGATCGCAGAGAGCGTTCCCATCGGGCAGAGAACTGCCTGCGGAACGGAAAGCTGCATTCCCGCGCCTGACAGCCGCAGCCGTGTCGGTTTGATATGAAACAATGCCAGCATGAAAAAGTGTGCAGATTCGTGAATGATGCAGGACAGTAGGAGAATCGTGACTTCGCTTTGCGGCAGAAGGAGCAGAAGCAGCGCGAAAAATGCAGGAACGGTAAAATCCACCGCAAGTTCCATGCCGCAGAGATTTATGCAAACCATGCGGCAGTCCATTCCCGAATCTGTGCGGCGATTTGTGACAGCGGTGCGCTCTGTTCGAACATACATCGCCACTGCACAAACAGTTCTGCACAGAAATCGGGTGCGAACAAGTGCAGGACAAGCAGAAAAACAGCGGTCAGCAGCGCAAGTGTACCTTGTGCCGCAAAAATATCTTTTGTGGGCGGATGCTCCATACCGATACCTCCTTGTGCGTTCAGCGTTTTGGAAAGTATATGCGGCGGCAGGGGCAATCTTGACTTCTTTTTGGAAAAGTGATATACTGTTCAGAAGAAAGGAGCTGCTTCTCGATGAAACTCGATTCGATCGACAAGGGAAATGCGTTTGACTGGGGCAAGACCTCAGAGGATTATGCGAAATACCGCGATATTTATCCGCCAGAATTCTATGCAAAGGTTCTGGAGCGCGGACTTTGCAGGGATGGTCAGCGGATTTTGGATATTGGTACGGGAACAGGTGTTTTGCCGCGCAATTTCTATCGGTACGGCGGTGTCTGGACAGGCACGGACATTTCCGAAAATCAGATCGAACAGGCAAAGAAGCTTGCGGCGGCAGAACAGATGGACATACGGTTTTACACCTGTCCTGCGGAGCAGATCGCCGAGCCTGACGGAACATTTGATGTGATTACCGCGTGTCAGTGTATCTGGTATCCCGACCATACACTGCTTGCGCCGAACTGTGCGCGGATGCTGAAAAAGGGCGGCAAGATGCTGATCCTCTATATGGCGTGGCTGCCGTTTGAAGATGAAATCGCAGGAAAGAGCGAGGATATCATCCGCAAATACAATCCTGACTGGTCAGGCGGCGGTGAAATGCGCAAGCCGATGTGGGTGCCTGACGAGTACGGTGCGTATTTTGATGTGACGCACAGGGAGGAATTTGACCTGATGGTACCGTTTACACGCGAAAGCTGGCACGGGAGAATGCGTGCGTGCAGAGGTGTCGGTGCGTCGATGTCCGAGGAAACGCTGCACCTTTGGGAAAAAGACCATTGGCAGATGCTGGAAGAAACCGCGCCTGCGCAGTTCCATATTCTGCACTATGCGGCAATGGCTGAATTGACGGTGCGTGAGTGAATTTTCACGGCTTATAAAAAACGGCACGAATGACATTCAGATCGAGTGTCATTCGTGCCGTTTTGTATTGAAAATTATTTCAGCAGGTAGGCTTTGAGGATCGTGAGGTCGGCGGCGGTCAGTTTGCCGTCTGCACTCACATCTGCCTGTGCGCCCTGCGCTTTGTTCAGCGTTTCCTTGCCGATCAGCGCGTCACGCAGCAAAAATGCATCCGCAGTTGTCGTCTTTCCGTCAAGGTTCACATCGCCCCACGGTTCGGACGGTACGTCGCCGTACACCTTGATCTCCGCGATGTTGCAGCAGTAAACGCTGTCCTTGTTCGCAGAATTCTGCGGTGCACCGCTCGGTACGGCATATCGGATATAGCGGCATTGCAGATCGTCGGGAAGTGCTGTAATATAATTGAGTCCCGATGCAGGCACACCGCCGATCTGATGCACCTTTGTCCAGTTGCTTCCGTCAGAAGATACGTAGAAAATGCCGTCTGCACAGCGGTATTCGTAGCCGCTTCTCGGTGCATATGCGATCGCATCGACTGCGTAGGTATCGCCCATGTCGATCTGCACCCAGCCGTCGCCGACACCGTCAAAGAAACTGGTCAGGTCGCCGTCTACGACCTTGTTTGCGACATTCGAGGTGCCGTTCCATGCGTCAGAACCCGTCACCATACTGGCATTCAGCTTGATCTCGTTGACGGGGAGATCTTTTGCGGTGACATCATCGAGGATGAATGTGGTGATGGAATTGCCTTTCAGCGAGGCGGAGAACTGCTTGCCGTTTGTGGAAAGCGGAGAAAGCTCTGCCCAGTTTTCGCTGTTGCTGGTACGGATCTGCTTGACGCTGCTGCCGACACCCGAGAACTGCGAGAGGTCAAACGTTGTGTCAGCGTTGTTTGCAGAGGTGTTGATCGCGGTGATAACGAGTTGTTTTTTGTCCTTGTCGTATGCCGCAAGGCTCGAACCGGACGATGCCAGCAGTTTGCTGCCCGGACGGATATAGCGCGAAAGCTGTCCGTAGGCATAGTATTTTTTCGTGAGGATGATCTTATCGCTGTCGTGGTCAGCGACTGCCAGTCCCCAGAAACCGCTGTTGGTATTGACCATACCCTTGTCTTTGTTGCCGTTGTAGCCGACCGAGGAGATATGGTTGTCGATCGCCTGCCAGAGGATCCATGCGGAACAGCGCAGTCCGTTGCAGTCGTCGATCATGCGCTGTGCAAGCCAGAGGGCAGGTGCCATTTCACCTGCGTTTGTGCCTGCCGTACCCGAACCGTCCACCTCACTCATCCAGAGGTTTTTACCAGACGAAACCGCAAGCTGATAGAGCTCTGTGCGCTTGCTGCCGCCGTAGGTGTGGGTGTCGATACGGGAAAGGGCGTTTTTCGCATCCGAAGAAAGTGCTTTGAATGCGTCGATCTGGACATCAATGCCTGTTTCGTCCGTGCCGCAGATGATAATATCGCCCATGCCGCGCTGTGCCATTGCCTTTTGCAGTTCAAGGATGATGGACGATTCCGAGCCGCCGATGTCGAAGTGACAGCCTTCCTGTTTGTTGCTGTTCGCGCCCCAGTAGTTTGTGTACGGCTCGTTCATCGGCTCGACGCTGTTGATGGTAATGCCCCAGTTCTCTTTGTAGTGCTTGCAGACCTCCGCCATATATGCGGCGAAGTCGTCATAGCAGTCGTCTTTGAGGTTGTTCTTTCCTGCATCGGTGTTGCCTGTGGAGCAGCCGCTCTTGCACATATAATAGGGCGGCGAGTTGGAGAACATCTCCACCAGCAGGTCCTCGCTGCAAGCATCGATCGCTTTCATCAGCACATTGCGCTGGTTAGCATCGGCATTCCAGTCGTAGGTGACTTGTCCGTTGTTGTAGACGGTGTAGCCGGGCATATTGGAGTCGGTACGGGTGATGTGCGTGTGGGACGGATTGTCGCCGCCGCCGATGTTGAAACGTGCAATATTCATCCGCAGACCGCTGTCACCGAAAAACAGCTCGCCGCATTGCTTTGCGAGCGAATCGGAATAGCCGACACGGTTTGCCCACCAGCAGAGCGATGTACCCCAGCCCTCAAAGACGCCGTCATTGACAAGCGAGGTCGCATACGGTGAGATGGAAACGGTGTTTGCCGCGTTGACGGACTGTGTCCCTGTGAGCCGTCCGTCGGATGCCTGTGCAAGGCAGACGGTGACTGCCGCAAACGCTGCAAACAGCCGCCGCAGAATGACCTTGTGTTTCATAAAACCCCTCTTTTCATATTCAGTTCTTCCCTTTTTGTCGTTTGCCGACAGTACCATCATAGCACAGAGAATTCTGCGCGTCAAGACAATATTGTATCTTTTTTATGCGTAATTTTCACATTCCCCGATAAAACAGAAAGCCTGCGAGCGCGGCCTGCCAGAGCAGTCCCAGAATATTGACTGCCCAGAAATACCAATGCTTTGTTTTGTGGCGAAAAAGTTTCATGGCACAGAGCGCACCGACCGCACCGCCCAGAAATCCGAAGCCGAGCAAAGTTGCTTCCTTGATGCGCCATTTGCCTTTTTTCGCCTTTTCCTTGTCCGCCTTGTAAAGCACGAGTGCAATCAGGCTCATGACTGCGAGAAATGCCAAAAACAGCAGTGATAATTTCATATTTCGTATTTCCTCCGATTATTCTTGTCCGATGGAATCGAGTTCTTCGAGTGTTGGATGTCCGTATTTGCCTGCGGTTTCAGACAATCCGTTTTTCTTTGCTTTTGCGAGTAATTCGCGGTATTCCTGCTTGGTGATCGAATAGTATTCGTCACGGACATTCGATGTCATATGACTGTCGGGCAGCGGAATCTGCTTGATATAGATCAGATTGCCGTTTTCCAGTTGTCCGACCAGCCGATATTCAAAGTTCCAATTCGGTGCGCCTTCGAGACAGATCTTCTCCACAAGAAACAGTTCCCGATACCGCAGATGCTTTTCGTCCAGTTGAATCATGGCAGTTTTCCTTGTTGATAGAATTTCGCTGTCTGCCAGCGATACCCTCATTATAGCACACCTCTTTGCAAATTGCAAGAATCGGCTTGCAATTTCGCAGAAAACGTGTTACAATAGAGAAAAATTACGGAAGGATCAGACCATGAACGACAGTATCATCAAGCGGCGGATGCTCGATCTTGCAGACATTGCCGACCGCCGCAGTCAATATACTTTCACCGCATTTCTCAATGAGGCGGAACTTGCGGAATTCTATGAGATTCTGCCGCAGCTGCCCCCTGTCGGATATACGGTGTGGGGCGGCAGGGAAAACGCAGAACGCAATATGCTGCGGTTCGGGAGCATCGAAAATCTCGGCTACGAGGAGCCGTTCCCGATCTGCTGTGTGCAGGTGGCACCGCTGCAAAAGAAGTTCGCAGACGATTTGTCCCACAGGGATTTTCTCGGCGCGGTCATGCACTTAGGCATTGAACGGCAGGAGATCGGGGATATTTTAGTCGGAGAAAAGGAAGCATATCTGTTCTGCACGGAAACGATGGCGGAATATATCTGTCGGGAACTGGAAACCGTGCGGCATACATCTGTGCGGTGTACAGTCGTGGAGAATCCCCCTGAGATGCTGACCGAGAAGCGGCAGGAGGGAGAGATTCAGGCGGCATCCGAGCGTATTGACGGTGTGATCTCCAAGATCTGCCGCATTTCCAGAAGCGAATGCAGCGAACTGTTTCGGCGCGGACTGGTTTTTGTCAACGGACGCGCTATCGAAAACACCAGCTATATCCTGAAAGCAGGGGACAAGGTATCTGTGCGCGGACAGGGAAAATTTGAATACTGCGGTATCATCGGACATACACGCAAGGGCAATCTGATCTTACAGTACGAGCGGTATGTGTGAAACATCCGAAAAAAGAAAACCCACCGAAAGAAAATCACATTCTTTTCGGTGGGTATTTTTCTTACTGTGCCTGCTGCAAAATTTAGGAGAGCTTCCTTGCGCGGTTCTTTGCGGCAGGAAACTCTCCTTCTTTATTGAAAAATATTACTGTGGATTTTCGACTCCGCCCAGCGGATCGGATACATCTCCTGCCGCAACAAATCCGTAGAATGCCGAACTCTCGGTGGTGGATTCGATCAGCCGGTAGTTGTTGCCGTCTGCATCCTTGATGAAGCCGACACAATGAACGGTGGTGTCCTTCGGAACGGTGGCAATGACTTTTGCATCGGAACGCGGCATGGTCAGAAGATCGCTGTTTGTCAGCATCATTGCTTCCTGATCGGTATATTCGCCGCGTCTGCCGACCATGACAGCATCGGACGAAGTAGTTTCGTCGGGGTAGTTCGGGAAGTATTTTTTGATAGCTTTCAGGTATGCGTCCTCTTTGGTTTCCTCATCGTTGATCTTACATTCGACGGTTTCGGTCTCCTTGTTTGCAATGTTGTCAGAGAATGAGTCTGCCAGTTCAAATTTGGTATCCGTGCAGTTGTAGAATTCAAAAGAGTATGCGCCCATGCCGCCCGAATAGGAATACAGCATTTTCTTGGACGGGAGCACACCCAGCTCACCATAGGTACCTGTATAGATCGAAGAACCGTAGTTTCCGTTGAATACGGCGGCTTCGATCGCTGCTGCGTGAATGTCGCCGTCGGAGAGGAACAGTTCTGCAATGCCGTCTCCATTGATATCTTCAACGTCCCATCTCGGAACATTGGTATCTTCGTTCAAATCTACTTTCGAAGCGTTGTCGCGGATCTTTGCGGTCAGCTGTTCGAGCCACGGATATTCGGTCTCGTAGTCAATGACTTCCATTTCCACGGGTTCAACAGTGGTGGTTTCCGCGGGAGCAGTTGTTTCCTCTGCGGCTGTTGTGGTGACTTCCGCAGTTGTTTCGGTTTCAGCCGTTGTGGTTTCCGCTGTGGTTTCGGTGACTGCTGTGGTTGTATCTGTCTGACCGATGGCGTCAGTCATAGAACCGCAGCCTGTCAGCATTGCCGCGCAGATGCTGAATGCTGACAACAGAAGAATTGTGCTTTTGCTTGAGTTTTGCTTCATATCTCTTTTTGCCTCCGAAAAAGTGTTATCAATTTTGGGATATAATCCGTCCCTTATTTTAGCACGATTTAAAGGTGATGTCAACGATTTTCACCGAATTGTAATAGAATGATACCTTTCTTGAAACAATTCCTTAAAAATCCAGAAGGTACATAAAAACAGCCTGTTTTCACAGGCTGCTCAGTCTGTCGATAAAGTTGTATCTGCAATTACAGCAGGAATCATTTGAAGACTGCGGGCGACCACAGGTCGCCCCTACGAATCACATATGAAAGGTTCTTATATCAAAAGCTTTACTCGATTTTTCTCAAAAAATCGCAGGTTCTTAGGGTGAGTTTGCTTGCAAACTCATCGGCTTGCCGTACTGAGCACCTAAGTCGCGCTCCGCAGAGCGCGAAATACCCCCTCCTTCTAAAAGATCAGGAGGGAACAAGGGGAAACCCCTCGTTGGGGTTTCCCCTCTTTGATTGCTCCGCAATCAAATTCACCCTTTCCTGCGTTTGGGAAGGAGAAGGGTGTTTCGCTGTCTGCGGACAGCGATGGGGGACTCTGTCCCCTCA
>JAKSPL010000033.1 GCA_024404815.1 Oscillospiraceae bacterium
TCATGTTTCGCAAAGCGAAACGGGGCAGTTTGCTGCGCAAACGTGCCACCCCACACCCCCTGCCAAAGGGATACTATCCCTTTGGAATCCCATTTTAGCACGAATGATAGCATATGAAGGGCGGAGATTCGGTTCTCCGCCCTTTTTATGTGCGAACACGCGAAGCGCAACGAAAGTTTCGCTCAAGCCTTTTCAAAGGCTTGCAGGTTCTTAGGGCAGCGCCCTAAGTCGCGCTCCGCAGAGCGCGAAACTCCCCCCTCCTTCCAAAAGATCAGGAGGGGGTTTGGGGGAACCCTATCAAGGGGTTCCCCCAAGGGTTTCCAAAGGGGCGGTGCCCCTTTGGTCGGCATCCGCAGATGCCGAAACTCTCTTATAATCATGTCATTAGAATGAAAAGGATTTCTCCGTATGGATACAGCAAAAAACGGCACAAATGGCACTCATTTTGTATGTCATTCACGCCGTTTTGTTTTCAGGGGAAACCCCTCGTTGGGGTTTCCCCTCTTTGATTGCTTCGCAATCAAATTCACCCTTTCCTACGTCTTGAAAGGAGAGGGGAATTCCGCCGCCTGCGGTCAGCGGCGAGGGACACCGTCCCCTCAACCCCTGCGATTTTTCGAGAAAAATCGTGTAAAGCTTTTGATATGAGAAACTTTCGCGTGCGATTCGTAGGGGCGACCTCAGATTGCCCCTACATCTACATCACACTTTCACATATTCCATTGTCAGTCGGTGATACCAACTGTTCGCAACTTTTTTTCCGTGAAAAAATTTTCCTCCGTGGTATAATATACTTGTAAGGTCACATCAGCGAGTGTATGCGATCACCGCGGTGCACGAGGGTGTCCCAAAGTGTATGCCATGTGACACTTGCGCAACACAATCACGAATGTGATAGATGTTTCAGCTTGGACAGACGTTTTCAATGAAGATGTCTTCCTCTATGAAAAGGTCCTTTTTAAAAGTGATTGGAAAAAGCGGTTGACCGCGCTTCTTTCTGCTTCGGCAGATCGGAGCAATGGAAAACAAGCCTTGCCTGAATGCGGATACCGCATAGCAAACCGCAAAAGCCAGATGTTCGCATTCCGCTTTTGCAGATTCTATGCTCAAACGTTCAGCCGCCTGTTTTTCATGGGAAACCGCACAACGAAAACAATACTCTGGAGGTATATGAATATGAAAAAAATTACGATTAGCGAGAACCAGAAAGGTCTGGTATTTGTAAACGGTAAATACGAGAAGACGATCGGTGCAGGAAAGTATACCCTGTTCGGCGGCAAGACCGTAGAGGTACTGCGCGTCAACGAACCTGTTCACAGCGTAAACTGTGAGCTGGAAACGATCCTCGCGGATGATCGCCTGAAAGACAGCATCGTAGCTGTCGAAGTCGGCGACCAGCAGATCGCTCTGCACTATGTCAACGGCATACTGCACGAGGTTCTGCAAAGAACGGGCAAGTATGCGTTCTGGTCGGAAACGGCAGAGCATACATTCCGTCTGCTGGATATGTCCAAGCCCGAAATCGGCGACGACGTACCCAGATACATCCTCGAGCAGCTTCCCCGTGCGCTGTGTACAAAAGTCGAAGTCGCAGACTACCAGAAGGCTCTGCTGTACTTCGACAACAAGTTCCAGCGTGTGCTGGAAGTTGGTACATACTATTTCTGGTCGAATGCCGCAAAGGTAACGGTCAGAATGGTCGATACCCGTCTGACACAGGTCAACATCACCGGTCAGGAGATCATGACGCAGGATAAGGTCGCATTGCGTATCAACCTGGTATGCAGCTACCGTATCACCGACTGTGTCAAGATCCTGACGGAGATCGACGACTTTGAGGAACAGTTGCATATCGCCGCACAGATGGCTCTCCGGAGCTATGTCGGACGATATAAGCTGGATGACCTGCTCGCCAACAAGGACGAGATGAGTGCCTATGTCACCGAACAGCTTCGTGCCAAAGAGCAGGAACTGTTCCTCGAAATCGTGGACGCAGGCATTAAGGACATTATCCTCCCCGGTGAGATTCGCGATATCATGAACACCGTTCTGATTGCCGAAAAGAAGGCACAGGCGAGTGTCATCACACGGCGCGAGGAGGTTGCCTCCACCCGTTCGCTGCTGAACACAGCAAAACTGATGGAGGAAAACCAGACGCTCTATAAGCTCAAAGAACTTGAGTACATGGAGCGCATCTGTGAAAATGTCGGCAATATCAACCTGAACGGCAGCGGTGATATGCTCACCCAACTGCTCGGGGTGATTGGCGGCAAGGGCGCGTGATGATGTGCTGCGGCGCATTTATAATGGGGGCGCTGCCCCCAAACCCCTGCCAAAGGGACATTGTCCCTTTGGAATCCCATTTTAGCACGAATGATAGCATTGTATGGGCGGAGAATCGGTTCTCCGCTCTTTTCGTATGTGAACATGGGAGCTATCTCGAAAGTTTCGCTCAAGCCTTTTCAAAGGCTTGCAGGTTCTTAGGGCAGCGCCCTAAGTCGCGCTCCGCAGAGCGCGAAACTCCCCCCTCCTTCCAAAAGATCAGGAGGGGGTTTGGGGGAACCCTATCAAGGGGTTCCCCCAAGGGTTTCCAAAGGGGCGGTGCCCCTTTGGTCGCTGTCCGCAGACAGCGAAACTCTTTTATGGCACACCATCAGAAACAAAAGGAATGCGGGCGGCCGCAGGCCGCCCCTACATAGAAACGACAAAAGGGCGGAGAATCGGTTCTCCGCCCTTTTTGTATGCTGACATGACAGCGCGAAAAATATGGGGTTGAATGCCTGTTTCAATCTGCACAAACAAATCGCAAAATATATTGTTATATTGTTTGAATTATGGAAATCCGATAGAATCGCGTACGCTTTCGCTGTCTGTGTGTATAATCAAAAGGCGGAAACAAAAGAAGGCCTTCCTTTGTCAAAGGTGCAATCGCTGCACCATACTCTGCTTTTCAATCAAACATATATAACAACGAATGAAGGAGTGTCTACCATGAAACAGATTACAAAGCGTATGACTCGTACTGTTGCAGCAGTCGCCGCAGTATTTGCTGTTGCAGCTCCGATGACTGTTCAGCCTGCTGCACAGATGATCACCACAGTTGCCTCTGCGGCTTCTCTGACCTCGGCAGATCTTGTCAACGACATCAAAAACAATCCGAGCACATATTTTACCGTCAGCCCAACTAAAAATTCTGACGGCGGCTATACAATTACCGGCTTTGCCAAGCCTGCGGCATATCAGAATGTCAAGCTGACCACGCTGACTGTCCCGTCCCAGATCGACGGCAAGCGCATCACCCGTATTCAGGGCGGCAACAGCGGCAAATATCCTGCTCCCGGCATTTCTGACAACGATGTGACCAGCATTGTTCTGAGCGAGGGCATCCGCGGTCTGAACACCAATGCGATCGGAAACTGCGGCAGCCTGAAAACCATCACGCTCCCCACCTCGCTCACCACACTCAGCTATGGCTGTGTGAAGAACTGCGCGGTTCTGGAAAGATTCTATGCTTCCGGCAACCTTTTGAACATCTCCGCAAATTTTATCGACCTGTGCCCGAAGATGAAAGACGCATGGTCTGAAAGAGCGGCATATCTGATGATCCGCGACGGTATGGATATTATGACCGTTTGCGGCAGAAAGATCGTGACCGATGCAGGCAGAACCCAGAAGCCTGTCATGAGCTATGAACTGCTGGGTGCGCTGCAATCCTCCTATGACCAGCTGGACATGAAAGGCGCAGAGCTGACTGATACATACTACCGCATTTACGCACGTTACCTCAATAGTCAGGTGATCGGCGTGACGGACTCCATGAGCTTCAACGAAAAGGTAAAGCGCATTTACAGCTATGTTGTCAACCGCGCATCCTATGACACCGCAGATGTGATGGGCGACAAGCACTACTGGGCAGGTTCTGTTTTCTTTGATACAAAGACTGTCTGCCACGGCTATTCGATGGCACTCGGCTACCTGTTCCGTGAGGCAGGCATTGACTGCTATGTTGTCGATGAAACGGATTATGTAACCAGCGGCAGCGGTCTGCATACATTCAATGTGCTCTACTACAACGGTTTGTACTTTATCGTAGACGGCACCTGCGGCATTAAGGGCTCTCTGATGAATCCGACAGAACTGAAACGCTTCCACAACACCGAAGCGATCAGCAACTGGAAGATCAGCAACACTTTTGTTCAGTATCCGATCTCCGCGGCAACCATCAAGCAGAACCTGCGCTATGCGCTTGGCGATGTCAACTGTGACGGTCAGGTCAACAGCAAGGACGGCGCTGCTGTCAAAGAATACATTGCAGCATTGAGCGCATCTGCAAAGCGTTCGGTCGCAGCACGCTATGGTCTGACGACTGCAAGATTTGAAACGCTGGGTGACGCAAACTGTGACGGCAAGCTGGACACTTATTATGATACCCAGGCAATCTACAATCTTTCTTCTGCATACGGTTTCAAATATTGATCTGATTCAATTCCATGCACAACAAACGGCACGAACGGCTTTCTTATTGAGAGTCGTTCGTGCCGTTTTCGTTTTTGCGGGGATTTCGGCATCAGAGTGACACGTTAAAACGGCACTCTATCTTTATTCCGTTTGCAGCCTCTTGTATGGGGGAAACCCCTTAATAGGGTAACACGTTTGTGCAGCAAACTGCCCCGTTTCGCTTTGCGAAACATGAGAGTCCCTCACAATACCTCGCCGCAGAACTCACAATACGTGCCGCTCGTCAGCGAACCGCAGTTCTGACAGATGCGCGCACCTGTCACCGTACCGCCCGCCGTCACCATTGCACCCCGCTGCGGATAGAACTGCGTTGCCTGTGTCGGAAAAGATCGCTCGTCCATCGCAGGGAACCGTTCCTCCTGCGGCGGTAAGGGCTGGTCGGCTTCTGCGAGATAATCCGCCTGCTCTTCCTGCCATTTTTCCTGACGCTGCGCCGTTTCTGCGATATATTCCGCCTGCATTTTCTGCCATTTTTCCTGCCAGTCCGCCTTGACCTGCTGCTGGTATGCCGCCATATTGGCGACTGCTCGTTCGGGGCCAAGCAGCTTTCCCAGCAAGCCGCCGTTTCGCTTGTAACGCGGAATCACAGGCTGTTCGAGCGGTTTGGGACGGCGTGTCTGCGACCGAAACCCCTCGCCGCCGAATCTGCTCCGATAGTCAGGGATCGTGTCCATTGGCTCAATATATTGTACACGCGCAGGCAGCTTGTTCTTCTCGTCATCATATCCGTCATAGATTCCCATTGTCAACTTCCTTTCCGAAAAGCTCGTTTTTGCTATTATATCATATTTATCCCAAAAATGCAAGTGCTTTCGCGCACAAAAAATCCGCACCCCGAAACAGGATGCGGATTTCGTTTGTAAGAATTACTCCACAGGAACAACCCAGCCGAACGGATCTTCGACCTTGCCCCACTGGATACCGGTCATGGTATCGTAGATCTTCTGGGAGATCGGTCCGATCTTGTTGTCGTTGATGGTCATGACCTTGTCGCCGTATTTCAGGTGGCCGACAGGGGAGATGACTGCGGCAGTACCTGTACCGAATACTTCGTTCAGCTTGCCCTCGTCATATGCCTTTGCCAGCTCGTCAATGGAAATTCTGCGCTCGGAGACCTTCATGCCCCAGCTCTTGCAGAGTTCCAGAACGGATTTTCTGGTGATGCCGGGGAGGATCGAACCCTGCAATTCAGGGGTAACGACCTCGCCGTCGATGACGAACATGATGTTCATTGCGCCGACTTCCTCGATGTACTTCTGCTCAACGCCGTCGAGCCAGAGAACCTGAGAATAGCCTTCCTTGTGTGCTTCATCCTGACCGATCAGGGATGCCGCATAGTTACCGCCGGTCTTGGTGTAACCCATACCGCCGCGAACCGCACGGACATACTTGGATTCAACATAGATCTTGACAGGATCCAGACCGGATGCGTAATATGCACCGGACGGCGAAAGGATGATGATGAACTGATACTCGTCGCCGGGGCGAACGCCGAGGAACGGGTCAACAGCGATGATGAACGGACGGATATACAGGGAAGCGCCGTCTGCGGAAGGAACCCAGTCCTTTTCGACTTTCAGCAGTTCCATCAGGCCTTCCATCGCCATATCGACAGGCAGTTCCGGAATGACCAGACGCTCATTCGAGCTGTTCAGACGCTTGAAGTTCTCGGTCGGGCGGAACAGCTGGATGCCGCCGTCAGCACGGCGATAAGCCTTCATGCCCTCGAATACTTCCTGACCGTAGTGGAGGCAGAGTGCCGCAGGGCTCAGGGAGAGGTTGCCGTAGGGAACGATGCGTGCATCGTGCCAGCCCTGACCGGTGGTATAGTCCATGATGAACATATAGTCGGTAAAGATATGACCGAAACCGAGCTTGGTTTCATCGGCAGGCTTCTGCTTCAAAACGGGTGCTTTTTCGAAACGAATGTCCATTTGATTTTTCCTCTTTTCTACTGAATATTTAGGATTTCGAACAAATCTATGTCAGCCGAAATCAAGAGGATTTCAGCAGGCACGTTAAAATTGGAATGCTTCTCAGCGGTTGCTGCCGAGATAGCGCGGTGCATATTTTGTGCGGTAGAGCTCCGCGGCATATGCCACAGAAACGACCGCGCTGCAAATAATGACAGCAAGCAGTGTATAGCGAATAATGGATTTCATAAAATTGCAGCTCCTTTCTGATTCCGCGAAACGGTCAGCCACAAAACAGGCTGAATCGGATACTTTCATTATACCACAAAGGTACGGAATTGAAAAGCCCTTTTCGAAAAATTTTTTGCGGTTTTTGAAATTTCGTCACTTTGCCGCATCCTGCATTCCTGCATAGGCAACATCGGCGGCTTCCAAATTCGGCAGGCAGCCCAGCCGATACAGCCCGACATTTGCAGAAAGCGCATCCAGCAGGTCGAGTGTACGCATCAGAAGCTGCGGCTCGGCAGGACGGTTGCTCTGCTGCAAAAGCATCGGAAATGCCTCAGATGCTGTAATTTTCTCGATATGATTGCAGGAATCGCGTGTCAGGATGCAGACGGCTTTCAGCGGCAGTCCGATGTTCGTACCGAGGCGGTGTTTGCCGTTCCACGGTGTCCCGTAGATGGTCACTTTTTTGTCCTCGCCGACATGGATCAGCGGTTTGTCGTCATTGACCATGACCGCACGCTCGCCGAATTTCTCGCGCCAGAACCGCGTGTGTGTCGATTTTCCTGTACCTGATTTCGCCGTAAACAGGTAGGTTTCACCGTCCACAGCAACAGCGGAGCCGTGAAACAGGAATGTCCCGTATTGCAGCATCTCCGAAGAAATTTTCCGATAGACCGCGAGGGTTTCAAGGTAGCCGTCCGAAAATTCCCGATGCGGAAGATTTTCAAATTCGTCCTCCGCCTTGGATTTTTCCCGTTCGGTGTCGATGTCCGCCTGTATGATCTCCACGGTTAAATCGACCGCTGCGCTGTCATCCGTGCGGTAGTCTTTGCAAAGGATATGTGTATCCTCGTGAATCGTTGAAATTGCGATGTTTTTATCCGCAATCCGATAAACGCCGAACGCCATCTCAGTATCCAAGATTCTCTGCGACCAGAATCACATGGATGCGGTTCGGGATGCGCTGATATGCGGAAACAACGTAGGAACAGCAAATTCTGTCCTCACAGATACAGCCTGCCGCCATATCGCCCTTGATGCCTGCACAGAAACCGACTCTTGCACAAGGAGTTTCCTGCGACAGACGCATCGCATTGACGGGGGCAGCGATTTTTTTCACCCGTTCTGCGGCAGCGTCAAGATTCGAAACGATCTTATTCGCGCCGACTACGACAACGACTTCTTTCGGCCCAAAAATCATTGCAGACACGCGGTTTCCGTGGCCGTCTACATTGTACAGTTCGCCGCTTTCCGTGACAGCGTTGCTGCTGCAAAGGAAGAAGTCCGCAGAGAATGCCTTGCGGTACAGGTCTTCGCGCTCCTCCGCAGAAACGGCTTCACGGTCGAGGAATTGATAGTCGCCCGAACGCAGCAGATCCATCACACCGCATTCTTTCAGCGACATCGAGCCGCCCGTTGTAACGGTCGCGCCTTTTTTCAGAATGGACTTGACCAGATCGAGGGCTTCCTCCTTGGTCTTGCACCAATGTGCATCCATGCGATTCAGACAGAGAGCATCTGCGGTGCGCTCCAGACGGCGATAAAGATGCTCCATAACGGGCTTCTGCTCCGAGTATTCAGACATAACGATTCATCCTTTCTGTTTCATACTTAGCGTTTTCTAAAAAAACAAAGTGCCTTCAAGTGAATGAAGGCACTTTGCATCTGCGAATTTTAATAGCCGCCCTGCTGTGCAGCATAGGAGCCGTAGTAGCTCTGCATCATTGCCTGCTGATAACCTGCGACATCCATGTCAAGCACCTTATAGCGTTTGATTGCCTTTTCGTTGCGGTCAACAGGAAGTTTCGCGCCCATTTCTTCGAGCATATCGTTGAATTCATCCATATAGATTTCCTGACGCATATTCTCGATCATGCCCTCGCCCCAGAGGTCATACTCTGTCATACGGTCTTCGATGTCCATTTTCATGACGATGTAGTAGGTTTCGTCATCCTTGATGAGTTCAGGCTTCAGAAGCGGAGTGGATTCATCGAGTGCCCACTCATAGACCTTCTTGCAGGGCGTGTAGGAAGCCTGTGTGGTCGTTTCGTCCGGCTTCGGTTCTTCCTTCGGTGCAGTCGATACGATCAGGATGTTTTCCTTAAAGGTATCGTAGCCGACGCCTGGCGTGGTAAAGGTGGTATCGGTCGTTTCTGCGGTCGTGGTCACAGTTGTAACGCTTGTGGTTTCCTCGGAAGGTGCCGTAGTGGTTTCTGCATTTGCTGTTGTGGTTTCGCCGACAACGGTGGTTTCAGTCGTATCGGTGGAATCGGGCACAACGGTCGTAGTGGTTTCCTCGTCCGTAGTGGTCGATTTTGCGGTGGTTTCGGTGGTGATAGTCGAGCCGTTCTCGTCTGTTGTGGTCACAGCCGCCTCAGACAGGGAAGTCACATAGTTGTTGTGCTCGTCGATCAGATAATCGAATTCCGCATTCAGTTCTTTCTCGTCGCCTGCTTTCTTTGCAAGACGGTCGAGATAATCCTGTGCCATCTTTTCGATCTCGCTCTTGCCGTCCGATTTCAGGAGGTTGCCCTCGCCGTCTTTCAGCGGCATTTCCAGATACTTGATACGGAGGTGATTATCGACATAGTAATCGTAGAGTTCCTTTTCGGGAATATCCAGTTCGCCGCCTTCGCCGTAGTAGTAATCCCAGAGTTTCTGCTCTTCCATATTCAGGCTGAGTACGGATTTTGCAGATTCTTCGGAGATACCGCTTTCTTCGAAGAAGTCGCCGTAGTATTCGAATGCCTTGATAGCGGCTTCATCGACCTGTGCAATTTCCTCACCGGTCAGGGCGATCTTCTTTTCCTTGAAATCCTTTTTGACTGCGGCATAGGTCTGGCAGTATCCGATTGCCTTATTCTTGATCCATTCATCCGCGTGGATACCGTCGATATCGGCATTCTTCATGATTTTCTTGATATCCTTGGTTTCTTTGCATTCAGAAAAATCTGCGCCGTCTTCGCTCATGGTATTCATGGCATCGGAATACGCATTGACGATGTAATAGATGTAGACACCGGCAGGAATATCAATACCGTCGATGGTCATTGCCGTTGTGGTGTTTTCACCGCAGGCAGTACAGGTTGTGAGCACGGTGCAGGCGGTCAGAAAGCCTGCCAGCGCACGTTTGAAAAGCTTCATGAGAAGAAAGAGCCTCCTTACATTTATGAAAAATCAATACATGATTATTATACATGATTTTTTTAGAAATAGCAAGGGGTTTTGAAAAAAAATCTGTCTTTCACGAAATTTTCATGAAAAACGGGGGGGAAACGGCCATGACATCGTGATGCGCTCGGCTTGTAAATAAAGAATTACAGCAGAAATCAAATGAAGCGCACCCCGAATGGTCGGGATGCGCTCTGTATTTGTTATTCGGTAAAGAATCTCTGGTTTGCTTCAAAAGTTGCACGCGGTTTGAGTTCCTGATAGCCGGTCACTTCCTGCGGCAGACTCAGATTCGGTGCATCGATCATCGCAGTCATCGGCTCGGGACAGAAATATCCGTTGAAGCCCTGATCGTTCCAGATGATCCAGAACTTATACTCCTCGCTGACCTGATAGCAGATACGCTTGCCCTTTGCAATGTCCTCTGCGATCACGCCGTAGAAGCTCTGTCCGTTCAGCTTGCCGCATTCTGCCTGATACATATCATTGCTGATATTCTGGAGAACAGGGCATTTTGTGCCGTTTTTGTATTCCAGATCGGAGAGCTTCGGTTCGAGCAGACGCTCTGTCGGCAGACAGCGGTCGTTCAGCTCACAGCGCTTGCCGATCGGTACGATCAGGCGGATATCCTCCTCTTTTCCGCCATCCAGAAACGGCGACTGGATCGTCGTATGGGTGCAGACGGAAATCGGAAGCATTTTCTTTTCCGCAAGGTTGGTGATCGCAATTTTATGTTCCAGACCGCATTCGCTGAGGGTGAACGTCAGCTCTGCAACGAACGGGATCGGGAGATACTGGAAAAACGGATCGTTTTCATCGTAGCGGTACTGTGTGACAAGTGTTGCACAGTTTTCATCCGCATGATGCGAAACAACAGTATATGCGCGTTTATGAAGGAAGCCGTGGATATGGTTATGGAACGGTTCTTTCTCGTTGACGGGGAGCTGATAGACGGCATCCGAAGTTTTCAGCACGCCATCCGCAAAGCGATTGGGGAGATAGAGTGTGGGCAAGCCCCAGACCTCAGCAGACTGCAAAAGCTCCTCCGCGGTGTTTTCTGCGCGAAAACGGAACACGTCGATATTATTTTTGACATCACGCAGGCGCAGGACATTCGAGCCGATTTCATAAGCGATATACGCCTCATAGCCTCCTGCACAAAGTTGAATGCAAGGTGTACCACAGAGCATCACTTGCTGAGTTGTATTCATAGAGAAAGGCCTCCTTTGGGTACATAGATTCCCTTTCGGAATCTTTATCTTTTATCCGTATAAGTATAGCATATTTCAGCCAAAAACGCAAGGGCAAAACAAATTTTTGGCAATCTGTACGAATATCGCCCGCATTTTTTAGCATATCCGCAAAATACGGTCGGTCGAAACGTGACGAATGCGGAAAAATGGAAAAAATCCGTGTACAGAAATGCATCTGCACACGGATTCCATGTCAGGGAAACAGTTCAGGCTCCGACATCGCTGATGCTGTCGCGGCGAAAGAGGAAAGAGATACACCAGACTGCGGAAACCGCAACCAGAATGTAAATCAATCGACTGATGATCGAAGCCGCACCGCCGAACATCCAAGCGACCAAGTCGAGCTGAAAAACGCCGACAAGTCCCCAGTTGATCCCGCCGACTGCGAGCAGGATCAAGGCAATTTTATCCCACATGAAGATACCTCATTTCATGGTGATGCGGGCAAAACGGCGAGCATTCACCGTCCTGCCGTGAAGATAGGATAACCGCGGCGGCAGAAAATATGCGGCGGAAATTTTTTCAAGCACACATTTTTCAGCAGACAGCCGCTCCTTATTCTTTTCTCCACGGAAGCTGTACCATGACAGGCACCTGCATGACATCCGCATCCGAAACAGACGGTTTTTCGATAAAATCAGGCACCGTCACGCATTTCAGCGGCAGTTCCATCCGCTGACAGAGTTCCTTGCACAGCGGCATACTTTCGACAATCATCTCAGCAGTCGTTTCCGGTCCGAGATTCGTATTGTTGACGATGCCCGTCAGCTTCATGCGGCTTGCACGTTCGATGCCGCGGAGATACATTTCCGCATCCTCCGCAGACCGTGTGAGATACCGACGAAACGACACCACAGCCAGCATATCCAGTTCATCCGTTTCCGCGTAGCTGTTGAGGACATGAGAATAGCGTCCCAGTACGACCGCACCGTCATCATCGCCGCCGACATCTATCACGAGATAGCCCTCCGACGAAGCCAATCCGCCAAGATCGAACTGAATACTCGGAATATCCACGTTGGTATTGGCATAATCGGGGGCGCGGAGTGTAATGCCGTGCTGCGCGAATTCCTCTGCGAAGTCCGCGGTACGGAAATACGGGTTCACGAGGTCGAAGTCCACGACAGTCACAGGTTTTCCTGTTTTCGCAAGTTCAAAGGCGAATGCGGTAGAAAAGTTGGTTTTTCCCGAACCGTAATGCCCTGTAACGACAGTTATTTTTTTCGGTGTAAACATCGAACACATCTCCATTTCCTGATAGTCTGCCATTATTATACCACACTCCGCCTGAAATTACAAGGACAAAAAAAGAACCGCGTTTGAAATCAAACGCGGTAAGTAGAAAAGCTGCAATGCAAAACATAAAGGAGTGTGTACTACAAATGCATCAAAACAAATGTATATCGCCAAACCGCGAACGGTTTGCTTGCGACCGTAAATTAGTGGTTTCCGCAGGTGATGCGGAAATTTCGTTGAGGGTGGGTGGACGAATTCCCCCGCGGTTCCCTCTCTGCAATTCGGAAAAAGTGTGGCATCTGTGAAATGATAAGCAGACGCGCACCGAAGAATGTAATTTTCCGATGCAACCGCAGGGGACTCCGTTCCGACTTTCTCGCGTCGGCCGGTCTTTCGTTCCATCCCCTATGGATTCAAACGCACAATCGCCATTCTAATTTAGCCTCTCTGTCGCAGGAGTTTAACCTGCTTGCGGCGTGTGCAACGAAATAGCTGAATTTGGTTTCAAGCTGAGCGGTCTGGCACAAAAGGAATATCTCTCCGCGCCTGTGCCCATTCAGGCGTGGTCTCTTTCCTTTTTATAATTCTCCCACTTCCAAGTTGATATCGCTTTTTGCGCCAGAGTCCGCTGCAACGCTCTTTGTGGTTGTCGTTGTCTGTTCATCGAACCTTGAGTGCCCACTCAAGAACGACTCCCACCAGTTAGATGTCCTGCTTGGGACTGTATACGAAGAAAATGAAGGGAAAGTCAGCGACGAGTGACTATAAGACGGAATCGTCCAATCCCAGTCCCAATCCCATCCGCTGCCTCTGCTATGTGAAGTATAGCTTGTAGATGAGGTAGAGAAAGTTGTGGTTGTTGTGGTAGTGGTACTGGTTGTTGTTTTCGAGGTCTTTCCCGAAGACGGGATGGACTTCGAAGTGGAGGAGTGTGTCGTCGGTGAAGTTTTCTTCGTGGTAAACGTCGTCGTCGTTGTGGTAGAAGATGTTGTCTTTTTCGACGAAGACGATACTGTCGGTTTTGTGACCTTTTCAGACGATGTACTTTCCGTTGTTTTCTTTGATTCGGTGGTCAGCCGCGTGGTGGTTTCGGTTGTTGTCGCCGCTGTCAAAGTTGTTTCATCGGTAGTCGTATCAGTCGTCTGCGGAACGGTCGTACCTGTAACAGAAGAACCCTGCGGAACGGTGGTGGTATGGGTGGTGGTGGTAGATTTGCGCCGCGTGGTTGTCTGTTTTTTACGTGTCGTGGTATGGGAAGTTTTCTTTCCCGATTTACCGCTTGTGGTCTTACGGGTTGTTGCGATTTCTCCGGAGGCGTTCTCTTTCGTTGTTGCGGAAGCAGAACCGAAAGACGTCTCCGCATCATCATCCGCGGTAGTTGTCTTTGCCGACACGGTCAGGCTGCTTTCGATTGTTGTATCTGTAAGGCTGGTATATTCGCCGGAGAAATCGCTGTTGGTTGTAACATCGCTGACGGAGGATGTGTCAGCAATGAATCCGCTCTCATTGGAATTCTGCGCAGTAGATGCTGCGGTTTCAGTAACAGCGGGCTTGTCGGAATTCGAATCCGAATTCTTGACAGCTTTGTAGATCATTGTGCCGCCGACTGCTGTGACCGCGACGGTAGCCGCAGTTGCAACAGAACCTATGACGATCGAACGGAGCGGACGGGCTGCTTTGCCGACTGCATTCACAACGGAAGCAGGGTTCGCAGCGGAATTCACTGTTTCGGTCGATTCAGTCTGTTTGCTGTCTGCCGACTTGCCTTCTTCAGCAGAAGCAGCGGCGGAAGCTCCGGCTTCCAGCGCACCCAAACCGGCTTCCAGGAGGAAGCGTTCAGGAATATCGCCCATAACGGACAAGAGGTCCCATGCGTTCAAAGCAATCCCTCCTTTTCCAGAGTTTCACGGAGTGCTTTGCGCGTTCGCATTAAAGTCACTCTGACGTTGCTTTCTGTCATATCGTTGGCAGCTGCGATATCCTGATTGGACATCAGGTATGTATATCGCTGTACGAAAAGTTTTCGCTGCTGCGGGGAGAGTGACTCCAAAAAGGACTGGATCCGTTCAAGCAATAGCTTTCTGTCGAGATTTTCTTCCACAGAGTCCTGACTGGCAAGACATTCTTCTAATTCTTCAAGAACTACTGCGGTTTGACCGCCGCCTCGTTTTGTCCGCATCGACTTTTTATAGAGGTCGAGGGCGATTCGGCGTACTATGACGACCAGATATGCAAACAAGTTCATCGGACGGTCAGGCGGGATGGCATTCCAGGTATGAATCCACGTATCATTGGTGCATTCTTCTGCATCCTGCGTGTTGCCCAATATACGGTAGGCTACCCCCTGGCACCCTTTGCCGTACTTTTTGCTTGTTTCACGGATTGCAGCCTCATTTCTCGCAAAATATAACTCGATAATCTGAGAGTCCTCCGTAATGTCCACCGCCTTTCGGCACATCCTTGATGCGCCTCTAATAATCATGACGACGTTTTCCATCGCCGTGTTACAACATTATAACACTTTTTTTTTGAAATTGCAAATATTTTTCTCATTTAACAAAGAAACCCGTACTCTTTCGCTGTCGGCTGCACATCAAAAAGTACGGATTTCCTATGTTTCTGTCGTTTCATCGGGTTTCGCGGGCTGCATCGGAAATCCGAAAAAATCTCGAAAAAATTTTTGTAACGCTTAGAGTTCGACCGCCGCCGCGATGAATCCGTAGGGGGCGACCGTAATTTGATTATCCTGCGCCTCGCCGTATACCATTGTATAGGAGGTGTAGCTGTGCGCGAACCGTTCCGCGTTCAGGTCTATGGTCACAGGGTGGTCGGTGCGGTTGACGATGATCGCCATTGCACGCTGCCGCTGTTCCCGATACCGCGCAAAGATCACATAATCCTCGGCGAGTTTCAGGAATTTCATTCTGCCGTCCACGAATGCCTTTGACGACTTGCGGATCTTCGACAGGTGCTTTGTATATTCGATGAGTTCCGTGTCCTCGTGTCCCCAGGGGTAGCATCTGCGGTTGAACGGATCGCAGTAGCCGTCCAGACCTGCCTCGTCGCCGTAGTAGATACTCGGAACGCCGGGGAGGAAGAACTGCAATGCCATTGCGCATTTGAGTTTCGCCTTGCCGCGTGCATATTCTTCGGGGGAGAGCCGCCGCTCCGCCATCCATTCCTTGCCTCTGCCGTCTGCCGACTCGCCGCCGAGTACGGTAATGGCGCGTTCGATGTCGTGTGTTGATACAAAATTCATCAGCACATCGACCGTCGGCTTCGGGTAGTTTTCGAGGATCGTCATAATGCCCTCGCGGAATGCCTCAGGGGAATAGCCGCCCAGATACCGCATAATTGCGGTGCGGAACGGGTAGTTCATCACGCTGTCGAGCTGACCGCCGAGCAGATACCGCCGCTTTTCGCCGTAGGCTTCCTTGTTCGATGCGTCCTCCCAGACCTCACCGATGACGATTTTGTCGTTGTCGTAGCCTTTGACACAGTCGTGGAGATTTTCGAGGAATTCGTTCGGCAGTTCGTCCGCAACGTCCAGACGGAAGCCTGCCGCACCCTGCGAAAGCCAATATTCCAGTACACCGCCGCGTCCGCAGATATAGTCGGTATAGTCGGGCTCGTTCTCGTGGACATTCGGCAGTGTGTCGATGCCCCACCACGATTCGTAAGTGTCGGGGTAGTTCTGGAAACAATACCATTTATAATAAGGACTTTCGGGGGTATTGTATGCGCCGTTTTCGGGGTAGCGTCCGAACTTGTTGAAATAGATGCTGTCCGCGCCCGTATGGGAAAAAACGCCGTCCAGAATCACGCTGATGCCATGCCGCTGTGCCTCAAAGCAAAGCCGTTTGAAATCGGCGTTTGTACCGAGGAGCGGATCGACTTTGCGGTAGTTCGCGGTGTTATAGCGGTGGTTCTCATGCGCTTCAAAAATCGGGTTGAGGTAGATGCAGGTGACACCCAGACTTTCGAGGTAGGGGAGCTTCTGCATGATGCCCTCCAGATCGCCGCCGAAATAATCGTTGTTCCAGACATGGCCGTTTTCGTCAGGACGGAAAAACGGTGTACCGCCCCAGTCCTCGCGCAAAACGCGGTCGGAGGGGACATTTTCATGCTGAACGCCGCTTTTGCAGAAGCGGTCGGGGAAAATCTGGTACATCACGCCGCCTTTGAGAAAATCAGGCGTTTCAAAATGCTCGTCATATACAGTCAGCTGGAACAAATCTCCGTCATTGTAAATACCGAGATGCCCCTCTGTTTTTTTGACATATGTCCATCTGCCCTCGGACATGAACGCGAAATAATAATAGTGAACACCGGGGATATTCGCGGAGCAGGTCGCGGAATAGTAGACCTCGTTTCCGCTTTCGTAGACGGTGTTCATGGGGACAAAGCGTTCTTTCATGCCCACGCGGAACAATACCAGCATGGGGTTGGAATCCAGACGGATTTCTTTCGGCAGACAGATGGTAAAGGTGCAGGGTTCATTTCTGCGGATTGCACCGAACATACTCTTATAAGCGCGATCCCAGCTGTCATAGATCGGTTTATTCATTTCCCAATACTCCCTTTCTGTTTTTTCTCTATATATGTGTGTTTTATATTGGGGACTCCCATGTTTCGCAAAGCGAAACGGGGCAGTTTGCTGCGCAAACGTGCCACCCCATACCCCTGCCAAAGGGACATTGTCCCTTTGGAATCCCATTTTAGCACGAATGATAGTATGATAAGGGCGGAGAAGAAGTTCTTCGCCCTTTTTTGTATGCTGACATGGGAGCTATCTCGAAAGTTTCGCTCAAGCCTTTTCAAAGGCTTGCGGAGTCCAGAGGCGGCGCCTCTGGTCGCTGTCCGCAGACAGCGAAACTCCCCTCCTTCCAACAAGGGGCATAACCGCAATGGGGCAGTCCATCGACCGCCCCATTCCACTATCGCTTACAGCTTCCAGATGTTCT
The DNA here is from genome assembly GCA_024404815.1 of Oscillospiraceae bacterium. Taxonomy (GTDB): domain Bacteria; phylum Bacillota; class Clostridia; order Oscillospirales; family Ruminococcaceae; genus Firm-04. The sequence continues at coordinate 17,284 of JAKSPL010000033.1, forward strand.
TCGCATACTCTGTGACTGCGCGGTCAGCAGAGAATATGCCTGCGCCTGCAATATTGTTCAGGCTCATCTTTGCGAATTTCTCCTTGTCTGCATAGCATTCCGCCGCATACTTCTGTGCCGCACGGTAACTGTCGAAATCTGCCAGCACCATGTACGGATCCTGTGTCCGCAGCGAATTTGCGATCTCCGCAAACGTACAGCCGTTGATTCCGTTGTTGATTCTGTCAACACAAGCGTGGATCAGTCCGTTGCCGTTGTAGACGTCCTGCGGATGATAATTCGGCTTCCGCTCGTTCACTTCCTCCGTCTTCATGCCGAAGATGATGATATTCTCATCTCCTGCCGCTTCCTTGATCTCGATGTTTGCGCCGTCCAGCGTACCGATCGTCACAGCACCGTTGAGCATCAGCTTCATGTTGCCCGTGCCCGATGCTTCTGTGCCTGCCAGCGAGATCTGCTCGGAATAATCCGATGCAGGCATCAGCAGTTCAGACAGCGTGACGCAGTAGTTCTCGAGGAATACCACAGAAAGCTTCTCGCTGATCTGCGGATTCTTGCGGATCTCCTCCGACAGCGACCAGATCATCTTGATGATCTGTTTTGCGAGATAATATCCCGGTGCTGCCTTTGCGGCGAAAATATAGGTCTTGGGAACAAAGTCCATATTCGGATTTTCCAGCAGCATCTGATAATCCGCCAGAATGTTCAGCGCATTGAGATGCTGACGCTTGTATTCGTGCAGACGCTTGACCTGTACGTCAAACACGCTGTCAGGGTTCAGGATGATACCTGTTTTCTGCTTGACATATTTTGCAAAGTTCTGCTTGTTCTGACGCTTGACATCCATCAGCTTTTCCAGAACGTCCCTGTCATTTTCATACTTGCGGAATTTGACAAGATCTGCGCCGTTTTTCAGGAACTGTCCGCCGATGGTATCCTGCAAAAGCTTTGTCAGCGCAGGGTTCGACTGATACAGCCAGCGGCGGTAAGCGATGCCGTTCGTGACATTCGTGAACTTCTGCGGTGCATCCTTGTATTCCAGCCCGAACACCTTATCCTTGATGATCTCGGAGTGGAGCTTGGAAACGCCGTTGACGTTGTGCGATGCCGCGACACAGAGCTTTGCCATGTGGATGGTGTTGTCCTGAATGATGGACATTTTGGTAGTCTGGTCGCTGTTGCAGCCGTTGCGCTCGAAGACGCCTGCACAGTAACGGTTGTTGATCTCCACGATGATCGAGAAGATACGCGGAACAACACGGCGCACCAGATTGACGTCCCACTTTTCCAGAGCCTCTGCCATGACGGTGTGGTTCGTATAGGCAAAGACCTTTGTGGTGATGTCCCAAGCCTTGTCCCAGCCGTAGCCGCAGTCATCGAGCAAAATACGCATCAGCTCGGGAATTGCGAGTGTCGGGTGGGTATCGTTGATATGGATGGCGACCTTATCGGCAAGATTTTCAAGTGTGCCGTAGACGCTCATATGGTTGTTGACGATGTCGCCGACTGCCGCCGCGCAGAGGAAATACTGCTGACGCAGACGGAGCGATTTGCCCTCGAGATGGTTGTCGTTCGGGTAGAGCACCTTCGAAATGGCGTTGGCGATGGAGTTCTGACCGAGGGCTTTCGAATAATCGCCCTGATTGAACATTGCCATATCGAAGCTGGGTGCTTTTGCATCCCACAGACGCAGAACGCTGACCGCATTGCTGTTGTAGCCCGATACATACATATCATAAGGGATCGCGGTGACGGTATTATAGTTGACATGGGAGATATGGTGGTACTGCTGATCCCAGTATTCCTCCAAGTCGCCCTCAAAATGCACTTCGATCGCCTGTTCGGGCTTCGGATCGAGCCAGACCTCGCCGCCGGGGAGCCAGTTGTCAGGCAATTCCGTCTGCCAGCCTTCTTCCAGCTTCTGACGGAAAATACCGTATTCGTAGCAGATGCTGTGACCTGTTGCAGGGTAGCCCGTGGTCGCAAGACCATCGAGATAGCAGGCGGCAAGACGTCCCAGACCGCCGTTTCCGAGTCCTGCATCAGGCTCGAAATCGTAGATACGGTCGAGGTTGATGTCGTACTGTTTGAGCATATCCGCAACTTCGTCGGCAAGCTCCAGATTATACAGGGACGTTTTCAGCGAACGTCCCATCAGAAATTCCATCGAGAGGTAGAAGATCTGCTTCTGACCTGTGGAATTGACATGGTTTATGAATTTCTGCCGTTTTGCTTTCATCGTATCACAGATGACAGAGGACAAGGTCAGGTAGATCTGCTTGTCGCTGGCTTCATTCGGTGTGACATTGAACTGGCTGGACAGACGGGATAAAAATTCCTGCTTCACTTTGTCGAAACTTTTGGACATAATAAGATACTCCATTCTCCAACGGATACAGAATATAGTAGTGAATATCGGCTGCCGGCACGTTGGAACTTCGGCAGCAATTATGATACTTTACCATTATACCCGATTCTTGTTCAAAATGCAATAGCCAATTTTCACAATATTTTTGTCGAAAAACATAAAAGTTGTTCAAAAATCTTTATAGGCATAGGAATTTCGCACAAGGTTTAAGGTATATTTTTGAAAAAACGGAGTGCGCAGAAAAATTCTGCGGCGGCTGTCACCATTTGGAACGCAGGGCATATCATAAGACCAGAAAGCGGCAGCGCGATAAACCGCTTTTCAAAATCGCCAAACGCTTGCAGACGATTCCGCGGTATGTCCGCAAGCACAAGCCTGAGTTACATGGTAAAGGAGAATGACTATGTGCGGAAATAACTGCAATAACATCTGGTGGATCATCATTCTGATTCTGCTGTTCACAAGCGGCTGCGGCTGCGGCTGTGGCTGCGGCAATAACGACGGCGGCTGCGGCTGCGGCTGCGGCGGCAACAACGGCGGCTGCGGCTGCTGAGGGAGTGACGATTGTGGGGGACGCCGTCCCCCACACCCCCTGCCAAAGGGATACTATCCCTTTGGAATCCCATTTTAGCACGAATGATAGCATGATAAGGGCGGAGAGATGGTTCTTCGCCCTTTTTTGCGTGTGGACACGCGAAGCGCAACGAAAGTTTCGCTCAAGCCTTTTCAAAGGCTTGCGGAGTCCAGAGG
>JAKSPL010000034.1 GCA_024404815.1 Oscillospiraceae bacterium
AACGTGCGATTTCAGCACCGCCGAGACGGCCGCCGCACTTGATCTTGATGCCCTTAGCGCCCATTTTCATGGTTCTGCCGATAGAGCCCTTCATTGCACGACGGAAGGAAACACGGTTCTCAAGATCGAGAGCGATCTTCTCAGCAACGAGCTGAGCGCAGAGGTCCATGACCTTCACTTCGATGATGTTGATGGCAACAGATGTGCCGATCTTCTTCTCAATGGTTGCACGGAGCTTATCGATCTCTGTGCCGCCGCGGCCGATGATCAGACCCGGCTTTGCGCAGTGAATGTGAATACGAACCTTTTCAGGAATACGTTCGATCTCAACGCGGGCAATGCCTGCTGCATAGAGAGTTTTCTTAATGTATTCGCGCAGGTTGTAATCCTCAACGAGGGTATCGCCGAAGTCCTTCTTACGAGCAAACCAGCGGGAATCCCAGTCCTTGATGATGCCAACGCGCATACCATGCGGATTTACTTTCTGTCCCATTCGACTTACGCCTCCTTTTCCTTGAGGATGATGGTGATATTCGAGGTACGCTTATTGATGCGGAATGCTCTGCCGTGAGCGCGGGGCTGGATTCTCTTGAGAATCGGGCCGGGGCCAACGTAGCAAGCTGCAACATAAAGCGCATCCTTGTTCATAGAATGGTTGTTATCAGCATTTGCGATAGCAGAATTCAAAAGCTTCTTCACGATCGGGCAAGCAGCCTTCGGAGTCAGATCCAGAGCTGCGAGTGCGATTTCGACCGGCTGATTGCGGATGAGGTCAAGAACGATCTCAACCTTTCTCGGAGAAATGCGCTCACCGCGAAGAATTGCTTTTGCTTCAGGAGCAAATGCGGTATCATAGTTAGCCATCGTTTTTCCTCCTTCCGATTACTTCTTGCCGTTGTTCGAAGTCTTCGAACCAGCATGGCCGCGGAAGGTTCTGGTCGGGGCGAACTCGCCGAGCTTATGACCAATCATTTCCTCGGTAACGAAAACCGGAACGTGCTTACGTCCGTCATGCACTGCGAAAGTGTGACCGACAAATTCCGGGAAGATTGTAGAAGAACGGCTCCAAGTCTTGAGGACCTTCTTCTCACCAGCCTCATTCATAGCAACAACTCTCTTGTAGAGAACCTCTTGCACGAAAGGACCTTTCTTAACACTTCTGCTCATGAGTCAGCCTCCTTTCTTATTTACCGTTACGGCGTTTTACGATGAGCTTATCAGACGGCTTGTGGTGCTTACGGGTCTTATAACCAAGTGCCGGCTTACCCCAAGGAGTAACAGGACCCGGACGACCGATCGGGCTCTTGCCCTCACCACCACCGTGCGGGTGATCACACGGGTTCATAACGGAACCACGGACTGTCGGGCGGATACCCATGTGACGGGTACGGCCGGCCTTACCGATGTGGACGTTTTCGTGGTCGATGTTGGAAACCTGACCGATAGTAGCTTTACCGATTACCGGAACTTTTCTCATCTCACCGCTGGGCAGACGGATCAGTGCATAAGCACCTTCCTTACCCATCAGCTGAGCCATGTTACCAGCGGAACGAACGAGCTGTCCGCCCTTGCCGGGATAAAGCTCAATGTTGTGGATGAAAGTACCAACCGGGATATTTTCGAGCGGCAGAGCGTTGCCGGGCTTAATATCGCAGTCAGGACCGCTGCAAACAGTATCGCCGACGCTCAGACCATTCGGTGCGAGGATGTAACGCTTTTCGCCGTCCTCATACTGAACGAGTGCGATGAATGCGCTGCGGTTCGGATCGTATTCAAGAGTCTGGACTGTTGCATTCATGCCGTCCTTGTTACGCTTGAAGTCGATGATTCTGTACTTTGTACGAACGCCGCCGCCGCGATGACGAACGGTGATTCTGCCGTAACTGTTTCTGCCGGACTTCTTTTTCAGAGTCACACACAGAGACTTTTCCGGACCGTTCTTGGAAAGACCGGAGTAATCGGTAACTGTCATTCCACGACGGCCAGGCGTTGTCGGCTTATAGGCTTTAATTGCCATTGCTATTTCAACTCCTTAAAAACAATGCTTTATTTTCGGGAGCATGACTCCCATAACTGCTGTTCGTTTCGCATCGGAAACGTCAGCTCAGGATCTCGTATCGGATCCTGCTTCTGAAATCCTGTCGGATCCAGGAATTAGAACATACCGTCGAAGAATTCGATGGTACCGTTTCTCTTCTTGCCGTCCTTGCCGTTTTCAGGCTCAGGATTGACGGTGACGACAGCTTTTTTCCAGCTTGCAGTCTTACCCATGTAACGACCGACGCGCTTTGCACGGCCACGGACGTTGATGGTGTTTACCTTCAGAACTTCGACATTGAAGAGCTGTTCAACAGCATCGGCAATCTCAATCTTGTTCGCATCTTTTGCGACCTTGAAAGTGTACTTACCGGTAGGAAGTACGTCAATGCTCTGCTCGGTGATAACCGGCTTCAGAATGATATCCTGCGGAGCTTTCATTTTGCGTACACCTCCTCGATTTTTGCAACAGCACCCTTGCTGACGATGAACTTATCGTAGTTAAGGATGTCATATACATTGAGCGTATTCACGGCAGCGGTCTTGATGCCGGGAATATTTGCTGCGCTCTTGTAAACCTTCTTGTCTGCATCCTGTGTTACGATGAGAGCCTTGCCTTCGACCTTCAATGCATCGAGCATTTTAACGATGGTCTTGGTCTTGAACTCTTCGCAAGCGAGGGTGTCGATGACGATGAGGTTTTCATCAACCAGCTTCTGAGAGAACGCAGAAAGCATTGCAAGTCTGCGGACTTTCTTGTTCAGCGAGAAGCGGTAGCTTCTGGGCTTCGGACCGAGTGCGACGCCGCCGTGGTACCACTGCGGAGCACGGATGGAGCCCTGACGAGCATGACCTGTACCCTTCTGGCGATAAGGCTTTCTGCCGCCGCCGGAAACCTCTGTACGAGTAAGGGTAGACTGTGTGCCCTGACGCTGGTTTGCAAGATAGTTGATGACACAAGCGTGCATAACAGCCTCATTGGGGGTAATGCCGAAAACAGCATCATTGAGCTCGGTTTCAGAAACCTGAGCACCGTTCATATCATATACCGGAACTTTTGCCATTTCGTTTTCCTCCCTTCTTAGGCTTTCTTCACGCTGTTGACAATGCTGACGAGCCCGCCCTTCGGACCGGGAATCGCGCCGCGCACTGCAATCAGACGGTTTTCAACGTCTACGCTGACAACTTCGAGATTCTGGACAGTAACCTTCTCTGCGCCCATGTGACCTGCAAGGCCTTTGCCCTTATAGATACGGGACGGAGAGGAGCAGGCGCCCATAGAACCAGCCTGACGATGGACAGGACCGGTACCGTGAGTTTCCTTCAGTCTGTGCTGATTGAAACGCTTAATCGGGCCTGCATAGCCTTTACCTTTGCTGGTGCCGCTGACATCAACGATGTCGCCGACTGCAAAAGTATCAGCCTGAATGCTGTCACCTACGCTGAAGCTGTCGCAATCCTCAAAGCGGAACTCGCGAAGCACGCGAAGCGCACCGGTTTCTGCTTTGTCAAAGTGACCTTTCAGCGGTTTTGCAATCTTGTCTGCCTTGATAGAACCAAAGCCGAGCTGGATTGCATTGTAGCCGTCGTTTTCTACGGTCTTCTTCTGAACGACGAAGCAGGGACCTGCCTCGATGACCGTAACCGGAACGACTTTGCCGGCTGCGTCGAAAATCTGCGTCATGCCGATTTTCTTGCCAAGAATGGCTTTCTTCATGGTTGTTTTCCTCCTTGTTGTTATTGGTTGGCGCGTTTTGCGTCAACATAACCGCGGCTTTCTTCCGTTTACCAACCGAAACAAACGGAGCCGTGTGCTTTGAAATCCGTTTGAAGTGAATTACTTCAGTTCCATGTCGATATCGACACCGGCCGGAATTTCAAGCTTGGTGAGAGCGTCCATGGTCGCCTTTGTCGGACGAAGGACGTCGATCAGACGCTTATGAGTGCGAAGCTCGAACTGTTCACGGCTGTCCTTGTACTTGTGGACTGCACGGAGGATCGTAACGATCTCCTTGTCAGTCGGAAGCGGGATCGGACCGGAAACCTTCTGCGCACCGCCACGCTTTGCTGCTTCGACAATCTTTGCTGCCGCTGCATCAACAGTTGCGTGCTCATAGCCCTTGATCTTAATTCTCAACTTTTCGCTGCCTGCCACTTGATTTACCCTCCTCAAAATTATTTGCTGGGGGCTTTGGAGAATTCAAATGTTTTTGTGCATCTCATCCGTTCTCACCGAGCGCATCTCTTACAACGCGTTCGGGTGTTTCATGGATACTCCATAAAAAAACCCGATTACAAGGATACCTTGTATCGGGCGACCAGACTCAGACTTTGTGCGCAGATTCTGTACGAATCCGCGATAATACGCAGAAATCCATAACGACCTTCCCGTATTCTTCTTCCTGATCTCGCGCTCCGTAAGATGAGTGCAGAAATCTCCTTCGAAGAACCCGCGTGGTTTCGCCGGCTTTCCAGTACACAAACCGTGTTTGATATCTCATTTCGCCCGTTTGTCGGACATTACTCTTCCTTGAATTACCGCCCTACCGGCGCAACCTCAAGGCCTCATCGTAAGTCTATCTTGTGCATCAGCAATACCTAGTATACCACATCTTTCCGCAGATTGCAAGCATTTTCCAAAATCCGGAAGTTAGAACTTTCGTAGAATATTGCATATGTATTTTGTGCATCATGCACATACGTTAGGAAATCCAGTCGAGCCAAATACCCCTATACTATTATATTTAGTATATTCGTGCCCAAAAGGGCAAATGATTGCGAAATTCAGATTCGCCGCTTGCTTTTTCCGATTGCATATGTTATAATGATTACAGAATTTCTTATAAATTGCAGGAATGTGTTTCCTCGGAAAGGAGCTGAGAATGTCAGCACAAGGCAAATCGAAGATACGTATTTCCGCAGTTTCTATGCTGCACTACGGAAAACTCGTCAGCCGCAGTATTCTCCTGCTGGCGATGTTGTGCGTATATCTTTACAACCGCATTTTGCACACCGGACGCATTCTTGGCGGTTTCGATGAAAACCCTATCCTTCTTTCTGTTCTATGGATCGCTTTTACAGTGGAAATCATTCTGCGGATGTTCCCTTCCAAACTGGAAAGCATGGGCTGTCAGAAACAGTTCGCACGGAATTACCGTCCGCGGCGCACAAAACCGTCACGCCAACCGCTTCCGCCGCATACTGCAAAAGGTACTTTTCTCTCCGCAGCTGCGTGGATCGCGCTCAACGGATGCATCGGACTTCTATATTTCACAGGCATCATTGATAAGGGAATTCTTCTCATCATCTGTGTCGCGTACTCGGTCTGTGACATGATCTGTATTTTATTTTTCTGCCCGTTCCAGACCTGGTTTCTCAAAAACAAATGCTGCACGACCTGCCGTATTTATAACTGGGACTACGCAATGATGTTTACGCCGCTCGTCTTTATTCCCAGCCTGTATAGTTACAGTATCCTCGCACTTGCGTTGATTCTGCTTGTCTATTGGGAAATTCAGGTACATTTGCACCCCGAACGCTTTTCAGAGGAACAGAATGAAAGTCTCAGCTGTCAGAACTGTACAGAAAAACTTTGTCAGCATAAACACCAGCTACAAACACTCCAGAAAAAACTATTCGCTGAAATGAAAACGAAAACGGAAAGTAAGCACTCCGATGCAGAAACATGACTGCCGCATCGGAGTGTTTTTATTTTTCACAGAAAAACTCGATTTCTTCGCCAAGCGGTCCGCGGCAGAACGCAATTCTTGCAGGCAGCGGCGGTTCAGAAGCAATGCAAATATCTTTCGGTGCAATAAACACCTCGTACCCTGCATCTGTGACCGCTTTTGCACAAGCATCGGCATCCGATACTGCAAACGCAAAATGACGAATCGCACCTTTTTCACGTACATAATCACCATTCGGAAAGATTTCCAGAAGTGTTCCGCCAGCGTTCAGCATCACACCGCCGTCCCATTCTCGGACAACAGCAAGCCCCAGTATATCTCTGTAAAACGTCAGCACTTTCTCATATTCTGCACCTTTTGCACAGTTCATCGAGATATGGTGTATTCCTTGTATCAGTTTCATTGCACAGCCCTCCTTTTCGGACTATGCTTATCCTATCACATTTCTTTGCACTTGTCAAGTGATGGATACATCCCCTGCAAGCCACCGTTCCAATGCAGAATATATTGTAAATGCGACTTTATGCTGATACTCCTCCGTGCAGAGCAATGCACCCTCCTCAGGATTCGACAGAAATCCGCATTCCGCCATCACCATCGGATTCTCGCAGTAATAACACAGAAACAATTCTTTTCCGCATTCTTTCACCTCACGCTGATTGTCAGGCTGAAGCAAGGTTCGAAACTGTCCCTGCATCATCTGTGCCAACGATTCACTGTCAGCATTGGTCGGTGCATAAAACATCTGTGCACCGCTGTACTTTGCATCTGTAAACTGGTTCTGATGAATCGATACGCAAACCGCATTCTCATAACGGTTCAGTAAGGCAAGCCGATTGTCCATGTCCGAACTTTTTTGATTCGCAATCCCCTCTATTCCCTTGTCATGAATCGAACAGTCTTTGTCGCGTGTGACTTCTACGCGGTACCCGGACATTTCCAGCAAATCCCGCAGACAAAGCATAATGTTCAGGTTGATGCCTTTTTCCGGCACGCCATCCGCTGTGGAGCATCCGCCGTCCAATCCGCCATGTGGTGAATCCACTTAAACCGAGTCCTGCTTTTACTGTTTTACGGGATGAAGTTTTCGGCAGCACTTAAGTTAAATAATAATATAGCATCACGCGCAAATACGTATCATCGATATTTCGGATGCAATTCTATGTTACAGGATCGCTGCGGAAGATATCACAGTCGATATTACGCGGCAAGGTCTTGATAATGCGAATGTTAACCACGACAATCGAGTGAATGCTTATGATGCCGTTCTGATTCTTCGGTATATCGCTCAATTGATTGATACCTTTGTGAGTCTTTATCAAAGTTATCTTCATAACCAACGTTGGGAATATGAAATCCCCCCTCTATTCGGTACAGACCGGACGATTGGAGGCTGATTCCTTTAAGAAGACCATTGCCCAAAAAGCTCTCAGAAATGCTTGCACAGCATTTCTGAGAGCTTACGGTTTGTCTTCAATTCTAATAGCGGAAATTGATATGGTCTGTCATAGCCATCGCTCTCCCCCTTTTGATTTCATGCCTTTCTGAGGAAACGATTGAGATACAGCACTACATCCATCACGTTGACGATGCCGTCATGATTCTGGTCGATGCCATTTTGCTGGTATGTCTGAATATCAGGACATTCTGATACGACTTTCGCCAGTAAGACCGCATCCGCGATAGTACAGGCATTGTCGGCATTCAAATCGCCGTACAAAGAATCAGGATTCAATATGCGCTCTGTCTTTTCCATCGCAATACCGTTGTAGCAGCACACGCAATCCAAATGAAGCACCGCGCCCGTAAACACCGAACCATTCGCCATCAGAACCACTTTACGCGTGAATGCCGTCTGATTGTCCTCTTCCTTGACGAGCTCCGTTTCAAATGCGATTTTGTTGCCTGCTGCATCGGTAATGAAAAGCTGCTCCGCAGTCAGAGTATCATCTTTTACGAAGTTTGAAAATTCCAGCTCTACGCGATTACCGAAAGCAGTGATATTCGAAAGTTCTGCGCCGTTTTTACTCACCATTGCAATGTTGACATCGGTTTGCACAGGCAATACGGGCAGCCATTCCGTTGCATAGTCCTCATAGTCCTCTGCCGTGATGCGCACCTGCCATTTGCCTTCGGGAACATCCCACGCAAACCAGCCTGCATCATCGGTGATCTGTGGATTTTCCTGTTCATAATCCGACGCATTCCACAGCACCGCATTGCCATCCTCGTCCTGATAGTAGATTTCCGCCTTTGCACCTTTCACACGGTTGGAGGGAATCACCTCATAGAGATAACCGCTGGGGTCAATGAAATAATTGAAGAATGCGCCCATTGAAAGGTCTGATTTTCCATTCAGGATCGCACGCATCCAGCCGTCGACTCCGTCAATCGCTTTGCTGACCAGATAAACTGCACCGACTGCTGCTGCACACGCCACAACTGCCGGCAAAGCAGCAGCGATTGCACCTGTACCTGCCACAGCCGCCACGAGCGCACCGCCTGCAGAAACCGCATATGTCCCGATAAACGCACCGCCTGCAAGCGTCGTTGTGGCGCGTGCCATCCAGAGCTGCGTTGCCACGGTTGCAATTTTCTCGCTGTGTTCGGTGACATAAGGGTTGGTAGACGAATAGATCGCTTCCAGGTCGCCGTACCAGCCAAGTCCCTGCACAGCGACCTCGCCGTAAGAACATAATTTGTCGGCAACACCGCTTCCTGCCTTATACAGCTTATTTTTTGCATATTTTGCACCCAGATACCCCTTTGTAGTCTCGCAAGTAAACTGTGTGGCAAACTCGCTTGAATTGCCTGTTGCCGCTTTCTGTGCGCAGTCCACCACAAGCGTGCCCGACATTACACCTGTTGCCGTTTTCAGTCCGTCCTGCATTTTTTGCGCGACAGATTGCCTGGATACAGCACGAGAGAGCGGTATTTCGTTGATCGTTAAGGAATCGGCGATTGCCTCAGCATCATCAGAATCAGACAGGATCTTGACATAGTAGGTGTGCAGCACTCCATCTTCTCCGATGACTTGTGCAGGCGATTTTTCAAATCCGTATTTTTCGGGTGATGCTGCCACTTCATCGGCGGTGAGAACCTCACCATTCAGAGTAATTTCGTCATGAATGCCCTGATAAACTGAAATACCCTCCTGTCTGCCGCCATCCTGAAAATGCAATGCCATCATCATCTGACGTTCATTGACGGCAAGTACTTCGGCATCCGCATCCGCAAGTATGGCATCCACAATGTCCGGAGCTTCTGTATCGTGCAGGGCGTTGATCTCGGTGTCACCGATCTTCAGCGAAAGGTTTCCGTTCGACTTTCGGGTTTGTGTCAATGTGTCAGAGATCTTAGACGGAATAACAGAAATATTGAGTTTTCCAGGGAGTGTGGTTGCAAAAAATCCCTCGCCTGACCATGTTCCGCTTGCTTCGTCAAACGTCAGCGGAAAACCCGAAATATCGCCGTCCACCGTGGATGTGACATACACCGCAGCCTGATGATTATCGGACAGCGTGACCTCAAAGCCCAGCGGCATCTTCGGATTATAGGCAAGATACGGCACAGTACCGCCCAGAAATGCATCCGTCACATCCAAAGAATACGTCATGTGATTGTTATTGTGGTGCAGGATCACTTTCTCGATCTGCGCACGAGCGGTTTCCCATGTGATCGTAGATGCTTCGGATTTCGTATCACCGACAACCGCCTGAATCTTCGATGTATTGCCGGCTTGCTTTGCGAAAACAGTCAGTTCCAGCGTATACTTTCCTGTATAAGGACTTGCTTCTGCTGTACCGATCTCCGTACCGTCCATCAGAATGGAGACTTTGCTTCCGAGAGGGGCATTGCCATAAACGGTGAAGGTTCTTTTGTTGCTCTCTGAAAATGTAGCTTCATCCTGTGAACCGATCTCCGCCCACATTGAGACAACGCCTTCACCGAGGTTTTCACTTCCTGCCTCAAGATATGCCGGTGCGGTCAGAGTCAGGGCTGACTTTTGATAGCCCTCTGAAATGATGTTTTTGCAATAGGGTGTTGCGGATTCCAGATACGCACAGAATTTCACATTCACAGGGATTTCTTTTTCGCTGTCCGCAAGCATAGAGAATCTGAAAACGCCTGTCGGTTCGGTGAACGTCACTACCAAAGGCGAGGAAGTCGGTTCGATGCCCTCAGGCAGGCTTTCCGACACGATTTTCGATGTATCTGTACGAATTTCAAGCGTTCCCTTTGTGAACTGGGAGATAAACCGCGGATTGAGTGCATAGGAAACCGTGTAATGCACATATTTGCCGTCAGCAGAAAGCGTGCGGTTGACGAACGCTTCCCCTTTTCGGTAAATACTCACACGCTCATCCCAGAGATTGTCAGTATTCTCAAATGCCGTCGGTTCAAAAGCTATGGATTTCTGCGGCATTTTCAGCGTTTCAAGACGCGGACAGTTTGCAAATGCACGCGCCCCGATTTTTGTGACACTCGAAGGGATCTCCACCGCTTGCAAGTTTGATGCACCGTTGCAGATATCCGCAGGGATTTCAGTCATGCCGTTCTCAAAAATGACGGTTTCGATACCGCTGCCGTTTCCGATGATACTACCCGTGGATTTCACAGACTTTGGAATCGTCACTTCGCGCAGGCTGATACAGCTTCCAAACACATTGCTGCCCAGCGTTTCAAGGCTCTGCGGCAATGTGATCTCAGAGAGCGCGTAATCCTCAAAAAACGCTTTTCTTTCAATAGTTTTCACGCTATCGGGAAGAATGACTTTCCGAAGTTTCGGCAAAGCGCTGAATGTGCCGTAGATGGTTTCGATGCCGTCGGCAAATTCAAGTGTTTCAACACCTGAACCGCCAATCACACTGTATGAATATCCGACCTCGTTGAACGGATGCGGCACATAGAGATATTTCAGCGAAGTGAGTCCGCCAAGGCATCCGCCGCTGTAATCAGAGCAGGATGCAGGCAGATGCAGATCGGCAAGTGCTGTACAGCCATTCAGCGCATCCGAGCCGATACTGGTGATCGAATCGGGAAGCTGAAGCGCGGTCAGCGAAGTGCAGTTGCGGAACGCATTTGACAAGATCTTTGTCGGTGCAGTCGGGAAATGGATCTCTGTCAGATTGGCGCAGTCATAGCAGACGCCGCTCGGAATCTGCTCCATTTCATCTGCAAATGTGATGGAACGAATTCCTGAGCCTCTGAACCAATTCTCGGCTTTATTTGCCGTCACATCAAGTGACGCAGGAAGAAAGACCGATTCGAGTGCCGTTGTCTTTTCAAACACATTGCTTCCCATTTCTGTCACAGATACGGGAATCGTAACGCTCTTGGCGCCGATACATTGTGAAAAAGCAGCGTAACCGATTTTTGTGACCGTATCAGGTATGGAGATTGCCTTCATAGAGATGCAGTTTCGAAACGCTTTCTCGCCGATTTCCGTCACAGCAGCAGGATAGTCAATCGCAGTCAGGTTGATGGCATCATCGCAGATGCCGTCAGGAATCCGTGTCATGCCATCATCAAAATGAATGGCAGAAAGCGCGGAATTCCGAAACGGCGCACCGGGTGACACCTGCACGCTTGCAGGAATCGTGATCGTCTTCAGATTCAGACAGCCTTCGCACATTCTATCGCCAAGTTCCGTAACCGTATCGGGAATCGTGACATTTTTAAGTACCGGTGCATTCGCTCCGATATAATCGGGAATGATCTCCATTCCGCTTTCAAAGTTCAGATCGGTGACAGCAGAATTTTCCAGCGCATAGTCTGCTTTCTGTAATGTTTTCGGTACAGTCAGCGCAGTCAGGGACTGGCAGTTCTTGAACACATTACTGCCGAGTATTTCCAGATTTTTCGGCAGCTCGATCTCCGTGATCGCCGTACTCTCAAACACACTGTTTCCAATCTCAAGAATCGAATCCGGCAGATCAAACGCCGCAATGCCCGTACAATCTGCAAACGCGCCGCTTTCAATTTTCGTCACAGAATCAGGGATGTCGACGGATGTCAGCGCAGGGCAGTCATAAAACGCATCATCACCGATCGTTTCGACCGTATCGGGAATCACGACATTTTTGAGTGTTTGCATATGACGACAGAGGTCTCCCGTGACGATCTTGCTGCCCTCGGCAAACACGATCGTTTCAATGCAGGATTTCGCAAGCGGTCCCCAGTCGTTCCAGTTGCCGTAGCTGTTGCCTTTGTCAAAGGTGGTGGGAATCGTCAGTGTTTTGAGGTTTTCACATCCATCAAACACACTGACTTCAAAGCGTACAAAGCCCTCCGGCAGCGTGATCTCAGAGATGCCACTCCCCTGAAACGCATACCAGTCTATCGTTCGCAGGGTGTCAGGCAGAGTGACAGCATTCAACTCCGTCATGTTCTCAAAAGCTCTCCTGCCGATGTCATTGACAGCCTGTCCTGCAACGGTTGTTGGCAGCGTCAGGGCACCGCTTGCGGGCAAATCGCCCTCATAACCAGTAATCGAAACTTTCTCGCCCTCAATTTGATAAGTAAAGCCGTCAGATGTCGTTCCTGTCTGCGCATCATCCGCTGCGAATATCGGCGTCAGCGGCAAAAACGCAGCAGCAGTCACGGCAGCTGTCCAAACAGAAATAATGCGTTTCACAGTGATTCTCATGGTGATACCTCCCAAATGCATTTTTGTGAAAACAGTTTACATATTTGTTATATTATACCACATTCGGATTGCTTTTGCAACAATTTTCAATCATTCTGTATACATTCACAAATCCTGTTTTTCACCTTTGTGGAATATCCCCAATAGATGCATACTATGCAGGCATAATTAGGGCTTTGCAGATACAACTTTCTCCGCGGACTGATGCTTTTTTCTTGACTTTTCATCGAAATTCTAATATAATGAATATGTATCGCCTATCAAAGAAAGGATGAGTCAAATTTGGTTTTCAAGCACCTCAAAAAATATTGGCATTTCGCGCTGTTCGCTGCGATTTTCATGGTTCTGGAGGTCTATGTAGACCTTGTACAGCCTCGCATGATGGCGGAAATTGTCGATAACGGCATCCTCGGTCTGAACAACAACAATCTCCCAAACATGAGCATCGTCACGGGCACAGGTCTTAAAATGATCCTCATTGTCATCGGCGGCGGCATCAGCGGTATTCTGAGTGCTGTTTTTGCCAATGTGTGCAGTCAGAAATTCGGAAACGATATCCGCAAATCCGCATTTGAACGCATTATGCACTTCTCTTTCTCGCAAACGGACGACTTTTCGGTCGGCTCGCTAATCACCCGTACCACCAATGACGTCACCCAGATGGAAACGATGGTCGCGCAGATCATACGCAGCTGTGTGCGATGCATTATGTTTTTCATTGCAGGCAGTATCGCGCTGGTGTCGCTGGCTGCCGATTTCGGTGCAGTCATTGCGATTGCCCTGCCGCTGATCCTGCTTGAGATCGGATTCGTACTCTGGAAAACCAATCCGCTGTTTCAGCTTCTGCAATCCCGTATAGACCACATGAACACCGTCATTCAGGAAAATATCGCAGGAGCGCGTGTGGTCAAGGCTTTTGTACAGGAAGACCGCGAAAGCAACCGCTTCTCCAAAAGCAACGATGATCTGGTAGACACGCAGTTTCGGGTACTCATCCTGATGTCCTATATGCGTCCTGTCATGAACATTGTACTGAATCTGGCGACCATTGCCATTATCTACATCGGTTCTCTGCGTGTACAGGACAGCAGCATTGCCCCCGGTACTGTCATGGCAGCTGTGACCTATCTCTCGCAGATCCTCAACGGCATGATGATGCTTGCCATGATCTTCCAGAATGTCACACGCGGCATCACCTCCACCAGACGTCTGAAAGAAATTCTCACCAGCGAAAGCCCGATTGCAGACGGTCAGGGTGTTACGCAGACCGATGAAGTCGGTACTGTGACATTCAAAAACGTCAGCTTTGCATTCCCTGATTCGGGTGTCAACATTCTGCATGATATCTCACTGCACGTTGGAAAAGGCGAAACGCTCGCGGTCATCGGAGAAACGGGCTGCGGCAAAAGCTCACTCATCCACCTGATTCCCCGTTTCTATGACGTCACGGCAGGCAGCGTAGAAGTGGATGGCGTCAACGTCAAGGATTACAAGCTCTCGGAACTGCGTGAGAAAATCTCGATCGTGCTGCAAAAGAGTGAATTGTTCAGTACCACCATCCGCGAAAACATTCTGCTGGGCAAGCCTGATGCTTCCGAAGATGAAGTCCACGCAGCTGCCCTTGCGGCACAGGCGGATGATTTCATCATGCAGCAGCCGCAGCAGTACGACACCCCTGTTGCAGAATCCGGCATGAGTCTTTCGGGCGGTCAGCGGCAGAGAATCGCTATCAGCCGCGGATTGCTCAAAAAGGCAGAGATCCTCATTCTCGATGATTCCACTTCTGCACTCGATTTCAAAACGGAAGCCAATCTGCAAAATGCCCTGCGTACACAGTATCAGGACACCACGAAGATCATTATTGCACAGCGTATCTCCTCCGTACAGCACGCAGACCGCATTGCCGTACTGGACAACGGCACGGTCATTGCCTGCGATAGCCACGAGAATCTCCTGCAATCCTGTAAGGTCTATCAGGATATCTACGCATCACAGCTAAAGAAAGAGGGTGAGCAGAATGGCTGATACACCGTCCAAAACGCCCAGCTTCGGCAGAAACCGCGGCAACATGGGCAAGCCGATCGAAAAAGCCGAAAATGTCGGTGCGACGCTGAAACGTTTGCTTGCATTCTTCCACTCGGAAACGCTGTTTGTAACCCTCATGGGCGTTGTCGTACTGATCTGCGTCATTGCATCGGTCATTGCGCCCAGTTTCCAAAGCTCTGCCATTGACCAGATCGTTGCAGGAAACTTCGGCAGACTGCCGCATTTCCTCGTGCTGATGCTTGTCACTTACCTGATTCACGGTGCCGCGACGCTCGCACAGGGCTATCTGAGTGCATCGCTCAGCCAGCGCATCGTTAGCAAACTGCGCAAAACCCTGTTCGATAAGATCGTGCATCTGCCGATCTCCTATCTGGATTCGCACTCGCACGGCGACCTCATCAGCCGAATGACCAACGACGTCGAAAACATTTCCAGTATCATCTCCTCCTCGCTGAGTTCCCTGTTTTCGGGCGTCCTGACACTCATCGGCACATTTATCATGATGCTCTATTACAGCGTGCCGCTCGGTCTCCTCTCCTGTTCCACCATTTTCCTGACCGTCATGTTTACGAGCTTCATCACCAAACGTATGCGTAAATATTACGTCAAGCAGCAGACTTTGCTCGGCGAACTGAACGGTACCGTTGAGGAAATGGTGACCAATTACAAGACCATCTCCGCTTACAATCAGCAGGATAGTGTCATCAAAACCTTTACCAAGACCGCTGATAACCTCACCGTGACAGGCATCATTGCAAAAAGCATCAGCAACTGCATGGGTCCTGTCATGAATATGCTCAGCAACATTTCTTTTGTCATCGTATCCGTGTTCGGCGCGTATTTTGCACTCAAAGGCTACATCACGGTCGGTGTCATCTCCGCTTTCATCATCTATTCCAAGCAGTTCTCGCGCCCCATCAACGAACTATCCCAGCTCTACGGCGAGATTCAGACCGCCATCGCAGGTGCAGAGCGCGTGTTCTCTGTCCTCGATGCGGATTCCGAGCAGTTTGAAGGACAGCACATTGACGTCAACAAAGTCCGCGGCATCATCGAATTCAAAAACATCAACTTCTCCTATGTCCCCGAAAAGCGTGTCATCTCTGACTTTACTCTCAAAATCGAATCGGGTAAAAAAATCGCGCTGGTCGGCTCGACAGGCAGCGGCAAAACGACCATTATCAACCTGCTCATGCGATTTTACGATATCGACAGCGGCGAGATCCTTCTGGACGGACAGAATATCAAGGATATTGCCCTCGGTGACCTCCGCGACAGCATCGGCATTGTATTGCAGGACACCAAGCTGTTTTCGGATACCATCCGCGGAAACATCGCGTATGCAGTACAAAATCCGACACAGGAAGAACTCGACCGTGCAGCAGAATTCAGCTACTGCGACAAGATCATCAAAAAGCTTCCAGAACAGTACGACACAATGCTCTCGCAGACCAGTGTCAGCCTTTCTCAGGGCGAACAGCAGCTCATCGCCATCGGCAGAGCGTTCCTCTCCTATCCGCAGATCCTGATTCTCGACGAAGCAACCTCCAACGTCGATACGCGCACAGAGTTGAATATCCAGAACGCCATGAATCAGCTCATGAAAGACCGTACCAGCCTGATTATTGCACACCGTCTTTCGACCATTCAGGACGCCGACCAGATCATCGTCATGGATCAGGGGCAGATCGTTGAAAGCGGTAATCACAAGGAATTGCTCGCACAGCATGGCAAATACTATGACCTCTATATGACGCAGTTTGCAGGTCAGGCAACCTGATTTTTCTTTCATCTATATGACAGAAGAATGTGACAGCAAACAAAGAAAATGAGTATGCTTCAAATGATCCACACCTTGCATGAAAGAACTATCCTCGCTAGCATGGCGAGGATAGTAGTATTATGTATCAAGTGGCAGTATGATTGTTCCTGCTTTCGGATTGACTACGAAATCCTGAGTATTATTCTCCATGCTGCGGGCAAGCACATTCAGCTTGTTTTGGACGATATAATCCTCAAATCAGGTGTGTATATCTAATTGAATTCGCCGCACATTTTCTGCTTTTTGTCAATACCTTTTTGCAAATATTAAATCATGTTCATAAAAATCAGCCGCAAGATCTTTTTCTGATCTTGCGGCTATTTCGCTTTCTTTTAGCTGAATGACAGGTCATTGGACGCCCTTCGGGGTGCTGCCACTTATATACTTACATTCATTATAGTATGAATCTTTCGTATTTATCAAGTGCGAATTCACAAAATGCCCACCAGTCATACCACCGCAAAGCATCTCATACACTGAAACAGGAAGGAGGTCTTTCTCATGAAAGAAAAGTTCAAAACCCACAGCAGCTTTCGAGCGCAGAACAAGGAGCAGCTTCAGAAAATTGTCACAGCAAAAGTTGAACGAATCGTCAATACAAAGCTGAAAAATGCAAGCTAAATCTGAAAAAGCCAACGGAAGGAGGTGTGGCCACGCCAAAGGTCGGAATCTACTGCCGCTTGTCCATTGAGGATAAGGACAAGGGCAGCGATGACAGCCAAAGCATCGGCAACCAGAAAGCAATGCTGCGCGATTACTGTATTGAGCGCGGCTGGGACATTTATGACATTTATGTGGACGACGGTTTCAGCGGCATCGACCGCAGCCGTCCGTCATTCAACCGACTGCTGCACGATTGCGAACAGGGCAACATCGACATCGTTCTTTGCAAAGACCAGTCGCGCTTTTCTCGTGATACCATCATTATCGAGCAGTATCTGAGCGACAAATTCATTGAATGGGGCATCCGCTTCATCGGTGTCGCTGACAATGCCGATACAGACAGCGAAAGCTATGGAACTATGCGTCTTTTTACATCCGCGTATAACGAGATGTACGTCAAGGACATCTCTGCAAAGATACGCCGAACGCTTGCATATAAACGCGAACAGGGGCAGTTTATGGGTTCATTTGCCCCATACGGTTACAAGATCGACCCCGATAACAAACATCATTTGATTGTCGATCACGAAACCGCGCCTGTTGTGCAGCAGATTTTCAATCTCTTTATCAGCGGTGAGGGGTACCGACATATTGTCATGGCACTCAACGATCAAGGGGTTCTGAGTCCAAGTGCCTACAAGCGGCAGCACGGATCGAAATACACCAATGCCAACGCTGAAAAAAGCAATGCGAACGGCTTATGGACACAGTCCACGATCGCCAAAATCCTGCGAAACGAGATGTACACAGGTACGCTGGTGCAGGGAAAATCCCATCACATCAGCTACAAGAACAAGAAACGAAAAAAGGTCAACCCAGACGAATGGAGCCGCATTCCGAATGCCCATGAAGCGATCATTGAAGCGGAAACGTGGGAAAAAGCACAGGAAAGACTCAACAGCCATACGAGAGTCGGAAAGCATTCAGAGGAACTGTCGCCGCTTTCGGGTAAGGTTTGCTGTGCAGTCTGCGGCAGACCTATGAAGCGAAACGTCTACTACAATCGAACGAAAACGATTCGCTATTACGGGCTGCAATGCGCAGCATACAAGACTGGAGCCATGAACTGCCCGAATACGCGCACGATCAGCGGAAAGGTTCTGGAGCAGACGATACTCGATGAGCTGAACAGCATTGTCACAGAATATTGTCGGTCTGATGAGATACGGTTCACGAATCTGTACGACGAGCAGCTCGGCAAGCTGAAAAGCAGTCTTGCAAAGCTAAAAGAAAAGCAATCATCCGCGCAGAATCGCCTTGTACAGATGTACAAAGATAAGCTGGATGGCATCATTTCCAATGCTGATTATGCATTGTTCCGAAAAAGCCTTTCAGATGAGGAGCGGTTGCTATCGAAGCGGATAGATGAAATTCAGCAGCAGATCCAAGCGACACGTACACGCTCGGAAAACGCTGTGGGACAGAAAGAGCTGATCGAACAATATACACATTTTGAAATGCTCGACCGCACAGTCGCTGACGAGTTCATCGACTATGTTGAAATCGGCATGACCAACGAAAGCGGCGAACGAGAGATACATATCCATTGGAAAATATAATGCAGGCTGTTTCGTGATAACAGCCTGCATTTTTTCATTTGTTTCATTTGGATTTCAGACAAATCTGTTTCAGCAATGTAAGGTCAGTTACATTCAAAACGCCGTCCTGATTGATGTCAGCGTCCACAGAGTAATTCAACGAGGACGTATTCGTCAGATATGCGATCAGCATACGGACATCATCTGCAGAAATCGTGCCGTCGCAGGACAAGTCACCCGTCAGCTCAGAGGACAGCTCACTTGCGGGTGCCATTTCTGCAAGGGCATTTTTCCAAACAATCGGCTCACCGTCCGCAAACGCGATGTTCTGAATGCCCTGCATCTGCACATAGCTGCTGCGGTCTTTGACGTAAATACGTGTATAGTTCTCGCCCTCATACCTGACTGCTTCCTGATACAGGTCGTCCATCGTAATGCCTTCTCCGAATTGCAGGGTATTGTTGCCGCTGCCCCAGAACGAAGCATCCAGAATCGTGTCGCAGCCGTCACCGAGCTGATAGATATACAGATCATCGCCTGTGCCGCCGCGGATAAAATCATTGCCTTTTCCACAGAATACGGTATCATTATCACCGCTGTCCCGAATGGAATCATTCCCGTCTGTGCCGTAGATACGTTTGATATGCAGCTGATCGAGATCTGCAAGCTTCCAGATGGTTTCATCCGCAAATCGGATTTCCTTGATCGGGAACAGATTGCTGACACCGGATACCACATTGCCTGTCATGGTAATGGATTCCTGCGTTTTGTCGATCCAGAGTGTATAGGAATAATCATCATAGGAACGCTCTACGGTAACTTCCTCGGGCAGAATGCCTTCTCCGAGTACAAGCACATTATATCCGCCCTGCGGATAGGAAGAAGTGCCGTTGCCCATGTCGATCAGGTCGTTACCGTCGCCAAGTTCATAGTAGAATGTATCGTCACCAGAAGCACCGCGCATGGTATCATCACCCTTGCCGCCATAGAACTGGTCATTGCCGCCGTTTCCGATCAGCGTATCGTTTCCGTCACCGCCATAGAATGTCACACCGGTATCGACCTGTGCGTTCAGCGAGTCATCGCCGTCTGAGCCGTAGATCGTCCGCATGATTTCCAGAAAATCATCTCTGTTCCAGGTCGTGCCGTCCATGAAATGGATCTCTTCGATCGGGAAAACAGGCGTAAAGCCCGAATAGGTATTGCCCGGAAGTGTAATGGTCTCGCCCGATTTGGTGATATGCAGAATGAAGTCATAGCCGTCAGCCGAGAGTGTCACGCGCACTTCCTCCGGCAGAATGCCCTCGCCAAGGTACACCACATCATAGCCGGATGCCGGATACGTCCATCTGCCTGTGGTGTCATCGATGATATCATTTCCGTCACCGAGTTCATAGTAGATGATATCATTGCCCGAACCGCTTTTGATGATATCATCGCCCTTGCCGCCCCAGATAAAGTCATCGCAACCGCCAAGAATAATGGTATCATTGCCGTTCATGCCATAGGCAAAATCCTTGCCGTTCTCGTCAGGCATCGCTCATATACTTATAATCGGTGTCGGTATGTACTACTACGGGTTTTGTGTTACTATCTGGAACGGGGATAGTGATTATACTATATACTCATCCAAAAGTCAACTGGTTTTCAAAAAAAATATGATGAATGAAAAAACATTTTCTCAAAATCACACATACTGCTTTTCGAATGGCCAAAGGTCATCCCTGCATAGATACGAAAAAGAGCGGAGAACCAAAGTTCTCCGCCCTTTCAGTCATGCATTTCTGCATGGTAGTGTCTATATGACTTTATGGATTCTCGATCGGAGTATCATACGGACCGAGTATTATGCTCGTTGCAATCACATCATCAATTTCAAAAC
>JAKSPL010000035.1 GCA_024404815.1 Oscillospiraceae bacterium
TCGTTGGATCTATGTCCGTAAGGAGCCGGCGACCGCGGAGGTGTACGCTCTTTCCCCCAGCGTCGGTCGTCTGATCGAACTCCGTCAGTCGCCCCCTACGCAGGGGGCGTGGATTGAAATTCAGACCGATTGATGGAATTGGATGCAGCAGTCGGTCGCCCCCTACGCAGGGGGCGTGGATTGAAATATACCGTAATTGTCGCGTTTGTCAACGTGATGGCGGTCGCCCCCTACGCAGGGGGCGTGGATTGAAATATGTTTACAAGGCGGAGCCTATGGTTTTCAACTAGTCGCCCCCTACGCAGGGGGCGTGGATTGAAATGTCCGTTGACGACTATCTCGGCGTCAGCCTGTACGGTCGCCCCCTACGCAGGGGGCGTGGATTGAAATTTGCTGCTGCATCGTCATTATCATTGCGACATCATGTCGCCCCCTACGCAGGGGGCGTGGATTGAAATAAAAATTGAAATACCGAACCAGGAACGCAGCATAGTCGCCCCCTACGCAGGGGGCGTGGATTGAAATAAGAACAAAACTGAAATAAGAATAGCAGCACAGTGTCGCCCCCTACGCAGGGGGCGTGGATTGAAATAGCAGCTGTGCAAAAACAGAATACCGACATTGTGGCGTCGCCCCCTACGCAGGGGGCGTGGATTGAAATTTCCTCCGTTTCTTCCGAACGATAGAACATATAAGTCGCCCCTACGCTAGACTTTTTCGATAAACTGAAGCATCCCCTGACATTTCATCAGGGGATGCTTTCTGTGAATTCTGCAATTATTTGAGAATATCGCCCTCGAAGTTGCTTCTATCCGGGAGCGGTTCATCACTGCCGCCACTTGTTGTGATAACATCGGTGACATCCAGCTTCATAATATCCAGTTCAGGAATCATATACTTTTCCATAATTCAATTATCCTTTCAATTCAATCAATTCATTAGCCCGAAATAGCACCGCCGCCACCGGTCGTGCCGCCGGTCGTGCCGCCGCCTGTGGTGCCGCCTGTGGTGCCACCGGTCGTGCCGCCTGTCGTGCCGCCTGTCGTGCCGCCGCCTGTGGTGCCGCCAGCCGTTGCCTTATAGAACGAATACAGATTCAAAGCAAGATTCTTCAGGTTTTCGTTGTTGGTCTGGTTCACAGCAAGATTCAGATATGCAAGCGGAGAATATGTGAAGTCATAGGAATCCAGATGACCTACAGTAGCATTCGGATCAACCGGGCCATCATTCAACAGAGTTGCTGTGACGTTTTCGCCGAGTTTTGCAAGCGAAATGCCCGCAATGTCAAAATACTTGAATTGATCCTTGTCCGTCAGCATTGCATTGTTTCCTGTAGCAGAGAACATATCATCCTCATTCAAGATCTTCACATAGTGTCTGAGGGTAATGGTGTCCTTGAACAGCAAGGAAGAACCGACATACTCAAAGTCCATTTCGCCAGTATGGACGTTGGCTCTGATGTCAATGTCAGGTGTATAGGAAGCAAGTTCTGCAAGCAGAGTATTTGCGTCTGTACCGTTATATGCAACAGTTTCGTCATTGAAGAATGCGCTTGCAGCAGCAGCGTACTCGCAGAGTGCCTTTGCAACATTCACATTTGTCGAGTTGTAGAAGCCGTCCTTGTTCTCAGCAACTGCATCCAGAACATCCTGCCCGTTTACGGTGTAGGTTGTTCCGTCAACTTCAAAATCAACGTCCTTATCCAATTCAGCAGGAGCGCAGTGGTATACGTATGCATCCATACCAAACGGAACATTCTGGTAAACCTGTGTCAGGCTGACATCCGAAGATTCGATGGAAGCGTCTTTCTTCACACAGAGGTTGACACCGATTGTGCCGTCAATGGTCAGGAACGCACCACAGTACGGCGCAAGCTTCTTATTCAGTGTCAGCATTTGCGCTGAAAGCAACTCGTCAACCGAAGTGATTTCACTTTCACCGCCGGCTGCCAGTGCATAGCCTTCGCCGGGAACGATATAGTCCATGCTGTCAACGCCGCTCAAAAGCGGAGTATCTCCTGTTTCGCCTTCATCCTGCATATGTCCGCCTTGGAGCATACCGCCCTTAAAAACAAGCTTCGCGCCGTCTTCAAAGGTGAAACCGTTTGAAGCATAGATATTACCGTTGCCCTTCTGAGATGTATCTTCAATCGTCAGTGTGCAGCCGGATTTAATCTTAAAGCCCAAACGTGACAGTTCACCCAACGACGGATCATAGTAGTCTCCCCATGAATGACCATTGAGATCAATGGTCAAATCACAATTGATCTCATAATCTCCGCCCAGTTCCATTGCCGGATACATACCGGACTTGCCCAATTTGATGACATCGCCGGCCTGTGCATTTTTCAATGCGTCTAGCAGGGCAAGTTCATCTGTCACTGTGACATTGTTTGCCGCGCCGGCAACGATCGAAGCATCCTTCAGGAAGGAAACGGGTGCGAACGGAACAGCCGCTGCAACCATGCCGAGTGCCATGACCATTGCGATGGTCTTTCGAGTAGATTTTCTCAAAGTAATCAGCCTCCAATTTGTATTTTTTACTAAATAGTCGCCTTATGCGGCTACTTCAAAGTCATTCTACCACATTCTTCCGGATTTGTCAACCATTTTCACAAGAAAATCGTATACTATGCGCTGTTTTTGTATGAGCTGTAATATTACTCCAAAATAATACAAAATGTATTAGCCTTTCGTCGGTCTTCACCGAATAGAGGAGGGGCAGATTCTATATTTCCAACGTATGTTATGAAGATATCTTTGATAAAGGCTCAGGCGTCTTATCACCATCCGTAAATGGAGAAATCCCATGAAAGCCAAACGGCACGAACGACGTTTTGTTTTTTGTGCCGCTATATCTCCAAAAGCATCCTGCGGATGGTTGAAGCAAATATAAGTGTTACGCCACAAAAATATTGACATTAAATTCAATAAATGATATAATATGTAAAGCGGTGAATTTATTCATCACAGAATTAGAATTGGGAGGAAAAACTATGATCAAAGAAAACGCCAAACGTCTGTTTGCAAGTGTGTCTTCCGTTGCTGTTCTCACGGCATCGATACCGCTTGCCCCCTTTGCCCTGAAGCTTGACAACTTCAGTCTTTCCGCAAGT
This sequence comes from Oscillospiraceae bacterium, assembly GCA_024404815.1. GTDB lineage: Bacteria > Bacillota > Clostridia > Oscillospirales > Ruminococcaceae > Firm-04. The sequence continues at coordinate 3,116 of JAKSPL010000035.1, forward strand.
GCGGATGACTCCGGAGATCTTTATGGTGTGAGCTGGTGCTATGAGGAAGGCACCAGGACAATGACCTTTTCCGGAGAAAGCGAGAATACGGAATTCAAGCATCCGATTTGGGAAGATGAGGAGGGTGGATTCTATGAAGATGACTGCTTCGTCTGGCAATACTGGGATTGGGTTGTCCCCACCACGATCGATTTTAGCGGTGTCACAAACATTGATGTCATTAAAAGTGACATGTTTAACGATTATTCAGAGATAAAAAAAGTCATTCTGCCTGAATGTCTGAAAACGATTGAAGATTATGCTTTTTATGCGTCAGGAATTAGGAGCATCACAATTCCTGAAAATGTGACAAAACTCGGAGAGGGCTGCTTTGCGGAGTCCGGCAGCTTAGAGAGTGTGACGTTTGAAGGCACCACCCCTCCGACATTTGTATGCGGTTGGGATACGCCTTTTGGAAATGATAATATTTCGATGATCTTTGTTCCGGATTCCGCAGTTGAGGCATATCAGCAAGCATTCGTTGAAAGCGGTGCATTCAGCGAAGAATGGGTGAAGGAACATGTATTCTCCGTTGACGAAGACATCGATATCTGCACAGTGACGTTTGAGTATGAGGATGTTGCAGAGAATGACACGAAAACCATTCTCGCAGGAGAAACGGTTCAAATCCCGAATGTGAACGAACCCTGGCAATATCGTTTTGACGGATGGTATACTGATACTTCCTATCAGACACCCTTTAATTTTGATGAACCGATCACAGAAAGTACGACAGCATATGCAAAATGGTCGGTTCTTGTTACAATTCAATTGCATGATGAAGATTTATATAACTCGATCGAACCTTTCTATGTTACACTTGGCAGCACAGTCACGGAACCGAATCTGCCGGAACTCGAAAAGCGTACATTTGAGGAATGGGTGTGCAATGGTTCAAACTTCAATTTCAGTCAGCCAATCACAAAGCCGGTGACGATTGATGGGTACTGGATCATAAACCAAGACTCTTGCGGTGATGATCTTTCATGGTTCTATGATCTGGATACCAAAACATTATTCATTAAGGGAACCGGCACTGTCCTGACAGGCGATTCGTACTATTCTGGGCTGGATATCAAAAGAATCAATTTTGATGGTGCTCCGAATCTGAGTGTACTTGGTACTCGTTCATTTTACAATTGTGATTCGATCGAATCACTCATTCTTCCTGATACAATCACGGAAATTGGAGACGAAGCGTTTATGTATAGCGAGAATCTCCGAAGCTGCGTTGTTCCTGGAAGTGTCAAAACGATTGGAACCAGATCGTTTGGAGGCTGCGTAAATCTGGAAATCCTGAAACTCTCATCCGGTCTTGAATCAATTGGCGATGCCGCCATCTACGACACATCCATTGACTGCATTACGATCCCTGATACTGTAAAGCATTTGGGTGCCATGGCTATCTATACTCGGGGCATGAAATCTGCTGTATTTCTGGGACAAATTCCTCCGGTCATTGACGAAGGCAATGAGAAGATTTTTGGAGAACGTACTACTACAGATCTTTGCTATATCCTGTGCCCTGTGAACTGTCTGTCTGCATATAAGGCTGCCATCACGAAATATCAGGATTGGATTTATGAATCTACCGTGATTCCAGAGGGATGTCAGGTTACAGTGAAAGAAAATCTGGATATCAGCTTCTATTTCTCCATCGACAAAACTGCCGAGGCGAATAATAAGGCAGCATACGGTCACCCAATCTTGTTCAACCCTGAAAAAGCAGAATTTCAATCGAGCAATGGTCAAGTCATTCCGATAAAAGATGCTACGAAAACAGAAGATGGTCAATATGTCTTCACTGTATCTGTCCCTGCGAAAAATATGTATGATCTTATTGGCGGTACAGTGTATAATTTGGCTTATCAACCGCATGCTCCGTACAGCGAATATGCTATATTCAGCTTTGCTGATTATGCAGAGGCAGTCGCTGCTGAAAATCCGAGCCTTTCCAAATACTTAGACAGTCTCCTCACTTATGGTCAATGTGCAGCTGCATATTTTGACAACGAGTCTGCCCCGATTTGCACGAAAACCTTTGATTATGATGCAATCATTGAACAGCTCTCCCTGAAGTACAGCAATGCACCGGAGACGAGCGAAGGCTTTGAATTTGCATCCATGGTTCTGGAATCCACTCCGTTGCTCCGTCTGTATTACAACTCTGCTGATGCTGTTGAGGGATTGACAGAAAGCCCCAAGAATCCGGGACTCTATTACATCGAAAAACCCTTTAAGCCGACCGAATTTTCCAATACGATGGATAATTTCGCAGTGTATAATTACATCTACCTGATCTTGAAATCAAAAGAAGATGCAGTTATCACAAAGGAACTGAAAGATCTTTGTGCGGCACTCTACGAAATCAGCGTATTCTAATAATGAAAGGAGCAACTTCATGAAAACTACATATGTATCTCCACAACTTGACATTTCTAAGTTCGAAGCCGAGGATATCATTACTACCAGTTCGTTTGGCCATAATCGTGATGACAATGAAACCGGCGGCGCGAATTACTAATCAACCTAAGAAATGCTATCATTTAGAGAAAAACGGCACATACCTAACGCCATTAAGCTAAGAGAAAGCGAAATAGCCACAAGATCCGACAAAGATCTTGTGGCTATTCTTTTATTATGAACATACATGGTAACCGTCAAATATTCCGCGTCTTCCCATCCGGTATTCCTGACAATATCAGGCTGGAAGAATGCCGACGAGCAGATTGATGTGTGCCGGAAGAAAATCGAAGAAATCCAAGCAAAGGAAGAAGCCTATCGCCAAGCAGCAAAAAACCGAGCAAAGGAGCAGCGTATAGCGGCTGAACAGGCAGCCCGAAAGAGGAAGAAGATCATTGCTGTTGCAGCATCGGCATAATCATTTCTTCTTTCCCACAACGACAAATCGCTGTGTGCCATCGTCTGTACAGGTGATGATCGTAATTCGGGTATCTCCGAAATCATCGAGAATCCATGTTTCGTTCGGTTCAACAATAAAGCATTCGGAAACAGTATAATCATAATGATTCTTCTCTTTGTCATAGAGCGAAATCGTCATGCCTGCTTCCGCATCGCTTAGATTATTGAAATACTCCTTGTAGAGCGTACTGCTGTGTCCTGCGATGCAGTAATTACCCTTGCCGAAATCGCCTGTCCCGATAAAATGCCCTGCGCTTTTGGAAAGTACCGACTGGTCTGTGCCTTCGAGGACAGGAGCTTTGATATGCAGTTCAGAGATCTCTAATACAGGATTCTCGCGCATCAGCTTCTGTTTATGATATTCCCGATTGATTTTGCGGATGCCGAAAAAGCCGAGAATACTGACACCGATGATTATGGCAATGAGCCCTGTGATAAACAGAGCCCATTGCTTTTTTGTGTACGTCTTACTGCTCATCTTCTTTTCGGCGGAGGATGCCGGAAGAAGCAACTGCCCATGCGCCTGCCGCGGTCAGCAGCAATGCACCGACTGCGATCAGGATATTGGTCTTAGAATTGTTGCCTGTTTGCGGCAGATCCGTGTCCGTTCCATTCGTTGCAGCAGTTGTTGTGGTGATAGATGCGCTCTCACTGATTGTTGTAGCAGCATCTGTTGTTGTGGTCGTTGTGACAGACTCGCTTCCACTCGTTGCCGTAGTTGTGATGTCTGTTGCTGCGGTCGTTGTGACAGATTCGCTTTCACTCGTTGCCGTAGTGGTGATGTCTGTTGCTGCGGTCGTTGTTGTCGTTGTGGAACTCGTAAAAGAAGTTGTTTCTTCTGGTGTCGTGGTTTCAATCATCGGATCACGCGGAGCATCCGGATCGGTATTATACAGTTCAATCGGCTCATCATGTTCGGTTTTGCCCGATTCATACCATGACCACCAATAGTAAATGGGCGAATAGTCTTTCAGTCCCATATAGTTGACAATATAGTTCTCGGGCATATTCAGGAATCTCACTTCATACTCGATCGTATTTTTCAGCGTCTGATCTTCAAAACGGTATTCCAGTCCTGAAACAACGGCAAGCGGTTCCTGTGAAGTATTCCAACGATAGATCTCCTCGCCCGTAGACTTATTGACAACTGCGCAGTCGAGATTCGGGATCAGTTCATGCGTATCGACATCGACCACACGGATGTTCTTTGTATAGGTACCAACCACAGGAAAATCTGCGTCCTTGTCCTTTTGCAGCCTGATGTGACCTGTTTCCAAAGTGCTGTAAACATTCAGACAATTCCACCATACGTAGGCAGTTTTCTCCCCGTACCAGTTGTATCCATCGGGAATATCATACGCGACAGCAAAGACATCGTACGGCTTTTCGGGGGTATATTCGTAAGCCACAGACAAATGGACCTCTGCATACGAGGTGTTCCATGTTTCCAATACCTCGACCTCGCCCGTATATTCATGGTCACCACTTGACGGCAGTTCGGTAAAATACCGCTTCTCCAGACGGACAGTTACATTGGGAATCGGCTGTCGTGTTTCCTCGTCGATGACGTAGACCTCAAAGCGCAAGGCGTTTTCAGGTTCGTCTGTCGATTGGCTGTCCGCAGCAAACGCTGTTGCTTCGGTACACATGACAGATGCGGTGGTCATCATACAGAACGCCGCAGCAAACGAAATGAGTCTTCCGAAAATCTTTTGTTTCATAATAATTCCTCCTTTTTTATGATTCTTCATATGAAAACGTCACACCTTTTTTATCGTAGAATGTGATCGTTTCCTGTACCTGCTTGGCACTCGCTGCTTTGAAGCACAGCGGAATGACCTCCGTTTTCTGTGTGGTCATATTGTATTCCTTCGGGACAGCGACCGCCATTGTGATGATCTGCGCGGTATCTGCCTGCTGATTCGGATACAAAACCATTTGGACAGTCAGCTGATCGTCATCGTTGTAATACAGCCCCGTCACGGCAGCTTCTTCAGAGGATGTCCGAAACCGAATCAGCACACAATCGTATCTGTTAAAATCAAAATCAGGCTTGACATCAAATGTCATGTCGCTTGGGAATCCTCCCCGGCAGATCTCTGTCTGGAAATCCTCGCACAGGACAGTCTCCGCACACGGCACGGTTTCCGTTTTCAGCGTTTGTGCAGCCATGACAGTACGGTACTCCATAAGGGGCGCAGGTGTCGTTGTGAGTTCCGTCCATGAAATGTCAGATGTCGTGGCCGTGGTCGTCGAAGTGCTTGTTCGATTCGTTGCTGAGGTCGTTGCGGACGTCAGCAGGTTTGTTTGTTTTGTAGCAGATGTCGTTGCAGCGGAAGTTGTCCGCTTGGTTTGCGTGGTCGCCGCAGTACATATGACCGTCTGCGAAGTGCCTGTCTGTGCGGTCACATCGGATGCTGTTCCCTGTGCAGAAAGTGAGGAAACTGGAATCGGTTCAGTCACGGTGTTTGTGGTCGAACTTGCAGAAGCCGTGGTGGTTGTCGATGCCGATGAAATACCCGACACAGATACTCCCGAATGCTTCCCTGTGACCGTGGTTGTTTCCACACTCTGCGCGGTCGTATCTGACACAGAATTCGTGGTGTCTGATGTCTGCGGCTTGGCCGGCGGTGTCTGTACGCGCAGCTTGGGCGCGTTCACCGCACAAATGACACCCACGATCAGGCAGGCGGCAATCGGCAGAAGATACCGGATTTTCGTTTGCGCCTTGTGCTGTGATGTGTACGCGGATACGATCATTTCATCCGGCAGTTGGTTCAGCAGGCCGGAAAGTTCCAATTCATTCACAGTAATCCCTCCTTTCGCAGATATGTATGCAGTTTCTTGCGAATATGGGATAATGTCACCTGAACATTGTTCTCGCTCATCCCAAATTCTTCTGCAAGAGCAGAGAATGATTCAAATCCCCAATACCTGCGTATAAACAGGTCACGATGCTTCTTTGAAAGCGTCTGCAAAAAATGCGTGATCGCCGCGAGCAGTTCGCGCTGTTCCACTTCAGAAGCAACATTGTCGGCTGCGGGGAGCAGTTCAGCGAGTTCATCGAGCGTTGCGGTTTGCTGTCCTTTCCCGCGCTTGGTTCTGTTTTGCGATTTGAAACGATCCAGCGCACCGTTCCGCACGATTTTCATCAGATAGGCACAGAAGTTATCGGGCTGTTTTGGCGGTATGGTGTTCCAAATCTGAAGAAGTGCGTCATTCAGGCATTCTTCTGCATCTTCTTCATTTCCGAGAATACTGCGTGCAACAGACCGACAGAGCGCTCCGTATGAATCTACGGTTTCCGTTAACGCCTGCTCATCTCGATTATTCAGCATCAAAAGAATTCTTTTGTCTTTCACGGGCGATCACCGCCTTTCGTGTTTGCCTTCATCTATTCAGATGACAAATCTCAAAAAAACTTAAAGCAACAGAAAAAATTTTTCTGTCTGACATAAAATTGAATATCTGATATAATTATATCACAGTTCCTGCGGTTTGCCAAGTTTGAAATACCATTTGCCGCACGTTGAGGTGAGTCTGTTCTATCATGATGATGTCGAGTGATGAACGTGAAAGCCTACGATATGACAAAGCGGCCAAGATGACTCTTAGCCGCTTTGCATCGTATTCTTTCATAAGGGTTTCAGACTTTTTGAGAACAGTTCAAGTAAAGCATCAGAAAACTATCGTCCCCCCACAGGATCGCGCTCTGCGGAGCGCGATGGGGGACTCTTTCCCCTCAGCTTGAGCAAAACTTTCATCTCGCTTCGCGCTTTCCATGCACTACTTTGTTTCCAATAGTCTTGTTGTCAGCAGAACCTCGGAGAGATGCGAAACATCTTCCTCTGTGTGATAGAGATATAAAAACACGATCAGTCCGCGATTGCCGTCTTTCTGGAAAATATACTCTGTATGATAGCCGCGCTGCTGTTCGTCGTGGTATTCTCCGCAATAATAGTCATACTCGGCATCGTAATATGTTGTGGTTTCACGCGCAGGGAACCTGTTGAGTTTCTCCTTTTTTTCGATGTTTCTGAGGATGGCTCGTTCCACATCTTCGGTTTCCTTGATATCATTTGGTTCTTTCAGCTGCTGCTTGTCGAAATAGCAGACAAACAGAGATTCCGGCCATGCGCTTTTCTCGTTCAGCACATATTGATATCCTTCCATATTTCCGATGCTGTTTTTCGGATTTTCTTCGTTGATGATTGGTTTCTCTTTGCCGACCCATTCGTTTGGAATATAGTATTTGACGTGTCCGCCATTGAGCGAACGTTCCGTTGCCGTTTTCTTGTCAAGGCAGGTATCGTTGTCTTTCACAAAATACATTTCTGAAGAAGTCACATTCGGCGCAGCGATCACTTTGGCGACATCCGTGATCTGATAGTCGCCGTTCAGCAGTACACTGCACTTTCCATATACGGCGATATGATCTGTCGCCTTGAATCGTCCTGCGATCCCCTGAAAAGAATTGTCGTATTTACAAGTTACGGAATGCGACTTGCTGTCCAGAATCGCAAAGCTTTTTTTCTTTGTATCCTGTTCTCCCAACTTGCCGGAAATCAAAAGATACTGGTCATCATACTGTTCTTTCGCCGCTTTGGGATTCGCTGCAAATGCTTCCAGAAATGTGTCTGCTGTCATATAAGCGTAGACGGGATTCTTTTTGGTGTCGATGAGAACATCCTCCGGCAGCAGTGTAAAGCCGCAGAGCAGCGTAATGCATAACATCAGAAATCCGACTGCAAGTGCTCGTTTTCGCACATTCCTCACTCCTCTCCGAACTGCACGTTCATGCCGTATGTTTGTTTTTGCCTGTTCAGGATCCCATAGACTTCTTTGTACTTATGTGCTTCTGCATAATCGTCAATGAGTTTGAAGGTGGTATTCTTCCGGGAGTCTTTTTTCATTTTCTCTGCGAGTTCATTTGCTCTGCATTCTTTGCCCTGATAGAGGATCGTTTCCCATTGAACGCTGATATAAATGATGCGGCTGTCTGTGTCGGTTGTTGCAGTCGTTTCGGTGGTTTCGGTCGGTGCGGTTTGATGATCGGGAATTGCACCGGGTTTTGGTGCTTCGATCGCCTTGTCCAGATCAATCAGCGGTAACTGGTCCAGCAATTCGACTGTTTTCTCGTTCCATGCACACAGAAACATTGCCGAAACGGCGCATAGCACCAAGCAGAGCAACTTCTGATTAAACTTCTTCCGTTTCATTGTGATATCCCATATCTTTCACCAGGTTTTCCACCGCTTTGAATGCAGCAGATACGGCAAAGCTGTCGATCAGAATGATCGTATTTCCCTGTTTGACTTTCGACAGTTTCGCTCTGACCGCATCAATATCGGCACATTTTTCGCCGCAAAATTCATAGGTATCTCCATTGATCAGCAGATAAAACGGGTATAATTTTCCATCTTCTGCGATATAGCTTCCGTCCTCGGAAAGCCTGTCCCATTTTCCGGAAATATCCTTTTCGCCTGACAAAAACTGATTCAGCCAGAAGTCCTCTCCCTGTTCTCCGTATCCGTATGCCCAGCCGACCATAAACACACAAAAACCGGACAGCAGAAAGCACAATCCCCAGATCGCCAGAAATGTCCGATTTTTCTTTCGGTCCTGTCGGATGGCTTTGGTGTCTACAAGTTCGTCTTCTCCTCTTGCAGACCTCCATTTGACGATTAAAAAAGTGCGTGCGACTTGAATGAGTACCACCAAGCCGTACAGGCAGGCACAGAGTCCCACGATCATCAGAATTATCGGTTTCATTGTATCTCCTCGCTGAGATGTCCTTTCAGTGTGACATTGTCATATTCCTGCATCAGCTCATAAAAAATATCCGTCACCATCTTCTCATCTCTGTACAGGATTTTTTCATCATCGTCATTAAGCGACAGAATCACCGGAGTATCAGGATCCTGTTTGATATACGCCTGCACTTTATCCTTGAATTCCTGTGCGGCTTTCTGCGTGTCGCTGCCGATCAGCGGAATCGTTTCCCACTCGGTTTCACCATATATCAGAATCCGAATTTCTCTTTTATGGATCTCGTTCGGCGTGTATGGTACAGTCACCGCAATGGACTTGACGTATCTTGCTGTTTCCGCAGCCTCTTCATACAGCCGTTTGGCTTCCTGCATTTCGCTGATTGCGGTCTGTTCATCCATCAGCTGACTTTGGGCAGTTGTATTGGCGGCTTTCTGACCGACCATCAGAACAAGCAGAAAAATGAAGATGACATCCAGCAGAGAGGTCAGGTCTATGGTAATATCACTTTTCTTGTTTCGCTGTTTTCTTTTCATTTTGAACTTTCTCCGACAGATACTTTGTCTTCCCGCAAATCCAATTTCTTATCGAAATCATCCAGCATCACTTCGGTATCATTGATCATTTTCGAAGGGAACAATGCGTCGATCGCTTTCAGGATGATCGCAAAAAACAGTCCGACCAAAGTGGTTCCCAGAGCAACGTCAAGAGAATTCAGCATTTCTTCGATGCCTTCAGCGGACACCTGCTGCATCAGACCAAAGACTGTACCCAGACAACCCATCAGCGGGAAAATCGGTATCAGCTGTGACAAAACGGTGTGCCAGGAGCAAACGGCATTGAATTTTGCTTCTGCCTCACGAATGGTATCGGGTGTGACTGCTGCATCGGTATCCTCTGTTTCTTCGAGTTCGCCGGTCGTCTTGTTGGTGTGATATTTCATGTTTCTGCGTTTCAGCAGTTCTTCAATTCTGATTTTATTGGAAGAGATCTTGTTTGTATTGACCGCTGTCAAAATCAGCACGATCAATCCCAAGAGCATAATTACCCAGCAAAACGGGTCGTTAAAGATTTTCAAAAGGATATTCAGCATGATCGTAATTGCCCTCCGTAATGATTTTTCAGAATGGAATTTTGTTGTCGGAATATCCCGAAAAAACGGGAAATCCGACTGTTTTCATTTTAGCACATTCCATACAGTCTGTCAATGATTTTTCAAATAAAACAATGCCTGAGATACTGCATCTGAGCGATTCTATGTGCTGACAAGAATGCGCGTGCGCTTCGTGATTGTTTTGTCGGGAACATCGGGCGGACAACTGCACAATACGCACAAAAAATGCTTCTGTTTTTGTCATTTCATACAAAAAGTGGGCTGTCACAGGTGTGCGGCAGTACACTTGCGTTATAGCTTATTTCATATATAGTGCGTGGATTGTATAGGCTGTTACCTATAACGACAAGCCAATTTCAGCAGGGGAGTACCCCTTTGATGTGCCCTCCTGTACTCCCCCGACAATCTGAAATTCATTTTAATATATACAGAAAGTATCAATGCACAGAAATATTGCAATGCGTATACTCCAAGATGCACGATGAATGAAAAAATGTACGCATATTCGGCGTAATACACAAAAGGAAGGTGCTATTTTTTTCAATATCGGGAGATGTGAAAAATTGCGCTTTGAAATTTGTGAGAAGTGTAGAAAGTATCGCAGATGTGTCAAAAAGAAGCGCAGAATCTTGACTTTTTTTCTTAAATAAGGTATAATGTTCATGAAGATCTATGCGTCTGTTCGCATCACTTTGCGCACGGTAAACGCTTGTTTTGTTCCCCGTGATTTGCAGATGACATAGATGATCGGATAACCCACAGCTGCTTTCGGATGCGGCAGCTGCGAGAAACGGTTTGCATCCGTTTATGGAGCAACGGGCAGATGCGCAGCGACAATTTACATGGCTGTACAGAACCCGAAACATAATACTATTGTAATAACCGGGGGCTGGAGGCAAAGGCTCAGAGGTTAGAGAAAGGATGATGAATTCTATGACGAAAAAGACATTGGGAAAGCGGACATTAAGTGTGGCAGCATCGGCAGCGATCGTACTGACATCGCTTTCAGGGCAGTTTCCCGAAATGTCAAGGACATGGGCAGCAGCAGACGGCGTTGTGACATATCGTCTGACTGTGACGGACACAGGTATGTTCGGAGGCGGAACTACAAAGGTTTATGAGATCGACGTTTCGGATCCGGGCGCGACAGCGCCTTCATCGGCACTGCCGCAGACTGCAAGTGACGGATTGCCTATTTTCTATGACTACACCCAGACGGATTTCTATTTTGACAATCCGCTGGGCATTCCCGGAAACTTCCACTTGTTCGGCTTCAATTCCGTTACTGCGTACAGCCACGTAAACGGTAACTTTGCAACGCCGCACTACCACAAGAGCGCAATGGGCGGTCCGGGCATGGGCCAGGCATACGTTCCGAGAATGCTGGATGTTGCAGCGGAGTCGATCGACGAATTGATGGCAGTATACGATGCCGATCAGAAAAAGGTTGTATTGGTTGAGGATCCGAAAGGTGCGAACCATAACTGGGACCGTAACTATAGTTCCGACTTGTATGTGCCGGTTGATTATGATTTCTTTGATCCGCAGCCGCAGGTAACATGGGTTGACGGTCAGCCGATTCCCGGTTCGCCGGATTTGGATTACCCGTTTACCAGAGGTTACGGTCACTCCATTCTCGCACTCGGCGATAAAGACGAAGTCGCGGATGACGAGAGAATCGTTGTCAACGGAAACGCAAATCCTGCGGCGTATGCACACGTCGGGGAAGGCTTTATTGACTTCGAAGCAGAGCGTGAGAAAGCGTTTGAACTTTCCGAAGAATACGCAGCCATGACACCGAATGTTGAGATCGACTGGGATTCGGAAACAGCCACGCTGTCACCAAACGGACTCAACGTGCTCTCGCTCAAAGCGTCAGATTTCAAAAATGGCGTTAATCTGTCCGTAAAGGGCGTAAACCTTGTGGACGGCGAGTACAAGGGCGACCAGACCATTATCGTGAATATCGATGCGGAAGGCGAAGATGCTATTTTACTTCCGTCTTCATTCTTTAATTGGTATCTGGTCGATGATACAAAGATGGACAATGGTGAAGAGGCTGCATTGAAGCAGGGCACCAATATCCTGTATAACATCTATAATGGTTCTGATGAGGAAGGCGTACAGCCTCACGTCAAAGCCGGAAAATCCATTGGTGCATATCTTGCTCCCGGATTTGGCTTTACCGCCATTTCTGTTGATGGTATTATCATTGCAGACGATATCGTTGATGATACCGAAACACACGCAGCATTTTTCAACAGCCCGCTCTCCGCGGAGAGCAAGATCAAGGTTACCGGCGCAAAGGTATGGACTGACGGCGATGAACACGCTTCTGATACCGTTCAGCTGACACTCTACCGTGCATTGCAGTCCGGCATGAATCTTGACGATGTTCAGAAGCTGGCAGCAAACGGCGATACCTACCTCGCAGATACGCTGGCTTCCTATATCAAGGCTCCCGCCGGCGGAATGTTCGGCCCGACCAGAACGTACAAGCTGCAAAATCTGACAACAGGTGAAGCGGCAGAAGACGTCGAAGTGACAAACGATGGCAGCATGAAAAAGCCCGGACCGGACGGCGAGGTCATTTTCAAGCGCGTCACAGATTCGAGCACCGGCACGGATCACTATGAATGTACCCGCATCACTGACGGCAAAGTCATAGCGGTTCGTGAAGTGGAATCGGACGGCGAGGGCGGCTATCGTACCATTCGTGAACTCAAGGCACAGGAAGTTGAACAGATCGGCGATCCGATCACTGTGGCCAAGGAAGATCAGTGGCAGTACGAGTGGACTGAGCTGGACAAGCTCAACGCAAGCAAGCTTCCATACTATTATTATATAGTAGAAGCACCTGTCGCAGGCTATACCACTGCTTATGCCGGCAATGGTGCAAGCAACGGCAACCGCACCATCACCGTCAGCAATACCGGCAGCTATTCAAACGGCATTGAATTCCGCAAAGTGAATGATGCAAAGAAGCTGAACGACAAGAAGGTCGTTGAAAGCGCATCGGAAAGACTGGCAGGCGTCAAGCTTCGTCTGACACTGACAACACCGACCGATGAAAATGCAAAGATCAACAACGTAGGCGTCAACTCCTCCTACCATGTGAGCGATGCGGAACATTCTTCTGACACACCGGGTTATTACAGCTTCTCTGAGGACGGAATGTCTGTGGAATGGACAACCGACGGCAAAGACGATATCCGCTTCCGCGGCGGCGGCGGTATGTGGTCATTCGGCAATACGACTTCCGACCTTCCGGATGGTACATATACCTTTGAGGAACTGAAAGGACCGGCGGACGGCGGTTACGCCAAGATGGCTCCCGTGACTGTGATCGTCAAGGGCGGCGAGGTCGTTTCTGCAACCGCAGACTTCACCAAGCAATCTGTTACAGCTGTGAACCAGACATTCAGAGTTGCTGTTCTGAAGAAACAGCCGGCAACTGACAGAAGTGCAGAGGCATTTGTTCCGGGTGCGACTCTCACCCTCAGCGGTGAGGATGCAGCCGGTACAGCGATTGATCTGGATGCAGCAGGTGTTGTTGCTCACGACGGTCAGCTGTATAATACAGCAGACGGCCATGCAGTGAGTGACGGCAGCACCGCACAGGCAATCACTACGAATAAGCTGACAGACACCGATGCAGATGCAACGGTTTATGAATGGATGTCCACAGGAAGTGCAGCATGGTTCGAGAAGCTCCCTGTCGGTGACTATACCATTCATGAAAAAGTGACACCGAATGGCTATCAGTCCTCCGAAGACAAAAAGTTCAAAATCAGCCAAGACGAGAACGGATTCCCTGTTCTCAGTGTATGGAGCGGTACAGAATATGTATCCTCTGCGAACAATCAGATCACTCTTTATGATGAGCAGGATGTCATTGAGCTGAGTAAGCACGATATGGACGGCGTACCCGTTGACGGCGCGACCTTCCGTCTGACATCCGATAAAAACGATCTGTCCGATGTTCGGATGATCAGCTCGCTCGATCAGCTGAGCGATGAAGTGACAACCGATACAGCGGATGACGGCGACGGCGATGCATACAATGATAAGGTCGTCACCATTCAGGCAACAGGCGATTTCACCATTATCGGCAACACCTTCAACCACGTTGCAGTCAACGGTACGAAGGTCAATGCAGATGTTGAACTGAACAAGTACAAGTACGAAGGCACAGCAACCGATAAGATCGAGATCAGCGGACTTTATAACGGTATCTATACTGTCACACTGGCAGACGGTACAGAGTACATCATCCGCGCAGATGCAACAAACACAGAGATCACTTCCGTAGAGAAGCTGTCCGTACCGACAATGGACGGCGATGCGATCGTTGCGGATGCAGGCGATGTGTTCTTCGTCAATCTGGCTGACGGTCAGTACCAGCTGGAAGAAACCGCTGCACCGTCCGGATACGAAGTGGTCACCACATTCGAATTCACAGTTGCTGACGGAAAGGTTGCCAGCATCGACACCGTCATTACCAGCGGCGATGTGAAGCTCGCAGAGATGCTGGACGGTTCCGGCAATCCGATCATGATCGATGAAGACGGCGATACCGTTGAGAAGGATGCATCTGATGCATGGGTCAAGACAAATGGTCTGGGCGCAGCAAACGGTGCAGTTACCTCCAAGAAGGACGCTTCTCACATCATGGTATGCGACGACAGATCCGGTCTGAAGATCAGCAAGACGGATATCGCAGGAAGCGCTGCGGTCGAAGGTGCAGAAATGACACTGAAACTGACCGAAGCTGCGGAAGAGGGCAAAGTCCTGAATGCAAAGGTCAAGGACGCAGTCACCGGTGAAGACACCGATGAATATGTCGTACAGGTATCCAACGCAAAGGGCAATAAAGTCACAAGAGATACCGCGAAAGATTCTATCACATGGATCTCTTCTGACAAGGATGTGGTTCTGCGGAATCTGCCGGACGGCACATATGAACTGACGGAAGTCGCTGCTCCGGACGGCTATACAAAGGTCACATCTTCGTTCACCTTTACGATCAAAGACGGTGCAGTCGATACCGCAAGCGTTGTTCCTGTGACAGACGGCGATGTCGAACTCATCGGTCTTGGCAAAAAATCCGACAATACAGACGACGATATGAGAATCGTTGTAAAGGACACTATCTCCACCATTTCCATCAGCAAGGAAGATTTGGGCGGCAATGTGTTGGAAGGCGCAGAAATGGTGCTCACATTGACCGAAGCAGGAAAGAACACCGAAGCAGTCCTGAATGCAAAGGATACAGAAGATAACTATAAGCTTACTGTTGAAAATGCAAAGGACGATGCAGTTACAAGAACAGCAGATTCCATTACATGGACATCTTCTGACAAGGATGTTGTCATGAAGGGACTGCCGGACGGTACATACTCTCTGAAAGAGACGGCTGCACCGGATGGCTACACCGTTGTGACAGAATTCACATTTACCATTGAAGACGGTGTGATCACCGATATTCAGGCACCGAAAACCACAGGTAATGCCGTATATGGCAAGAAGACGGTTGAGGGCGAAGAAGTCGATGATAACACCAAGCTGATCGTCATGGACGAAATGTCCAGTATTTCCGTTACCAAGAAGGACATCACAAGCAAGGAAACACTGGCAGGCGCAAAACTGACCCTGACACTTGTAACGCCTGATACCGAAGGTGCAGACATCAATGCAAAGACGGGCGAAGGCGAAAGCGCAGCGTATGCTGTCAGCATCACCAATGCAAAAGATGCAGACAGAACCGCAGCGAACAAGATCACATGGTATTCCACAGAGAAAGACGCTGTCATCACCGGACTTCCGGACGGTATCTACACGCTGGAAGAAACCGCTGATTCCGGTACGACCTTTACGGTAGACGGTACTGCTTATGATGTACTGGATTCGACCGTGACATTCGTGGTGAAGAACGGCGTTATCACCAAGTCTTATATCACAGGCGGCGATGAAACAGAGCTGAGCGCATTTGATACCGACAGCAAGGATGCGGGCTATTACCGCAACGACAATCTGCTGACAGTCGCAGATGCAAAGCATAAGGAAAATGCCATCACGATTGACAAGAAGGCAGTCGGCGGCGAACCGATTCCCGAAGCAAGCGGAAAGGCACAGTTCTATCTGTTCTCTACGCAGACATTTGAAGATACGGACGCAGAGGGCGCAACTGTTCAGGTATCTGTCCTCGAGAAAGTATTGGTTGGCGATTCCGGCGAGCCTGCAAAGGTCGGAAAGCTGACTGGCGCAGATGCAGAACTCGGCTATTACATTGCATTTGACGGCAACAGCGCAAAGCTGACCGGTCTGACTGCCGGCGAGTACACATTGCGTGAAGTGACCGCACCGGATGGCTTTACTGTCGTCAGCGATTTCACATTCACCATTGACGACTCCGGCATCATTACCAATGTCGGAAAGACCACCAACGGCAATGCAACCAAGTCTGCGGACGGTTCCGTTCTGACCGTTGAGGATGCTGTATCCACCATTTCCATCAGCAAGGAAGATATGGGCGGCAAAGTGCTGGAAGGCGCAGAAATGGTGCTCACATTGACCGAAGCAGGAAAGAACACCGAAGCAGTCCTGAATGCAAAGGATGCAGACGACAATTATAAGCTCACAGTCGAAAATGCAAAGGACGGCAAGGTCACCAGAACAGCAGACTCTATCACATGGACATCTTCTGACGAGGATGTTGTCATGAAGGGACTTCCTGACGGCACGTATTCCATGGTTGAAACGGTTGCTCCGGATGGCTACACCGTCGTGACAGAGTTCACCTTCACAATCAAAAACGGTGTGATCACCGACATTCAGGCACCGAAGACCACAGGTGATGCCGTATATGGCAAGAAAACGGTTGACGGCGAAGAAGTCGATGACAATACCAAGCTGATCGTCAAGGATGAGATCTCTGTGATCACCATCGACAAGAAGGCACTCGGCGGCGAACCGATCCCGAGCGAGAGCGGCAAAGCGCAGTTCCGTCTGTACGCAGACAAGGATGCAGCGGAAGACGTTTTCAGCACGGTAACAGTCAAAGACCAGACCGTAACGGTTGAAACCGATGCAGAAACCGGCAGAAAGTACATTG
>JAKSPL010000036.1 GCA_024404815.1 Oscillospiraceae bacterium
TTTGGCGAGGTTTGGAGCGGAGCTCCATTTGGAATGCATCGCAGATACAACTTTACCGACAAGCTGAGGCGGAGTTTCAGAACTCCGCCTTTTCTTATCATCCAACGATACCCGAACGCTCAATGCCCTCGGTAAAATGCTTTTGCAGACAGGCATACAGTATCAGCATCGGCGTGATCGCCAGCAGACATCCTGCTTCCAGCCACACAATTTTCTCTCTTGCACTCACGTTCGCATTCGGATTGCCGAAAATCGACGTGTTGATTGCCGCATCCAGATTTTTCAGCACCAAAGCCATCGTTTTCGTGTTTGTGAAAAATACAGACGATACATAAAAATCATTCCAGTACCACACAATCGAAAACAGGAATACCGTCAGGAACGCCGACGCCGCATTCGGTGCCATGACACGGAAAAATGTCCCAAGCGGTCCACAGCCGTCCAGATACGCCGCGTCCTCCAGTTCCTTCGGCAAGCCGCGGAAGAACTGTCGGAAAATGAAGATCATCAGCCCTGCGCGAATACCGTTTGCCGTGATCGCAGGCAGGTACATAACAAAATACGTGTCGATCAGATTGACCGCGCCGAACAGAAAATTCTTGAACGTCATATATAACGGAATCGAAATGACCTGTGTCGGCACAAGGATCATCAGAATGACAATGCCGAACAGCAGTTTTTTCCCCTTGAACTGAAACCGCGCAAAGCCATAACCCGTCAGCGCACAGGATACGACCTGAAACAGCGAACAGCCAATGTTCAGCAGCAGCGTGTTGACCAGCGGATTTCCGCGGTGCGCAGGCGAATGCAGCAATTCCATTGCGCCAATGGTTTCTTTCATGACCTGAAGCGTTGGATGGCGCGGAATCCAGATAATTGTCGGGTCATTCATATCCGCCGAACTGCGGAAACCGTAGCTGACCATAAACAGCAGCGGTGTCAGAATGACAAATCCCAGTCCGAACAGTATCAAAAAGCGAAAGATCGGCCAAACCTTTTCTGTAATCTGTTTTCTGCGGAGATAGGCGATTTCCTGCTTGTTCATGCTCTGCATCCGAATCCGCATGGCTTCTTTTTTGGTCATGCCGTTTCCGACAATATGTTCCGCATATACAATCGGTTTCGCACAGTCAGGGATGTTCTCTGCTGTTTCTGCGGTCGGGAGGTTTTTTTCTTCATTCATTTCTTTGCACACCTCCCCTGTCAGTCCACTTCATAGAAGATAAAACGGTTGAGAATGCCGATGACCACAGCGAGTGCGAGAATGACGATCGCAAAATAACTCCAGACCATCGCCGCCGCATACGCATAATCCCATTCCAGTTGTTTTGCAAGCACCCTTGCCATGACGACATTGTCCGCCGCCGTAAACGAATCTATGACGGTATAAATAAAGTTTGCAAGGATCATCGGGCTGACATACGGCAATGTGATCTTCCAGAAATATTCCCAAGCAGTCGCACCCTCCATGGATGCGGCTTCTTTTGCGGATACGGGGATATTCTGGAGTGCTGCAAGGAAAATAAGGATCTGGATACCGCTGTTCCAGACCAGTCCGAAAATGTCGGTCGTCACGGTGTTGATGAGATTCGACAGATTGTCGGAAATGTTCATCACGCCGAGATATTCCAGCAGTTCGTCCACAATATCCGTTTCGAACAGCGTAGAGAACTGTGCACCGCTGTCCGCGCCCGTCCGCGCAATATCGCCGTTGATGATGTTGAATACAGGCCCCGTTGCGATGATAACAGGCAGGAAGAAAATTGCACGCGCAAAGCCTCTGCCCTTGAATTTCTGATTGAGTATCACCGCGATAAACAGCGAGAAAATCAGGATCAGCGGTGTTTTTACTGCGGTATCTTTCAGTACATCCAGCAGGTACTGCTTATAGTACGGATCCTGCGCAAAGACATATTTGAAGTTCGCCGCCCAGCGGAAACCTGAAAAGTCCAGCCACACCTCACGCATTCCGCCGACATCGGGTTTCAGTGAACTGTTGTCCATAAAGCAGTAGCAGAGCGATTTCCCCAGCGGAATCAGGAAAAAGAGAATCGTTCCGACCAGCCAGAGCGACAGAAAGCCATAGCCGTACAGGGCTTTGCGGCGTTCATAGGTCAGGCGCGGTCTGCGCTGCGGAGTCGTCGGTTTCTGTTTGGTTTGTGCCGCCAAAGCCTGCATCTCCTTCCGTTTCGGCGTTCGGGAGGCGTATCGTTTCGCCGCCGTATGTGATCGTACCGCCGTCCAGATCGACCACCGTTTCCACACCGTTTGCATAGCGTGTGGTGAGAATACGGTTTTCCTCGCGGTAGCTGATAATATAGGAATCGCTGACAGATTCAAGCAGCGGTTTCAGGAATTGATAATCCGCCGCCGCCGTCTGCACCCAGTTTGCATAGTTTGCGTAGAAATAAATATCAAAATCGGTATCTTTCAATTCGCTGGTGTCCGCATAGAGCATATCATAATGCAGATTGCTTCCCACCGCGGCACAGCGCAGTACCATTTCTGCCGCATCCGCGCTGCCGTTGACCGCCTCGGACGCATACGGCATTACTCCATGCATGACCATCTGATAGAGCGGTACTTCCTCATCGAACAGGTTGAATCCGCTCGATGACAGCGGCAGGTTTGTGATGGTATCGGTATACGGCAGGACATAGGCGTTCGGATGCTTGGACAGCACCGCGCCGACTTCCTCCTGCATGGTTTTCAGGCTGTCTGCGAGAATCTCTGCGGTCTGTTCGCGTGACACGGCGGATTTTTTGCCGTAGTCGCCGTAGAGCTTCTGCGATAACTCACCAATGCAGACCGAATGCAGGCCGCCGTTTCGGTAATTATCCGCAAGCTTGCCATACAGCTCCGCAAAGGTACTCGGAGAAAGCAGCGACATCGTTTTCTTCTCGCCGTAAGGCACGCCGTATGCACGTTCATAATCGACAATGCGTGCAAACGAACCGGACACACGTACCGCCGTATCGCGCAGGGCGAAATAGCCGCCGCCCGAATAAAATGCAGAATTGCTGACACTCGGATACCATTCGATCCCCTCGGTGTCCAGATATGCAGTCAGATCGGCAAAATCGTTCTTGCCGCCGAGTGTCGCGGAGGGTTTTGCCTTGCAGTCCACCTTGCCGCTGATGCCTGCATCCGTCCAGTTGTTGAGCGTGAGGGTGAGGTCGGATGCCCCTGCCGTTTTCAGCTGCTCCAGAATTTCCTGCGTCTGCGCATAGCTTGTCATGGCAGTCTTGCAGAAAATCGGGAAGCCGAGAATATTTTTCTTCTGTTTACAGCCGCCGTAGATGTCCACATACAACGAGGAATCGTTTGCTTTTGCCGTAACGGGGACATTTTCCTCGTTCAGCAGATAGCTGCGGTATTTTGCCGCAATGTCCGCGGTGTCGAGGGCTTCGCCGCCGTCCGCATTCACTTCGTCCGCGGCACAAAGCGGATAGTACCGTACATCAATTTTTGTCGGCTCCATCTGCTTTTCGTAGACATCAAGCGCATCGCCTGCGCTGTCGCCGCCGAGATAGTAGGAATCCTCTGCGCGAAGCACGAACTGGAAATAACAGCGGTTATACTCGGTGTTCGATTGCCCCGTACCGCTGACATCCGCATTGAGCAGACAGTTTCCGTCACCGCCTGCCGCGACTGCAAGCATCGCATTTTCGCCCTTGCAGATACCGTACATCGGCAGAGAAACACCCTCCGTGACAGGTCCTTTCGTTTTTGGGACAGCAGTTGTGTCCTCGCCGTAGATCAGCTGGCTATACGTTTTTGCGGTGTATTTCCTGTTGTTGAAGTGAATCAGCGCACCACAGCCGTCGGGGATGACAAAATAGCCCTCCTCCACCGAATCTGCCGCGCCGAACGCATTGAGCAGAGCAAGCGACTGCGTGATGATGTATTTGTCCGAATCCTCGGATTCTTCGCCGTACTTCTCTGTGATTTTTTCGCTGTCGATGGTGACATTCAAATAATCCTCACAGAGCGTATAGCACACGGGGATCTTGATGCCTGCCTTGCGGAAATTGTACGTGACCTGAACGCCGTTCGCAATGTCTTTTGTAACGATGCCGCATTTTGTGCTGTCGCCCGAACGGTATTTGACCGTAGAGCGTGAGTTCGGCTCTGCGGCAGTCAGCACCGCCGCGGACTGCAATTCTTTCGACAGCACGCGCGTTGCAATTTTGTCGCCGCCCGCGTTGATGGGCGATGACCACCAGATATAGCCGTTTTTCTTGTTGACGAGTGCGAACACATCCTCGGCGGTTTCATCTTCGCCGAGTTTTTCTTCATCCCACGCATAGAATGCGAGGTTGTCGTTTTCGCTGACCAGCCGCATTTTCGCCAGAACATCCGCTTCTGTCCGTGTCACCCATGCCGCCGCATCGGGATTTGCGGTTTCTGTACCGTCTGTATTTTCCTCTGCGGTATCCGTGACCGCATCGTCCGTATCTGCAAACGCCGTGACGGGGACATTTTGCAGCAGACAAAGTGCCGCCAGCAAACAGGCAAGCGATTTTCTTCGTTTTTTCTGCAAATATCTCACCGCCTTAGACCTGTATCCGATAAACGATCTCGGTATACAGCGAGTAGAAAAAGACATAGACCTTCTGGAACAGGCTCAGAAACAGCACTGCCAGAAACAGGATGATCAGCATTGCACAAATGGTCAGCGCGATCGCGGCGACCGTTTTTGTAATGCTGTACTGATGCACGGCTTTGACTGCATTGAACAGCAAAAGTGCCGTCCAGAGCAAACCGATGTAGTGGATCGTATAGAAGAACACCGCCTCGTCCGTCACCAGCAGATGTGACAGCACCACGTTCACAAAGGTACAGACGATATACGGAATCAGCGCGTAAGAGCTGTAAATCGTGATGTTTTTGAGTGTTCCCTCGCCGTCCAGCAGCGTACAGACCGCCCAGTTCCCGACACACCATGCACCGAAATACACAAGGCTTTTCATCAGATACGGGACGACCGAAAACAGAACGTCAGGCAGCGGACGGAACTGGAATCCGCACCAGCGATCCCACGCGATCAGCGCGACAAACAGCGCAAAAATGATGACCGCCGTGTATTTGAGCGTACCGCCTTTTTTCCAGCGCAGATCCTCATAACCCTCAAACGGGTGGAAAATGACGTGCTTCACCCATTGCGGCTGCGTCAAATCCATCATTGCGGTACACCTCCTGTTAAGCGTTCGGTTTTTTCTTTCGTTTGCGGAATATCCGCTTTCCCACGCTGACCAGTACGATCAGCAGCACAATTCCCACCAAAATCTCGGTGAGATGTGCTTTCAAAAATTGTGCGCGGTATTTTGCAAAGGCGCGGTTGTAGCGGTTGGACGCATCCGCCTTTTTTGCATAGTCCATAGACTCCTTGTATCTGCCCATATTGTAGTAGGCACTCGACACACCGATATAGGCTCTGCGGTAACTGCCGTCATATTTGAGGACTTCCAGCCACGGGGACAAAGCCTCCGCATATTTGCCGTCATTGTAAAGGGCTGTCGCACGGTGGACGGTTTCTCCGAAATCGGTCTGCGAGAAGATCGTGACTGTGCCTTTCATGGAATCCAGTACGTAGATGTTTTCGCAGCCTGCACCTTTCGTTTCGACAGCTGATACACCGCCCTGCGTGAATCCGCCAAGCTGATCGCCGATCGTGCCCATGATAAACAGGAGATTTGCCTCCTCGTCGTACTGGAACACTCTGCCCGTTGCGGTATCCAGACAGTTGATCGACTGGTCGTCTCCGATGTCGATATCCACAATTTTCGTCTGATAGGAAGTACCGCCGTACCATGTGGAAAATTCATCGCCCCAGACAAATCCCGACAGATAGGAAAACAGATTGTGCCCCTCCGGGTTGACTTTCTTGACCGCGTCCATGCTGCTGCCGCCCGATGAGGTCGAGGTGAAAATAAATCCCTTCTCGGTGTCAATGTCGAAATTGTCGAACGGAGAGGGCGCGTTGCGGACACGGTATTTGCGTTCTTCCTGCGATGCGTGGCTGTTCCAGAAATGGTTGAGAATCGCCGAAGCTGTGCGCTTGACGGTATTCGCACCGTAGTAACCGATGAATGCGCCGTCCGCACCAAACATCGCCGCACCCTTTGTGGTGTTGCCCAGCACGATGTACACATTGCCTGCGTTGTCACAGAGAATCTTCTGCGGCAGAAACGTCAGCTGTTGGTCGTAGACGGGAGAATCAGGCTTGGTAATGACCTGCTGTACCATGCCGTCTGCGTCTGCGATCAGCGCACGGGCATTGTCGCTGTCGGCGATATAGAGCAAACCCGTATCGGGGGAGATATAAATGCCTTTCGGATGATTGAGTTTGGTCTGTGTGCCGTCAGGCATCGTGAATGTGTCGTAGATTTTCAGCACCTGCTGAAATTCCGAATCTGTTTTCACAATGCGGTTGTTGCCTGTATCCGCTATGTAGAAGCAGTCGTCCGTATCCTTGCACAAATCGCTCGGCGCAGAAAACGCCGCCGTACCGAGGTCGATACCCGACACCGCACGCTCTGCAACATAGCCTGCCTGAGAGGGAACGGCTTCGCCCAGATAATTGTAGTTGTAAACATCATACGGCTCGTCCGCATGAACGGAAAGCGGCATCGCACCGACTGTCAGCGTGACAGCCGCCAGAGCCGCAAGCATACGGCGTGAAACAGAATGTTTCATCTGCGTTCCCTCCTTTCGGTTTAATCCTTGATGCCTGAATGCGCCATGGTTTCCATGACCTGACTTTGTGCGAGAATGAAGAACAGGACAGGCGGCAGGAACAAAATCACCGCCGCTGCCATCGTCACACCCTGACGGGAGATACCTGCGGCAGCCGCCTGCTGTATCACGGTCGGCAAGGTTTTATACGCTTCATCGTAGACCAGACTGCCGCCCTGAATGTTCCATGCGCCCTGAAATGCGAAAATCGCCATTGTCATGAGTGCAGGTTTCTGATTCGGTATCACGATCTTCCAGCAGATCGTAAACAGATTCGCACCGTCCACCTTTGCCGCTTCGATCATCGCATCTGGGACGGATGCCATACTCTGCCGCATGAGGTACAGCCCCATTGTCGAACCGACCGCAGGCAGGATCAGCGCGGAATACGTATTGATGAGATGCAGTTTCGCCATGACCATATACTGCATCAGATAGATGACATTGCTGTTATAGAGGAGTGCCAGTACGATGACACCGTTGATGAATTTCCGACCTGGGAACTGACATTTTGCCAGACAGAACGCCGCCATTGACGCAAACACACATTGCAGTACCGTCACGGCAGCCGTCACTAGTACGCTGTTGAACACATACCGCGAGAACGGAATCCACATTGCGCTCAGGACACGGTACGTGTCGCGGAAATTGTCAAGTGTCGGGTTGAGGGTATACCATTTCGGCGGAAACAGGAACATTTCGTTGACAGGCTTCACGCTGTTGACCAGCATCAGCCAGATCGGGAGCACCATAAATCCGCCCAGAATCAGCAAAAACAGGAATATTGCAATCGAACCGCCGATCTTTCGTCCTGCGCGGCGGTTGGAGGCTTTGAGCTTTTTGACGTCTGTCATGCTTCGCCTCCCTCATCCATGTACTTGCCAAGCAGCTTCGAGATCAGCTTGTGGCAGAAATACATCACCACAAACAGCACCGTGCAAATTGCGGACGCATAGCCCATTTCAAAGCGCACCCAGCCGTAGTCGAATGCGTGTGTCATAATGGTGTGGGCGGCGTAGTCGGTGCTTGGGAATCCGACCAGATTTCGCGCAACAATGTCCGCAGTAAATGCCGATACGATCTGCATGACTGCCGCAAACATCAGCGACGGCCCCATGCAGGGGATCGTAATGTAGATCAATTCCTGAAAACGGTTGCGGATGCCCTCGATCGCGCCTGCTTCATACATACTCTTGTCGATATTCTGGAAGCCTGCACGCATCGCAAGGAATCCTGCGCCCATGCTCACCCAAAGCTGCACGAGAATGACCACGGGGAGAATATAATTCGAGTCGGTCAGCCATTGGATCGCAGAAGTGGTGATGCCGAGATTCATCAGCGTGGAGTTTGCGATGCCGTAGCTGTCGCCCGAGAAAATCAACTGCCAGACGGCGTACACACCCGATGCCATAGACGGTGCGTAGAACACCAGCGTGAAGAACACACGCAGCGGCGCACGCAGTTCATTGATGAGCCACGCCAGCAGAAAGCTGAGAATATAGCTGACAGGTCCCGTGAAGATCGCAAAGACCAGCGTGACACGAATCGACTGCATAAACACGCTGTCATTGAGAAACAGATTGTAGAAATTGCTCAGCCCGACAAATTTCGGCGGAAATTTCGCCATGTCAAAATCGGTCAGACCGATCGGCAGGGACATGACAACAGGTACCACCGTAAAGACGACAAACAGCACCATAAACGGAAGCAGCATCAGATAGACTTCCCGATTCTTTTTGACATCGCGCCAAAGCTGACGGCGGCGTTCTTTTTTTGTTCTCTTGCCGATTTCATTCGCATCCATCGTCATTCCCTCCTTTCTGCCGATTATTCATCCAGTCCGAGATTTTCGCGTTTTCTCGTAATTTCATCGTTCATGTCGCTGTTATAGTACATCAGCGTATCGCGCGGATTTTCGTTTTCGTTGACGGTTTCGCGGAATGCGTTCATAATATTGCGCGTCACCGCATAGGACGCAGGCAAAATCGGAATTTCTTCGAGGGATTCCCATTGTGCCCTGAGTGTCGCAAGTTCCTCCGCCGACCAGTTCAGCTGCGAAAGCGCATCCATATTCGCCGCTTCGTAGCGTCCCATTTGTCCGAGCAAGCCCTCGATGTCCGTACCGTACTCGGTCTGCACATCTGTTGAGCAGAACCACTTGACAAATTTCCATGCGTTTTCAGGATTTTTCACCTTGTTGAAGATAATTGCGCCGCTGCCGGTGGAATTGGAAGCGTGATTGATACTGCCGTCTGCCTGTACCGTACCGGGCATCACGGTGAAGTCCCAGAGGCCCTTAATTTCAGGGGCGGCGACTGCAAGCTGATTCGCAAAACTGTAATTCGCAACGACCATCGGGTACTGTCCTGTGCGGAAATAGCTGTATGCGTCATAGGTCTGCGCGAATTTGTAGTCAGTATAGAAATCCGTCCACTTCTCAAAGCATTGTACTGCCGTAACGGAGTCGAAGTTGGTTTTCGTCTGTTCGGGGTTATAGTAATTCATCCCCGATTGCAGCACCAGCGATGCAAAGGTATGTCCTGCTTCGGTGGCAGGCTGTGCGTTCGTGTTCGGCAGGACAAGTCCCACGCCGAGATGGTTTCTTTGCAGCGCAGGAAGCATATCGATCATGTCATCCCATGTCTGCGGAAGTTCCGAAAATCCCAGTTCTGTGAGAATATCGCTGCGGTAGAAAAGCATCGTCCAGCTTTGCGTCAGGGGCATACCGTACACACCGCCGTTGAATGTATAGGGTACAGTCGCGCTGTGCTGGTACGGAACGATCGCTTTCTCGAAATCGTCAAACTGCTTCATATCGACCAGCAAGTCGCGGCAGGCGAGGTTCACGGGGAATTCTCCGCCGAGGAACAATGCCACATCGGGGCCTTCGCCTGCGAGTGTCGCCTCGACAACACCGCCGACCACGAGGTTCACCGCGACGGGAATATCGGGATAAAGCTGTGCAAATTCGTTCTCGACCAGTTCCTTGACCACAAGTGCCTGATCTCTGCCGAGATTCACCCAGACCTCGATGACATCTTCATCGTCAGGGTCAACATCGGAAAGCGTGGTATAATCCTCGCCGAACGAACCGAAAAACGCCTTGCAGCGGAACGCAAGCTGCGAGAAGAATTTCTCTTTCAGCGGTGAAAACTCCCTGTCGGGCGAGGCGAGTTCCAGATAGTCGATCTCCAGCGGCTGATTGCGGTAGTCGCAGATGAACGTGGAGATCGTGGAGATATTGTCCTTGATCTGCGGTACATAGTTCGGAATGCGATTCGGCTTTTCGATGCACTTGTCGAGAATCACGTACATTCTTTGGAGTGCCGCCGCCTCCGAACCAAGCGAACCCGACAGCGTTTCAATACCGTTCTGCGCATCTTTTAATTCTGCCGACAGCCGTTTGAAATCGTCAAGCAATGTCGGAACGCTTTCTTCCACATAGTAGTCGTTATATTTGTCGGGATTCGGCCCTGTGATCATCAGAATCTGCTTGTAGCAGGTGTTCAGGTCCGCGACAACACCTTCCAGTTTCCGCATGGATTCACCGATCTCTCCCGGCATTGCTTCCAGCGTGATCGTGTGCGGTTCTCCTGCGGTCAGGTAGAGATAAGCGGTATCTCCGTTTTGGTCGGTCGGCTGTGTGAGGTTCCAGTCGGTATCATAATAGAATTTCACCTGCGAAAACGCATCGTTTTGCAGTTCGCCGTCCACATAGATGCGGCGGTTCGAATAAAATCCGCGCATCACATCCTGTCTTGCCTTGATGCCGAGTTTATAGTACCCATCTCCTGTCAGCGCGTCCGCAGGAATCTCCCATGTGACAGTTTGTCCTGCGTGGTTCCAGTTTTCACCGCCAATGGTATTGTAGACCATTTTCACAGGGTCAGACGGCGATACCAGATAGCTGCTGCTGTCGCAGGCAGGGTACAAAGTCGCCGCGGATTTATACACCGCCGCTTCGCCCTCCATGCGGAAAAGCGTGGACGGTGTGGCGGAAAGTTCTGCATCCGTCGGCTTCTGATAGGCGGCAGGTGTGGTCGGCTGACAAAGCCGCAGAGAAGCAATGCCGAGATTTGCCTTGATTCCGTGCAGCGTGACGGTATGTGTGCCTGCGGTCAGATAGAATTGCAGCGGTTCGTTGAACAAGCCGTCCTCATCGCAAAGGTATTTCGTCTGCCATGCAGGCTGTTCGATTTGCGGCGGTCGTACCTGATTGCCGCGGGAATCGGTTCTGATCTCAGTTTTGTTGACATAAATTTTGTTCAGACAGATGCGTGCGGCAGAAGAAAACGGAAGCGCATCGTCCAGCAGCAGCGAGAATTCCACCTCATTTGACGGCGATTCCATCGCATAGTAGGTCATTTCGAGGGCATATGTCCCCTCCTCAGGCACTTCCAGCGTATAGGTCAGGTCGCCCTCCGCGCTGTCCCAGATCAGCACATTCTCCTGTCCGTCCAGCGTCCCGACAGAGAAATTCCCGTTCTCGGCGGCGGTATATTCCGCGCCCTCACAGAGAACCTCCGTCTGCGGCTGCGGTGCATTTTTGTACGTATCGTAATAATCGCTGTAACTTTCCTGTTCTGCATATTCCAGCGTGTAGAAATCATCCGCTTCGGCAGCCGTCAGCAGTATATCAGCCTGTTCTTCGGCATGACTGACATACGGCACGGTCAGATTTGCCGCAAGAAAAATCGCTGTCCAGACCGCCATACAGCGGCGGTACATTCCGTATCGCATCCGATTCCCACCTTTCCGAACGATCTCCGAGATATGTCGCGCACATTTCATTCACGTATTTACGTGAATTTCAGTATCCAGCGCATACATAGCCCATAATACTCCATAATATTTTATTATAGCAAATCCGCCCCAGTTTGTCAAGATTTTAACAGACGGCACGCCAAAAATTCCGCGTCAGCTTTCACATACAACAAAATCCCAGAAGATACGGAAAAATGATGTGCATTTCTGTCCTGCTGCTCGGATTTGGCGGCAAAACCGTCCCGTTTTTTGACAAACTGTGAGATTTTTTGAAAAAACACTTGCATTTTTTCAAATTTGTGTTACAATAAGAATACCGAAGCCGATACAAGATACCGTGCATCGGAATACAAAAACGGAGGTACAACGATATGGCATACATGATTTCTGACGATTGCATCCAGTGTGGTGCTTGTGCAGACGCTTGCCCCGCCGGTGCAATTTCCGAAGGTGACGGCAAGTACGTCATCAACGCAGACGCTTGCCTGGACTGCGGTGCTTGTGCAGATACCTGCCCCGTCGGCGCTCCTCAGCAGGGCTGATCTCAAACAAAACACGGAATATCATCAGGCGGCTTTCGGTCAGGGAGCCGCCTGTTCCGTTTTTTTCGTACTTTTCGCTTTTCTTGAAAATGTACTTGCTTTTTTCTGCGAGATATGGTATAATAATATCCATTCGGAGAACATATTGCCCGAATGGATTGCTTTTTCACATATTAGGGAGGATTTTTCCATGATAAAACATCTGCATCGCTCCGCAGCATTTCTGCTCTCCGCGGCTCTGCTGCTGACAAGCACCGCACTTTGCGGCTGCAACAAAAACAACGGGGGTTCCGATTCGTCTTCCGGTTCCGATTCGTCCGCAAACAAGGGTACGCCTGTCTACTCCCCGACTATCCCCGACAACCCGATCGATGAAAGCATCCCCGGAAAGGATCTCGCAGGCACGATCGGCACCGCAGCGGATTATGACGGCAAGGTCAGCGTTACCCTCAACAACTTCACCGAACTGGATGCAAAATCCGGTACGGGCGGCAGAGTCTTTGTCGCAGAAATGACTGTTACCAACAACAGCAGCGAGAAGATCGACTGCTCCACAGGTACCCACTTCACCACCAACATTGACGGTGAAACTTCCTACCTGACTGTTATCGACGTTTCTGCTGCGATTTATGCCAGACAGTATTATACTGCCATCGGCAAAGACGCATTCATGAACTTCAACCAGGCGATCGAGCCGGGACAGACCGTTGAGGGCTATGTCGCACTCAAAGCCCCTGCAACATTCAAGGATTTGAAGCTGATCTACACACCGTATAAATATTACAGCAACGATACCGTTACATTCTCTATCGCCGAATCGGATATCACCCACTACAAGCAGTCTTTCGGTCCTGCACAATAATCAAGAAAAAAACGGATGGCCTTTTTCGGTCATCCGTTTCTGTTTGTCGAAAAAGTATAGGGGGAGCAGTACGGCAAGCCGATGAGTTTGCAAGCAAACTCAAACCCTCAACCCCTGCGATTTTTCGAGAAAAATCGAGTAAAGCTTTTGATATAAGAACCTTTCATATGCGATTCGTAGGGGCACCTTATTATCCAAGTATCAGCAGCGTTTTCGGGCAATCTGTAAGATTGTGCGGAGTGTCGCCGTCTATCAGCACCATGTCCTCGATCCGCACACCAAATTTTCCTGCGAGATAAATTCCCGGCTCATCTGTCATAATGACACCGTCCGCAAGCGGCGTGTCACAGCGTTTCGATGCTGACGGCATTTCGTGGATCTCCAAGCCGACGCTATGCCCCAGAGAATGTGTGAAATACTCCCCGTAGCCTGCCGCTGCAATGACAGCTTCTGCCGCATTGTGCATCTCGCAGCAGGGAACGCCTGCCTTTGCCTGTGCAAACGCCGCCGCCTGTGCCTGCAATACAATATCGTACACCTTGCGGAATTCGTCAGACGCTTCTCCGTAGACAAACGTGCGCGTCATATCGGAATGGTAACCATGATACACCGCACCGAAATCTGCGGTGATGCAGTCGCCGTACTGTAATTTTCGTTCGGACGGTACACCGTGCGGCTTGCTGGTATTCTCACCAAACAGCAGAATCGTATCAAATGACGGTTTTTCGCTTCCGCGGACTGCCATATTGTAATTGAGCAGAGCGGCAGCCTCCTGTTCGGTCATGCCCTCATGAAGCTGCGGCAAAAATGCTGCAAATGCGTCCTCTGCGATGCGCTGTGCCTGAATGATACAGTCTACCTCTGTTTCGGATTTGACTGCGCGAAGCTGTTCAATGCCATCGCGGAGGGGTTCCAGCGTAATGCCCTCGAACACAGACGAAAATCTTGTGAACTGCCGCACCGTCAGCACATCATCCTCGTAAAGCAAGGTCTGAACACCGTGCTCGCACAGCAGGCCATAGAGAAACTCTCCGCCTGTCACCGCACCCGAACGCAGAATCACCTGAAAACCGTTCGGGGAAAGCAGCTGCTCCGCCGCTTCTGTATATCTGCCGTCCGTCACAAACAACGCTGTGCCGTCCGCAAAAAGCAGACATTGTCCTTCCAGACCCGTCGCCTCCGTTGCATACATCAGATTGACTTCGCCTGTCAGCAGCATGGCATCTGCATCCGCCTGACGAATCACCTCGCAAAGTGCGTGAATACGTCCCATCTGTACTCCTCCTTTTCGGCATTTGCCGCAAGAATGCTTTTATTTATTATAATCCAGAAAAAATTCGCTGTCAAGTTGCATTCTTACAAAGAATGTGATATAATAAGAATAATTATACGCATATGCGAAAAAGGAATGAAAAATATGAGAATCAGACATAAACCGTGGGCAAAGCCCGAAATCGCCGCATCCCCGTTTTGCATGGACAATGCCTTTGCCCTGCGCGGTAACTGGCGGCAGCAGTTTGCACGTCCAGAACAGCCGTTTTATGTAGAACTCGGCTGCGGAAAGGGCGGCTGGGTGTCGCAGGCTGCGGCATCGCGTCCCGAAAACAACTATCTCGCACTCGACATCAAGGATGAAATGCTCGGCATGGCAAAGCGTAAGACCGAAGCCAAATTCCGTGAGATCGGCAGAGAACCCGACAATGTCCGCCTGTCCATTCTCAATATCGAGCGCATTTCCGAGGTTCTGACACCCGAGGACGGCGTAGACCGCATCTATATCAACTTCTGCAACCCGTGGCCGAAGCCCTCCCACAAAAAACGCCGCCTGACACATCCCCGTCAGCTCATCCAGTATCAGCCGATCCTGCACGGGGAACTGCATTTCAAGACCGATGATGACGATTTGTTCCATGAATCCCTCGTGTACTTCAAGGACTGCGGCTGGGAGATCTTATTCCAGACCGAGGACCTGCACGCGGACGAACCGTCTGACAATATCCGCACCGAACACGAGCAGATGTTCACCGAGGAGGGCAAGAAGATCAAATTCCTGATCGCAAAACCGCCTGTCGGTGAAGCAGTCCTGCCCGAACAGTATGCCCCGAAGAATCACGCGGAGGAGCAGGAAGAAGATGGAGAAACACTTTCAGAGTAAAGACGGCAGACGATTTCTGGACATCGGCTACCAGTCACAGACGGCTGTCGGAAGCGGCGACAAACCCAGCGAAGTTGTCCCCTTGCAGGAGGGCGCAAGACTGCTCTTTGCAAAGGGAATCGACAACTGGTGGAAAATTATTCTGGGCGGACTGCTGCTGCGAAAGATCGTGCGTGCGCCGTTCAAACGGAAAAAGCGCAGATAAATCAGGAGCTGCCGACCAATTCTACGACAATGTGTGATAACGAAAGCAGGTAGATTCATGGATAGATCCATTTTGATACGCGGTGTCCGCGCGGTGGATACCAAGCGTGACGAATGCTGTGACATTTTGATACAAAGCGGAAAAATCGAGCAGATGGGAGAAAATCTCTCTGCCGATGCAGACATTGTGCTGGACGGTACAGGACTTGTCGCCATGCCCGGACTGTTCGATATGCACGTACATTTCCGCGATCCCGGACAGACACACAAAGAGGACTTGCAGACAGGCTGTGCCGCCGCACTCGCAGGCGGTGTGACAGGCGTTTTGTGTATGCCAAATACCACGCCCCCGATGGATTCCGCCGCACAGCTCTCCGAATTTCTCGCAAGAGCAAAGGAAACAGGTGTGGAAGTCTGTCAGGCAGGCTGTCTGACGATGGGTTTGCAGGGCAAGGAACTTGCGGACTATCCTGCACTCAAAACAGCAGGTGCCGCCGCCCTTTCCGATGACGGAAAACCTGTCCCGACCGCTGAACTGATGGAACAGGCACTCCGCAATGCCGCCGCCGCAGGACTTCCCGTGGTGTCGCACTGCGAGGACCTTGCGATCATCGACGGCGGTATCATCAACAAAGGCATCATCTCTGAACAGCTTGGTGTCAAGGGCATGGACAGACGCTCTGAGGACTCCATCACACAGCGCGACATCGACTGTGCCGCAAAGGCAAACGCAAGCGTGCATATCTGCCATGTCAGCACCCGAGGAAGCGTTGATGCTGTCCGCAAGGCAAAGGCGGCAGGTGTACAGGTCACTTGCGAGACAGCACCGCACTACTTCACCCTGACCGAGGAAAAACTTCTCTCGCGTGACGCAGATTACCGCATGAATCCGCCGCTTCGTACAGAGGATGACAAGCAGGCGATCATCGAGGGCATCCTGGACGGCACGATCGACTGCATTATTACCGACCACGCCCCCCACGCCGCAAACGAAAAAGCCGTATTCGAAAAAGCACCCAACGGCGTTGTCGGACTCGAAACTTCTCTCGCCGCAACGCTGACTGCACTTTACCACACAGGTCTGCTGACTTTGCAGGACATTGTGCGGCTGATGAGTGAAACACCGCGCAGACTGCTGGGACTTGCACCGCGCACGCTTTCCGTCGGCGCAGATGCAGACCTCATTCTGGTCAACACGAATCTCGAATGGACAGTCGTCCCAGAACAACTCCATTCCAAATCGCACAACACCGTATTCAAGGGCATGACCTTCAAAGGCAAACCCGTTATGACGATTACAAACGGTATCATCCGCTATACGGACGCATCCGCGAAGATACACAAGGAGGAAATTTCCAATGCGTGAATTATTGCAGCTTCTGAAACAGAACGCAAGGCTCAGCAATGCTGAACTTGCCGTAATGACAGGCAAAACAGAGGCGGATGTTGCCGCCGAGATCGCAGAACTCGAACGGACAGGCGTCATCCGCGGCTACTCTGTCATCGTAGACGAAGAAAAGGCTGACCGCGATGCTGTTTCGGCTTATATCGAGCTGAAAGTGACACCGAAGCCTGACTGCGGCTTTGACGAACTGGCAAAAATCGTCATGTCCTATGACGAGGTGGAATCCGTTACCCTGATGTCGGGCGGCTACGACCTCGGCCTGACCGTTACAGGTTACAGCCTGCGCGACATCGCCGCATTTGTCGCACAGCGTCTTTCCACACTCGATGGTGTCCTCTCCACCACCACACATTTCGTCCTCAAACGCTATAAGGAGAAAGGCATCCTCATTCTGGATGAGCAATGCGATGAAAGAGGTGTCTATCTGTGAAACCCTATGACCAAATTCTCTCCCAGCGGACACAGGATATCCAGCCCTCCCCGATTCGAAAATTCTTCGATCTGGCGGAAAATATGGAGGATGTCATTTCGCTGGGTGTCGGAGAACCCGATTTCCGTACCCCGTGGGCGATTCGTTCTGCGGCGATCGCAACACTCGAACGACAGTCCATTTTCTACGGCGCAAATTCGGGCATTATGCCGCTTCGTGAGGAAATTTCCAACTTCATGCAGCGGCGGCATCAGCTGACATACTCTCCCGAAAACGAGATCCTTGTCACAGTCGGCGGATCGGAAGCTGTCGATCTGACTTTCCGTACCTTGCTGAATCCCGGCGATGAGGTGCTGATCACCGAGCCGTGTTTTGTGTGCTATGCGCCGCTCGTGTCGCTTGCAGACGGAGTTCCCGTTTCTCTCCCGACGCTCCAGAAAGACGAATTCCGCCTGACTGCTGAATCGCTCCGCAAGGCGATCACCCCGAAAACCAAACTGCTGATGATGTCCTTCCCGAACAACCCCACAGGTGCGATCATGCGCCGCGAGGACTACATCGAAATCGCAAAAGTGCTCGAAGGTACTGACATTATGGTGCTTTCTGACGAGATCTAC
The DNA here is from genome assembly GCA_024404815.1 of Oscillospiraceae bacterium. Lineage (GTDB taxonomy): Bacteria > Bacillota > Clostridia > Oscillospirales > Ruminococcaceae > Firm-04. The sequence goes on from JAKSPL010000036.1 coordinate 17,718, forward strand.
TCCGAGCTGACCTACGGCACAAAGCACTGTTCTCCTGCAACGATCGAAGGAATGCGCGAACGCACGATCGTTGTCAACGGTTTCTCAAAAGCTTTTGCCATGACAGGCTGGCGTCTCGGCTGGATGGCAGCACCGCCTCAGATCATCGAACAGGCACGAAAAATTCACCAGTACGGAATTATGTGCGCACCGATGATCTCCCAGCGTGCGGCAATCGAAGCACTCAAAAGCTGTGACGGCGAAGTCGAGCGCATGGTCGAAGAATACGACCACCGCCGCAGATTTATGCTGGAACGCTTTCAGCAGATGGGACTCTACTGCTTCCCTCCCGCAGGCGCGTTTTACCTGTTCCCGAATATTTCCATCACAGGTATGGACAGCGAAACTTTCTGCGAACAGCTTTTACAGGAAGAACACGTTGCGGTCGTCCCCGGCAGCGCATTCGGCGAATGCGGCAAGGACAATATCCGCATCTCCTATGCGTATTCCCTGAAGCATCTCGCAGAAGCCGCCGACCGTATGGAACGATTTATCGGGCGGCATAAGAAGTGAGGTGGGAATTTGTGGGGACGCTGTCCCCACACCCCTGCCAAAGGGACATTGTCCCTTTGGAATCCCATTTTAGCACGAATGATAATATGAAAAGGGCGGAGATATAGTTCTCCGCCCTTTTTGCGTGCGGATACGCGAAGCGAATCGAAAGTTTTGGTGCATGAATACGCAGTATTCATGTTAGCTTTCTTCAAAAGCTTGCGGAGCAATCAAAAAGGGGGAACCCCAGTGAGGAGTTCCCCCTAAAAACCAAACGGCAAATACGATGCAAAAACGTTCTTTCCTCAGAAATTCGAACCGTTCCAGCCCCAGTCGTTTGTCGCGTGATAGCTGACATAGACACGGTCAGACGGCACGCCTGCATCATCGCAGAGAATGCCTGTGATATGGCTGGTAAGAGTCGTGAGGGCATTGGACGAAGCCTGTCCGAACAGACTGACCTCCACCATTGCCGCAGGGGCATCTGTCCCTTTGAAGTACAGCTTATATCCGTCCTCGATACCGACCATCAGCCAGCCTTCGGATTTCCCGGGGATCGCGGTGATTGCCTGACCGAGTTTTGACTTGATCGCCTCTGCCTGTGCGGCATTCAGCTTGCAGTTTGTCTTTACATTGATAAATGGCATAAAACCAGCTCCTTTTTCAGAAATGTATCCTCATTATAGCATACATCACCGGAGATTGCATGCAGGCAAAACAAAAATGATGATAACCAAATTGAATTTTTGCTTGCATTGACAGCAAATACAACGGAGAGAAAACACATGAGAAAATTCACAAAGCAAATCACTTCGATGCTGGCACTTGTTACAGTCGGCTCATCCAGCTGTGCGCTGATGAATAACACATCGTCTGCAAGTGCAAAAGAATGCACCGTCAACCACAAGCACAACTGCTGTTGTAGAAAGCACTGATACAGACATATATGAAGTCGGTACTACAACCGATACTACAGCCGATAGATCTTTCACAAAATCTTCCTGCTCTTTATATTTCACCCCGGCAAAACGCCCCCAAGCCTTTTTCAGACTTGGGGGCGTTTGCGGTAGTTGTTCTGCATCGGAATCATCGGGAAGCATGATA
>JAKSPL010000037.1 GCA_024404815.1 Oscillospiraceae bacterium
CAGTCTTCAAATGATTCCTACTGTAATTGCAGATACAACTTTACCGACAAGCTGAGAGAACCCCAAGTCGGGGTTCTCTCGTTTTATATCAGGTTATCAGCTGTGCAATCATGCGGATAATGGTTGTAACATCGCTTGCAGTCAATTTCGCATCGCCGTCACAGTTGCCGTTGATGCGTCCCTGTGGCGTGATGACAGCGGAAACGTCCTCTGCCGCAATGCGTGCAATCAGAATCGCGTCCGAAATATCAACAATATTATCGCAGGTCGCATCGCCTTTCAGCGTCATTGTGGTCGGCTGCGGTGTAGTAGATGTGGTCGTTGTAGTCGTTGTAGTCGTTGTTGTCGTGGTTGATGCCGAGGTCAGCGAGGGGTCGATGGGATCAATGTCCAGTTCCTCATCGCCGCCGTTTTGATAGAGCATGATGTTGTACACATTGATGCCGCTGGCTGCGGAGGCGAGATAATAGTAGCCTGCTGACGGGATCTCCAACTCATAGGCGTTCATATCCACGCCCGAAACACCGTCCACAGCGTCCACGACCTTGCCTGCGTTGTTGAGCAGCTGCATGGTGCGTGTGGTTTCGCTGTTCGAGGACATTGCATAGACGCGGACAAAACCCTTGTTCAGCGCAGAGATCTGAATGGAGCGGTTGAACACATCGCCTGCGCCGCCCAGTTTGATGCGCTGGGTACTGCTGACTGCCGCATCGCTGGACGATTTTGCACCATTATCGACTGTAATCACCGAATCTGCGTTGTTTGCGCGAATGGTGAATGCGGAATTATAGGTATAGTCGTTCGCATATGTGCCGCTTGGCAGCTTATCGGCTTCGAGGGTGGCTTTTAGCTGTGTGCCGCTGTCGGACGGAGAAGAAATCGTTCCTGTTACATTGAAATAATGCGGTGTCCAGCCGTTCAGATAGGATTCTCTGGTCGCATTGCACGAGTTCAGCACAGTTCCCCAGACACGGCTGCCTGTGTTGACACCGCCGCCTGCCGCGGTTTTTGTGCCGTATTCACGGAAAGTTGCCTGTGTTGGCTCAACACCACTCATAGATGTCCAGCCTGCACCCGTGATGATATTTTCGTATTGGAGCTTCGCCTGATAGAACAGGACTTTTGCGGTATCGCGCCACGGTCTGCCGAAATAGCCCGAAGCTGCTTTCATATTCGGTGCTGCGGTGATATTGCAGTTCCAGAAAAGATAGCCTTTGTCCTGTTGGCGTGCCGCGGTAATGTAACCGCCGACGCCCTTGTCGGAGTAGCCGCCGAAACACAGTTCGCATTCATCGAACACGACATCGCCGCTGCCGAAGATATAGTCGGTGTTGCCCTGGATCTTACAGCATCGGAAATAGGCAGAAGATGCGGTGTAGAGGGTGTCCTGACTGCTGACAAATTCGCAGTTGTAAAATTCACATTGGTCTGCTTCGACACAGAGTGCCGCCGCACGTTCGGTCGCGGTTTTTGTTTTGGCATCCATGCCCTGATACCGCTGAACAGTAATGGTTTCGCCTGTTGCCTGTACGCCGTCCGCGACTTCCTCCGCTGTGACATATCGGTTGAAGCTGTTTTCAAAGACAATATTTTCCGCATGGAAATTCTTCGCGCCGCTTTGGAGTCGGACAGCCGTGCCCCAGCGGTCGGGTGTGCCCTTTGCGGATTTTGCCGCTGCCGCACCTGCGTTATAGTAGCCGTTGCTGCACGAATAGTACTGATAGCCGATGCCGTAGTACCATGTCAGCACCACATCACCGCTTCCGGGATCGCTGTTTGAAAAGGTCAGGTACGGTGTATTGATCAGGAGTTGTTCGCGGTACGTACCCGGCTGGATGGCGATGGTGATGCGGTCGGATTCCGAAACGGGATTCGCAGCAGCGGCGGCCTTGACAGCGTCACCGACCGTTTGATACATCCCGTTTTTGCCGACAGTAATGGTTGTTCCTGCCGCAGACACGGTCGGAATGATCGGCAGAGTGGTAATGGTCAGCATACAGCCGACAGCGGTCGAAAGCAGTTTGGAAATTGCCTTGGTTTTGTTCATCGTACACGAACCTCCTTTATATGTGATCTTTGTTTTGTCGGGATGATTTCCCTGTGCATCCCCTCGATGGCACAGGGATCCTCCCGTTTTTCTGTTTGTGTGCCGCCGAGAAACCGGCACACTTCCCCCCTAGAGTGGTATACTATCAGTATACCACCATATCCTTCGGTTGTATAGTCATATCACACGCAGTTTATGCAGAATTGTCACCAGAATGCAGACAAATGTACGAAATGTATCCGAAAAAGATCCCCTGCCGTATGACAGGGGATTTTTGTCTGTGCTTTTGTGGAAATTAGAACGGAGCGTTCGGATTGCTGGTGATTTCTTTCCAGGATGCAGAACCATAAACCATATCGGTCAGGAAGTAGAGGAGAATGTTGTTCGCATCGTCAGCGGAAACTGTTGCATTGCCGTTGACACAAGCTGCCTTGTACTGGGATGCTGTCAGACCGGAATCACCGGTCATGAATTCGTTCAAAAATGCAAGAAGTGCGAGGTTTGCATCGTCAGCATCAACGGTACCGTTTTCATCGACGTCACCGAACAGACCGCCGGAAACGCTGCAGGTGTACTGCTTGTCGCCGCAGGTTGCGGTAATGACTGCATCGCCGAGGGAAACGCAGGTAACAAAGCCGTTTTCGTCAACGGTAGCAACGCTTTCGTCAGAGCTGGACCATGTGACTTCCTTGTCGGTATTGACAAGTGCGAGGTCAGCGGTCTGACCAACTTCTGTGAAGCTGAGAGAAGTGCAGTTGAGGCAGGGCTGATCGTCAGTTACAACTGTGATCGAACCGTCAACGCAGGAGATGTCGAGCGCTTTGGTGTTGATGTCACGGAATTTCCAAGGCTGACCATCGGAGCCGTTTGCAGCGTAGCGGATCGGGTAAACGGTGCCTGCAGCAGCATCTTCCGGAATCTTGAACTTGAAGATCAGCACGCAGGAGCCGTCTGCTGCGTAGGAGTTATCGTTGTTTTCGATGGTGGTGAAGGTAACAAGCAGGGGGATGAGCTTTTCGTTGACGGTCGGATCAATGAAGTATGCGCCGCCGTCTTCGAGGCTGATGTATTCGAGTGCGGGATCAATGTCGAAGTATGCGGTCAGACCGGCAGTACCGGGATCGCCGTATACATAAATCGGAACTTCGACTTCTTCGCCGGGCTTGCCTGCGACGTCAGCGATATTCCAGTAGTATCTGCCGTCGTCGAATACCTTATATTCCGCATTGCCTGTGAATTCGGTCGTAGAGGTCGTGGTGATGGGCGCAGTCGTACCGCTGTCGAGTGTAGTCGAAATTTCGGTTGTGGAAGTCTTTTCAGTAGTAGTGGTTGTGCCCTTTTCGGTTGTGGTGGTCTTTTCGGTAGTAGTTGTTGTGCCCTTTTCGGTTGTAGTGGTCTTTTCAGTAGTAGTGGTTGTGCCCTTTTCGGTTGTGGTGGTCTTTTCAGTAGTAGTGGTTGTGCCCTTTTCGGTAGTAGTGGTAGTTGTGCCCTTGTCAGTCGTGGTAGTTTTTTCAGTAGTAGTGGTCTTTTCAGTTGTAGTGGGTTCCGTTGTCGTTGTGGTGGTTTCCACCGCTTCTTCGATTTTGATCGTCAGCGGAATGGTATCAAACGGAACGGTCGGGAAGTTGTCACCGAGTTTTGCTGCTGCACTGCAAGCGGACTGGCTGAGAATTTTATTCTCGGAGCCGATGCTCTGTGCGAGATAGAAAGAATCGGTGCGGACATCAAAGACATAGGTGCCGTCGGGTGTGCCCTTCGGAACAACGAGCGTGCATTCTGCAAAGGAATAGTCATACGCCCAGGTAGGATTGCTCCATGCGGTCGTGTCAGCTTCCGAAGCAGAATCTGCATTATAGGTGGGATCCGTGCTGTTGACCCATGTGATGTTCATAGCTTCTGCATTGAACGTAGAACCGGAGAAAGCCTTTTTGCTGTCGCCCTTGTTTTTGCTGTCGAAGCAATAGGGGTTGCTGATTGCGGCATCGGAGAGGTACAGACCATAGTTCTGGAAGCTGCCGTCCTCTGCCAGTTCGCCGTCATTTACCTGAAATTTCAGGTTGATGCCGACAACACCCGGGTTTTCGGGAATGTAAACAGCGATCGGAATGGCGGTGTCATTCTTAGCGACATCTGCGCTGTCAAGAGTGATCTCATTGGATGTGGAGCCGTCATCAACGCAGCGAATGTCAAAGGTCAGTGTTTCACCTGCAGCAAAAGACTGGAAAGTCATGTTGCTGAGCAGAGAGGTTGCAGCCATGCAAACAGAAGTTGCAGCTGCGAGAAATTTCTTCATGTGCATATGCGTTGTCCTTTCTGTTTTCATTGATTGTATGAAAACGTATCCATAATTTGCGAGGGATGATATCACAGCGGAATGAGAGAATTCCGCGTATGAACGATGGAATTACGGACGATCTTCTGTTCCCAGATGGCTGAGTCCGTAGGCGAGTGTCAGCAGGCTGTCATCGAGGTAGACATTTTCGACTGCACACGCTGTATTGTCGAGATGAAGGTCCGCGTGGCTGAAATTCCAGAATGCGCGAATGCCGAGGGTTCTGAGCCGCTGTGCGATGGCAGGTGCCGCGTCCTCGGGCAGACAAAGCACCGCAAGCTCCGGATGCTCCATATGGCAAAAGCCGTCGAGGGTATCCGTATGGTGGATCGGCATCCCTTCGAGATCTCTGCCTGCGACAAAGGGGTTGGAATCGAACAGACCGATCAGCTCACAGCCGCAGTTTTGGAAACTGACATGGTTGGCGATGGCTCTGCCGAGATTGCCCATGCCGATGACAATGGCACGGCGGCGGTGTTCCACGCCGAGGATCTTACCGATTTCCGTGCGGAGGGCGGCGACATGGTAGCCGTAACCCTGCTGACCGAAGCCGCCGAAGCAGTTTAAGTCCTGCCGAATCTGGGAAGCGGTCAGTCCGAGTGCCTGTGAAAGTTCATTCGAAGAAACGCGCTCCTTACCCTGCGCGTTGAGGTCGCCGAGAAATCGGTAATAACGCGGCAGGCGGCGAATCACAGAGGGAGAAACCTCCTGTTTCGTCATATGGAAAAGCCTCCTCTAACTTACTGAAGCTGTGCGGCCAGACGGGAGCCGATCTCTTCGAGGAATTCTTTGGAATTGACCTTTCTCTTGTTTTCGAGAGTGGAAAGCATATAAAGGTCGCCGGTCATAACGCCGTCCTCGATGGTCTGGATGGTAGCGGCTTCGAGTGCATCTGCGTATTTGCAGAGGTCAGGGAGATTGTCCAGTTCGCCGCGCTTGCGGAGTGCGCCGCTCCATGCGAAGATGGTAGCAACGGAGTTGGTCGAGGTTTCCTCGCCTTTGAGGTATTTATAATAGTGTCGCTGGACGGTGCCGTGTGCAGCCTCATATTCGTAGTTGCCGCTCGGAGAAACCAGCACAGAGGTCATCATGGCAAGACTGCCGTATGCGGTGGAAACCATGTCGGACATGACATCGCCGTCGTAGTTCTTGCAGGCCCAGATGTAGCCGCCGTTGGAACGGATGACACGGGCAACCGCATCGTCGATCAGGGTGTAGAAGTAGGTGATGCCTGCGGCTTCGAACTTTTCTTTGTACTCGTTGTCGAAGATCTCCTGGAAGATGTCCTTGAAGCGGTGGTCGTAGAGCTTGGAAATGGTATCCTTGCTTGCGAACCACAGATCCTGCTTGCGGTCGAGCGCATAGTTGAAGCAGGAACGTGCAAAACCTTCGATGGATTCATCGCGGTTGTGGAGTCCCTGAATGATGCCGTCGCCCTTGAAATCGTGGATGAGCTGACGGGTTTCCTTGCCGTCCTTGTCGGTGTAGACCAGTTCAGCCTTGCCGCCTGCCTTGACGACCATTTCGGTGTTCTTGTAGACATCGCCGTAAGCGTGACGGGCGATGGTAATGGGCTTTGTCCATGTGGGGATATAGGGGGTAATGCCCTTGACGAGGATCGGGGTGCGGAAAACAGTACCGTCAAGAATGGCACGGATGGTGCCGTTCGGGGATTTCCACATCTCGGAGAGATTATATTCCTCCACACGGGCAGCGTTCGGGGTGATCGTTGCGCACTTGACAGCAACACCGTACTTTTTCGCAGCTTCTGCGCTGTCCACGGTGATCTGGTCTTTGGTTTCCTCACGTTTTTTGAGTCCCAGATCGTAGTATTCGGTTTTCAGGTCTACGTAGGGGCAGATGAGGATGTCCTTGATCCACTGCCAGAGGATGCGAGTCATTTCGTCGCCGTCCATTTCGACGAGCGGCGTTGTCATTTTGATTTTATCCATTGGAATTGACCTCCAAAGTGAAGTATTTTACGAAGCTGTTGTGTTTGCAGCCGAATTACTGTTTCAGAGCTTCACGGGTGTAGTCCAGCAGACCGCCTGCCAGCATGATATCCTTGGTTCTGCCTGTCAGTTCGCAGAGAACAGGGATCTCCGCGCCGTTTGTCTTGTTGACAACGGTCAGTTCAGTCTTGCCCTCTTCGACAGCCTTGCGGATGTCTGCGAGTACAAGCTGGTCGCCCTGTGCGATCTTATCGTAGTCTGCCTCGTTGACAAAGGTCAGCGGCAGAATGCCTGCATTGATGAGGTTTGCGCGGTGAATACGCGCAAAGGACTTCACGAGAACAGCTTTGACACCCAGATAGAGCGGAGCGAGAGCTGCGTGCTCACGGGAAGAACCCTGACCGTAGTTTGCGCCGCCGACGATGATGCTCTTGCCGAGGGACTTTGCTCTTGCGGGGAATTCCTCGTCGCAGACTGCGAAGCAATGCTCGGAGATCTTCGGAATATTGGAACGCAGCGGCAGGATCTTTGCGCCTGCGGGCATGATGTGGTCGGTGGTGATGTTGTCGCCGACTTTCAGGGATACCGGTGCATCGATCGTTTCGAGCAGCGGTGTGGTCTCGGGGTACGGCTTGATGTTCGGTCCGCGGAGGATCTCCACGCTGTCCATGTCTGCTTCGGAAGCAGGGAGTGCCACCATGTTGTCGTTGATGGTGAATACCTCAGGCAGCTTGAATTCGGGCATATCGCCGATGGTGCGCGGGTCGGTCAGGTAGCCTGTCAGAGCGGAAGCCGCAGCGGTTTCAGGCGATACGAGGTAGATCTGACCGTCCTTTGTGCCGGAGCGTCCTTCGAAGTTACGGTTGAAGGTACGCAGGGAGATACCTGCGGAGTTCGGGGACTGTCCCATGCCGATACACGGACCGCAAGCGGATTCGAGGATTCTCGCACCTGCGTCGATCATATCGCCCAGACAGCCGTTTGCAGCGAGCATATTCAGCACCTGCTTGGAGCCGGGTGCGATGGAAAGCGAAACATCGGGATGAACGGTCTTGCCCTTGAGAATATGCGCGACTTTCATCATATCGAGCAGCGAGGAGTTGGTGCAGGAACCGATGCAGACCTGGTCGATCTTCAGCTTGCCGATCTCCGACATGGACTTGACGTTGTCAGGGGAGTGCGGACAAGCAGCCAGCGGTTCGAGCTTCGAGAGATCAATGTCGATCTCCTCGTCGTAGACAGCGTCCGCATCTGCGGAGAGCGGCTGCCAGACTTCTGCACGCTGCTGTGCTTTCAGGAAAGCGAGTGTCTGTTCGTCAGACGGGAAAATAGAGGAAGTTGCGCCCAGTTCTGCACCCATGTTGGTGATGGTCGCACGCTCAGGTACAGACAGTGTCTTGACGCCCTCGCCTGTATATTCGATGACCTTGCCGACACCGCCCTTGACGGTCATGCGGCGGAGAACTTCAAGAATCACGTCCTTTGCGGCAACCCACGGAGAGAGCTTGCCTGTGAGGTTGACCTTGACGATCTTCGGGCAGGTGATATAGTATGCACCGCCGCCCATTGCAACAGCAACGTCCAGACCGCCTGCGCCGATGGCAAGCATACCCAGACCGCCGCCTGTGGGGGTGTGGGAGTCCGAGCCGATGAGTGTTTTGCCGGGAATGCCGAAGCGTTCCAGATGTACCTGATGGCAGATACCGTTGCCCGGACGGGAGAAGAACAGACCATGCTTCTTGGCGCAGGAGCCGATGAAGCGGTGGTCGTCAGCGTTTTCAAAGCCGTTCTGGAGCGTGTTGTGGTCGATATAAGCGACGGAACGCTCTGTGCGGACACGCGGAACGCCCATAGCCTCGAATTCGAGGTATGCCATGGTGCCGGTCGCGTCCTGTGTGAGTGTCTGGTCGATGCGGATACCGATCTCGGTGCCGCGAACCAGTTCACCTTCCAGAAGGTGTGCGGAGAGGATTTTTTCAGTCAGGGTAAGTCCCATAAAATGACCATTCCTTTCGTGTTGATATACAATCCTATTTTACACCATATAATAGGCATATGTCAAGCCTTTTTTTCAGAATTATTCAAAAATCAACCCAACACGGGCGATTTTGAAATATTTCACAAATACGTGAGTTTTCTTGGCGGATGTCTAGGGGAAATCATGGAAAAGCGGCCGCGGAAACGCGGTGTCTGTTCTGTCACGGCATGGCAATCCATACAAAATCACAGGACGAAAGTGCAAGTTTCTGCTGAATCCGAAAAAAACAGAAATACCCCTTGACAAATGGATACCACTGTGCTATAATATTCATCGTTGACGGAACGCAGATGCGCTTCGAAAACATGCGCCGGTAGCTCAGTTGGATAGAGTAACTGGCTACGAACCAGTAGGTCGGGGGTTCGAATCCCTTCCGGCGCACCAAAACCTCCAAGATTTCTTGGGGGTTTTTTTATTTGTAAAGATTATCGCCAAATTGTGATTGTTTCCACTTGCAATTTTCACATGATTGTGGTATACTGTCCAATGTACGCAATATCAGGGGCATTTTCAATCGGAGAAAGGATTATGTATCATGAAACGATTTTTGAAAACGCTTGGGATTTCCGTCTGTGCAGCGGCTGCCTGTGCGGCATTTTCCATTTCCGCCGCAGCAAAGGACATCAACGATGTCTGTTCGGCTTTGCGTGAGATCGGAATTCCCGAATATGCGGTACAGGAGTGTATGAATTATTACTACACCTGCCGCCATGACGAAAACGGAACTTATGACGATAAAGGAAATTACTATCTCTACGACGATCTGTACGATGCGGTCTATGACAACCAGGAGGCAGTCAAGGCGGTCATTGCAAAACAGTTTCCTGCCGCACCTGCTGTTGTGACGACCACGACCGTCACAACGCCTGTACCTGCCGTTTCGGGCAGCGAGGGCGGAGAGCAGCCTGCGGTTTCCACTTCGTCCACTCCCGCAACGCCTGCGCCGACCGCGCAAAAACCCTTCTCCTCGATGACACTCGATGAGAAAAAGGCGTATATCGGCGCGATGAACGAGGCGGAACGCAAGAAATTCCTCGATAGTATGACTGTCGATGAACGCAACAGCATCATTAAACAGATGCCTGCGGATGACAAAGCGGAAATCGCGCAGATTTTCATTGACACCATGAAGATGATGGGATTTTCCATGACGGTCGATGATATTTCCGATGACAAGATGGATATTTCCGTCCGAAACAGCGACGGCGTACTGATAGATTCTTCGAGTCTGGGTACGACAGTCGAGGATACGGGCTGGGATCTGCGTCTGCCGTTTGCGATCGCCGCATCCACGCTGCTGATCTCGGTCGGCGGTCTGGTCTGGATGGCAATGCGGACAGGCAGACAGGGCAAAAAGGAGGCTGCGAATGGCTGAAAAATCGAAAAAATCCAAGAACAGCTCACAGTTCCCGACCTGGCTTGTCACACCGATTTTGCTGCTGATGCTCTCGGCGAGTATCGTGATGCTGTCCTATATCCTGCTCCCGACACACAGCGTTCAGAAGTACCTGAACATCGCATTTATGGACGATCTGAAAACCAAGGACGTCAGTTCGGGACTGAATATCGTCAACAAGGACATCAGCAAAGAGGACGGCGGAAAAGGTAACGGCAAGGTCATCGCACCGAAATTCGGCGAGAAGTATGCGATTCTGGAATGCAAGGATATCGAACTGGAAGTCGGCGTATATTTCGGTTCGGATGCGGAACTGCTGGCACTCGGCGCGTGTCAGGCATCCAATTCGTCCATCCTCGGACTGAACGGCAATACGGTCATCAGCGCACACGTCAACTCGTATTTTTCCAATCTCGCAGAGTTGGAGGAGGGCGATACCGTTACCCTCTACACCGAGTACGGAAAATTCACCTATCAGGTCGCGGAGCTGATTCGTTTTAACCGCAGCGACAGCACATATGTCAAGGGTACAACGAGCGATATTCTGACGCTGTATACCTGTGAAGCACAGGTGCTGGGCAATTCGTCGATGCGAGTGGGTGCGGTCTGCAATCTGGTGGAAAAGAAACTCTATGACGGGACAGAAACGCCTGAATCACCGACGATTGATCCGAACACCGCAGTCCCCGCTGTCGGGACAGAAGAATAAAGGAGCAGAGATATGAAAAAAGCACTTGCATATATTGGAAATGTCATTTTCTCGCTCCTGCTGGTATTTTCCATCATGGGGACCTGTGTGTCCGTTGCGGCGGCAAACAAAGGTATGAATGTGGAATACTGCCTGTCGCTGATGGATTCGGAGAATTTGGTCGAAAAAGCACAGAACACCCTGAAAGCGCATTTTGCAGAGCAGGAGAATACGACAGGTGTTCCTGCGACGATGTTTGAAAATGCGATCGCAGCGGAAAAACTGGATGAAATGATGGAAGCGACCATCCGCAACGGCTTTGATTATCTGAACGGTAATGTGGAAACACTCGGTATCAAGCCGAGCTTTGCAGGGCTGGATGCGGATATGCGGCTGTTCTATTCAAGCTATGCCGATATGTACGGCTATGCGAAGGATGAAGCGTATGAAAACGCGGTGGACGAAGCAATCGCTGCTTCGGAACAGAGTATTCTGGGCGCGGTAGACGTTTTCCGTTTTTCGATGCTGGATGATGCAGGCGTCATGAAAAAAGTGCGTCCGTATTCACCGTGGGTACCGCGTGCATGGAAAGGCTGTCTGATTCTGGACGGTGTACTGCTGCTGATTCTGCTGCTTCTGAATGTCAAGAAACTGCGGCAGATATGGTACTGGGCAGGTTGTTCTCTGCTTTCGGCAGGCGTCATTCTGCTGGTCCCGACCGTGTGGCTGAAATCAACGGAATGGTTTGACCGCTTTACGGTAAAATCCGAGCAGACATTCGCCGCAGTGACCGCATATCTTTACGGTCTGACCGATACAGTCAAGCTGTATGCGATCCTCTGTCTTGTGCTGGCGGTTCTGGCATGGATTGTCTGCGGCATCTGCGCCTATCGTGCAGAGAAGAAGAGAAAGGCAGCAAAAAAGAACAGGAAACCGAGCGGCGAGAACCGCTGACAACATTTCAAATACGAAAGGAATATAAATTATGGTACTGATTACAATGGAAAACGGCAAGCAGATGAAACTGAAACTGCGTCCTGACTGCGCACCGATCTCCTGCGAGAATTTTGAAAAGCTGGTGAATCAGGGATTCTATGACGGACTGTGCTTTCACCGTGTAATTTCTGGGTTTATGATTCAGGGCGGCTGTCCTGACGGCACAGGCATGGGCGGTCCCGGCTGGCATATCAAGGGCGAATTTGCAAACAACGGCGTGAACAATCCGCTGCAGCATAAGCGCGGCGTTCTGTCGATGGCACGATCTCAGATGCCCAACAGCGCAGGTTCTCAGTTCTTCATTATGCACGCAGATGCGCCGTATCTGGACGGCAATTATGCCGCATTCGGCGAGATCGTTGAGGGCATTGAGGTTGTCGATGAGATTGCGGCGGTGGATACCGATTACAACGACAAGCCGCTTGCACCGCAGATCATGAAGAAAGTGGAAATTATCCCTGACTGATTGATTTCCTGGTTCTTGGGGAGCGCCGTCAGGCAAGCCTATGAGTTTGCAAGCAAACTCACCCCAAACCCCTGCCAAAGGGACATTGTCCCTTTGGAATCCCGTTTTAGCACGAATGTTAGCATGAAAAGGGCGGAGAGATGGTTCTTCGCCCTTTTTGTGTGCAAGCGCGAAGCGAATCGAAAGTTTTGCTCAAGCTTTTTCAAAAGCTTGCAGGTTCTTAGGGCAGAGCCCTAAGTCGCGCTCCGCAGAGCGCGAAACACCCCCTCCTTCCAAAAGATCAGGAGGGGGCATGGGGGAACCCTATCAAGGGGTTCCCCCATACTTTTTCGGCAGACTGAGGATGGAGATGCAGTTCTCCGCCCTTTTGAATGCGAACACGCTCCGATATGAGGACGGTGCGTGTGCTGTTACGAAAGTTCGTGCGTAAAATCCGAAAAAATGGGCAGGATAACCCAAGAACACCGAAATCCTTGACATTCGTCGGCGGATGTGTTAGAATATGTAAGGATTTATCCTGTGGAAAGGCGGCGGCATGATGCGAATTCTCATCAACCCCGATGCCGAAACCGCTGCACGCATTCGGAAAGGTCTCCTCGCAAAAGAGGGCTATTGCCCATGCAGACTCCAAAAAACCGAGGATAACCTCTGTATGTGCCGCGAGTTTCGGGAACAAATCGCAGACCCCGAGTTTGAGGGCTTCTGCCACTGTAAATTGTATTATAAGGAAAAATGACGCAAACAGGAGGATAACCCATGAGCGTTACTCATATTTCTTCGTCGGAATTCAAAGCGGCGGTGCTGGAATCCGAACAGCCTGTGCTGGTCGATTTCTTCGCTGAGTGGTGCGGTCCCTGCCAGATGATGGCACCCGTGCTGGAAGAACTGTCCGAACAGTATCCGCAGATCTCTGTCGTGAAAATTGATTCGGATGAGGCGGCGAATCTCGCCATGACCTACCAGATCGACAGTATCCCTGCGTTTTTGCTGTTCCAAAACGGCAGACCGGTCAAGCGCGTCATCGGTGCGATGCCGATGGAGGCACTTGCCATGCGGCTTGGCCTTTGACATATTCTAAATTTCAGAAAAGAGGAAGAAGCATTTCATGCTGAAAATTCAGAATCTGCAATATTCTGTCGCACAGGACGGCAAACAGACAGGCATCCTGCGCGGCATCGACCTGAATGTAGAGGACAATCAGTTTCTGGTCATAACAGGTCCCAACGGCGGCGGAAAAACTACGCTCGCAAAGTGCATTATGGGACTCGTTCAGCCGACAGGCGGTTCCATCAACTGGAACGGCACGGAACTTTGCGGTATGTCGATTACCGACCGCGCAAAGCTGGGCGTGCGCTATGGTTTCCAGCAGCCGCCGCGGTTCAAGGGCATTACCGTCCGCGATCTGCTGACGGTTGCCGCAGGAAAAAAACTCTCCCACAGCGAGGTCTGCGGTCTGCTGACACGCGTGGGACTTTGTGCGAAAGATTATCTCGACCGTGAAGTGGATACGTCCCTTTCGGGCGGCGAGGTCAAGCGTATTGAAATTGCGACCGTTCTGGCAGGCAATGCGCCGCTGATGATTTTTGATGAACCGGAAGCAGGCATTGACCTCTGGAGCTTTTCGCGTCTCACCGAAACATTCGGCGAACTGCGCGACCAGCGGAATGCGACCATCCTGATTATTTCCCATCAGGAACGGATCCTTTCGATGGCGGACAAGATCATCATGGTGTCTGACGGCAAGGTGTCGGGCATGGGCGATCCGCAGGAAATTCTGCCGCAGATCACAGGCGATACCGTCTGTTTCTGCAAGGCAATGGAGAAATCATAAGCGCAAGTGCTTTGTAAGGAGAATGGCTTTCAAAGATGAACGAAATTGAAAAGAACCTGCTGGCGGAAGTTGCGGATCTGCATGAAATCCCCGAGGGCGCGTACAACATCCGCATGGACGGAAAAAGCGCAGGCAGAAACAGTACCGCCGAAATACAGATCATCCCGAAAACAGACAAGGACGGCATTGAGATCCACATCGCGCCGAACACCAAAAAACAGAGTGTGCATATCCCCGTGATTCTCGCAGAAAGCGGCATTGAGGAAACGGTATATAACGATTTCTATGTCGGCGAGAATGCGGATGTTGTCATCATTGCAGGCTGCGGCATTCACAACTGCGGCAATCAGGACAGCAGCCACAGCGGCGTGCATACGTTCCACCTCGGCAGGAATGCCCATGTCAAGTATGTCGAAAAGCACTACGGCGAAGGCGATGGCAGCGGTGCCAGAGTGATGAACCCCCAGACGAATGTCTATCTGGACGAGGGCGCGTCGATGGAAATGGATATGTCGCAGATACGCGGTATTGATTCCACCAACCGCAATACGCAGATTCATGTCGGGGACAAGGCGGAGGTCGTACTGACCGAGCGTCTGCTGACACACGGCAAGCAGAATGCCGAATCACGTGTTGATATTTTTCTTGACGGCGAGGATTCTTCTGCGAGAATTCTGTCGCGTTCTGTCGGACAGGACGATTCCGTGCAGACATTTTTCCCGTGTATGACAGGCAATGCAAAGAGTTTCGGTCATGTGCAGTGCGATTCGATTATTATGGGCAATGCACGTATCAGCTCGATTCCTGCGATCCGTGCGAACTCTGTTGACGCACAGCTTGTGCATGAAGCGGCAATCGGAAAAATCGCAGGCGACCAGCTGTTGAAACTGATGACACTCGGTTTAACTGAGGAGGAAGCGGAGGAGCATATCCTCAATGGATTCCTGAAGTGATGCATTTTTGGGGCGTTGCCCCAAACCCCTGCCAAAGGGACATTGTCACTTTGGAATCCCATTTTAGCACGAATGATAGCATAGTAAGGGCGGAGAGAGTTCTTCGCCCTTTTTGTATGCTGACATGGGAGCCATCACGAAAGTTTTACTCGATTTTTTTCAAAAAATCGCGGGGTCGAGGGGACGGCGCCCCTCGCCGATGACCGCAGTCAGCGGAATTCCCCCTGAAACCGAAACGGCATGAAGGATTTTGGGGGGCAATGTCCCGTGGTCAAAATGAAGAAAATTCTATTTCCTCTTGACTTTTCACGGAATCTTTGTTATAATAGAATTGCATCGGAACGGAGTTGTCTGTTCTCTTTGTAAATTTAATAAATCAATTCTGAATGGAATTTTAGGAGGTAACAGATGGGCATTTTTTCCAGACTGAGCGATATTTTGAAAGCAAACATTAATGATTTGCTCGATAAGGCAGAAGACCCCGAAAAGCTCGTAAAACAGATCATCGTTGATATGCAGAAGGAACTGACCAAGTCTACACAGGCTCTCGGCAAGGCAGTCGCCAGCGAGCGCATGGTGGAAAAACAGTATCGTAACGCCTGTGCGGTTTCCGCAAGCTGGGAAAATCGTGCCAAGGCTGCCCTCAAGTCGGGCGATGCAGAACTCGCAAAGAAAGCCCTTGCCAATAAGGTAAAGGCTGACGAGGATGTTGCAAACTACCGCGAAATGTATGAAACCATCTCCAACCAGACCGAAGCGATCCGCTCTCAGGTTGAAGTTCTGAAATCCAAGCTGCAGGAAGCAAAGAGCCGTGAAGCAATGCTCATCGCACGCTCCCAGATGGCAGATACCACCAAGGAACTTGCACAGTCTTTGGGCGGCATCGACACCAACAGCAGCTTCGACAAGCTCTCCAAGATGGAGGAGCGTGTCAGCCAGAAGGAAGCAGAGGCAGCTGCATTCTGCGAGATCGCAGGTACTTCCAAGCCCGAAGAGGTCGCTACCTTCGAAGAACTCGAACGCAATGCAAAGGTTGACAGCGAGCTTGAACGTCTGATGTCCGAAATGGGCATGGCATCTGCCGGCCTGTCTGCACCTGCGGAAACTGCACTCCCCGAGGGACTTGCACAACCTGCTGATACCGCACTTTGATCCCCGAAGCACTTGTGAACGACAAAGCACAGTCTGACAGCTTTGACTTCGGACTGTGCTTTTTTCCGAAAAAAAGAACGTCAGAGAAAATAGAGAAATAAAAAAATCGTGTAGAAACATTTGAATGGAGGAGTATCCCATGTCTAATTCCGGATATCGCAGAAGAAAAGTCCGCTGGGACCGTGTCATTGCTGCATTTGTGTTCCTGATCATCCTGATTTTCCTGTTTGGCTGGATGGTCAGCTCCTGCGGCAAGGACGATGAACCCCAGACACAGGCGGATGACAAGCATCCGCTCGCACCGCTCGGCTCAACGACTGTTACCACAACGACTACCGAGGATGCCTATGTCATCGGCGGTTCGCCCTCGTCGCAGACCACCGAAACGACTGCCGTTACCGAGGACGGCAGCAGTATGCCGTCGGATTATGTTGAATCCCTGCAAATCGCAGCGGATGTCTATGCAGGCAATCTTGTCTGTGTGGATAAGGAAAACCCGAGCCACCTTTCCAAGGATGACCTCGATCTGGTACTGGTTGCCAGAAACGGCGAGTATGAAGCGAATTACAGCAACATCTACAATGTTTCGTATCCTGCCTATGTGCTTTACAACACGGAAGCCCTCTCGTATTTCAACAAGATGATTTCCGCATATCACACCGCAACCAACAACACCGAGATCATGTTTAACTACGGCTATCTCGACCAGGACGATTCCAAGAGCAATCCCGAATCTGCCAGCGGTCTGGACATCCAGCTTCACCTGAAATCCAACAGCGGTTCGTACAATTTCATTTCCAATACAGGCGATTATGCTTGGATCTATGAGAATATGTACAAGTACGGCTTCATCCTCCGCTATCCGAAGGAGAAGAACGAACAGACAGGCGTCAAGGGAACCGATTCCGCGATCCGCTATGTCGGCACACCGCACTCCGCCTATATGTACGAGAACAATCTCTGTCTGGAAGAATACCTCGACCTGCTGAAAAATCAGTATGCCTATGGTACG
The DNA here is from genome assembly GCA_024404815.1 of Oscillospiraceae bacterium. GTDB lineage: Bacteria > Bacillota > Clostridia > Oscillospirales > Ruminococcaceae > Firm-04. The sequence goes on from JAKSPL010000037.1 coordinate 16,864, forward strand.
GGAATGCTGGAATATACATATAATGAGCAGAATTTCACCATCTACTACGTTGCCGCAAGCAATACGGGCGATACGAGTGTGCCTGTGCCGAGCAATGGCAACTATACCATCTCGGGCAACAATGTGGACGGATATATTGTGACAGTCATTTCCTGAACGCATGAAAAGGAGGCGCAGCTGTATGCCGCAGACGACGAAAAAACGCTCGTGGCTTACAAAGCTGCGTGCATGGTTCAAAGCAAGAAAAAATCAGAAGGAACGCGAGAAATCTGCCAAAGCGATTGGCGACAGAGTGGTATCTGTTGTGTATCTGCCGCAGGAGGCTACCTGTATGAACGGGCACCTCAGTTTGGCGATTCCGCAGGATTTCAAGGTGCTGGAAAACAGAGCGACCGCAATGGAAACGGTGCTGTATGGCAGCCGCTGTGATTTGATGCTTACGATTTCGGCGATTCCGTTTCAGGGTGCGCTGCAGCAAATTACGCCTGCGGTACTCCAGCAGAATTTCATCCGCGCGTTGTATGCCGTGCAGATCGACCGCTTCGAACAGGATTATATTCGGTTTTCGCCGCGTGTCTGTATGTATTATTCAATACAGGATCCTGAACGGTCAGAGTATTCGGTCTGTGCGCTTGTGCAGCAGCGGAAAACCGTGTACAGCCTGTTGTTTACGGAGAATGTCAAGCCGAATCTCCCTGTGATCGACACAATGATCTCAACGATTCAGCTGCACTAATGCATTTCAAATAGGCTGACGGTGCGCATATCAATAGTATATAAAAAGGCGGAGTGTTAAGACGAATACCCATATAGAAGTTTTGCCCCCAAGCGTTTATGCGCTTAGGGGC